>CAZBZV010000045.1:0-33139 GCA_964496505.1 uncultured Ignavibacteria bacterium | reverse complement strand
AAAGTATCTCTTAATTTAAACCTGTAATCGGTACGCAAGGCTCTGACGGGATACACTTTCGATTCTTTCAAATAGGATTTTCAGGGAGGAACAAATGCTAAACGAAAAACTGGATATAATTGAAGACGGCAAAAATGCTGTAATAAACGGCGATATAGATACTGCCATCCACAGGTTCAGGTCTATTCTCGACGAGAATCCCAATGATGCCGACGCTCTTTTGGGCATGGCATATATCAGCTTCCACCGCATGGATATGGAAGAAGGCAGGGGTTATCTTGAAGCTGCCCGACAGGCCGAACCAAATAATCCGCGTGTGCTCTTCAAAATCGGATTTTTGAGCGAAGCCGAGGATGATTTCGAACGGGCTCGGGAAATGTATGAAAAGGCATATGAAAATGACAGGGATAATCCGGAAATGAAATCTGCCGTGGAAAGAATGCGCTATCTTACAGATGGCTTGGGGATGGAATTACACGACGGCACTAATGTGGGAGAACACACATATATCAAGCCCCAGGGCTTCAGATTCAATATCTTTTCAGGTGATGGCGGTCTGGTCAAATCAATGAAGCAGTTTTATCGCCACATTGGAAAAAATTTCCAGGACAGCTTTCTTTATAATTTTATCGCTATCGGAAAGAATCACGCATTTATGCTGGCGATTGTCGGCTTGATTCTTATGGCATTGTCTGAAACCAGCAAAGTTCTGGGTGTTATCGGAATAGTCCTTCTTTGCGCATCACCAATAGTATTAGCATTTCATTACCTGGCACGCTTCAAAGTCAACAAATTCCTCAAAGAAGTGCGACAGCACTTTATTGATGAGACCGGTTATCAGCTTGCTGATCCTGACCGCGGCACCACAGAGCTCTCACGGATAGTCAAAAAAACCAGTATGCTTTCGATGATCTTTATATATCTGACAACGCGCTGGTTCTGGTTTTCCAAGAATGTTGAAGTGGGTGTTTTCGATCGAGTCGATCTTCCCAAACCGTCCTGGTGGCAGTCCAAGAAGAAAAAGAGACTTTCCCGGACAAAAAACCTTCGAAACAGTATCGAAGATGCACTGAACCGTCACTGGCTATTCCATCTGCGGAACAGCAAGGAACTTCCCAACTGGAAAAACGGTCGCTGGTCCGACAGCCGTCTGTATATTCGTCATTTTGTCCAGGGTGAGCCGGCTGAGGAGTTCGACTTTAGGCCTATCGATAACTCTCCGTTTATAGTCAGGGCTATCCGGCCTTTATATAAAATAATCGGAGTGCCTCTAGGATTTGGTGTCTGGCTTACAGGCATATTTTTATCAGCAACAGTAATATTCGCTCCGCTGGGAGAGAAGCTATTTGATGAAATCGCACCTGCTGTCATGAATATGCGAAAGCCAACTCGCAAAAAAGGCGTTGGATCAATTCCGATCAAAGACAATCTGGTAATAAGGGCAGAACTCTCGCCCATGAGGGCAATTTAAATTCTGCAAAATCAATAATTTTGAACTGCTTTAATCGGGGAGTAAAAATCGATGACACAAATTCAGCGAAAATACAGAGAGGATCAGGGCAGGAATTTCAATCTGGCGCTTATGGTACTTATTATCTTTTTCCTGCTTTTCACAGCAAAATCATTCGGGCAATGCAATGATTTTGACGGCCTGGCGCCGGCTATGGGGCTGCATTCATCATATATTGATCCCACAAGCAGCTGGGAGGGTCTGAATGTATCCATAGCATCACTATCGATGGATTACCTGACCTATGCTACTGATGGAGCAGTGATTGTTTATCGGTCATCCGATCCGACAACTCTGGAAGCTGCACGCTTATATGATGCGATGTATTTATGGAGATTCGAAACGGGAGATAGCATCGCATCAAAGCCCCTGATTGAAAGAGGGTTCGTCTTTTTCGGAAGCGATGACGGCTATTTTTATGCTCTCGATGAACGCAGCGGCGAACTTATCTGGAAGTATGACGGCAGGCGTGAAGAAACATTTACCGAGAAAATCAAGAAAGAAAAGAAAAAATCTAAGTTTGGAATAAACATTGGAAATATTAAAGACCAGTTTGAGGAGGTGACAAAAACGGAATATGTGCCGAACGATATTCGCGCCTGTCCGGCATTGATCGGCAACATTTTGGCAGTATTCATTCCGCCCAACAAAATCGTCGGCCTTAATTATCTTACCGGTGAAAAACTCTGGGAAAGGGAATTACTCGAGGAAGACAAATCGAGTTTATCGAAATTACTACCGGACGGATACAAACAGCTCTTCGAGCTGCCGGTACACAAGATTGATATTCTCAACGATAGATTTATCATTAATATGCGAGCGTTATTTTCCCTTGATCCGAAAACAGGCGATCCGATCTATTTTAATCGGCGTGCGATCGCTACCGATCCATCGGACAATTCAGACCTGCTTGCATTGGGAGAATATACAAGGGTTGGCGATAACATTCTTGCATTGACTGCCGATTCCTCATTGACCCTATTTGATGGAACAAAGGGTGGGATAATCTGGCAGCATAAATTTGATAATATGATGACGGTTTATGGCTCGGTCTATGCTGAGGAAGATTTGGCATATGTGCTTATGCCACACCACATGAACGCAGCCTCGGGAATTGTAGCAGCATTCGATGTTAAATCGGGTGAAATGCAATGGGAGATTGAAGTGGAAAACCCGAGCCACCTATGGTTCGGAGATGATCGTTTCTATATTGTATATAACATGAACAACATAAGAGCCATTGATCGAACAACTCATGACGTTGTCTGGAATACTGATCTCACTAATTTTGGAATTACCAGGCTTTATAATGCATGGAAGTCACTGATATTCGGCTGGAATACCAAAAATGAAATAGTTGTTTTATGTACAGAATCAGCCGCCTATGATAATATCTGGATGACAGCCTATGCAGCGGATCCGGCCGAGCCTGCATTTACCGTACAGAATGTGCTGGAAAAAGGATATCCTGAATGCCTGTCCCAATTCCATTCTGCGCCGGAAAGATTTGCCGATATCGTAACCGCGCAGGCTGTTGATTCCATACGAAAGCGCAAGATCATGCCCGATTCAATTGTCCACTATACAAAATGGCTCGCGCTTTCTCAGGAAAAAAATGATTCCACTGCATCAGTCGATGTATTAGTTCAACTTGACTATGTGGAAAAAGGAAATGACAACCTATATGCCATTCATCCTCAATACGATACGCTGACCTTCAACCTGATAAAATCGGGTCAATCGTGGATTATAGACTGGCCGTCACCTGCGGGCTGTCAAATCGATACAAATCCGGGCATGCGACTCCTCCCTTCAACCCCCGGAGTAAAAACATCATTGGGAACGCAAATACGCAGCAAAAATGATTTGGTGTTTTTTCCGGATGATGCCTGGGAATTTGAATGTGTGTCCGATGAATGCAGTGGCAGCGGGACTATACGTGTGGAAGACATTGAATATCCTCAACCCGGGATGAAAAAGCTAAGACTCGTACAGGAATTTTTCTGCGGATATGAAAAAGAAGAGGATCAATATTTGAATGATGAATGCAGCTTCGGCAGGGTAATGTTTATTTCCTATGACAGCACCAAATTTTATTTGCAGCTGATGGATGTGCCCCAGTTGGGTGTTATGGAATTCTCGCTTCCCCTGGAAGATGGCGCAGTCTTTCAAAAGGGCGAAGATTATGAAGCTTCAACCTGCAGGTTAAAAGTCATCGAATCCAAGGAAGGTGAGAAAATATATCATTTCAGCATCAGCGCTGTTGGACCTGTGGATTACAGCTTTACTATCAGTCCACAAAAAGGATTTTTGAGCTACAAGCACAGCAACTTTGATATTAATTCCAAATGGAAGATGACCGATTATAATAAATTCTGAAGAGTTAGCTCTGTGCAATTTATGAAAGTAAATAAGCGAGGATAAAATGAATATAATAAAATCAATCGTATTACTCGGTTTTATTGGAACCATCTTATTTTGCGGATGCGGCGGCTCAAAATCAGGGGATTCAGGAACAATGTTTCGTGCTGATATGCAAAGGACAGGTTATTTCCCTGAAGCGAGTATAACTCAGATCAATGGTATCAAATGGCAATTTAAGGGAAATGAAGTATTCTCTTTCTCTCCGGTTGCAGGACATGGCAAGATATATGCAGTGTCGTACAAGGGTAATTTGTGCGCCATTGACCCTGAAACAGGTGAGCTTGAGTGGGAGACTATACTAAGCGAGGGAATAACTTCCACTCCCTTAATATCAGGCAATAATCTCTATATAGGATGCGGTAATAAATGTCTTCAGGCGGTAGATTGCAAAAATGGCAATATAAAGTGGAAATTTCTAACTGAGGCTTCCGTTCAAGTTTCGCCGGCAATAGTAAGTGGTCGTCTTATTTTTGGCGATGTTAATGGTATGCTTTATATTGTCGATGCCAGCTCCGGCAAAAAAATCGCCAGCAAAAAGCTTCCTGCCAGGATGGTATCTGAACCGTCAATATTCGGAAATACAGCTTATTTCGGCTGCGAGGACAGAACTCTTAAAGCGGTAAACATAGAAAATGGCAACTCTCTCTGGAGTTTTAAAGACAGATTTTACATTTACGGATGTCCCATTCCAGTAGGCGGAAAACTATATTTTGGAAATAATAGCCGCGTATTTTATTGTCTGGATTGTAATACAGGTACGGAGATATGGAGACTGCCAATAGGAGGGGCTACCCTCGGAGATCCTGCCTATGCCGACCAGTCCATTTTTGCAGCAACAGCAAGCGGTCAATTACGAAAACTTGATGCTGAGTCAGGCGAGATTATGGGAACATATACAGTCGGACACAGGGAGGCGTCCCCGGTAGTCGTGGGTAATATTGTACTTATATCCAGTAAGTGGGAGATGGTAGGACTGGATAAAAATTCCCTGGAAAAGGTATTTTCCTATAAGTATCCTTACCCGCTTGGCGGCAAAGGTATACTTGGGTCGCCATGCATTTATGATGGCAAGGTGATTGTGACGGGCAGGGATGGTATCTTGTATGCTTTTAGCCTTTCAACTGAGGATGCCGCAAAACAGCCGAGTGCGAAAAAAGAGACCCGAGAGGGAAATGAACCATTGATCCTAAACACGCTACCTGACTTTCTGAGGACGTTTAAAAGGCTTGCAAAGGAAGAGGATTATGAGAACCTGAAGAATCTGGTCTATTCATATCAATATAATAGAAAGGATTATAGGGATGCTGTTGCGGCCGGTGTAATGGCCAATTATGCTGCCGGCGACAATTCCTATTCTGATGAAGCGATGCAGATAGTTATCGATGATTATGCTCACAGCTTTCGCAGAATGCCGATGCCCAAGTTGACTCAGTTTACTGACTATATCGGCGATCCGTATCTTTTAAGGCTAAGACAAGAATCCCCCGAGTCATTTCAAATGCTTGATCGATCCGGAGCATTGATTATACTTGTAAAAACCAAAGATGGCTACAAACTGCTATTCTGGGAAGACCTGAACAAGATAATAAATGACAAATCCTGATTTACGAGCCTGATAGAATAGTGAGTGCCTGTCAAGTCTTTTCTTAACAGGCACTTATAAGTTTGGTAGCCCTACGGGGAATCGAACCCCGGTTTGATGGCTGAGAACCACCCGTCCTAGTCCACTAGACGATAGGGCCAGATTATATCAAATTTGTCTGCAACATTATATACGAAATCAGAAAATATGCAAACGTATTTTCCTGCATTTTTTCCGATTTTACAGACGATTTCAACAATGTTTTTCCATTATAGTTCCGGCTTTTGCCCTGCCTTAAATAGCTTGCCCCAATACCGTTCTCTTGATATATTAACGGTTTAACCAAGGAGGATGCTTTTATGGCGGCAATTGATGGCAAAGTTTACAAATACGGCAATGATATCAATACCGATGTTATCTTTCCCGGCAAATACACCTACACCGTGACCGATCCCGAGGAGATGGCTCAGCATGCCATGGAGGACCTCGATCCTGATTTCATCAAAACTGTCGAGGACGGCGATATCGTTGTGGGCGGCACCAATTTCGGATGCGGCTCCTCGCGTGAGCAGGCAGTCAAATGCCTGAAATTCGCCGGAGTGGGGGCGGTAATCGCCAAGACCTTCGCACGTATATATTTCCGAAACCTGATAAATAACGGCGTGCCAGCGATTGTCCAGCCGGAATTAGTGGATAAAATCCAGAAGGGCGACAAACTTGAGATTGATCTGGAAAAGGGCAAAATCCAGTCACCCTATGGCGAGTTCGATTTCCCGGCCTACGCTCCCGAAATCATGGCAATCATGAAAGAGGGCGGCCTGATACCCTATACAAAAAAGAAACTGGGGACTGCATAAAGTCAAATATAGATTTGTAGGGCAGGGTCCCTGCGAACCTGCCGCCGGCACTTTTGGCATGATCACAGGGATCATACCCTACAACATAATAACATAATGCTCAAAGAAAAAATAATAGAACTCCAAGCTCACCGCGTGCTGGATATTGGATGCCGCGACGGTTCGTTCACATCGGAAATCTCCGAATATTGCGACCAAGTGGTTGCCGTGGATATAAATCCCGATGCTATCGAAAAGGCCCGGAATGAATATCCCAGACCAAATATAAAATACCAGGTCGGGGATGGTCGCTGTTTGAAATTTGATAATGCCGCATTCGATCTTGTCTATGAAAAGGATGCGCTTCATCATATTAAAGAATGGCAGACCGCAATTGATGAGATGATTCGGCTGTCATCCAAGCACATATTGATCGAGGAGCCCTTAAACGATCCCAGAAACGGGGCCAAGCGAAACGCAATTAAAGCCCAGGAGTTTTTCCTTGAGGTCCAGCAGGAGGCCGGATATTCACATTTTGCTTATATTCCAATTAATAACATAAGCGACTATCTGAAACAAAAGGGCTTGAATTTCGAATTTGAAATAGAGAAATCGGATGAACCGAAAAGATACGAGGAATATTTCGAGCCGTTCGAGGAATTTGCATCAAAGACAAAGCGCAGGGATTACTGGATGAGACGGCTGGATGAATTTCTGATGGAGATGAAGGGCAAGCCGATCTGCCATTCGGATACGCTTTTTATAGTAGGGCAGGTTCCCTGCGAACCTGCCAATCTTGAATAGGCAGGACCACAGGGGTCCTGCCCTACAAATAATAACAGGGTTAATAAAATGAAAGCGAAAGGACCGCTGCCGCCAACATATTTCTTTATCTTTCTGCTAATTGCATTTCCCCTGAATTTTCTGCTGCCGGTTGACAGGATATTCGACTTTCCACTAAACCTGATAGGAATACCATTTATAATCTTCGGGGCTTGGATCACGGTCTGGGCCGACCAGATTTTCAAGCAGCTCAAGACCACTGTCAAACCGCACGAGAAGCCGAGCGTAATCGTTACCAGCGGCCCCTTTGGACTCAGCCGTCATCCGATGTATCTCGGTATGACCGCGATTCTCCTGGGCGAGGCGGTGCTTCTGGGATCGCTAACTGCATTTATAGCGCCGCTTGGGTTTTTCCTATGCATGCAGATAATATTCATATCCGTCGAGGAACGCTCGATGTCGAAAACATTCGGCGATAAGTACAGCAACTACAAGAAAAAAGCCCGTATGTGGTTTTAAGGCTGGATTCATGGGTGCCCCATCCGCGTAAGCGCTGGGATGAATTATATTTCAGAAGTCGGTAGTGGGTCAGTTTGAAAAACCGCCAATTTTCATTTTGCAAAAACAGGGGCAAAATAATGTTATTTTTAAATAAATCAAACTTTATGATTGACGAAATGTATAATATGGTTAGATTTTTAAATTGACACAATTTACAACATTTGATATTCTCTTAAAGAGTATTTGGTCAAATCATTCTTAGACATCAAGGGCAAAAAATATAACTGGAGTGTTGGTCATGGCGAACGAAATTGAAATGTTAAAAAAGATTATTTTGTATATAAGTTATATATGCAAAGATAAGCCTAATTTTGGTGCAACGCACTTAAATAAAATATTGTACTTTGTTGATTTTATTCACTTTAAGATGGCTGGTAAATCTATCACCGGTGCAGAGTATTTTAAATTAGAAAGAGGTCCTGCGCCTCGATTGCTTGTTCCTGCGAGGGAAGAATTAATTGCTTCGGGAGAACTAAAAATCGAAGATCGCCAATTACCAGGTAATTATAGCCAAAAAAGGCCTGTGGCGGTCAATTCCATAGATGAATCATTTTTGGAAGGGTATCAGATAGCTTTGATTAAGGAAATAGCAGATATTGCGTGCGGTACAACTGCCACAGTCTTGTCTGAGCTTTCTCATAAGCATTTGGCATGGGAATTAGCTGATTTGAAGGAACCCATACCATATTTTACTATTCATTGCACAAAGATAAATCCTATCACAGCTTCCAGCAAAAACTGGGCAATTAATCTTCTCAAAAAACGCAGAGAGGCCGCATAAGAGTGAATTTGACTGAGCTTATTCATGAAAACAATTTTGAACGCCAACGCAAGATGCTATCTGAAAAATATCCCAGGATTGATGAAATATTAGAATGCGCTGAATGGCAGATTGGAATGGATTATGAGCGGTTCCATTGTGTTGATTCTGATGAATCAGTTGATCTTTATGTTTGGCGTAGTAATGATAGCGATATTTCTGAAGTTCCCACCGTTGAAGTTGCCTATTATTACTCCAGAGATGATGGGTGCATATATTTATTAGGCGTTAGAGTTGTTCCTCAAGAAGATATGTGATTTTCCACAACTTATTTATACTAATTAAATCTTGACTTTAATAGAATGAGTTGTATATATATGATATGCCTAAGCGGTCAAGTAAGAAAAAAAAGAAGGATATTAGTCAACTGGCTAAGGGGATTGTTGATAAAGCGACCTCAGAAGAACCAGAAGAGACTATAGACGAGGAAAAGCCAGAAGATCAGGGCAAGAACCCCGCCGCCGTTGCCCTGGGACGCTTAGGCGGCCTAAAAGGTGGCAAAGCCCGCGCTAAGAATCTTACTAAAAAGGAACGTTCAGAGGCTGCACGAAAAGCCGCATTGGCTCGATGGAAAAAGGAAAAGCCTGATAAGACTGAATAGCTCTTTCTCGCTTCGACAGGAATTAACAATTGTAAGACGTGCAATTGTAATTGCTGAAAAATATTCCAGTTCTACCCACTCAGAAAAATCTGAGGCTTCTCAGGTAGAGATAAATGAGCTTGCCAGTAATCTTTCAAGAGTTGATGCAATTCGATACGTAATGCAACAGGAACCTGAGAAGTGGTGGCGCGGAATTGAATTAGCCAAAGAACTAATGAGCAAGGGATATGGACGAGAGATAAAGTACTTTGATTCTAAAATCTCAACTGATTTGAAGAGTTATTCGCTGGAAAAGAATAGTAGGCCCGCTATATTTAGTAAGAGGGTCAGAAATCAAAATCCAGAATATAGACTTGCACAAAGGGATTTTGCATTGGAATAAGCACTTTTAAGACAAAAGGCTTAGATCGGTTGTAGTGACCTAAGCCTTAATTTAAAATATGGGGGGTGGCAGGTTTGCAGGGCTGGACTTTTGACCCCGTCCCTGTCGGTTCGATTCCGATCACCTCCACCAAAATTGCCGGGGTAGTTTAACGGTAGAACAACCGTTCCGCCCAGTCGGATAATGCGGGTTCGATTCCCGTCCCCGGCTTTCTTAATATCGGTATAATTATACTCCCGGTCAAGTATAAAGTTCAAAATTCTTGACCGCTTTAGCATATTTTACTTGACAATGCGTGAGCGGTATAGTATAATAAGTCAGGATGAATAAGTTAAGCAGACAGAAAAGAGTTCAGGCTTTGGCGGCCTTAGTTGAGGGAAATTCAATTCGTTCAACCGTTCGCATGACTGGTATTTCCAAGAATACTATTGTTAAGCTCTTGAAAGATATCGGTCTTGTGTGCGCTGAATACCACAATAAGCATGTACGCAACCTGACTTGCAAGCGTATACAGTGCGATGAAATTTGGTCATTCTGCTATGCTAAACAAAAAAACGTGCCGGAAGATAAAAAGGGCAAATTCGGCTTTGGCGATGTATGGACTTGGACGGCTATTGATGCCGATACTAAGCTCATAGTCTCATGGTATCTTGGTTTAAGAAATGCTGAACATGCCAGGGCTTTCATGTATGATCTTCAAGACCGCCTATCAAATCGGGTGCAGTTGACAACCGACGGCCTTAGAGCCTATCTGGAAGCCGTTGACGAGGTATTTGGCGCGGCCATCGATTATGGGATTCTTGTCAAACTGTACGGGAAAGAAAAAGAAGGGGAAGCCAGATACAGCCCGCCCAAATGCATCGGGGCAAGAAGAGAGGTTTTCGCGGGCAATCCCGACAATGAGCATATTTCAACATCATACGTGGAACGTCAGAATCTAACTATGCGTATGAGCATGCGTAGATTCACAAGGCTAACAAACGGCTTTTCTAAAAAAGTTGAGAATTTAGAGCATGCGGTTGCCCTGCATTTTATGTATTATAACTTTTGCAGGATTCATAGAACGCTGAAAGTAACTCCCGCTATGGAAGCCGGAATTACTGACAAACTATGGAATATAGAGGATATCGTAAAATTATTGGAGGAAAAAGAAGCTAAAAAATGAAACTGACCCACTACCCAGAAGTCTTGTTGCCAACCTCAAAGGCGGGGTGTATCTTATGATTTATCTGCTATGTTAATTTTTTGAGATATCGCAGTATGAAAGGCCTTAAATAGAACTTGCAATAAATATAAACAATATTTATAATTTATGAACCAACACACCAAATCAGAAAAATTGGGAAATAGCTCTAATGAAGAAGGCTGAAGAACAATTCATAAAGGCATTTATATTACCTTCAAAACGAGATAGATATATAACCAAATTATCTTCAAAAAAGGGAAGAAGAAAGTTTACTGACCGTTTCTGCCACTCCCTGGATTATGATCCCAGGTTTGCTTCAATCATCGAGCTTTCAAATAAGGGCGCAGATGAAATATATGATTCATTAAAATCTAAGGGCGCCCCTGATAAATGTCACATTATCTCTGATCTTGAAGAGCTCGATGCGCGGGAAATGTCGTTAAAGGCTGCATTGAGAGAAGTTGTTGGCTACAATAGCGGAACAGTCATAATATGCATTCCCGGCAAACTGGCTTATTATGAAGGAGAAGATGTAAAAGCAAGGTACATTCTGAGTAAATAGCCTCATTCGTAGGGAAGAATCCGAAATTAAGCGAAGCTTAATGGAGTGATTCTGCCTATCCCCTTATAAAGATCGAATTAAACCCAAATTCTCATGTGGGGTACCCTGTGGTATAAAAATTATTCCGCGCCCAGCGGAAGGTCGTAGACACGATATGTGCGGTATTTTTCGGCGCCCAGAAGCTCGGCGGCACGGATCATCAGCTTGTTATCCTCAAGCACCCATGATATCTCACCCCACTCATAGCCCTTCTCATACCCGCGATTGAATGTCTCCAGGTAAAATATATTGTCTATACCGCGCTTTTGATACTCGTGCTCGATTCCCATTGTGATAATGCGCACCGAATTGATTTTATTTTTGATCTTAGTGTGCCATAAAAGTTTGATAGCCCCGAATGGGAAGAGCTTCCCTTTGGCATAGGGCAGAATCTGATAGACATTGGGAAGCGCCATGGAAAAACCGATCGGGTTGCCGTCAACCTCGGCAATAAACACCAAATCGGGATCGACAATCTGCTTCATATCCCGGGCGATATGCAAAAACTCATCGTCAGGAAGCGGTATAAAACCCCAGTTACGGCTCCAGGCGTTGTTGTAAATCTTGTTGACTATCTTGAGCTCGTTTTCGAAGTTTTTCAGATCGAGAGTACGCACCTGAACATTTTCTTTCTTCCTGATCTTCTCAACTATTCTCTCGATTCTCTCCGGGGGCTTGTTCTCTTTTGTAATCTTGAAAGCATACAAATCCTTGGACTTCTGAAAGCCGAAACGGTCCATGAAACTGATATAATATCTCGGATTGTAGGGCATATTCACGACCGGGGGAGCATCGAAATCATCGATAATAAAACCCAGTTCATAATTGGTAGAGAAATTGGTAGGGCCGCGCATAACGGTCAGGCCCTCTTTCTTGAGCTCGATCAAAGCCACCCGGAAGAGCACCTTGGCCACCTGGTAATCGTCGATACATTCGAAAAATCCGAAGAAACCGACTGTGTCCTCATGAAAGGCGTTGTGGTTGAAGTTTACAATGGATGCAATTCTGCCCACGATTTTGCCGTCCTTTTCGGCCAGAAAGTATTTTACACGGGCGTAGCGGAAAAACGGATTTTTGTTCTTGTCGAAAAATTCCCGCCGCTCGGAAATCAGAGGCGGCACCCAGTTCTCATCATCCTTGTAGAGTTTGAACGGGAATTTTATAAACCTGTCCATGTCCGTGGCGGACTTGACTTCTATAATAGATATATTTTCGAAAGTCATAGATTTGTTTAAATGAGGTCGAGTTTCTTGCCCACCTTCTCGAACGTTTCCAGAACGAAATCGAGTTGCTCATCGGTATGAGTGGAGGTGTACGAGGTCCTGATCAGAGCATTGCCCGGAGTTACCGCCGGTGCAATAATAGCATTTGCAAAGATGCCGGCATCGTACAAGGCTCTCCAAAATTTGAAACAGGCCATATCCTCGCCGATATAAACCGGCACGATCGGAGTCTCGGTTGTACCGATGCAATAGCCCATGGAACGGAACCCGTCACGCATCTTTTTGCCGTTCTGCATGAGCCTTTCACGACGTTCCGGTTCGGCCTTGATTATCTTCAGACATTCCAGCACGGTAGCCACTGCTGAGGGCGGAAGCGCTGCCGAGAAAATCATAGGACGCGAGAAATGCTTGATATAATTTATCACGTACTCATCGGCCGCAATCACACCGCCGATAGAGGCGAACGATTTCGAGAATGTACCCATAGTTAGGTCAACCTGATCGCTCAATCCAAAATGTGACGCGGTCCCGGCGCCGTATTCACCCAGCACACCCAGTGAATGAGCATCATCGACCAAAATCCGAAAACCGAACCTTTCTCTCAGTTCCGCCAGTTTGGGAAGATCAACAACATCGCCTTCCATAGAAAAGACACCATCAGTCACAACCAGGATCCCCTGATCTCCGTTGTTGCGTGAGACCAGTATCCGTTCCAGATCATCCATATCGTTGTGCTTATACTTAAGCGTCTTTCCGAATGCCAGACGGCATCCGTCAACGATCGAGGCGTGATCTGAACGGTCGGCTAGAATCAAATCATTCTTGTTGACCAGGCATGATATGGTACCCAGGTTAGTCTGAAAACCGGTGGAAAAAACCAGCACCGCCTCTTTTTTCAAGAATTCGGCCAGCTTCTCCTCCAGCTCCACATGTATATCCAGAGTGCCGTTCAAAAAGCGCGAACCGGTACAACCAACACCATACTTTTTTATCGCTTCTCTGGAGGCTTCGATGACTTTGGGATGTGTTGTCAGCCCCAGATAATTGTTCGAGCCGATCATTATCAGCTCTTTGCCGTTGATCTTTACTGTATTGGCTGCTGCCGATGAAATTGGATTAAAATACGGGTAGTAGCCCGACTGCTTGACCTCGGTAGCGCGAGTAAATTCACGGCATTTGTCAAAGATGTCTCGAATTTTTACTTGTTCGCTTCCTTGCATTTCCTTATTCTTTCAATTAAAGTCTAAAGGGTAATCTGACACAAGAGATTTGTCAAGAAAATTAAATCCATGAAAGATGGTGATAATAAACAGATTGCACTCGTGACCGGAGCCAACGGCTTTATCGGCAGTCACCTCTGTGAAGAGCTTCTGGAGAGAGGGTATTCGGTGCGGGCTCTGGTGCGTAAGACCTCCAAACTGCAATTCATTGAACATCTTGATCTTGAGAGAATTTACGGCGAGATTACCCAGCCCCGGACCCTGCCCGAAGCAGTAAGGGGTGTTGATTACATCTTCCATCCCGCCGGGCTGGTTAAAGCAAAGAACAGGGAGACCTATTTTAGGGTCAATGCTGAGGGAACGAGAATTCTGGTTGAGGCAGTCCTGAAAAATAATACCGATCTGAAAAGATTTGTGCATATCTCCTCCCAGGCCGCGGCTGGTCCCTCGAAAGAGAAAAAAGCGGTGATGGAATCGGACATACCTTCGCCGGTATCCTTCTACGGCGAGTCCAAGCTGGCCTCCGAAAATGAGGTTCTGAAGCATAAAAATGAGCTGCCATTTACGATTATAAGGCCGCCGGCTGTTTACGGTCCGCGTGATATTGATGTCTACAAATTCTTTAAGCTGGCCAAGGCCGGTATCAATCCCTCAATCGGAATCGATCCCTCCTATGTTTCGATTATCCATGTCAGTGATCTGGTGGAATGTATCTGCACCGCCGCGGAGAATGACATAGCAGCAGGGGAGACCTTCTTTGTCTGCAATCCTGATTTCTATTCCATTGACAGGCTGATTCAGATTATAGGAGACACGATAAACCGTCAACCGATCAAAATCGCCATCCCGGTGCCAATTGCGAAATGTATCGCCTTTATTATCGAGAGCATGTACGGCCTCATGAATACTATTCCGCCGGTCAGCCGCGATAAATTAAAAGAACTCTCACAACGCTACTGGATCTGCTCGCCCGAGAAGGCCGCACGGATTCTTGGATGGTCGGCTAAGATATCGGTGGAGGATGGTATGTCTTCCACGGCTAAATGGTATAAGCAAAAAAGGTGGTTATAAAACATGGCTAAGATTTTTATTCTGACAGTGGTCTATGGTACCATTCCGCTCGTAATAGTATCGATTATCCAGGCGGTAATCGAACGCGCTCTGAAACTGCACATGCACATCCCGGAAGAAAGCCGCACCGGACGCGGGTTCGAAGTCTATTTCCTGCAATTCATATCTGATTTTTTCTTTTTTGTAATACTTCCGACTCTGATCTACTACTGGGTATACCCGATTATGCCATTCTCCGGCTATAAATCGGGCGTGGCGGTGGGAATTGCCGCCTATATTCTGGGCAGTCTGCCTTATGCCACCAGCCTGGGCCTGCGTCTTAAGCTGCCCACACCCCTGATCGTATCAACGTTATTCTTTAATCTCCTCAAGCTGACCGCTGCGCTTGGGGTAATAACCCATTACCTGAATTATTAGAACTATGCACGAACTACTACCATCAAAAGACAGAGAGCGCATTATGCGCCAGTTTCCCGAACTTGACGAAAAGATTTATTTCAACACCGCCTCAATCGGCCCCTGGCCCAAAGACTCGCGTCAGGCAATAATGGAACTGATCGAACAATGGAGCGGTCTTACCGATCCGACCCCGAAAGTTTTCGACTACTGGAGGGAGATCAAGACCGAACTGGGCAAAATGATTAACGCCCATCCCGATCAAATTGGCTTCGCCTACAACACTTCGCACGGCCTTAATCTGGCCGCCGCCGGGATTGATTTCAAACCCGGCGACGAAATAATTCTTTCCGATATCGAATTTCCGGCCAACACCTACCCCTGGACTAATCTTCGGGATAAGGGGGTGGAGGTTAAATTCATCAAATCCGCCGACCGCCATTTCGATATCGATATTTTCGATAAAGCGATCACCAAAAAGACCAAAATCCTGTCGATATCCTACATACAATTTTTCAATGGCTACAAAAACGATATCAAAAAGCTGGGTGAAATCTGCAAGGATCGCGGTATATTCTATATCGTTGACGCTATTCAGGGTATGGGCAATGTGCCTGTTGATGTCAAAAGCTGTCATATCGATCTTCTGGCCTCGGGCGGGCATAAATGGCTGCTTTCGCCAATGGGATGCGGGTTCTTCTATCTAAGCGAGTATTCCAAGCTTGAGGTTAAACAGGGCTTCGCCGGATGGTTCGGTGTGGACTGGAAGCAGGATTTCACCAAACTTCTCAGGCATAACCTGGAGCCTCGCAAATCAGTGGAACGGCTGAGCCTTAGCTCGGTGCCGTACCCGCAGATTTATGCCATGCACGAATCGATCAAGCTAATCAATTCCCTCGGAGTCGAAAATATTTATGAACACAATCTGGGCCTTTTGGACCGCCTGATCGAATATCTCAAAGATCAGGATTTTTACGAAATCGCTTCCAGCACCGATATAGATCACAGGTCTTCTATTTTTTCCTTCACCTGCCAAAATCCGGCTGAGCTTTATAAGTATCTGGCCGATAATAATATTATCGCATCTTATCGCGAAAATCTGGTGCGCATCTCGGTCAATTTTTATAACGGCCGGGCTCAAATCGACAAGCTTATCGAGAATTTGGAGAGGTTTAGGAATAGACCTGAGAGAAAATGAGTTCTCGTCTGGAAAAATGGGACAGGATTTTTATAATTGCGTTCCTCGCCCTGATAGCAATTCACCTGGCCATGTTCCTGTCGCTTCGAATCCTTCCCTTTGTCGATCTCCCCAATCATCTTGCCGCCGCAACAATCGTTAAAAACTATGACGACAGCCAAAACGATTTCCCAAAATATTTCGAATCCGATCCAAATTTACGCCCCAACACATTTCACCTCTTTCTATGCAGTCTGGACATCTTTCCCTCGGTCGAATTCGGCAACAAGGTTTTCTATGCCCTGTATATAATTCTTTTCCCGCTTTCAGTGCTGTTTCTCATCCGAAAAGCGGGCGGCAATCCCTGGCTCTCGCTTCTATCCTTTTTAATGCTATACAATTACAATGTCCTCTGGGGATTTGTGGGCTTTACTATGGCTCTGCCGTTGATATTTTTCATGCTCGGCTTTATGCTGGATCTATTCCATAAATTCAGCCTTAAAACGGTGCTGATACTGGGCCTGATGTTTCCGGCATTGTTCTTCGTTCACGGTATCGCGGCCCTGTTTGCGCTTCTGGCATTTGGAGTACTGATAATTCTGAACTGCGGTAAGTCATTGCAGAAAATATCATTATCCGCCCTGGCAATTCTGCCTTATCTGGCATTGCATATCGGCTGGTACAGCGTGCGTTCCGAGGGCTACGGATTTTCCCAGATAACCTCGTATCTATCAAAATATTACAGTACCCAGTATCTGGCCGAATTCGCCAACCGCTTTAATGTCATCCTGTTCGATAATTACTATATTTTCGAGGATGTTAACGGCGATCTCACTGCACTTCTCTTTGCATTGGCGCTTATGACGCCGTTCTTGTGGCAGATATTTTCCGCACGGCAGGCCTTTCTGGATCAGATGAAGGACAGACGCATGCGTTCGATATTCTTCTTCAGTGCGCTGGCATTATTCTGCGCTTTCGCTCTGCCCAAAGATGTGCGCTACGATCCGACCCTGCTTTATCAAAGAATCGCTGTCTTTTTCATGATTTCGGTGCTGGTGCTGGGCAGCCGCTGGCGTCTGGTGCGAAAAAAGATGCCGCTCAAAATCGCTATTATCCTGATATGCATCATACATTTCGGCCTCTGGACCGAATATTTCAACGGCTTCCAGAAGGAAAACGAATCTTTCACGGCGGAAGTTCTGCCGCAGACGGAAGAATCACAGCCGATGGCATATCTCCCGGCCAATCCGTATTACCGCGGCCTGCCGTCATATATCCATTTTCAGAATTACCGGATTATCTGGAATCAGGGGATTGCCTCCACCAGCCTGATCGACTATGTCTTCGGGGCCGTAAAACGCAAGGCACCCACAGAGATACTTCCGCCGCATACACCCTGGATCAGCAGGATGGGCTACACCGGCCAATACGACGATATGGAATATCTGCTGATACGCGGAAATCCGGGGGTCCAGCTCAAACGCCATCTCCTTCATAGCAAAGGCTTTAAACTCCTTAAGCTCGAGGGAGAATGGGCGCTTCTGGGCAAAACCAACCAAAATCAATAATTGCCTCGCAAAATCACCACAAAAATCACTTGACAAGCGTATAATAGAGAGCTATATAATTTTTAAATTTGTCTATGGATATTATGGAAGAACAGAAATACGTCAAAGACTACTCGACTTTCGAGCAGGAATATGTTGAGCTGATCTACGCTTTGCAGAAGAAAAGGCCTGTGGCGCGGATCAAGGATATAGCCCGCCTGCGGGATGTTGCCTCGCCGACTGTAACTGTGGCGGTCGACCGTCTGCGCAAAGCCGGGCTGGTTCAGCATGAAAAATCCGGCTATGTCACCCTCACCGAGGAAGGGATGTATCTGGCGAAACGGCTTGAGAGGCGTCATACGCTGCTTCGTGAGTTTTTCCACAATATCCTTGGCGTTGAGGAAGGTATAGCTGAAACCGACGCCTGCAATATCGAGCATATCCTGCATAAATCGTCAATCGACAACCTCGAGCAATTCCTGGAATTCGCCAAGGAACATGCGGGAGATAACGGCAACTGGCTGGAGGAATATATAAACAGGACAAAATAAATATTATTTTTTTCTTGACAAGTTAGATAGCTCTACTATATTTATAAATATCTAAGGGAAATAATTCGAACTATTAAGGAGATTTTTGGTTTTAGATTATAAATACTGAAATTGAAAGAAAAGCATAGCATGGCTTAAATGCCATTATGACCTCTTACTTTTGTTTCTGCCATCTCATCCGGGTTTGTCCGAGCCCTCGGACCAATCCGGATATTTTTTTTGTCTGCACTTTACTTTCCCGGCCTTATTCAATATTTTCACTGCAAATATTTTTGACGAGGTGAAATATGGCTGATGATAAATACAAGGGCTACCGTGGCCCGGCGCTTTCCGCTCTGAAGAATTTCAATGTTTATGTCTGGTCCGATGTTCAGGTTGAAACCAACAAGGGAGTTTTCGCGGGGGTGATCCTGCCCCGATCCGAGACTGCCGACGACCGTCATCTGGTGCTGAAAATGTCCAACGGCTACAATGTCGGAGTCTTAGCCGAGAATATCGAAAATATCCGTGAGGTCGGCCACAAGGAAGCGCATTATAAAATCCCCGAGTCGGAATTCCCTCGCGATCCGGCCAAACCCAATGTCACCCTTCTGGGTACCGGCGGAACTATCGCCTCGCGTCTGGACTACCGTACCGGCGCGGTTATCCCGGCCTTCACACCGGGTGAGCTTTACGGCGCGGTGCCGGAGCTGGCCGATATATGCAATCTCAAGACCGAGAAACTCTACGGAGTCTTTTCCGAGAATATGGGTCCGGAGCAGTATATGTACACCGCCAAGCAGATCGGCAAGGAGATCGAGAACGGCGTGGACGGCATAGTCATCGGGCATGGCACCGACACCATGCATCACACCGCCGCTGCATTATCGTTTATGGTACAGGATTCGCCTGTGCCGATTGTGCTGGTGGGCTCGCAGAGATCGTCCGACCGCCCCTCGTCCGACGCCGCATTCAATCTGCAATGCGCCTGTCATACCGCGGCGCATTCCGATATCGCCGAGGTAACCGTATGTATGTTCGGCCCCACCTCCGACCAGTATAACCTTCTGCACAAGGGCACGCGTGTGCGCAAGATGCATTCATCGTACCGTTCCACCTTCCGCACGCTGGGGGATATCCCTATGGCTATGGTTACGCCGGAGAAAGTAACGCCGATCAAGAAGGATTACAAGCACCGCGACATTAACCGCAAGCCCAAGATCGATGCTGTCTTCGAGGAGATGGTTTCGATCGTGTACTACTACCCCAACATGCGTCCGGATATTATCGAATCGCTGGTGGACAACGGCTACAAGGGGATTGTGATTGCCGGCACCGGCCTTGGGCATGTGAACAAGCCTTTGTACGAGCCGATCCGCAAGGCGGTGCAGAAGGGCGTGAACGTTGTCATGACTGTGCAGACCTTATGGGGTTATGTGCAGATGTATGTTTACGACACCGGACGCGATCTCCTGGACATCGGTATCATGCCGATGGACAATATGCTGCCCGAGGTGGCCTATATCAAGCTGGGATGGGTTCTGGCGCACACCACTGAGCGTGAGGAGGTCAGAAAGATGATGCTGACACCGATCAACGATGAGATCACCGAACGCGAACCCTTCGACGGCTACTTAATCTGGCAGGGCGGCGTCCCGGAAGTCGAAGAGTTTATCTCGAAGATTCTGCGGTAGGAACCTCTGCGATATGCAATAGCACGGATTGCTTTCCTGTTTAAGCAGATGTTTAAAGGGAATGCAAAGCTGGTCTAACTATTATTCTAATTGCGTTTGCTTTTCAAATAAATTTGGGACATTATGGTTCGCTATAAAATCTTTGATTCTTTTGTTTGACAAATCTACATATTCCTTAGAGATTTCATATCCTACATAATTTCTTCCGGTCTTTAAAGCGGCAATTGCCGATTGACCACTTCCCATAAATGGATCAAGAATAATGTCATTTTTAAAAGTATATAATTGAATAAGGCGATATGGAAGTTCTAAAGGAAAGGGCGCAGGATGTCCGACTTTTTTGGCCGATTCGGCTGAAAATGTCCAGACACTTTTTGTATAGCTTAAGAATTCTTCTTTAGAAATTGTGCTATCCCTGGAAACCTTACCTCTAGAAAAAGAAGATTTAGAGAAGACAAGGATATATTCATGGTAGTCTCTAAGAGTTGGATTCTTTGCAGACAGCCAACTGCCCCAGGCAGTGGAAGGACTACCGCTATTTGCCTTATTCCAAATTATTTCTCCTCGCATAAGAAAAGACAATTCCATCATGTCCTGTATAATAAATACATGCAATGGGATATATGGTTTGCGACCTAAATTCGCCACATTTATACAAACCCTTCCGCCTGGAACTACTACTCTTTTTACTTCCAACCATATTTTCTTCAGAAATTGCCGATATTCATCTAAGGATAAATCATCATCATAATCTTTACCAACATTATAAGGGGGTGATGTAACCATCAAATGTACACTATTATCGGGCAATTCACTCATTTTTTCACTAGATTTGCAGAAAATCCTATTTATGTTTCTGCTTGGGATGGAAGTTTCAAGATATTCAACCTTCTCTTCTTTCGGAAGACCCTCATACAATCTACTAGAATAGAACTTAGATGAGTCATGATTAATGCGACCGGGCGAACCAAACTTACTTGTAGCTGTTCCATTTCTTTTTTTATTATTCAAATCCAAGTCACTCCTTCCATAAATCCTCCCACCGCTTATACGGATCAATATCAACTATTGTTCGCCTCCAAAAAATATCAATGTTTTTTGTCCTTGAATCTTGTATCATTTTTTTTAGGGCTTCTTTTGAATATTCTACTCCTCGGGGATTTGTGCCCCTTTTTGGCAATTTAATGAAATTATATTTTCCAAAATCCTCAAAAACATCTTGTTGTACATCCAACGGGATATAAAAGAAACCCCCACTATTTTCCCAATTGATGCGAACGAGCAAAATATGACAGCGAGGTTCGTAATTCTCCACAAATTCGTGTACCTTATCCCAATCAACGGTCCATATTAGCTTTATACCGCTGCAAGAATTCCCAGTAATGGTTTTAATTGAGATGGGTTGCCCATGGACTCGAACATCTTCTTCTGGGGCAGTTATTGGTATTTCATATTCCACGTTTTCTCTACCAAACCTATATAGTAAGAAGGCAACTATTATCTGCTCTCTTAAGGAACCCACTTGCATCCCTATTCTCCCTGACCTAGAGCATTCCATCTCAGCGATCAAAAAAAGCTCCGGCAACCTAGTCTTAATCTTTTCTATACTCTCATTATCTTCAAATATTTCTTTTACCATCTTAGAATCACGCTTTCTACTTAGAAATGTCAATCATTTTCGATAATATTACATAATAAAATGATTTTAATGAAGATTTTTTCGAAAAAAGTTTGATATATTAGAGCTACTGGTACCCCACATGAAAATGTTAATTTGGCCGGGCATCCTGCTGTGTTGCTCTTAAATGCTGACTAACGATATATCAGTAGGTCAATTCCTGAAGGGTGTTTAGTATCATAAGATACTTTACATAATATATCAAGACATCCTTTACACAATGTGTCATAACATCCTTTACACATACGGGTTTTTGGTTGAGTCGATCAGTGAAACTGAACGACCGGTATTAAGATCTATTTCTCGAATCCGTCAAGCCCCTTCAGGGCTTGACCTACAAAATTCTTCCCAAGCTGAAGGGGGGTAGTTGATAAACCCTGAATGCTTGGATATTCGTCATCGCGAGGAGCGAAGCGACGTGGCAATCTCCGCGTTTCTTCTTGAGGCAACCGGGGAGATTCCCACGTCAGTCCACGCCTTCGGCGGGACTTCCTCGGAATGACGTGACTCGTTTTTTTTCTGTTTTGGAAACTTTATCAACACTGCCTGAAGATGTGGGCCGCCCCACCGATTGATTCTCTGGCAGGGCAGGCCCTCAAGGTTATTCATGCCACTACAATATACCCCAATCTGGACGTGCAGCTCCTCTCTATTTTTGAATTTTACTGACTT
Source organism: uncultured Ignavibacteria bacterium (assembly GCA_964496505.1). Taxonomy (GTDB): domain Bacteria; phylum Zixibacteria; class MSB-5A5; order JAABVY01; family JAABVY01; genus JAABVY01. Next base: position 10,645 of record CAZBZV010000045.1, on the reverse strand, counting down.
ATGCGGGAACTAAATCTGCTTTAAATTATTTTAGCAATATAGGACTGAATTAGTCCGCTATTCTTTCGAAAATCTTCAATCATTTAAAACGGGAGTGATTTTATGTCTACAAAACAGCAAAACCATCCAAACGGTGTCAATGTCGACCAGCTCATGGAAACCGTAAACGCCATCAAAGAGAATCCGGAGCTGGCGCAGTTCAATTTCCGCGCCTCAACCAAATGGCTCGGAGGCGGGTATTCGCAAACCTCGATTAAAGGCTTCTACGGCGCGGGCCAGGAAGACGATTCCAGAACCAATGAATTTGTTATGGAAGGCGATGAACCGCCGGTGCTCCTTGGATCCAACAAGGCGCCCAATGCGGTAGAATCGGTTTTGCAGGCGCTGGCATCATGCCTGTCGGTTGGATTTTCGTATAATGCCGCCGCACAGGGTATTAATGTGAAGAATCTTGAGTTTGATCTCGAGGGCAAGATCGACATGCACGGTTTCCTGGGACTTTCAGATAAGGTCCGCCCCGGCTACAAGGATATCAGCCTGAAGTACAATGTCGACTGTGACGCTCCGCCGGAAAAGGTAGAGGAACTGTGGGCGCATGTAAGGAAGACCTCGCCGGTTCTCGATATGCTTTCCAATCCGGTACCGGTAAATATAACCAGCGCCAATTAAACCATTTTCGATATTCGGGACAACACTCCTGAATATAAATGAAGAAAATTAGCGGGCAGGACCCCAGTGGTCCTGCCTATTTTCTTGTACCGGTACCCCACATGAAAGGGTGTGTTGATAAACCCTGAATGCCTCGATATTCGTCATTGCGAGGAGCGAAGCGACGTGGCAATCTCCGCGACTATTCTTGAGGCAACCGCGGAGATTCCCACGGTCGTCCTCGCCTTCGGCGGGATTCCCTCGGAATGACGTGTGTCGGTTCTCATTTAAATATCTTTGACTTTTTCAACAAGCCCGAAAATGTGGGATTAGCCGGGCATCCTGCTATGTTGCTCTTAAATGTAAACTCACCACATAGGGAAACAAAATTCCTCAATCGCGGCGCACCGGGAGGTACGCCGCGCACACACGAGAAAACGCGGAGCACGAGGACGTACTCCGCGCACGGCCAATTGAAGGGCTGTGCACTAACTCAAAAAAAACGCGGAGCACGAGGGCGTACGCCGCGCACGACCAATTGAAGGGCCGTGCACTAATCCAAAAAAAACGGCGCATGGGGAGGTACTCCGCGCACAAAATTCATCGTCAAGCCCCTTCGGCCGACAAATCGGCAACCCCAGGCTTGACCTGCAATTTTCAATCAAACATTATGCTTATTTTCGGGCGCGGCTATCTGTCGTGCCAGAACTTTCTCGATGCGGTTGCCATGCAGGGTTGCGATGGTGAACTCAACACCGCTTATGCGTACTTTCTGGCGGCGGTCGGGGAGTTCGCCCAGATGAGTGAAGATCAGACCACCGATTGTGTCGGCCTGATCTTCCGGGAGATTGGATTCGAATGATTCGTTGAAATCATCCACATCCATCCCCGCATGAACCTCCGCCAATCCCTCTTTCAGAAGCCGGAACTGCTCCTCCTCGACATCGAACTCATCCTGAATCTCGCCCACCAGTTCCTCGATTATGTCCTCGATTGTGATTATGCCGGCAGTGCCCCCGAACTCATCAAGGACTATGGCCATATGCACCTGATTGGTCTGGAAATCCTTTAAAAGCTCGGCAATTTTTTTCGAGTCGGGCACAAAATAGGCGGGATGGATGATATCGTGGATGATAATCAGCTTGCGGTCCTGCAAAAGGTCAATAATATCGCGGGTGTATATCACACCCTTGATATGATCCAGGTCATCCTTGAATGCCGGGTACCGGGAATAACCTTCCTCACGAATAAACTTCAAAATCTCATCATCGTCGTAGGATATATTGATGGCGGAAACTTCTGTGCGCGGCGTCATACAATGCGAGACTGTAGTCTCAGAAAACTGGAAGACCGATTTTATAAGCTCCTGCTCGGTCATATCTATATCGCCGGTACGGGCGCCCTCCTCGATCATATCAATAATCATCTCCTCAGTAGCGCCGTTACTGGCAGGGGGAGGTTTGATCCGCAGGATTTTGACAATCAGCTTCGTAAACAGGTTAAGGACTGCCAGGGGAAGATAGATCAAAGCGGATATAAAGCGGATCGATCCGGCCGCGCCGATTGCGATTTTGAGCGAAGAGTATTCGGCGATGCGCCGCGGCACCGCCTCGATTAGAAGCATGCTCAGAAAGCCAGCCAGAAGAATAATTATAGCGATGGAAATGCCATCGCAATAAACACCGTTGAGCATACTCTGATTTTGTTCAAGAAAGGCGGCGAGATCTCCACAGAAGAACATTATGCTCAGTGAAGCGATGGCAATCAATAAAAGCGTCAATATTATTTGAAATCTGAGGCCAAAGTCCTGGGTGGAGTTGACAAGATTTAGAAGATATTCAGCCCGCTCATTACCCTCTTTGTTCAGTGTTTCGAGCTCGGATTTGCGGAGAAATCTTAATGAGTATTTGAGGGCGGAAAAGAATCCGCCCAGAATCAACAGGAGAAATATTACAGCCAGTTCGATCGGCCAGTTAGCCACGAGTCCGCACCGTCCTTTCGGGAGCTTTCGATGCCGACAATCGCGGTTGGTCCGAATCAGTATCCATAAGACATCTCTCTCAGTTTGGCAATCCGCTTTTCGACCGGGGGATGCGTGGAAAAGAGTGACATCATATTACGCCCGCTCAGCGGATTGACAATAAACATATGAGCTGTGGCCGGATTGGCCTGCATAGGCACCCGTTTGGAGGCATTATGCAGCTTTTCCAGAGCGGAGGCCAGGGCATGCGGCTTTTTGCTCAGCTCAGCCCCGCCCTTGTCGGCCAGGAATTCACGCGATCTGGAAATTGCAGTCTGTATCAGAAGCGCCATCAGGGGAGCCACGATTGTCATTACCAGGAGCCCAAAGATACCGCCGCCATTGCGGTTGTCGCTTCCGCCGTAGCCTCCGAAAATAGCTGCCCAGCGAGCCATGGTTGCCAGAATCGAGATTGCGCCGGCAATTGTAGCGGCAATTGAGCCGATCAGGATGTCGTAATGCTTGACATGCGAAAGCTCGTGCGCCATAACGCCCTCGAGCTCGTCATCATCGAGAATCTGCAGAATTCCCTGGGTGGCCGCTACCGCAGCATGCTTTGGATTTCGACCGGTCGCAAAAGCATTGGGAGCATTCTTCGGTATGATATAAACCTTGGGCATGGGCAATCCGGCTCGTCCGGTTAGACCGCGTACGATTCGTACCAGCCTGTGGTTGGAATTGGGATCAAGCGGCTGCGCCCGATACATTTTCAAGACAATTTTATCTGAAAACCAATAGGAGGCAAAATTCATCACGCCCGCGAATGCCAGCGCGATATACATACCGGTGCGTCCTCCCAGAGCTCCGCCGATCACGATGAATAAAATCGTCAGAACTGTCAGAAAGAGAACTGTTTTTATGCGATTCATTGACTTACCTCCATAAATATGATAGAAATCAACGCATTTATGTCAATTAAAATTCCGTCAAACTATATACAGCTTATCGAGAAAAATTGTTCCTGAAATCGTGCATGTCAAGCGGTTCCCGCAAATGGATTATCTTTATTTGCGTATGATTGTAGACGATATGGAACCTTTTTAGGTTTGAGAGGTTAATTCAGGTAAAAGAAAATTACGGTAAAAGCACCAGATGCGCTAGCCTCAAAAGATGCGATTAAATGCTAAAAGCGGGGTTTTTAGGTAATCCTGTTTGCACAAATAGCTTGACTAATATCGCTAAAATTATAAAATAGTAAGTTTATGGCTTTTGTACTTAACATAAAGGATTTGCCGGAAGATGTTTCCCGGCAGGAATTCGCTGCTAATCCGAATGAGTTCTCGCTCGATTACGAGGGAATCGAAGTGATTGGTGACGCTCATGCTTGCGGTGATATTACCAGATCGAACGATCAGGTGATATTTCGCGGGGAGTTCAGCGCCCCGGTCAGGACTCTCTGTTCCCGATGCGCGGAGCAATTCGATAGAAACCTTGAGTCCGAGCTTGTTTTTGTCCTTTCTATGGTACCCGAACGGGAATATGAGCAGCTTGAGGATGAGCAGTCTGAGGATTTTCATTTCATTCCCGAAGGTACCCTGGAATTTGATTTTTCCGGTCTTATTCGTGACCAGATTATTCTTGCTCTGGAGTTAAAACCGCTGTGCCGTGAAGAATGCAAGGGAATTTGTCCGGATTGCGGAAAGAACCTGAACTACGAAGAATGTATTTGCAAAGATGAAAAAATCGATGAGCGCTGGCTGCCGCTCAAAGATCTTTTGGATAGGAGTTAAAGTATGCCACTTCCGAAACGACGCCATTCCAAAGCCAGAGGGCGCAAAAGGCGCACTCACTGGAAGCTTAACGCCCCAACTATGGGCGAATGCGACAACTGCGGCGAGATGAAGCTTCCCCATCATGTTTGTCCCCACTGTGGATATTACAAGGGAAGAGAGATCTATAATCCAACATCAGAATAGGTAGAATTTGAAAACAACTGTCAGAATTGCTTTAGATGCGATGGGAGGCGATAAGGGTCCTGAGGTAGTTCTTAAGGGAGCTTATGATTATCTCAGAGACCATGTCGGCAACGGTGTAAAACTGTACATTGTCGGCAAAAAGGATTTGCTATCAGATATTTGGGGATCGTTTAAGAAGACCGACGACTACCCGATCGAGTTTGTGCAGGCCACCGAGATCGTTGGTATGGATGAGCCGATTTCGCGCGGCCTGAAAAAGCGGGATTCATCGTTGGCGGTAGCGCTTCGTATGCACAAGCTGGGCGATGTCGACTCGGTCGTCTCCGCCGGGAACACCGGCGTATGTATGGCCTCCGGGGTTCGCAGCCTGGGACGTCTGGAAGGCGTGTCACGGCCCGCAATTACGAGTTCCTTTCCCACGCTCAAGGAAAAGAGCGTTGTGGTTCTCGATGTGGGCGCTAATGTCGATTCCCCGCCACAGAATCTGTACCAGTTTGCGGTCATGGGTTCTATCTACGCTTCCTATATCAACAGGCTCAACCGCCCCACAGTGGGTCTGCTCTCGATTGGTGAGGAAAAGGTCAAGGGCAACGAATCGACTCTCCGGGCTTATAAAATTCTGGAGAAATCATCGCTGAATTTCATCGGGAATATCGAGGGAAATGATATTCTGACGGGCAAATGCGATGTTGTGGTCACTGACGGTTTTGCCGGCAATATTATCCTGAAATTCGGCGAATCTATCAAGACCTATCTTTTTACCAAAATGAAGCGTCAGGTGTCCTCCAACCTGTTCTCACGGGCGGGAGCATATCTGCTTGCGCCTTTCCTGAAGCGCCTGAAGAACACGTTCGATCCGGCCAAATACGGCGGAGCGCCGCTTCTGGGCGTCAACGGCGTGGTGATTATCTCACACGGTTCCTCCAACGAGTTGGCTATCAAAAATGCAATCAGAGTTGCGGTACGGATGGTCAACGAGGAAGTAAATGAACATATCAGCGGAAAACTTGCCGGGCATAATATTGTTGAAAAAGTAAAATCGTGAGTCCTCATATGAATGCTGTCATCAGGGGAACCGGCGCATATACGCCCGAAAAAGTTCTTACCAATGCAGACTTCGAAAAAATCGTGGATACATCCGACGAATGGATCGTAACGCGTACCGGTATAAAAGAACGCAGAGTAGTCTGTGAAAATGAATCCAATTCCGATCTCTGCTTTAATGCGGGTAAACGGGCTATGGAGATGGCTGCTATTTCCGCAGCCGACCTGGATATGATTATAGTCGGAACAGTTACGCCCGATTACAATCTTCCTTCAACAGCAGCAGTAGTCCAGGAGAAGCTTGGCGCGACTAATTCCGCCGCCTTTGACGTGGTGGCGGCCTGTGCCGGTTTTTTGCACGGTCTTTCGATTGCCCATGGCTTTATCGTAAATGGAAATATCAGGCGGGCTCTGATCATCGGATCCGAGGTGCTCTCACGAGTTACCGATTATTCCGACCGCTCCACCTGTGTGCTTTTCGGGGATGGTGCCGGAGCTGTCGTAGTCGAGGCCGATGATGGCGCGGATGCCAATGGTTCGGGTGTTTTGTCCTCTTATCTTAGGGCTGACGGCAGTAAGGCCGAGCTTCTGTGGATTCCGGCCGGGGGATCGAAAAATCCCCTGAATGCTAATAATATTCAATCGCGTGAAAGATATATAATTATGTCGGGAAATGAAATATACAAGCTCGCGGTGCGGTCGATGTGTGATGCCGCTCTTAGGGCGCTGGACAAAGCAGGGGTGAGAACCGACGAGATTTCCTGGCTTATCCCGCATCAGGCTAACATTAGAATTATAGAAGGTGTGGCAAAAAGACTGAAAATATCAGATCGAAAAGTATTTCTCAATATCGAAAAATATGGCAATACCTCTGCCGCCTCTGTTCCAATCGCATTGGACGAGGCCAATCGAAAAGGTTTGCTCAATAAGGGCGATAATGTATTGATGGTTGCATTCGGGGGAGGATTGACCTGGGCTGCTTCACTGGTCAGATGGTGACAATCAATGAAGGATGAGTCTGGCCTGCTTTAGTGCGCTATTTGAATATATAATCTGTGAATGTGAAATTTCAACCTGTTTTCAATCACAGTTTTGGATTGACAAACTGTTCTGAAATTATTAAATAACCCCAAATTTTTAAAGGATTATGGGAAAAACAGCATTTATTTTTCCGGGACAGGCCTCCCAGTATGTGGGCATGGCCAGGGATTTTTATAATTCCTCACCGGAGGTGAAAAGGTTATACGACAGGGCTTCCAAGATTCTCGGATATGACTTGGCTGATGTCTCGTTTAATGGCCCTATTAAGAAACTCACCCAAACCATCTATACTCAGCCGGCTATTCTGGTGCATTCACTGGCTGTGCTGACCGAGATGGGGGATGATTTCGGTGATGTTGAGTTCGCCGCAGGTCATTCGCTGGGCGAATACTCCGCTTTGGCATTTGCCGGGGTCTTGTCATTCGAGGATGCTATCCTGGCAGTCAGGGAGAGAAGCCGTGCCATGCAATCAGCCTGCGATGCGGCTGAGGGAACTATGGCGGCGCTAATAGGATGTGAGGGCGAGAATCTCGAGAAACTGCTTGAGGAAGCCTCGAAGACCGGAATAATTCAGCCCGCTAATTTCAATTCGCCCGGTCAGGTTGCGGTCTCGGGCGAACGCAAGGCGGTGGAAAAGGCGATTGAGATAGCCAAAGATTTCGGCGCCAAAAAAGCCATCCCCCTGCAGGTGGGCGGAGCCTTTCACTCACCGCTCATGGAACCGGCGCGCGCTGAGGTTGAAGCGGTGCTCAGTAAGATGGATTTTAGGGATGGCCGTATCGCGGTTGTCACCAATGTTGAAGCGAGAGGTGAAAAAGATTCTTATTATTTACGGGAACTTTTGATCCGGCAGATCACTTCTCCGGTTTTGTGGAAACAATCCGTGGATCATATGGTTGAAAATGGAGTTGATCGCTTTATGGAAATCGGTCCCGGCAAGGTCTTGAGTGGTCTTGTTAAAAGATCCGCACGAGGTTCGAATATTGGAAATATTGATATGGTTGAGGACCTGAAAAAATTCAAGGAGACAGTTTCGGCTTAATGTTGAAGGATAAGGTTGCTGTAATCACAGGTTCCGGACGCGGAATCGGACTCGATATCGCCGAGAAGTTCATAAAGAACGGAGCCAAAATCGTGCTGACCGATATTAGCCGCGAATTGCTGGAGGAGGCCGAGAAAAGGCTTGCTTCGCAGGGCGAGGTTATCTCGGTTCCCTGCAATGTCACCAATTCCGGCGAGGTCAAAGGGCTTATCCAGGAAACTGTCGAACATTTTGGATCAATCGATATAATGATAAATAATGCCGGTGTTACCAAGGACACCCTGCTTTTGAGGATGAAAGAAGAGGACTGGGATTTTGTTCTCAATGTCAATCTCAAGGGCGCATTTCTGGCGACACAGGCTGCAGCAAAGGCCATGGTTAAACAGAAATCGGGCAGGATCATAAATATATCATCGGTTGTCGGTCTGATGGGCAATGCCGGCCAGAGCAACTATTCATCTTCCAAGGCCGGTATTTTGGGGCTGACCAAATCCTCGGCCAAAGAGCTGGCGGGACGAGGCATTACGGTTAATGCCATCGCACCCGGTTATATCGAAACCGAGATGACCGCCAATCTTCCCGAAAAAGCTATCGAGGCTTTTATGCAGCAAATTCCCCTGAAGCGCGGGGGGAAGCCTGAGGATGTTGCCAATGCCGCGCTGTTTCTGGCGTCAGACCTGGCCGCCTATGTTACCGGTCAGGTTATTCAGGTTGACGGCGGAATGTTGATGTGAAGATAATAAATAGTCATAAAACAGGAGGTTTTGATGTCAATCGAATCTAGAGTCAGGGATATTATTGTTGAGCAGTTAGGAGTGAATCCTGAGCAGGTTACACCTGAAGCCACTTTTGTAGATGATCTGGGAGCAGATTCTCTGGATACTGTAGAATTGGTGATGGCTCTGGAAGAGGAGTTCGGTTTGGAAATTCCCGATGAGGAAGCGGAAAAAATCGGCTCTGTCAAGGACGCAATAGGTTACATCGAATCACACAGTTCGGAGTAAAATGGAATTAAAACGTTGTGTAATAACCGGGATAGGGCCCGTATCGCCTATCGGTACGGGTAAAGATATTTTTTGGAATTCTCTTAAAAACGGGGTATCGGGAGTACGCAAGGTCAGCAGATTCGATATCAGCCCATACCCCTCACAGGTCGCCGCAGAGGTGCCCGATTTTGAAGTCACCGATTATATGGATAAAAAAGTGGCCCGGCGCAGTGACCTCGTCCAGCAGTTCTCAGTAGCCGCAACCAAACTTGCTATTGAGGATGCGAATCTTGATCTGGAAAAGATCAACCGTGAGATGATAGGGGTTATCTACGGTTCCGGAGTGGGCGGAATCGCCACTTTCGAGAACCAGATAAGCGTGCTTTTGAATAAAGGCCCCAATCGGGTCTCGCCATTTTTCATACCGATGATGATAGCGGATATGACCGCAGGGCTGGTGGCATTGACATTCGGGCTCAAGGGGCCGAATTATGCTACCCTTTCGGCCTGTGCATCATCTTCCAATGCTATAGCGGATGCATATCAGTTGATCCGTACCGGTGATGCCGATCTTATGGTTGCGGGCGGCGCCGAGGCGGCGGTTACTCCGGCCTCCTATGCTGGTTTTTGCGCGGCCAAGGCTATCTCCACGCGCAATGATGAGCCGGAAAAAGCCTCACGGCCGTTCGATGAGGGACGCGATGGCTTTGTTATCGGTGAAGGCGCCTGCACATTGATACTGGAAAGCCTCGAACATGCCCAAAAGCGCGGTGCGCATATTTACGCCGAGCTGCTCGGGGCAGGGTTATCCTGTGATGCTTATCACATAACCGCCCCCGCTCCCGGCGGTGAGGGTGCGGCCAGGGCTATGCAGGCGGCGATTAGAAATGCCGGAATTTCAACGGATGATGTGGATTATATCAATACTCACGGTACCTCTACCGATCTGGGCGACATTGCCGAGACAGAGGCAATAAAGACTGTCTTTGGAGAAAGAGCTTATAAGATTCCGGCCAATTCAACCAAATCCATGATCGGCCATCTGCTTGGCGCGGCAGGGGCTATAGAAACCGCGACGGTCTGCCTGTCGATGGAAGACAACTATTTGCATCCCACGGTGAATCTGGATAATCCGGATGAAAAATGCGATTTGGATTATGTTGCGCTGAAAGGCCGTGATCATGAGGTGAATTATGCCATAAGTAATTCCTTTGGATTTGGCGGCCACAATGTCAGCCTGGCCCTGAAAAAAATCGGTTAAACCAGGTGTTATGAAAAGATGTCAGCTTTCAGTTTTCTTGGCTTTGGTTCACGAATACCTACCCACTTTCTGAAGAAAAGGACTTTAAACAAAATTCAGGAACAGCTCGGACACAAATTCAAACGACCCGAACTCCTGGCTGAGGCTCTTTCCCACAGGTCTTATACACAAACAGATCCTAAGGCTCCCTTTCCATCCTACGAACGCCTTGAATTTCTGGGCGACTCTGTCCTGGGGATGGTAGTGGCCGATTCGCTTTTCAGAAAATTTGGCGATCTGGGGGAGGGAGAACTTACCAAAACCAAGGCTATACTCGTAAATGTGCATACATTGGCGCGCATCTCCCGCATTATAGGCCTTAATAAAGCGGTTAAGCTCTCCCAGGAAGAGGAGCGTGCCGGGGGCAGGGAACGCAACTCGATAATTGCTGACTGCCTGGAGGCGGTGATTGGGGCTATATTTCTCGATGCAGGCATCCGCGCCGCCCGTAAATTCATAAATGCGCATTTTCTCAAAAATATGGTTGACATAATGAACGATCAGTCCCTACGTAATTATAAAGGCGAGCTTCTGGAACTGGTTCAGGCCAAATCTATTCTATCGCCTCGTTACGAGATTTTAAAGACCGAAGGCCCCGACCATATGAAGAAATTCACCGTGGGCGTTTATCTTGGCAATAAGAAAATC
>CAZBZV010000044.1:0-34099 GCA_964496505.1 uncultured Ignavibacteria bacterium | reverse complement strand
ATATTATGGACTTTTGCCCCGGCAGAGGTTGCCAGGAGCCTTAATTCCTTGAGGGATTCATCGAATTCATGGTCGATGGTTTTGGGGAGTTTTACGCCTACCAATATTGCGCGTTCGGTCTGAACTTCGTTGACTGTTTCGTAAAAGTCTGCTATAAATACCTTCCTTAAATCAGTTTAGGTTAACACACCTCGCTCATATAATAATACGATAGTATTTCCGGAATATTATACTTTTGTATCCTCAATAAGTTTATAATAATTTTCCGCCTGTGCCTTGGGAATAGATTTTCCGGGCACCTCCAGGACCTCGACCGTGATTCTGTGATTTTTGTAGTATATATCGATCAGATCGCCTGGATTGATATCATGAGCAGGTTTCGTGCGGCTGCCATTCAAGCGCACTTTTCCGCCCTGAATCCATTCTTTGGCTACAGTTCGTCTTTTAATCAGGAACACAGTTGATAGGTAATCGTCAATTCTCATCTATTCTTATATCAACGTAGATTTTTTCTTTGGCTTCCTCGAGCCATTCCTGCAAAACAATATCGCTTTTCTGTCTTTTGGCAAATTCCCGAAGCCTGTCCCAGTCCTCTTCCAGAGACATGGCGCGAGAGTCCTGGCGATCGAGCACCTTGAGCAGATGATACCCGAAATCGGATTTGGTCGGTTTGGAGATTTCGCCTATCTCAAGACCCGCAATAGCGGTTTTGAATTCGGGGGTTAATTTGTCCACTGCAAACCAGCCCAGTTCTCCCCCCTGTTTCTTGGTGTCTCCGTCGTCCGAATATTCTTTGACAAGCTCGGTGAATTCGGCATTGCCCCCAGTCAGCACGCTGTGAAGACTGTCGGCCAGCGCCAACACGCGCTGCTCGTCAAGCTGAGAGGGTTCGGTGCGGAAGAGGATATGCCGGGCATGGACACGGTCTGGAAGTTTATCTTCGAGCTTGATTATGTGATAACCGAGGCGTGTTTTGAACGGTTCGGAGATCTGTCCCGGCTCAAGACTGAAGACCTTATCCTCGAATTCCTTGAAGAGAGTACCTTTTTCGAAGTAGCCCAGATCGCCACCCGATGCCGCAGTTCCCTGATCCTCGGAATAGAGCTGGGCCAGGGTGGTAAAGTCGCCGCCCTCATCCAGAAGCTTTTTGACTTTTTCGGCCTTCATCCGCGCGGAGTCTAATGTGGCTCCGGAGGCCTCGATATTCAGGAGAATATGCGATAATTTGACCGCCTCCGGCTGAGAGGGAAGCGAATCCCTGTACTTATCATAAAACTCCCGCACTTCGGCCGAGGTGACGGTGACATCAGACATAAAACGCTGTACATATCGATCACGGATCAATTGGTTACGAACCTCGCGTCTGAATTTGGCTTTCAATTCGCGAATATTCAGACCTTCCAGCCTCATCTGAGCCTCGAACTCGGCCTCGGACGGAAAGCGCGAACGTAACTCCTCGATTTTCTGCTGCAATGCCTGCTCGATCTGCTCTTCCTTGATATTCAGAGTAGTATCCTTTTGAGCCTCTACCAGCAATAGCTTATCAGTAACCATCTGTTGCAGGATAATCTTCCTCAAACTGTCGGCCTCGGCCGGATTCAAGTTAGGATTTTCCATCTGCATCAAAAACATCTGCAACTGGAAATCGAGTTCTGAGACCAGGATAATCTCCTCGCCCACAACCGCGGCTATTTTGTCGACCAGTTCTTGCTTTTGGCCGATTGCCGAAGCGCTTATCAATAATACCAGAATCAGTGCGAGGATTATTTTGAAAACTCTATTCATATTCTTCCTTGTCGATTGTTTCCCAGATTAAATCGTATTTTACATCGATATCGAAACGGTCTCTGTTCTCGGTCATCCATTCCTCGAGAGCCGTTTCTTTTTTCTTGTTTTCAAGCTCTGTTTTGAGCTGGGTGGCAACCTCGTCAAACAACTTAACCTGCTGATCCCTCACGGCAACAAGCTTCACGATGGACCAGTTGTCGCCTACCGGGAAAGGCTCGGAGAACTGGCCGGCTTTAAGCTGATTGGCGCGTTCGAACAGAGTCGGAAAGTTGTACTCTGCAATAAATCCAAGGTCGCCGTTGGAATTCTGCGCGGTGGGACGAATTGTGTTGGCCGCCAGTTCATCGAAGTCTGCGCCATTCTGCAAGCGTTCGTGAATTTTCTCGGCATCCGCCTCGGTTTCGATCAGAATTTCTTTCACATGCAGTTTTTTCGGCACCACGTATTCATTGGCGTGAGCCTGGTAGTATTCCGCTACCTCATCCTCGGATACGAAGCCCTTTTCCTCGACTATTAGTTCCTTCATCTTTGCCGCCATGATCTGATCTTTGTAGAAACGCACGGCATCCTTGTAATCCGCAGTTTCCGACAGCTTCATGTCATCAGCCTTCTGCTGAAGCAGATCCATGAGCTTCAAATTAAAGATGGCTTTTTTGAGATTTTCGATTTCATTAAATGGCGGCCGCTGATTGTCATTCCAGCGGGCGGTCTGCAAGAGGTATTCTCCCAGCGTGACCTCGCCGCCGTTGTAAGTGGCCAGAATCATGTTGCGCTCGTATTCGGCCAGATCATCAGGATTGAAGGTGTTTTTCCTGAAGGGCACTCCGCCGATAACGTCGGGATAGAGTGTGGCCGCCTTATCATATATAAATTCCGCGGTTTCCTCGTTGATTTTTATGTTGGCTTCCTCGAAAAGCTCATCATAGAATTCATTCTGAACCCTGGCTTTTTTCTCGGCCTGGATTCTGGAAATAAGCATATCCTCTATTTGCTCCAGGGGCTGGCGTTCGACTTCGCGCCTGTCGGTTACGGTTGCGATATCCCATCCGCCGGGCACGCTGAAGAGCACAGTCTCACCCGGTTCGAGATTGAAGACATTGTTCTGGAACTCCTCCGATAGGCTAACCCAGGTTCTAAATCCCAGATCGCCGCCCTCAACAGCGCTGGCCTCATCCAGAGAATATTTCCGTGCCATACCGGCAAAGTCGGCGCCGTTTTTGATCGCATTGTAGACCGAATCCGCGCGAGTGCTGTCCTCCAGAAAGATCACCGACATCTTAACTTCCTCGTCCATATTCTCGTACCAGGTTTCGATCTCATCCCTGGAAACGTCGATAAAAGGAAGGATTTTGGCCTTGAAGAGCTCGTCTCTCATAAAAGCCGGACGGCTGTCCTTGACAAGCTTGATAATTTCCTGATCCTTTTCAAGACCCAGCTCATAAGCCGCCTCAACAAAGACATACATATTTATCAAAGAATCCAGATATTCCTTTTTAGCGTTGTATTCTTCCTCAGCGGAGGCGAAATCGGTGGCGTACATTTCATCAAAATCTTCCAGAAGGAATACTTTCAGTTCCGATTCGCCGATTGTCGCGATAGTTTCGCTTTCAGCTCTTTCCTTCTTATGATATTGCGGGTCAGACGTGTCTCTGTCGCCGCCTCCACATGAGATCGAAGCAATTAATGAGATAATCAGTATTAATGCGCTAAGTTTTTTCATCTACTCACCTCAGAAGTTTTTATAATTTTTCCGGTGTATTGTTCCGAATAACCTTCAAAGATAGTTTCTAAGCCAATAATTGCAAGCTAAATTTGAACTTTTGGCCCCAGTCCGAATCCTCGTAATCCCTGTAGTCAATTGTAATTGTGAAGTCTCCGGTGGAGCTGAATTCAATCGGCTCCGACAGTTTCGAGGCCAGACTCGAGACCTGCTTTTTGGAGGGAAGGTAACTGTTTGAATAAACGATTTTGAGGAATTTATTACGGAATGCCAGACGGCTCAGCTTTAGACGGCCGGCCAAAAGTTTGACTTCCGCCATTTCAAAGAGGTTTTCTGCCTCCTGAGGCATCTGCCCGTAGCGGTCTATAACCTCAAGCTTAAGCTCATTGATCTCCTTATAATCCTTTGCCTGTGCAAGACGTTGATAGAGTTCGACTTTTTGCTGGGAATAGGGGATATAATCGTCCGGGAAATACAACTCCAGATCGACATCCATCTTGACTTCGGTTATTTCCTCCGGCTGTTCTCCTTTGAGTTCGGCCACAGCCTCTTTCAGAAGTTTTAGATAGAGGTCGAAACCGACCTCCTCGATGAAGCCGTGTTGCTGGGGTCCCAGCATATTGCCGGCGCCCCGGATTTCCAGATCCTTCATGGCAAGCTGAAAACCGGAGCCAAGTTCGGTATGCTGCTCCAGAGCTTTCAGACGCTTTCTGGCGGTATTGGTCAGAAGCTTTAAAGGCGGAATCAGGAGCAATGCTTGTGCACGCCGCGTGGATCGTCCCACTCTTCCGCGCAACTGATAGAGCTGCGCCAGACCGAAATGATCGGCTCGGTTTATTATAATGGTATTGACCATGGGGATATCCAGACCCGATTCAATGATGCTGGTGGAGAGCAAAACATCATAATGCTGGGATAAAAACGATAGCATTATCTCCTCCAGCTCCTTTTCAGGCATCTGGCCGTGCGCGACAGCTATACGTATATGCGGCAGGAGTTTGGAAAGATAACGGTAAATCGACAGGATTGTCTGGACACGGTTGTGTACGAAGTAAACCTGTCCGCCTCTTTCCACCTCGCCTAATATTCCCTTGCGAATCGCCTCAGGATGGAATTCGGAAATCTCTGTATTGATCGGCAGTCTGTCCTTGGGAGAGGTGTTTATGACCGACATGTCCCGCGCACCCAGAAGTGACATCTGCATAGTCCTTGGAATCGGTGTGGCGGTCATGGTCAGGACATCAACCTGGCTTTTCATCTTCTTGATCTTTTCTTTATGGGCAACACCGAAGCGCTGTTCCTCATCGACCACAAGAAGTCCGAGCTCCCTGAAATTCACGTCTTTGGAAAGCAGGCGGTGAGTTCCGATAATAATATCTACCTTGCCCTCGGCCAAATCCTTGATAATCTCGCGCTGTTCTTTTCTGGATTTGAAGCGCGAGAGCATTTCGATACGTACAGGGAAGTCTGCCAGGCGGTTGCGGAAGGTCGATTGATGCTGCTGGGCCAAAATAGTGGTCGGTACCAGCACCGCCACCTGCTTGTCATCGCAGACAGCCTTGAATGCCGCGCGGATTGCCACCTCGGTCTTTCCGAAGCCGACATCACCGCAGATCAGGCGATCCATCGGATTACCCGCCTCCATATCCTTTTTGATATCGGAGATGGCATCGAGCTGGTCCGGGGTTTCATCGAAGGGGAACGAGGCCTCCAGTTGACGCATCCAGGTCGAATCGGAAGAGAATTTGAAGCCGGGACGGGCTTTGCGTTTGGCATATAGACGCAAAAGTTCCTCGGCCATTTTGGCGATAGCTTTCTTGGTTCTGGCCTTTGTTTTCTGCCATGCTGTGCCTCGAAGCGTGCTTAGTTTCGGCCGGCCGTCCTTGCCGATGTATTTCTGAACACGGTTAAATTCTTCTATGGGTACATAGAGCTTGTCATCCTTATCATACATAATCAGCAGGCAGTCCCGTCTGCGGTTCTCGATGGTAAGCTCCTCCAGGCCACGGTATTTGCCGATACCATGATCGACATGCACAACATAATCGCCGACATTCAAATTGGTGTAGGATGATATCGCCACACCCTCTTTGATTTTGGCTTTGCGGTAGCGGTGGAATTTGCGCGTGAATATCTGATGATCGGTCAGCAGTGCCAGGTTCGTCTGCGGGTAAATAAATCCCTCTGAGATATCCAGAACCGAGGTGCTGATCCAGTCGGCATCTTCCTCGAGGATATCGCGCATACGGTCTTTCTGTACTTTATTATCGCAGGCGAGATAGAGCGAGTAATGGCGTTCCTGAAGGCTCTTTATATTGCTTTTTAGAAGCTTGATTTGAGAATTAATTACGGGATGCTCATTCATTCCGAAATTGACATTCTCCGCGCTTTTTCCGAATGAGATTTCGGATATTCGATTATGTCCGTTGAGCCGCGACTCGAAATCTTCCGGCTCAAGATAAATTCTGTCGGGTCCCGGTAACTCCTCGTATTTTTCTCGCTCCTGCTCGAAGTAGTTTGCGAACATCTCGTTTAAATCCTCGGACTCCGCTTTCAGCAGTCCCGGTTCCATAAGATACAGGTTCGTATCGGAGTCTATGTAATCGAAAAGAAATGGACGTTTACCATTAAAAAATGCCGTGGCCCATTCCAGGCCGGGCGTGTCGATTCCGAAGCGGAATTTGTCGGAGAGAATTTCCTGATCGCGTTGCGGGAGCTTTTCAATATATTTATCGAGTTCGGCAATTGTAAGCAGGCTCTCGCGGCGGGGGAGGAGCGTCATCTTATCCAGAGTGCCGATCGATCTCTGGTTGGCCACCGAAAAGGTTCTAATCGATTCGATGAAGTCCCCGAAGAATTCGATTCGAATCGGGTTTTCGGTTGTGTACGGAAAGATATCGACTATACCGCCGCGCACTGAAAACGATCCCACCTCTTCTACCATAGGATCGCGCTCGTATCCAAGTTCGGTCAGACGCGAAATCAAATCATCCTGGGTCATCTCCTGATTGATTTCCATGTGCAGGGAACTGACCGACAGCTCATCGGGAGCAATAGTAGGCTCCAGGATTGCACGGACAGAAGCGGTGACAATGATGTCATCCCTGTTCTGGAGATTGAAAAGTGTCTCCAGTCGTTCACCGATATTTTCCGCCGCCGGGGTTTTCCATTGGTATGGCTTTATATTCCAGCACGGAAATTGAAAGGCGAGGCCGTTGCCAGATATTTCGTTGATATCATTTTTGATCGCGAAGGCCTCTTTTTCGTTTTTTGTGATGACCAGATATTTGCCGGGAAACTTTTTGAACCAGTTGTAGAGGAAAAAGCTTCTGCCGGCGCCCACTAGGCCGGATATTTCTAGGTTATTGCTGCCGGAATTGGAAAGCTCAATTACATTCTGGTATGAATCAGAATTTTTTATTATTTCGAGAATTTTTTCTTTCATATCTTCAGCCAAACGCAAAAAGCCCACAGCCCCATGTTCCGGGGGGTGGGTAGCAAAATCATAATGTTATTAATGCCATCGGCATTAGCCTGACAAATATAAGCTTGAGTATTCAATTGTCAATTATTACATATACTAATCTGAACCTTGAAAGGTTCAATCGGTTTATAGAAAAAACGAGATTTTAAATATGGAGATGACAGATGATAGACTTTGAACTGACCGAAGATCATAAGATGGTGCAGTCGGTGGCGCGTGAAATCGCCGAGCGGAAAGTGGCTCCGACCATACGTGATTTCGACCGTGAACATAAATTCGATCCGACCCTGATCCCGACCTTAAAGGAGGCCGATCTTCTGGGAGTGTGTATTCCGGAGAAGTATGGCGGGATGGGTATGGATTATATCAGCCTGGGGCTGGTTTGCGAGGAGCTGGAATATGCCGACACGTCGGCACGGGTGATATTTTCCGTGCATATCGGCCTGAATTCGATAACACTCCTGGGATGGGCGAACGAGGAGCAGAAGGAGAAATATCTGGTTCCGCAGGCCAAAGGGGAAAAGCTTGCAACTTTCGGCTTGACCGAGCCGGGGGCCGGTACAGATGCGGTTGGAATTGCCACTACCGCTGATAAGGACGGCGATCATTATATTTTAAACGGTGAGAAGATGTGGATTTCGCTGGCCGATGTGGCTGATAACTTCCTCATCTTTGCCTGGACCGACCGCGACAAAAAAGCAAAGCGCGACCATTCGGGAATCTCCTGTTTTATCGTGGAGAAGGAATTCGAGGGCGTGACCACCGGCTCGATTCACGGCAAGCTGGGAGTACGTGCCGGTAATACCGGCTGGATTGCGATGCAGGATGTTAAGGTCCCGAAAGAAAACATGGTGGGCGAGCCGGATGAGGGCTTCAAGATCGCCATGACCTGTCTTGACGGCGGGCGATACACGGTGGCGGCAGGTTCGACCGGCCTTATAAAAGCCTGTATAGATGCTTCGGTGGAGTACTGCCAGACACGTAAGACTTTTCAATCCGAAATCAGCCAGCATCAACTTGTGAAGGAAATGCTGGCGGAGATGGAATACGGTTATCAGGCCGGAAGGCTTTTGTGGTGGAAGGCCGGATGGCTCAAGAACAAGGGCGTGCGCAATACCCGCGAGACCGCTATGGCAAAATGGTTTTGTACCGACCAGGCCGAGAAGGCCGCTTACAATGCGGTGCAGGTACACGGCGCTTATGGTTTCTCCGATGAGTACCCTGTGGAAAGGTTCTTCCGCAATTCCAAGGGTGCTGCGATTTATGAGGGCACTCGCGAAATTCAGAAACTGATGCAGGCGGATTATCTGCTGGGATTCAGGAAGGATAAAAATCCCCGCTTGATGATACCAGGATACGAAGAATAAATTGAGATAAATGGATTGGATGGCCGGGTCAAATCAATTTGGCCCGGTTTTTTTTCTGCAATAGATTTCGAATGTCCCAAGCTTCAAGGTTAGTGAAAAATCTATAATTTAGAAATAAGATTCGATACACGTCATTCCGAGAGAGTCCCGCCGAAGGCGAGGACGACCGTGGGAATCTCCGCGTGGAGATCGCCACGTCGCTTCGCTCCTCTCGATGACGAATATAGATGCCTTCAGGGTTTATCAACAGGCTCTCTACTTGGAAGAATATATATGTTTTCAAGCTCAATCTGAAGATTTGGGCGCTCATAAATCAATATTCAGCGGCGCACGGGGACATACGCCGCTCACGACCCTATAATCAACCCGATCTGAAGATTGGGGCCACGAAATCTATTTCTTTTTCTTGCTCTTCTTCTTTTTGGCGGGTTCTAAGATGAGCTTGATGGCTTCGTCTATGGTTTTGACAAATTTGTAGGTCAGCTTTTTCTTGAGTTCATCCGGGATATCATCAATATCTTTTTTGTTTGCCTCGGGAAGAATAATCGTCTTGATACCCGCCCTGTAAGCCCCCAGCGATTTTTCCTTCAGCCCGCCGATCGGCAGAAGCATGCCGCGCAATGTGATCTCGCCGGTCATGGCGATCCTTGGTTTTACCGGGCGTCCGGTAAAGAGAGAGGCGATAGCCGAGGCCATCACGATTCCCGCCGAGGGACCATCCTTAGGCACCGCACCCGAGGGTACATGCACATGCACATCGACATTTTCAAATACGGACTCATCCAGATCGAGCTTCTTTGCAATCGTGCGGATATACGAATAGGCCGCCTGCACCGACTCCTTCATAACATCGCCCAGATGTCCGGTCAGCGACAGGTTGCCCTTGCCCTTCATCTTGGTAGCCTCAATAAAGAGCACATCACCGCCGGTAGGAGTCCATGCCAGCCCGGGAGCTACGCCCACACGGGCCACACGTTCGGCAAGCTCACGCACGAATTTGGGAGCGCCCAGATATTTCTGGACATCCTCCGGCTTGACATTAACTTTGCCTTTCTTGCCCATAGCCACATCCTTGGCGACTTTACGGCAGACAGTGGCAAGCTCACGATCGAGATTTCTGAGGCCCGATTCGCGTGTATAGTAATTTATAATATTTCGCAGTGCTTTTGATGTGAAACTCAGATCCTTTTTCTTCAAACCGTGCTCATTGAGTTCACGCGGAATCAGAAATTTCTTGGCAATCTGCACTTTTTCCAGATCGGTATAGCCCGGAATACGGATGACTTCCATACGGTCCAGAAGAACATCCGGAATCGTATCGAGCATATTGGCGGTGGTGATAAACATCACCTTGGAAAGATCGAAAGGCACATCCAGATAGTGATCCGAGAATGTGTCGTTCTGTTCGGGATCAAGCACCTCCAGAAGAGCGCTGGCCGGATCGCCTCGGAAATCCTTGCCGACCTTGTCGATCTCATCCAGCATAAAGACCGGATTTTTCGTGCCGGCACGTTTCAATCCTAGAATAATTCGACCGGGCAGTGAGCCGATATAGGTTCTTCTATGTCCCCTGATCTCGGCCTCGTCATGCATGCCGCCCAGCGAAATCCGCTCGAACTTTCGGCCCAGTGCGCGTGCAATCGACCGTCCCAGGGAAGTCTTACCGACACCGGGAGGACCCACAAAGCAGAGGATGGGACCCTTAAGATCGGTCTTGAGCTTGCGTACCGCCAGATATTCCAGAATCCGCTCCTTGACCTTTTCCAGATCGTAATGGTCCTGATCCAGAATCTTTCTGGCCGGTTCGATATCGAGTTTGTCTTCGCTTTCCTTCTGCCAGGGAAGCGAGACCATCCAGTCGAGATATGAACGCGAGACCGTATACTCCGCCGATGACGGATTCATTTTCGAGAGACGATCGAGCTCTTTCATCGAGGCTTCCTCGGCCACCTTGGGCATTTGCGCCTCTTGAATTTTATTTTCGAACTCGTTGATCTCCTCGGTGCGCTCATCGGTCATACCCAGCTCTTTCTGGATCGCCTTGAGCTGTTCCTTGAGGATATATTCCTTCTGAAGCTTGCCCATCTCGCTGGCCGCCTCGGCCTGAATTTTCTTGGAAAGCTCCAGCACTTCGTATTCTTTATTTAGATGAGCGAGGAGTTTTTCGAGACGTTCTCGCACCCCGATTGTCTGAAGCATTTCCTGCTTCTGCTCGACATTGAGGTTCAAATTCGAAGCAACGAAATCGGCGAGCTTGGAGGGATTCTCCTGATTTATAGCTGAGATATAATTTTCTTCCGATAGGTATGGTGCAAGCTCTGTAACTTTCTTTAGAATTTCATGTACATTGCGTGTCAGAGCTTCCAGCTTAACCCCGGATGATGTATCCTCTTCCAGCTCCTCGACCTCAGCGGTCAGATATGGATCGCTGGCAACGATTTTTCGGAGTCTGATACGCGACAAGCCCTGTACCAGAAACCGTACCGAGCCATCCGGAAAACGCAGCATTTTCAAAATCGAGGCGCTGGTGCCTATCCTGAAAATATTGTCATCATTTTCATCAACCGTGCCGTTGGGCTTTTGTGTGAACAGGCCGATTGTTTTCCCCTCGAGAAGAGCCTCGTCAACCATCTTAGCGTATTTCTGGTTGCTGATCATCAGCGGCATAACTAGGTACGGGAAGACAACCATGCCCTTTAACGGCAGTAATGTGACCTCTTTTATATTCGATTTTAATTCACTTTTTACCATCTGCATTCCACCATCCATAGACTTTATGTGTAAAATATCCTTTTTCTACTTCATAGATACTTAATTTAATGGAATTGTTCCATACATTTAGTATCGGAGATTTCGCAAATTGTTTTCAACTTCTTCTCTAAATTCTCCCTCCGGAAAACGCTTAAGATACTTATTGAAGTATTGAATGGCCTTTTCTCGCTCTCCGGCCATTCGATATATGCTGCCCAGCATAAGGTAGGCACGGCCGAAATCAGGTTCAAGTTCGAGAATTCTCAGAAACTCCTTTTCTGCCGAAGCATAGTCATCCATCCTGAGAAAAATCCCGGCCCGCCTGAATCGGAATTCAGGCTGATCTTCGGTATCCATAAATTCTAATACTTTGTCTGTATACTGGATCGCTCGCTTCAAATCGTTTCTGTACATACTCGCCATGGACAGATATTCATAGGCGTTTACAAGTGAATCATTGTATTGAAGCGCTTTTTTGGAATAGTATTCGATAGAATCTATAAAAATTCTACTGATAGACTCGTTAGTGTAGGCATTGAAGTAGACATCATATACCGATGCTATATTGGTCAGATAGCGTGGATTCTCCAGAAGATCGAAGGCTTTCTTATAATTTTTTATCGCCCTCTGCAAATCCTCTTTATTTCTATAAAAACGCTTGTAGTGACCGCCCAGCGATTCATATCCGAACGCGCTGCGCTGGGTATGGAATTGAAGGATATACTCGAAGCGCTGGTAGCTGCTTTCAAGGTTATGGTTGACTGCTATGTAAGAGGCTGAGAAGAGAAGCGGCAGCAACACTGCCGTACTGATTGCTTTGCGATGGACGGCTTTTATATCTTTGGCTTTCCGTATGAGATGAATAGCAATCATTACAAATACAGCCCCTGCCGGTACGAATAAATCCCAGTCTCGCGCAAAGCCGATCTTCGGATCGAGAAGAAGAAGCAGTCCCAAAGCGCCGCCTGCCAGAAGTAATGCAAATATTTTTGCTGAAACACTGATATTATTCCAAAGCTTATATTTAATTATAACCGGCAGTAACAGCAGGAACAGAGTTGAGGACATCAGGAAATTATTGAAAATATCAAGAAGATGTCCCGGATCGAGTACCCAGTAGCCGTCTGGCGTAAAAGGCAGCAGGAATTTCACCTCGATATTACCGAATGCCGGAGTGAAGATATAATGGAAGTAGATAAACACTGCAGCCATTATAACCAAAGACACGATTCCGGTTAATCTCTGTGATAATTTCAGCTCTGAATTTCGAAGACCGTGAATAAGAAGCAGTAGGAATGCTGGCAATGTGAATATGGTAGAGAAGTGCGAGACAAAAATTATCATATAGACAATGCAGGCCGCCGCGAATCCTCTACCGCTTGAGAGATACTTAAAGCTCAGCCAGATAAAGATAGTCAGCCCGATAAATATAATTGTATAGCTTTCCACGTATCCAAAGAAGAACTGGATGCCGCTAATCCCCAAAACTGCCAGAAGAGGGGAGAAATCCTTGTCTTTGGGGGGCTTGAAAATATTGAGCGCCAAAAGTATAAATAAGCCTCCCAGAAGACAACTGAAGAGCTGTATGCTGGCGTGATTCTGAACTCCAAAAAGCGGATTTACGATTTGATAAAATGAATAGTGAAGGATCGAGGTCAAGGGTTCTGTGGAAAGAGGAAGATATCCGAAGCCGTAATCGAGTTCATCCCCGCGAAGCAGGCCATCCCCCAGAAGATGAGTGGCATTGCGCAAGAGATAAAATACCAGAAATGAAACGATGAAAATTAAGGTCGAGAGCATCATCTTTTTGATGAGGCCGAGCCTGAGGTATTTTTTCTGGGCAGAATTTACCGCACCGTTTATATTTTCAGCTATGCCGGGGATAAAGCATAATACCAGAAGAGCGATGAAGATGATTTTGCCGTAGTCGGCCAGGAATCCAAGATGATTTATTCCCCATAACCGCATATCACCCAAAAAAGGACTCAGGACGAACAGCAATCCGAAAAGGATCAGCCATAGATATGGAAATGTCGCATAATGCTTTAAGTTGGTCATCTTTCAAGCTCGTGCAGGAAATTTTCGGTTTGCGGTATGAGTTCGCTTTCGGGTTCTCTTTTCAGAAATTCATTGAAACATTCTCTCGCCTTTTGATTTTGGTCCATATTCATATATACCCGGCCCAGTTGATGGTAGATTATGGTCATGTCCGGATCGAGCTCCAGTGCGCGCAGGTAGTTCTGAGCACAGGAATCTAGCATTTTGTTCCTGAAAAAAATGCGTGCCCGCATACTCCAAAATTCGGGTTTGTCTTCAGGTTTTGTGTATTTCAGAATCGAATCGGTAAGCAGCATTGCGCTATCCACCTCCCCACGTGCGCTACGGGCTTGCATAATGTAGCTGTAGGCTGCGGCTGAGGTACTGTCGAGTTGAAGCGCGGCCCGGGAATAGTTTTCCAGAGTTGCTGTTAATTGCCGCATCAGGGACTGATCGGTGGTAGTCTTAATCAGATTATAATAAATTTTCGCAACAGAGAGCAGATAACGGGGATTCTCCTTAGCTTCGAATGCTTTGCGATAGTATGAAATCGACTTTCTTATATCATCCCGGTCTTTTTGTTCGACTCGAAAATAATTTCCCAGGACTTCATATCCGTGCGCGCTGCGCTCCTCATAAAGGCTGAGTACGTACTCAAACCGTTCAACCGACTGGGCCTTGCTTTGATTTACTGCAATAAATGAAGCGGTGAGAACTACCGGAAGCAGGGCGGCAGTATGAAGATAAGACCGGTGTGATGCAATCCATTTCCTGTTTTTGTATACCAATGCCAGTGCAATGAGGGAGAGCGTTAATCCGGTACCTGCAAACAAATCCCAGTCACGTGCAAATCCCAGCTCCGGATTGAAAAGAAGCAAGAACGCTCCCGCTCCGAGAAGCATGAGAATTGTAAACAGAATCTCTCTGCCCTTAAATCCAGACCAGGCCGATCTTCTGATCAGAAAAGGCAATAAAATAAGAGCCGGCATGGCAGTAAGCAACAGGCTGTTTAGTATGTCAATGATGTGATTTATAGAAAACAGCCAGTATCCATCCGGGCTCAACGAAATCAGTAATTCCCTCTCTTCAACGCCGTATGAAGCCGTATAAAAATAATTGAAATAGGCGAATCCAATCAATACAATCGCCAGCCAGCCTATTCCGAATACTTTTTTCCATGACGGCAGTCCTTTATCTTTCATAGCATAAAGCATAAATACTACAAATGCCGGCATTATGAAAAGAGATGCAAAATGCGCAAGGCAGGTAATTGCATAAATACTTACAGCCGTCAAAAAGTGAGTTCCTCTGGAAAGATATCTGTAAGCATACCAGATTGAAATTGCCAGCCCAGCGAACATGAGTCCGTAGCTTTCGACATATCCGAAATAGAATTGGATACCTCCCAGACCGACAATAAACAGCAGGGGAGAAAATTCAATATTCGGCAATGGTTTTATGATATTGATGACAGCCAGAAGAAATATGCCGCCTGCTATAGCGCTGAAGAGGCTGATGCTGGCGATTCCGTCAAGCCCGAGGAGTGTGCCCATGCTCTTGTAGAATGCGAAATGCAGGATAGCGGTTAACGGTTCGGTTTGAAGCGGCAGATGGCCGAATCCGCGCATCAACTCGGTGGCACGCATATAACCGTCCCCCAGGAAAGCTGTAGGGGTACGCACAAGATAGAATACCGCGCCGCAGCCAATCAGGATAAGAATCGACCTCAAAGCTTTCTGAGTACGCGGGAGATTAACATATCCGGTGTGAGTCTCATTCAATTTTTTGTTTATAGCTCCGGATACCTGAGGTATGAAGCATAGGATAGTAGTGGTCAAGAAAATGATTACCACGGATGCGGGCAGGAATCTCAGATGGTTAATCCCCCATAGGCGGGCGCTGTCTGCGAGAGGAGATAAAGCAAACAGAAAGGCAATTACTGCCGGCCAGATCAACAAAGGAGAATTTTGTTTCTTCGAAGCCAATGATGCTGATTTTTCTCCGTCAAGGATTAACGGTTTTTTACTTAAATATATCGAATTCGGATAATTGGCGATTTAGACGCTGCACTTCCTCGCGTGCTCTTTCAGCAAAATCCACACCGTCGGAAGCATATATAACTGAACGGCTGACATTTATGAGCGCAATCGATTTGCCGTTATCGGTGCCGAATTTGGCGGAGGCCTCCAGATCGCCTCCCTGGGCACCTATACCAGGTATCAGGAACGGCAGATTGCCGGAGATATTGCGCATCTCCTTGATTTTATCAGGATGTGACGCTCCGACTACCAGACCGAGATTGTCGTTTTTATTCCATTTCTGCACATTTTCCGCCACGATTTCATAAAGCGGTCTGCCTCCGATCTCCTGAAGCTGAAAATCCTGCGAACTCGGATTTGAGGTCAAGGCCAGAACAAATGCGAATTTATCCTTATATTCGAAAAACGGCGCCAGCGAATCCTCACCCAGGTAAGGGGAGACGGTTACCGCATCTCCTCCAAGATACTCGAATACTGCTTTGGCATACATTTTTGAGCTGTTGCCGATGTCTCCTCTTTTGGCATCGACAATTACCGGGACCTCATCAGGTACAGCTTTAATAGTTGCTTTAAGAGTATTCCAGCCCTTTGCGCCCATTGCTTCGTAAAAGGCTGCATTCGGTTTATAGGCCACGCATATATCCGAGGTAGCCTCGATTATAAGCTTATTGAATTCCAGTACTGGATTTTCCGCCGACCTGAGATGATCCGGGATCTTTTCCGGATCGGTGTCGAGACCGACACAGATCAGGCTCTTACGTTCCTTGACAAGCAGGGAAATTCTTTCCTTGAATTTCATGTGTACCACCCATTTTTCCAATTAATTCCGATATATCAGATATATCCACTTGCTTTAAATAATCGACAAGGCCCTCTGCAGCTTTTACCGTGCAGTCAGGATTTACGAAATTTGCCGTTCCAAGTTGAACCAGTGAGGCTCCCACTATCATGAATTCGGCAACATCCAGATGATCCATAATCCCGCCAATTCCGACAAGCGGAATTTTGACGGCATTATAAACCTGCCAGATTTTTGCCAGGGCCACCGGTTTTATTGCGGGGCCGGACAGTCCTCCGGTGATGTTGGTCAAGATCGGCTTGAAGGTCCAGTGATTGACACCCATACCGACCAATGTATTGATAAGCGAAAGGCAATCCGCGCCGCCTTCCTCAGCGGCTTTGGCAATCTCCGCTATGCTGGTCACATTGGGGGAGAGTTTAATCATGAGCGGATAACGCGATATCTTCTTCAGCTCAGAGGTCAGCTCGTGAGCTCTTTTTGCGCTGGAGGAGAATTCCAGTCCGTCAGCCCCGACATTGGGACAGGAGATATTAATCTCCAGCATATCGATCCCGTCGGTATCGTTAAGCCGTTCTACGGTATACGTGTATTCCTCCATCGAGAATCCTGCTACGTTTACGATAATTCGCGTATCCAGAGCCTTGAGAAACGGTATCTTTTCCTCGATGAATTTATCGACGCCCACATTGGCGAGGCCGATGGCATTGAGCATGCCCGCCGAGGTTTCATGAGTTCGCGGCGGGGGATGTCCGGGACGGGGATGTTTGGTTATTGATTTCGTCACTATCCCGCCCAGTTTGGAGAGATCTATGATCTTATCGAATTCCTCGCCGTAGCCGAATGTGCCCGAGGCGGTCAGGATCGGATTTCGGAATTCGATCCCGCATATTTCCATGGAAAGGTTGGCGATGCTCATAATTCCACCTCTTCGGCGTTAAATACCGGCCCGTCCTGGCAGACCCGGTAATAATCGTTCTCACCGCGCTTTTTGACCGCGCATCCGAGGCAGGTACCCACGCCGCAGGGCATAGCACCTTCCAGAGAGAGCTGGCAGGGCAGCTTGAAGCTCAGGGCGATCTGGCTCAGACGCTTCATCATCGGATTCGGGCCGCAGGAATAAATCCTGATTTTTTCCTTACGCAGGTTTTTGGCAAAATGAGTTTCAAAGAGATCGGTGACAAATCCATGAAATCCATAACTGCCGTCATCGGTGGAAAACTCAACCGGAATACCGAGGCTGAGGACATCCGCCGCCATTGGCTTTTCGGCAATAGTCTTCATCCCGAAAAGAAAAATTATGTTTTCCTTTGGGAAGTTGTGCTTTTCGATCAAATATCGGCTGAAAAAGTAGAGTGGAGGAAATCCCACACCTCCTGCGACCATGACGGCCTTTTCGCTATTTTCCGGAAGCCTGAAGCTGTTGCCGAGCGGCCCTATGCAGTCGAATTCCTTTCCCGGCTCCGCCTTCGAAAGGATTTGCGTGCCCTTGCCGATTGTCCTGAAAATCATCTCGAATGTCTTGCCGTCGGCGTAATGTATGCTCATTGGCCGCCGAAATATCGGGTCCAGGCCTTTGGATACCTTGATTTGCACGAAATTGGCGGGAGCTGCGCGGGAGGCCAGGTTCTCGCCTTCAAATTTCAGATGAAACATATCGGGCAGCAATTGATTTTTTTCCACAACTTTCACGCGTGGATTGAAAATCATTGCCTTCCCTTGATCTCGGGCGGAAGCTCCACCTTTATCCTGTAAAACTGCCATCGGTCTATATACTCCGGGGGTATTTCTCCAACATCAAATTCTGTGTATCTTAATGCTTCAACAGCCGCTTCGTCAATCTCTTTTATTCCAGAGGGCTGCAAAAGTCGCCAATCGGTCGGTTTGCCGAGGAAGTCGATTTTTACCATAAAACCCACATAACCCTCAAAACGCGAATAATATGCGGACGGCGGATATTCAAAATCCCCCTCTTTCAAGGGCTTGCCGTCAACCACATGTAAAGTATCGATTAATGTTGATATTTCATTGGCCAGAATTGTATCCTGTCCCACGATTACCGCGTCGCGGGCTCCATCATCCTCGCCCGCTTCTGCAAGCGTGGTATCTTCGGGAGGCAAATCATCCTGTGGCTGTTGCTGCGGTACTCGCGGTTTTGCTGTTACCTTTTTGCCAAGTTTCACCAGTGCCGAATCACCGAAAGGAGTACCTGCGAACTCGTCAGCTACATTCTGATAGGCGATGATAATTGTCGAGTCGGGCACCGAGGTGGAATCTTCGGGATCCCATTCCTCCGGCACCACATGCTTTTCCATAAGCCAGGCCTTGGCATAAGCGGCCTTGGGCGCATATCTGGAATTCGGGAAATCGTCGATTATGCTCTGCAAAATTACCATTGCAGAATCGACATTGGTGTCCGAAAACATCAGTTCTTCCGCCTTCTTGTACCTCTGTCCGGCATAATCCATGTCCGTGTTTTCCAGATTTATATTCAGTTCGTTGGCAGCTTCTTCAACCTCATCGCTGGATGGATAATTTTCAAGGATCTTACGATATTCAGCCCTTGAACTGTCAGTCATTCCGAAATGTTTGTCGTAGATATATCCTCTGGCAAGATGTGCCTTGGGTGCGTATTCGCTCTCTGGAAAGCTGTCGATTACGACCTGAAACTCCTGCATAGAGGTATCCGGATTTTCCAGTTCGAATACAAACAGCTCGGCCAGTTGGAACTGGCTCTGAGCAGCCTTCTCCAGATCCTCGTCTGAGGCTGCCTGGCGAAACTGCGAGAGTTTGCTGATATTAGCGCTTCTTTCGACTGCCTGCTGATAGACTTCTGAACGACGGTTTGTAGCTTTGGATGAATCATACATAACCTTGGCGGTTTCCAGATCATCCATTTCGAGCATATAGATTTCGCCCATCCTGTAAAAAGCCCTTGCGGCCGGATCGGATCTCTGGAATTCCTCCGTTATCTTTGCATATTCTTCGATGGCTGCTTCCAGATCGCCTTTAATCTCGAGCGCTTCGGCAAGCTTTAAACGAATTAAACCGGCAGAGCTGTAATATTTCTCATTTTTGGATAATTCCTCGAATATCGCATATCCTGAGTCTATCATCCCGACGGCATAATACGATTCCCCGGCATTAAACTGCGCTTCGAAATACAGGCTGTCGGACGGATCATAATCGTCGACCTTTAAATAGGCATCTTTGGAGGCCTCATAGTTTTCCAGTGAATCAAAAGCCTCGCCAATTTTGTATTGTACTTTCGGCGCCATTCGGGCATCGGCGAACTTCTCAAGGTAGCTGGTGAAATAATTTATGGCCCCCTCGAAATTGCCCTCATTGAATTCGATTTCGCCGATCATATACTGGGCCTCGGCCTTCCATTTCTCATTGTCGGTGATAGAATCAACCTGTATGAAAGACTGACGGGCCAGTATAAATTCCTCCATCTTAAGACGGCATTTGCCCAGGTAGAAAAGAGAGCGGTCGTAATAATCGGATTCAGGATAGGCCGCCAGTAATTCGCGAAATTTGCGCTCCGCTTTGGAAAAATCCCCAAGATGGTAGTAAGACTTACCTATGATAAAGAGCGCGTCATCGACATACTTGCTGTCGGGATGCTCCGTTATCACTTTCAATGATTTTTCTATGGCGGTCTGGTATTGACCCGAGGAACCCCCGACCGCCTCCTCAGCGCCTATCTTCTCGCGCTTGTCCTCGGCTTCGTTAAAATTTTTCTTGGCCAGGTAAAATGTGTTGAAATAAACACATCCCGACACCAGGAGCATTAAGGCAGATATTAATAATGCAAGCTTAAAGAATCTCATCTTGAAACCAACCATTGCTTAGATTATACTTTTCCATTAACCGTTTGGCAATAGCATACTCCTTCTTTGTTATACGCCTCGAAATCTGCGGATATTCATTGGCTTTGAAGGCCGGGAAATACTGTGACATCAATGATATATACGTATTCTGGGATATTTTTTCTGAGATAAACTTGAATATCTCCTCCGAACCGGAGAGCATGTTGGGCAGCACCAGATGTCGAATCAGAAGTCCCCGGGTGGCAACATCGTTATCATCCATTTCAAGATCGCCGACCTGACGGTGCATTTCGGCAATGGCCTCACGGTTGACTTCCGGGTAATCCGGTGCTGATGAATAACATTCGGCGGCATTTTCATCACCGTAACGCATATCCGGCATATAAATTTCAATCAGACCTTCCATTGCTTTTAAAACATCAACTTTGTCATATCCCGAGGAATTATACACAATCGGTATTTTTAGACCGCGTTCCCGGGCCGTGACAATAGCGTCGGCAATCTGGGCGTTGAAATGAGTCGGGGTGACGAAATTGATATTATGTGCTCCATATTCCTGAAGCCTTAACATGGAATCTACCATCGTAAGGGGCGAAACCTCCCGCCCGTTCTGCATCTGACTGATCGGATAATTCTGGCAGTAAACGCATTTAAGGTTACAGCCGGTCAAAAATATCGTACCGCTGCCGTTATGTCCGGATATAGGCGGTTCCTCGCCGAAATGCAGGTTGGCCGAGGATATTTTGATTTTGTCGCTCTGGCCGCATTCTCCCAGCTCGCCCATAGTCCGATCGACATAGCATTCGCGAGGACAGAGATCACAATCCTTCAGACGCTCGAGCAGAGTTTGTGTATTTTTTCGATGAGTTGAGATCATAGGTCTTCAGTACTATACGTCGATTCCCGCGGCCGTGAAGAGTTTGGGAAGAATTTCTCCCGAGGGCCCCACAAGAACCTCATCAGCAAGGGTGGAAAGCTCTGTTTCCGTGACATTTATTTCGACCAGATAAGCTCCCCGCTGTTTGGCCGTAATCGGAAGAGCCGCAGCGGGATATACTATGGCTGAGGTGCCGATTGAGAAGAACAGGTCGCACTGAAAAGCTTTCCGGTTGGCTTCCTCGAAAACATCCTGAGGAAGCATCTCGCCAAACCAGACAACATCGGGACGGATCATACCGCCGCATTCACATTTCGGAAGCTCGTCACCCTCCCTGAAATCGAGCCTCTCGACTGGCTTATTGCAGTTCATGCACTTATTCTTCATGATGTTGCCGTGCACCTCAAGAACAGACTCAGACCCTGCATCCCTGTGTAAATTGTCAACATTCTGGGTGACCAGGCAAAAGTCGGAAAAATGCTCTTCCATCTTTGCCAGGGCATAATGTCCGGGATTCGGATCGATGTTGTCGATAATATCGCGCCTGTGCTGATACCACGCCAGGACAAGATCGGGATTCGACATAAAGGCATCTACCGTGGCCAGCTCCTCGGCCCGGAATTTTTTCCAGATGCCGTTCTCTCCCCGGAATGTAGGCACTCCGGATTCGGCGGATACTCCCGCGCCTGTTAGTACGCAGATTTTGGGATCTTTCTTCAGAAGTTCTATTAAAGTCTCAGAAAACATAGCAAAGCAATATGCTTTATGCTTATTATTTAGTCAAGTTATTTAGGGAATTGTATTTTTCTGCATAATCCACTGTTTTATAGGTTATACACATTTTTTATTGTATAATCAGATGAAATGAAGAAAATATCGAAAAAATATCTAATAGTTGTTCTTCTCGGGATATTAATTCTGACTTCCTCAGTCTCACTTTCGGCCCAGGACAGCGTAGTGATAGAGAAGCGCAAAAAGCATTCGCCCACAGGCGCCTTGCTTCGGTCGCTGGTGGTGCCGGGATGGGGGCAGTTGTATAACGACAAATATATCAAAGCCGGTATAATTGCAGGCCTGGAGACATTTTTGATATATCAAACGGCCTATTACTGGGAAAGAACGTCTACGTACGAAGACCTGTATACGAGCGATACCAATGATGTCAGCCGATATGATAAGTTTCTTCAGTACGACCGTTATCGCGATCTTCGCAATCAGCATATCTGGTTTCTGGGGATAACCGTTTTTTATTCCATATTTGATGCTTACGTTGATGCGCATCTCAAGAATTTTGACGTTGATATCACCCCGGATTTTGATGATGACCGTCAAGATCTCACACTCTGGCTGAATATCAGCATAAATTATTAGGTGCCATTGGCGCAAATTCTGCCCTTGATTCCCTTATATTTTGATTATCTCTTGCATGCCGACATTATGGAACTATATTGGGCTGAATTGTTATACTAATTGGCAATAATCGCAAAAGGGGAGGAGATTTTCGGGATATGCAGCTTTTGGAGCGCTGACAGCGATAAAGTGCTGTTAATTCCTTACGATAAGTAATATGTGGGGTATAATGCGATAACATATTGCCGGCATTTGAGTAAAAATAGGATTTTATTGCATGAACGATAGTTCGGTTTTCAGCATTAAGGACTGTACCTTAATTACACGCATGGCAGGCCTGGACTCGGCCCTTAATATTCGTGAGATGCGTGAACGGATTGCAGTCTGCCCGATAGAATGCCTTTATCATCATTACTGTGAGACCGTAATTCGTCCGACCTTTGATGATCCCGAATTTCGAAACGATTTCTCTGTCTGGTGCTCCACCAACATTGGGGATAAAAAACTCGCTGAACAGCTTGGAATTTTAAACCCTTACGATTTCAATAATCTGGAAGAGCTTAGGGCTAAAATGATGGAGATTATCGATGAACGCTTGAGCGAACTCTATTATATTCCCTCGGCGCAAATTGGTGAGGATTTTCAGTTCATGCGTGCGGTAACCGTGGTCTTCGATACCGGTAAGCAAATCATTTCTCCTGATGATCTCATTCGTCATATACCCTTTATGAGCGACAGCAGCCTGTACTATCATTTCGTCGAGGCACACCGCAGAACCCCGCAGAGCACCGATGACTTCACGGTGTATTTACAGGATTTCGATCATGAGTATGCGCCGCTGATTGAGGAGTTCGCGAAAATAGACTTTTACTTCCTGAATCTTCATGAACTTCGTCTGGCGCTCAAGAAATCCATTGAAAATGTGATTGGCGCGGAGGTACCGCATGCCTAAGTCGCTTCTGGATTATGAAGAGATAGTCGGCAAGATAAATATCTCCATCCTGCGGCAGTTGGCGGATAACCTGAAAGGTGCAAGGGTGGTTCATGTCAACTCAACCCGTGTTGGCGGGGGAGTCGCGGAGATTCTGGACTGGCTGGTTTCCTTGATGAACGAGCTGGGCCTAAAAGCCTCATGGGAGGTAATCTCCGGACCTCCGGAATTTTATTACACCACCAAGACATTCCATAACGCTCTTCAGGGCAAGGCGGCCTCGCTTACCAAGACCATGATCGAAGCTTACGAGGACACTAATCGGCAGACCGCCGACAAACTGCGCGGAACTCTTGAGGATGCTGATTTCGTTATTATACACGATCCCCAGCCGGCAGCTCTTCTGGAACATTTCCCCAACCGCAAGGGTAAATGGATTTGGCGCTGTCACATCGATGCCAGCAGGCCCTACAGGAAGGTCTGGAAATATCTGGAAGAGAAGGTGGTGAATTACGATGCCAGTATTTTCTCCATGCCCAGTTTTGCCAAGCGCCTGCCTCATCCGCAGTTTATCATTGCACCCAGTATCGATCCGCTTTCCGATAAAAACCGTGAACTCGAAGATTCCGAGATCAAAGCGGCCATGGAAACCTATGGCATCGAAAACTCAAAGCCGGTTTTGACACAGATATCGCGCTTCGACCGCTTCAAGGATCCCGTTGGAGTGATTCAGGCTTTTAATATGCTGCGTGAGACCATCGACGCCGATCTGATTCTGGCCGGAGGCGGCGCTACCGACGATCCTGAGGGCCAGATGGTTCTGGAGGAGGTTCTGGAAGAGGCTGACGGCGACAGGCAGATTCACATCCTGAACCTGCCGGGAGACGCGCATCGAATGATAAATGCCCTGCAAAGGGCCTCCACGATAGTATTGCAGAAATCCCTGCAGGAGGGCTTCGGGCTTACCGTAACAGAGGCGTTATGGAAAGAAAAGCCGGTGATCGGCGGCAATGTCGGCGGTATCAAGCTCCAGGTGCACAACCACCATACCGGATTTTTAGTCGATACGCCGGAGGGCGCAGCCCTGCGCATGCGCTATCTTCTCAGACACCCCGAAGAGCTCGAATACATGGGTAAAACGGGCAAACGCTTCGTGCAGGAGAATTTCCTTCTAACCCGTCATCTGCGGGAATACCTCACTTTAATGCTCGGTCTCAGAAGAGGACTTGCCAATTATCTTATAACAGAATAAATTACCCTGCATGCAGGTACTGAGCGATCATCTCGATTTAGACAGTTTTTTCTCTGATCTCAAAAAGTCCAAAAATCCGATTTTGCTTCTGGATTATGACGGTACTTTGGCGCCGTTTAAGGTCAAAAGAGACGAAGCGGTACCATACCCCCGTGTCAGAGAAATTCTCAATCGAATCCTCAATGCTCATCATACTCACGTGGTTATTATAAGCGGACGCCGAGTCAGCGATATCACCGACCTCATGAAACTGGACATACAGCCGGAAATCTGGGGCTCGCATGGCAATGAGCGCCTGTTTTCCGACGGCAGCTACAAGCTGGCGGATTTGTCCGAGAAAGAGTTCGAAGGGCTTGAAAAAGCGCGTGAATGGGCAAAAGAGCAGGGCCTTGATGCGAATTTGGAGGAAAAGCCCGCGGGACTGGCATTTCATTGGAGGGGAATGGATAAATCCCGCGCAGAAGAGATTAAGAAGAAGGTTTCGGGTAAATGGAGGCCCCTGCAGCAGGATTTCAATTTAAAACTTCTGGATTTTGACGGCGGCATTGAGATAAAAGTTGCCGGACGAGATAAAGGCAACGCCGTGAAAAGCGTGCTGAAGCAATTGGGTGAGACAGACAAAATTGCATATCTGGGGGACGATCTGACCGATGAGGATGCTTTCAAAGTTTTGCAGGGCAAAGGACTGTGTGTGCTTGTAAGAAAAAAAATGCGAGCTACTCTGGCTGATTTATGGATTGTACCGCCGGACGAACTCCTTCATTTTCTGCAGCGCTGGCATGAATCTCGAATCGCTTGAAAAGTCTAAAGAGAAAATTTTCACGAACAAACATTTTTAAGGGGCGTTACATACATAAAAGGGTTATATTGCATTTGGGAAGTGATATAAATGCCGTCTTACATCTATATGCACAGTCATCCTCCAACATAACATTGACAGCGGCAGGTTTTTGATCTAAAAATTTATATTATTTACTTCATTATGCAGATATAACGGACAAAATATGGACCGTTTTATCGCTTAATAAAGGAAAGCAATAATGAGTAAAGTAACATGGAGGAGAAGCAAAAGGAGGCTTTTGGTTGTCTCGAATCGTCTGCCAATCAGCATAAAATCAAGCGGCGCCCGCATGGAAATCAGGCCTGGCGCAGGCGGACTTGTTACAGCCCTGGCCCCGATAGTGCGCAACAGCGGAGGTGTCTGGATCGGTTGGCCGGGATGTGAGTTCACCTCTGAAGTGCAGGAGCTGATTCGGAAATACAATATCGAAAAATCCTTTGATCTAAAGGCAGTCGATCTGAATGAGGAAGAGGTACAGAATTATTACCTCGGATTTTCTAACGAGGCGCTCTGGCCGCTTTTTCATGATTTGCTGGGGCAATGCATGTTCGAGGGGGTGCACTGGGAATTCTATAAGAACGTAAACCGGAAGTTTGCCGAAAAAATCATTGAAGTTGCTGAGCCGGGTGATCTTATCTGGATTCACGACTACCATCTGATTCTTGTGGCTCATTACCTGCGACAGATGCAAGTCGATCATCCCGTCGCCTTCTTCCTGCACACGCCTTTTCCCGGCTATGACCTTTTGCGCAGGCTGCCCTGGAAGGATCATATTATAGGCGGCCTTCTGGACTATGATCTGGTGGGATTTCAGACCTTACGCGACAGACGTAATTTCTGCAGGTCTGCCAAGGAGTTGATGCCCGAGCTGTATATCAAAGCCTTTTATCGTCATTCAATCGTTCGTTATGGACGCCGGGAGATTAAGGTTGGAAACTTTCCGATCAGTATTGATTTCTCGGAATTCAATGATGGTGCTCAGGTGGAGGAAGTTGAACGAGAAGCAACCTTTCTCAGAAATAAATGCCAATCCAAAAGTCTGATGTTGGGGGTTGACCGTCTCGATTATACCAAGGGAATTCCTGAACGGTTTTTGGCTTATGAACGAGCCCTGGAAAAATATCCTGATTTGCGAGGGAATATCTGTCTTCTGCAGCTTGCAGTACCCAGCCGCTCGCATCTCTCGGCCTACCAGGATATTCGCGAAACGCTGGAATGGATGGTGGGCAGGATCAACGGCCGATTCTCCGAATTCGGTTGGCAGGCAATTCAGTATTTTTATCGTTCGGTCAGCCGTACAGAGCTTCTGGGATTTTATCGCGCCTCCGATATCGGGCTTTTGACGCCGTTGCGTGACGGCATGAATCTGGTGGCCAAGGAATTTTGTGCCAGCACCATCGATAATAACGGCGTTCTAATCCTGAGCGAATTTGCCGGGGCTTCTGAACAGCTTGCCAAGGGCGCTATCATGGTCAATCCGTACAACCGCGAGGAAACCGCTGACGCTATTTACCGTGCCTATAAAATGGATTTGGAGGAGCGGGCAAAGATGATGACCGTGCTTCGTTCCGAGGTAAAAAGAAATGATATCTTCCGCTGGGTGGAATGGTTCTTGTCATCTTTCAGGGAATATGAAAGGGAGGAAGCGGCTAGTGAAATTCATCCGAACAACTCCAAACCGGTAAAAGACCGTGTTGAATCTACTATTATGGAATCGATTAAAAGCGGTGGCGGTTCATATAGCGATGATTAAATCACCTTCAGGTTAGCATACTTCGCAAACAGCTGCTTCTTGCCACCCCATTTGAAGCGAACCTCAACTTTGGTATTATCTGAAGATCCGGTACGGGCAAGGATTTTACCCTCGCCCCAGGTCGGATGGATAATCCTTTTTCCCACCTGCAGATTTTTAAACTTGTCATTAGGCGCAGAATATACCGGCTCGTCACTCCCGCCGGATGAGGAGCTTGTGTAAGTTGTGGACGAGGAGAATCCAAATGATTGATCGTCGAAATCGATACACTCCTCGGGAAGTTCATCTATGAAACGGGATTTGATCGAAAGCATCTCACCGAAACGCATCCGTCTCTGGGCATAACTTAAGGTCAGGTTCTTTTCGGCCCGAGTGATACCAACATAAAAAAGCCGGCGTTCCTCCTCCAGCTCCTCCGGATTTTCGATACAACGTGAAAGCGGAAAGAGCCCCTCTTCGAGTCCGGTAATAAATACTTTTGGAAATTCCAGGCCTTTGGCGCTGTGCAGGGTCATGAGCGTGACCACATCCTGCGAGCTGTCCCATGCGTCGATATCGGTATATAAGGCTATCTCCTCCAGAAAGCCCTCAAGTGTGGCATTCTCGACTTTATCACAGTATTCCTGCACAGCCGCGATCAGCTCATCGATATTCTCTTTTCGCGATTCGGCCTCAACCGGATCGTACTCATCGAGGCTGTCCACAATCCCGGTGATACGTGCAGTTGTCTCCGCCAGCTCCACCGGTGACCGCTCTCTTTTGGCCGTGATCAGTTCATCATAGATTTTACGGAACTGCCTGATTCCCTTAAGTGCCGCTCCTTTGAGAAAATCGATCTCTTCCGAATTCAAAATCAGCTCAAATGGCGAGGTTGAGCGGCTTACGGCAGTCTGCTCAATCCGCGCGACATTTACCGGTCCTATGCCTCGTTTGGGGAAATTGATTATTCGCCGGAAGGAGATGATATCGTAAGGATTAACCAGCATTTTAAGATAAGCCAGAATATCCTTGATCTCCTTGCGTTGATAGAAACGGATGCCGCCCACTATGGTATAGGGAATGAAGCGGTTTTTAAGCGATTCCTCCAGCGCACGCGACTGGGCGTTGGTGCGGTAGAGGATCGCAATATCGCGCCGTTTGTAATCTCCCGAGGCAACCAGTTTCTCGATATCATCGCAAATCATCTCCGCCTCATTACGGTCGGAGTCGACCTTTACCAGCTTGATAAGCTCACCATCCTCGCCGTCGGTCCAGAGGGTCTTGCCTTTGCGGGAACGGTTGTGCTTCACGACCTCGGAGGCGGTTTTGAGAATCATTTTGGTGGAACGGTAATTCTGTTCCAGTTTGATTATTTTGCAATCAGGAAAGCTGGCCTCGAAATCCAGGATGTTTTTTATATCCGCTCCGCGCCATCCGTAAATCGACTGGTCATCATCGCCCACAACGGTAAGTTTGCGCGATTTTTCTGCCAGAATTTTCACCAGCAAAAATTGCACATGATTGGTATCCTGATACTCATCCACCAGAATGTGCTGGAAATGATTCTGCAGCTTCTCGCGCACATCTTCATGCTGCTGAAGTATCCGTACAGTCCAGAAAAGCAGATCGTCAAAATCGAAAACATTGCTCTTGCGCAGATGATTCTGGTAAAGCCGGTAAACCTTGGAGACTATTTTATTAAAATAAGCTGCGGCAGTCTTTTCGTACTCATCCGGATCGACCATAATCTCCTTGGCCCGGCTGATATATTCGGCTACCGCACGAGGTGCATGGGTTTTGGTGGATATATCCAGCGAATCCATACAGCGCTTTATCAAATTCAATGAATCGTCCTGATCGTATACGCCAAAGCTTTTTTCATACCCGATACGGTCAGCATAACGTCTCAGCGCCCGCAGGCAGAATGAATGAAATGTGGAGACATACATCTGGTCGGCCGACGGCCCTACCAGATCGATAAGGCGGTTTTTCATCTCATTGGCGGCCTTATTGGTAAATGTCACCGCCAGAATCCGCCAGGCGGGAATATTCAGCTCCCGCACCAGATGGGCCGCCTTATACGTAAGAACACGGGTTTTTCCCGAACCGGCTCCGGCCAGTATCAGAAGAGGACCGTCAGTGTAAACCACCGCCTTGAGCTGCTCGGGATTCAGGTCGGGCTTGATTTTTTCCAGGAACTTATTCATAGATCGCCTAATATATCTAAATACGATGAGTAGTCAATCATGAAGGTTATAAATTAATTGACCGTGATGAATAATTATAGTATTTACGTGCATTATGCCTGAACTACCGGAAGTTGAAACAGTTGTCAGAGGTCTTCGCGAGTGTATTGCCGGGAAGACCATCAAAGATATTGGATACATAGCTCCGCACCTGCGCAAATTGAATCTGAGCGGTTTTGCAAAAAAAGCCGCGGGCAGGAAAATCGATTCGATTAACCGTGTCGGCAAAAACATTTTCATCAACCTGGATGACGGCGCAGTATTTATGGTGCATTTGCGGATGACCGGACAGCTTCTTTTTTGCGCGCAAAACATTTTAAACGATCCGCATAACCATCTTAAAATGAATTTTAGCGCAAATGGCGAAGCCCTGGTCTTTCGTGATGTTCGCAAATTCGGCCATTTTATTTACGTTCCCGCTAACAAAAAGCAGGCCTGGTTCGGAAATATGAAGCTGGGTATAGATGCTCTGAAAATCGATTCAGAAGAATTTGTCAAGCTGCTAAGATCTAAACAGCGCATGATTAAGCCGCTTCTGCTGGATCAGTCTGTAATCGCGGGATTGGGGAATATCTATGTAGACGAGATATTACATCGGAGCAAAGTTCATCCGAAAAAGCTGTCCTCGAAAATTGCTCCCCGCAAACTCAGAGAGATGCATGTTCATATGCAGAAAATTCTAAGATTCTCGATTGAGAATATGGGTACAACGTTCGATTCCTTCTCGGGAGTAAACTCCGAGCCGGGACGAAATCAGAATTATCTTGTGGCATACAATAATGCGGGAAGAGTTTGCAGTCTTTGTGGTAAAAGAAAAATAAAGCGGATAGTCGTGGCACAGCGCGGCACATTTATATGCACGAATTGCCAGCGCATTTAGCCCCTTTTTGTCAAATCCAAATTAATTAGTTGGCAAAATGTGATCGAAAGTCGAGCATCAAATCATCATCAGCGTTGCTTGTGGCAATGTACCAGTATTTGCTGCAATTCCACAAAAGCAGTCTGTGATCGTTTATCTGGTAATGGTAGGTATGCTTCTGGCTGGGAACCTTCTCGATTCCCCCGGGTTTGCTGAAATCATCGAGCTCCATGACAAAGATAGAGATCTGATGACCGTGAACATCATAAACTATCTGAGCGCACGGCTTATCATTATCATTGGAGATCTTTCCACCATTTGGATGACAGTCATTATCTCGAAGGAAGATAGTTGCGGGAAGATTCATTTTGGCCGAAAGACAGGAGTCGATCATTTTAGGATCATCAGTGGTAATGTCCAACGGATTTTCGCCTTTGACGGCCAGGTCATGATTCTTTATGAAGTCATCCGCCCATGCAGTTTGTGAGGCATCGCTTATGTAGAAAGCGAATGCTACCACGGCAATAATCGCAAAGAATCCCACAGCGAAAACCGGCCGCCTAAAGAGAAAAAAACGATTTGAGCTTCCCCCTGCTTCATCAGGTCTCTCTTCAGTCTCTTCATCGAGCTGGTTGATGCGATGCTGAACTTGCTGTTTAAGACGATCCACCGCGCTTTGCTGCTCCGGCGAATTTTCACAGCATTTTGTTTTGATGAATTTGTTAAGATGTTCCTCGAAAGTGTAAGTTTCAAAGCAATGCTTACATTCCGAAAGATGCTCTTTCACTTCTTCAACTGACTTTTTATCAAGCTGGTTGTCAAGGAAATCATAGAGTAGTTTCAATGCTTGACGGCATTTCATTGTTCTTCACCCTTCACAGATTTATTCTTTGTTTTCAAAAAACCATTTCTAACTGCGTAATCCCATAAGCTTTTCTGCAACAGTTTGCGCCCCCTGTGCAACCTGGACTTGACGGTGCCAAGTTGAAGACCTGCTATTTCTGCAATTTCCTGGTAAGAGAACTCCTCCAAAAACGCCAGTACCACCACTATCCTGAAATCGTCAGGAAGCTCCTCGATAGCCTTTTTGACATCATCGTCAAAAATTCTCGAGAATAAAGTTCCTTCCGGATCTCCTCCTTCCGATTTCTGAAACTTCAACTGGTGGTAAAGATAATTATCATCTACATCCTCATAAGACATGGAGGTTGGCTTTTTGCTTTTTTGACGATAATCATTGATGAAAATGTTCATCATGATCTTGAAAAGCCAGGCCTTAATGTTCGTGCCTTTTTCAAATCTGTCAAAA
Source organism: uncultured Ignavibacteria bacterium (assembly GCA_964496505.1). Classification (GTDB taxonomy): domain Bacteria; phylum Zixibacteria; class MSB-5A5; order JAABVY01; family JAABVY01; genus JAABVY01. The sequence continues at coordinate 2,884 of CAZBZV010000044.1, read as the reverse complement.
AATCTGAAGGCCTTTAGCAAGGTCTCCTGTACCAAATCCTCCGCGTCTTTAGTATTTTTCGTCATTCTGAGGGCGGTACGGTATAAAGCATCGGTATGCTCCATTGCCGTATCTTCAAATTCCCTCTGTTTTTTGTGATCGTCTGACTTACTCACGGATATTTAAGTTGCTTTCGGCCAGTGTGAAGAAAATCACTTCTGACTAAAATAACAACTCCTCCAAGTTTTAAGTTCCCAAAATATGTTTTCTCAAGATAATTCCAAAGATTAGTTTATCAAGCCATTTTTTATTTGGAATTTACAGGATGAGTGGAATCAGCCCTAACTTTTTATATCTCACCCTCAATATCTTACGCCCAAAAAAGATAACATTTTCAAGAATATTATACTACAATACTCCTCGTTTGGCAATCATATTTTATACTCATAAGTCCCCTAAAAGGTCAGGGGAATCTTCATAAAATTAGTCGCAATTGCCGGTGAATTGTTATTTTTTCGGTGAAACCTGTTTATTTTATTGATTTTACGAGTTCGGGGACAAACTCCTCCAGTGTCTTCGGGGAGTAGTTGAACTCGGCTGGCATGCTCTGCGGATTATAATCGAATTCCCCTTTTTCAAAATATCTGAACATGGCTAGATAATCATCACAGAATTTATCCGAAATCCCGAATCCGGTAAACACCTCGCGAAATTGATCATCCGAGACACGCATATACTTTATCATTCTGTTCAGGTTTTCGGAAATCTCCATGGCAAAATCGAAGAAACTATACTCGATCCCGGGCATATCGATTATCTCCCAGCCTTCAGGATCGCGCTTGAGGACTTTATATGATACCTCCGCGATATCATCAACCGAAACATGAGGCATCCTCACATTACCGGCCATAGGATATGTAAAGAAGCCGGCCGAGGAAATTGTCTCCATGAAATTATACATATTTTCCATGAAGTTTCCGGGTCTTATTACTGTAACGGGAATCCCGGTTTCCTTCAGCTCCTTTTCAATCTCCAGTTTGACATCAATAATCGGCGATCCGGTGCCTTTTTCCGCTCCCAGAGAGCTTATAAACAGGGCATGCTTGAGGCCTGCGGCCTTCATCGCTTCGGCATAATTCCTTCCGATTTGGAGCTCTTCCTCTTGATGTCTGCCATTGGTAGGGCTGCCCTGAACCAGAAGAAAAGCCCGGTTGCATCCCTCAAATGCGCTTCGGCAGAAATCGCTGTCCAGAAGATCGCCCACCGCCGAATCGGCGCCCTGCTCGATAAAGCCCTCCAGTTTCTCCTCGTCTCTTGAGACTACCCGGACTTTTTCTCCGGCATCCAAAAGCTTTTTCGTAAGGCGGCTTCCTATTTTTCCGGTGGCCCCGGTAATCAATATCATCTATATGCTCCGATCTCTTACCAGTATAGTCAATTATGGAATCAAAATATAGCTCAAAGTAAGCAATATATTTTGTCTGGCAAGTGAAATTAAAGATTTACCACTAATACGAAATCGAGAAAAAATTAAAGGAAATTTCATTGCTTTCTAAACTCTAAAATTAGACTTCCGACACCTTAAATATAACCATAACCGTCGCTAAGGGGTAAAAATGCTCGTATGGTGCGTAATTCTTTTTGTGCTGGGAATTACCGCGTTTCTGGACAGTCTCTTCAACTATGGGGAGATATTCCGTCGTGTTAATTCAGTTCTCTTTATGTTGATCTCTCTGGCTCTTCTGGTCCGCACTACCACCAAGATGAAATCGCGGAAGATCGAAACCTATCTGGAGAAGATCGAGAGGTTAAGTTCCGAGTTGAGAAATCTAAAGAATGAACAGAGCGGAAAAACGCTTACAGAAGATGCTCAAACAAAGCAGCCTTTAAGCTGAACCGCATTCATCAGGGGTTGTTTATATGGAAGAGAAAAGAAAAAATGTCCGCAGAATTCCCAATGATTATTTTCTAGTCTACGACAGGAACCATGGGAATTTCATTGGCCGCCTGCTGAATATGTCGATGTGCGGAATGATGCTGGTATCTGAGGGACCGATTGAGACCTCCCAAATCCTATACTGCCGTATGGACCTGCCGGAAAAAGTGCAGGGCCGCGATTATATTACATTTGATGCGGTCAGCAAATGGTGCCGGATGAACGAAAATACGAAAATGTATGAGACCGGCTATGAGCTTAAGGAAGTTTCCAGGGAGACACGGGAGATTATAGGCATACTTATGAAGAAGTGGATTTCGGTTCAGAATGCCACGCTGAACTCATGGTCCACTCCTCTCTAAAGATTCTTGATTTTATCAGGAAAGAATCTTATCAAGAATTGCTCCGCAATTATACTGCGGAGCTTTTTTTATGAAATTAATTGAGTCAAACGGCTATTATTGTGTAGAAATGATATAGCAATGGATGATCCCGTAAGCGGCGGAAGTGGATTTGATGAGTTGTCGATTATCATTTCTGATTTTGGCTATATCCGTTTTTGCAAACGGAGTCTTGTTTGCGCAGGATAGTGAAACTGATTCTGCTTCAAGCGTTGAGGATTCAATTCATACAGATTCAACATCCAATTCCCGCTATGAGGTTGACCTTCAAATCGAGGAGCTTACCGGCACCAATAAGATCGGCCAGTTCTTTCACAAGATGCGATACAGGCTGGATTACAATCTGGACAGCATACCCGAGGAGAAGGTTGATGAGTATGTTGCCGACATGCGTGCGCGGCGTTCGGTTAAATCCACGATCTATGGAATCTACAAGCCGATCCCGATGCGTGAATGGCCCTGGATCATGGAATTTACGGTAAACAACTACTCCAACTTCCAGCCGGCCAACCCGCTGGTGATATTCGGGTTTTGAGAAGATGGAAATAGGGATTTAGAATGTGCCGTC
>CAZBZV010000043.1:0-37168 GCA_964496505.1 uncultured Ignavibacteria bacterium | reverse complement strand
ATGAAAGGTTACGCTACTTTTTTGTCAATTTCCACAACTTTTGTAATTAACTCTGGATTTTAAAAGTAAAAACAAGTCTATTTCCTAATTTCTTCTTCCTCCCGTAAGGCCTTTAACAATTTAGCAAATTTTCTTTTGTATGAATCCTTGTCCTTCCAATTTCTAAAATCCCCTATATGACGAGTATTGGTCAGCAAATTTGACCAGCCCTCATCAATATCAAAAATATTATTATCTATTCGTATTGGCACCAATACCAAACGTTTTTCCTGTCTCTCCTTTTGAAGGGCCTTTTCCACCTCTTGTTCAACCCATTGACTTTCAATTGAGTCTTTGGAAATAACCAGTAGAAGTTTATCATATTTGACTATGGCTTTATCAATCGCAACCCTAAGCTTAGAACCAATTATCATATCTTCAGGGGCAAACCAGCATCTTACACCATTACTTTGGAGATCTGAATAAATTTTTTCTGAAATATCTTTATTTTTACTGGAGTGGCTAATAAAACAAGAAGAGAATTGCAATGCCTTTGCATGAATTGAAAAATAGAAGTCTATGAAATCATCTGGTAAACCAGAATTTCTTAAAAAATATTCAGAAAGATCTTTTGATCTCATCAGGGTTTTGTGACCCAGAATATTTTCGCCAATAAATTTACAGGTATCTAATCCTCCCACATCAGATAAGTCATTATCCCCAAATATATTTAAGCCTATTATTGATCCATTTATTATGGCTCCCGTCATGCGCGCTTGAGTAAAATCACAATTAATTAGTTGGCAATAGCTTAAAGCAGTATTAACTAGATTTGATCCAACAAAATTTGCATTATGGAAAAAACAATTTTCAAACTTTGCCTCTTTTATATTCGCTAGAGCCAAATTAATATCGCCCAAATCAATATCCTTTAGATGAACCCCTGATAGATCCGGAAAACTTGTGGACTTGGTTGTTCTTCTAAATTTATTCCATGTCTCAGCACCTCTCACGAGTACTTTAAGAAGCTCCTCATCTGCCATATATACCGCCCTTCATTTTAAATCCATTACCTCCTACTCCCCGATCGCTTTGATAATCACGCGTTTCTTGCGCTTGCCGTCGAATTCGGCGTAATAGACCTGCTGCCATGGTCCCAGATCGAGCTTGCCCTCGGTGATCGGAAGCAGCACCTGGTAATGCATCAGGAGTGCCTTGAGATGAGCGTCGCCGTTGTCCTCGCCGGTTCTGTGGTGACGGTAGTCCTTGCCGAAGGGCGCGATACCGTCCAGCCATTCATCGATATCTGCAATCAGTCCCGACTCGGCGTCGTTGACATATACCGCCGCCGTGATATGCATGGCACCCACCATGATAAAGCCTTCCTGTATGCCTGATTTGGCCAGGGCGTTTTCGACCTCATCGGTGATATTGATATACTCGCGTCTCTTCTTGGTCTGGAACCAGAGATAGTCGGTGTAGGATTTCATGTTAAACCTCCAATGTTTGTCAATTTGAGAAACCGTAGGCCAGGTTCCCTGCGAACCTGCCAATTTATCAGAAGCAGGAGCACAGGGTTCCTGCCGTGCCAGAAAGCCTGCGATGCTCAATATTCAAAAGAAACATAGCAGGTGACCGAAAGCTTCGCCTCACCTTTCAGGTGGGCTACAAAAGAGAGATTCATTCCACGCCCAAAGCGAGTTTGGGCGCGCCACCCTTCCGCGCGCACCAGAAGGTACGCGCGGCACGAATTCTATGTGCGCGGAGTACGTCCTCGTGCTCCGCGTATTCCTCACATATTCAAGATGCTGTCGAGTCCCATGCGACGCAGGATATCCGAGGCGATTTCCTCGATTGCGCGGCGGGTAACATCGATTGTATCGATATTCAGCTCCTCGTAAAGCTCTCTCGAAAACCGGAGCTCGTCCCTGATCTCGCGCATATCGTAATACTTCTCGAACTTGCTCTTGCCCACATAATCGGTCGCCAGAACCTGCGAGCGCTCCAGACGCACCATCGAAAGCACTTCCGGTTTCATCAAAAGCCCGAAGAGCTTCTTGTGGTCGACCTTCTCCAGCTTGCGCATCAGATTGGCCTTGTAGTTCAAATCATGTATGATCGGAATGTTAGCCGCTTTGAAACCGTGATTACAGGCCATATACATGCTGATCGGGGTCTTGCAGGTGCGCGACACCCCCAGCAAAACCAGGTCGGCCTGCGGAAGCTGATAGCCGCGGCCGTCATCATGCTCAACAGTGAAACCAATCGAATCTATCTTGGAATAATATTTGTCGTCTATAACTTGAAGAAGACCCGGCTTGAAATTGGGATGCACTCCCAGAAAGCGCTTCATGGTCTTGAGCATCGGTTCTAAAACATCCAGATGCAGTATATCGCGATCATGCAGTTTATTATGAAGGTGACGCCGAAGATCATCGGAGATGATAGAAAAGATTATAAGCGAATCGGGATCAATAGATTTGATAATCGCATTGGCCTTTTGCTTGGAGCGGACATTCTGATAAATATTCTCCACCATGAAATCGATTCTGTGATCCTCGTACTGGGCCAGCACAGCGTCCATCAGACGCTTGGCAGTCTTGCCTGTACCATCGGAGACGATCACTATCTTTTTCGCATCATTACTTTGCAATGCACACCTTCCAATAAAATTTGAATATTACTCTATATTAGTCCAATACCAGGTATGGGTCAACCACAAACTGTCAGCCTCTGGAGAGCCAGCCGAATGCACGTCTGTACCATGGCAGCACTTTCGCCGCATACTGTTCAGTCAGCGATATTATCTTCTCATGCGCCTCGAATGCCGCCTCTCGGCCTATCTTAATTATCTCTTCAGATTTCGAGAATTCGGCCCAGTGATAATCGGAGACATCGGGTGCGATAACCAGGTCGGCCTCCCTCAAAACCATCTTGTTCAACTTGATCCGGGCCAGCTCATCGGCGCGCATCAATATATCCATTCCGCGGTCAAGATTGGTGCGCAGAAATCTACCCGGGCCGAAATCGACTGCGATTATCAGGTACTCGTCATGATCAGGCACCGCCTCCACCGGAACAAGATCGGAGATCGAACCGTCTGCCAGAAGCATATCACCCTTTTTGCAGGGCGGAAAAATTCCCGGAATCGCCGAAGAGCAGTAGACTATTTCCGAGAGCTTTCCTGAATTCAGATACAGCTCGCGTCCCGAAATCAGATCGACACTGCATGCCGAAAAGGGGATTTTTAAATCGTCGGTGGTTTTATCTCCGAAAAGCTCTTTCAGCGGCTGGGACAAATCCTCATCCTTAGCCAGCGATTTTTTTGTCATGACCGCCAGCCGGACATACTGCCTGTTTATGAAAATCCGCAGTTCGTCAAAAAGATGCCCTTTCTTTTTGTGATTTTCGTCATGGTTTTGAGGCACAAAACTGTCCCATTTCTTCCTGTAAGCTTCATCTGTCAGATAGTCATTAAGGCTGGATTTAACATCATCAACATTACCGTAAAGGCAGTATAATGCGCCAATCAGCGCGCCAATTGATGATCCCGCCACAAAGTCGATATCGATTCCGGATTTCTCGATTTCCTCCAGGATTCCGATATGTGCCAGTCCACGGGCGCCGCCTGCGCCCAGGGTTAATGCGATCTTTTTTGCAACAGTTTTAGCCATCTTGCTTAAAGCAATCTATAAAATTTTATTATCTAACTCAATACTTATCATCGGCATAAAAACTGTTCAAAAAAGGGTGTTGCTTTTTTCAAAACCATTCTATTGATTTGGTGTTAAATCTTATAGATAGTATCAATCTCTTTCCCGCAATAAAAGAGGTTCATTTTGCGTTTTATATTTCTGGTGTTAGTCGTACTTGCTGTCTGCTATGTTCTCCTGTTGGGGGTGCCGCAGTCTCCCGGCGAGATTCAATTCGTAAAGTTTTATCATGTCATGAAAGCGGAGATATATGACATGATCGACCATTTCAGCCTTATGCAAAATCCCTGGGTAAAGGTCACACTGATAGCGGGGGCAGCGCTAATCCTAACCGGATTTGTCCGGCAGTTTGCCAGATAAAGAAGGTTTATCAATCAATTGTAAGGAAATTCCACTTCAGATTGAAGTAGTAGAATTCAGACCAGCCGAAAAATTTCGAGAGCTTTTTGCTGAAGGGGCTTAAAAGATCGGGGATTGTTGTTCCCACTCCCAGATAAAATTCCTTGTCGACATTTCCGATTTCAGGATGTGATGTGCTGTAGCCCAGTCCGAAAACAGCCGGCTCTTTTTTGTATGTCAGCCAGTAAATATAATTATCGTAATCCTCAGCCATATTACCGAAGACCTGCTGATTGGCATGCCCGAACGATTTAACCGAGCCTTTTAAATCCCAGTCCTCGAAACGATTATCGGTGATTTTCAAATATCCCAGCCCGATACCGGCATAGTCAAAAATAAGATCGGATATCCCGAATCCCTGATCTGGATTGTACGCGTCAATCGGATATTCCACGGCGGTAACTATTACGGCGGTTTCTATGATGCCCAACCATAAAGAGGTCCTCTCAGAATATCCCAGAGCCCTATAACCGGAATGGAAAAACTGGGTAAGTTTATACGATACCAGCATATGTGAAACCTCATCATTCAACGCAAGATTGTCACCTGCCCAGTCATCCTTAAAATGAAATTTGCCGTTGGGAACCCCCCAGGCATTTTCCATCTGCTTGTATGTAAACGGAAGCAAAGCCAGATTAGTGGAAACCGAGACCGCATGAGAGAGAAATCCTGCATTTTCCCCGCTCGTCTCCAGTTCGGTAAAATAACGGTCGGAATTCAAGACGGTGCCGAATCCGGGAAATTGAGGCGAGAGATACAATGCACCCGATGCAGTTCTGCCAACAATCAACAATAATATCGCAGCAGTTATAGCGATTTTAAATCTGAACATACGGCATACATCCTGTTCAGCGTAAAATAGACAGCAATTACTGATTTAATATACTACAAAATTGAGGAAATAAAAAGGATATTTATAAGATGGACTATATCGGCTATATCTATATCCCCGGAATCGTCCAGATCAAGCTCCACCGGGGTTTCCGGTAATGCATAATCATCATACAGATAACCGATATATGAGGCAATATCCGAGGGTTCCAGCCAGCCATTCAGGTTGATGTCACCGTCAACATGCCACATGACCGCCCGGCCGTTTACCGTGGCCGAATCAAAATACTCCTCAAAATCAGTGTTGTAGAACTTGATAGTGCAATATTTCAATCCTATAGTTTCGGGATGGAATTGCATATATACCGGCATACCGGATTTACCGTCAATCGTATATTCTATAGATTGGAAGGAAAAGTCGCGGGGATTGGATAATTCCGTTTTAAATGATACCGCCGAATTATAATTGCTGCTGACATATAACGGACGTTGATTCTGGACAGATACAGTGTTAGTTCCAAACCTGAAATTACTCGAAGAGGAGCTTTCCATATCTTTGCTGTATACAATTACAAGTCTCTGCCCTTCCTGAATATTGTGTACCAGAGCCTTCTGCTTCGGCCTGAAGCGCATCAAATACAAAAGCTCGCTTTCTCCCAGTTCGGAAAGCGGGTTTTCGAAGATAAAATTATCATCCTCCTCACCCGTATAAGACGATCCGGTTATTATCAGGCTGTAGCTGCTTTCCGGATTGCCGCGCGGATTTATAAAGCAACGACCGCAGTCATCACCATCTTCAGAAAGGTATATCATATCAAGCTGATTATTATCCCCGGAGGCATAGGCCCTGACCGGAATCTCGATAAAGCCCTGATACTGCCAACCTTCTGAGGTGTTTGAATAATAATGCGCCTTCTGGGTGGAATCGTAGGAAAATTGCAGTTCAACCGAATACAAATTCGAATCCTCTACCGATGAGCCAAAAAATGCTGAGGCCTTGCCAATTCCGGTGCCGCCGTAATCGCCGCTAAACTGTATGCCCTCCATCCAGTTCTGATAATCCGGATTGAATTCTACCCGGCTGATAAATCCCTCTGCAGGCTCGGCACCCATCTCAAATCCACTTGCACCATAGTTATGCCAGTCGACAACCTTTTCTGAAAGCTCAAACAGATTATCAAACGTTGTTTTCATGTCATTGGAGGTCTGCGCTACATATGCAAACGAAACCGTTACGCTCTGCCCCGGCCTGAGCCTGTAGGGCCCTCTGGAAACCACAGTCTTCTTATCATCCGGCACCTGATCCAGCCAGCCGACATTATAGCGCGGATCACCATCAAAAATAAATCTTGTAGTGTCTAAGGTGGTGGGATCAACATAAATATTTCCTTCCGAATCCAGACCCTTAACATAGTAATAAGACTGCTCGGGTGTAGCCGGATAAAAAGGGACAGGATTCGTATGTGACGCCAAATAGGGATCGTAGTAATCAAAACTGCCCGCTTTTGCTCCCAGTGTAATAACTCCGGCGGCCGCATGCCCGAAATTATCAAATTCCTGGTCGAGCTTATCGGAATAGCCGTATACCATGGAACCGGGCCGGTATGATCCCGCCAGATCATTATCGGGACGGCCAATATCGGGATCGGCCCAGAGCCCGACAAACAGAGAATCCCAGGTGTTTTCGGACCTGTTGATTATTTCCAGATCCACAAAAATGGCATCGCCCAGATATTTTTCCTTATCGTAGGCATACACAAGTTGACAAACCTCCGCCCCCATTGGATCACGGCTTCCGGCACTGAAATCGCGCCGTGAGGTATCGGCATCATTGTAAACCGAAAATAATGTCTGATCTCCCAGAAGAAGCGGATTTCCGGCGCTGTCAAGCGGTGCACCCAGATCAACCGGCCAGTTTATCCAGTCATCTCCGGGATTTGTCAGATCATCGCGGGTGATTTTATATACTTTAAATCTTGTGCTGTCGGTGATATCGGATTTATACGGCCCGGGCGCGAATTCGGTGTATGTCCTACCTGAACTGTAATATGCCATTCCGGTTCCGATACCGCCTCGCACTTTGGCCGCCATCCATAGACCCGAGGCCCAGATAACCGATTTTGTGGTATCGGCCTGATAATAAAAACCGTAGTAATCCTCGTTTATTTCGCGGAAGAAATCGTCGCTGAGAATACCATTATTGCCGGCGAACATGATGATTCGGTTGGCATCGATAATTTCTGTAGTATCCCGGGAAAACAGAAGCGATGGAATTAGGAAGAAAATCGCCAGAACTGTTGCAATGATGCTTTTCCGATGTTTTCGCATAGATGTAAAAAACCTATTTTGCATCCGATGTCAATCTTTAAAAGCATGCACTCAAAATGTCATTCTGAGAGAGTCCCGACCATAGGTCGAGGACGACCGAAGAATCTGTAATATTCAAAAAGATTCTTAGCTGCGCTCAGAATGACATTTTCATCCGCCGTTCACCACATGCAAAATATTCAACATCTTAAATATCTATTGGTTTCTGTAATTGTGTGCAAATAAAAAAGGCGGACCGAGGGAGATCCGCCTTAAACAAAAGGAGGGAAGCATCAAAAAAGCACGCCAAATTAAGAGCTGTTAACAAGTAACATCCGTTGGTGCATTTGGATGTTGTATGTAATTTTTATATTGGTCACGATTAAGCTTTTCATACTCCTTGAAAGATTTGTCCCATCTGGGATGTGAGATTTGCCACGGCAGTTCCATTGCCGAAATCAAAAGCGCCGGCCATCAGAGTGTTGAATTGCATCACACACCAGTTTCTGACATCGCCTGGCAGAATCACCAGAACCAAAACCAACGCTAAGATTAATATTATGAGCTTTCCCATTGCTTCTCCTTAACTTGTCTTTCCTGCGCATAGGTTATTTCAAAACCTGTGCCATTTCGGAAAAACTCTGGGACAATCGTATAAGCCCATGCTTTGTCGATGCTTAGAAATGCGACTTTTATAGTGCCTGATTGGGGTCAATCATTCTGATGCGGAAAATATTGCCATTTGCAGGATGAAATAAATTCCAATGGGCGGATTTATGATCTATTCTTCGGGTGCCCATCCTCTTCAGGAGAGTGTTGAAGAAACCTGATTGTGTAGCGTTGGGTCTTGATTCCGTCCCAGACGGAATTGTGACCCAACGCAAATGCATGCTATATAATAAGGCGCAGGGTCACAACCCCCGATTCAATCGGGGGCCAAGACCCTGCGCAACGAAAAACACCTTTTTCAACAAGATCCCTTCCTGGGGTGCCCCACCCCCGATACATGCCTCCGGCATGTGAGGGGTGGGATTCTTTCAATGATAAGAAAAGCGCGGAGCACAAGGATGCGCTCCGCGCACAATATGTCAACTATTAATCTTTCACACAGCGAATTGAAAGACCGTGGTTTTTTACATGCCCCGTTCGGAATGACTGAGACGTGTCATATCCAAATACCCGAGCGAATCCTGCAGTTTGATTGATATCATTGGAAGCCCAAAAATATCCATGTCGAGTTAAGTTAGAAAATGCATCACTATAACGATAGCCTCCCGGGAGGGCAGTAAAACGGCTCTCATTAGTAGCTCCAGTGTTGGGGCTCTCCCAGTGTAAAGTTCCTGTCTCCTTTAACTTGCCGCCTTCATCATCTCCACGCCATCCAAAACTATCAGCTGCAGCCGGACTCATCCCAAGATGCATCTCCAGTTGCTTCAATTCCTCATCACTTGGTACATGCCATCCTTCAGGAGCTATATTTTGGAAGTCATCCACCGCATACCAATTATATAAAAGGCCGTATGTATCAACATTGTCCGCATTGTTATCATAGAAACAATATGCGCCTGTCGATAGCCCGCCCCATTCAGAATTGTCCGTCACATTTGGAATAGGAGCACCATTACGGTAATGCGTTACTTTCAGATTTTCCGCCATCCACCATTGATCTCCGATTTTCACGGCTTGGTATACATTTCCGTCGTAATCTGTAACAGTGCCAATGGTATCGCTGACATACGTTCCCTCGAAGTAAATTGTATCATCTTCAGAAAGGGTCAATGTTTCCTCCGGCGGAGCTATCCAGAAATCCAGGTCCCCCCATGTTATCGTATAATCACCGGTTTCATACGGCCCCAGGATCCGATTCGCGCTGCCGCCTGCCTCATAGCCGTTTGGGCCTGTAACCACCCATGGGGCATTAATGGAATCAGGCGAAGGATCCACTACAATTGAACCAATCCTATTTTTGACGCATCGAACTGAAAATCCACCGAACTTCGGATAAGTGTAGTGCATGGCACCCCATAAATCATTATCCAGACGCCAATACCAGACTCTTCCCTCATAGTTTTCAGTCGTAGACCAAAAACGGGCCATGAATCCCATGTAAAAAAAGATTCCTGAACCACGGTATCCCGCGGGTAGAGCTGTAAATCCACTCTCATTGGTTGCGCCGGAATTGGGCGGCATCCAATGCTCAGTTCCAGCTTCCTTAAGCTTTCCGCCAGCCTGACCATCGCCTCCAAGAAAATCTATCAATATCTGCCATTCATCATCATTAGGCACGTGCCATCCATCAGGAGCCAGGCCACGGGGATCTGTTAGCGCAAACCAATTATAAAGCCTGCCATAAGCTTCAACATGTCCTTCGTTATTGTCATAATTGCAGTATGCCCCATCAGAAAGATATTCCCATGTGCCATAGTCGGTAACATTTGGAATAGAATCACCATTGCGATAGTGTGTTACTTTTAGATTATCCATCATCCACCACTGATTGCCGATTTTGATAGTGCGGTAGGTGTTGCCGTCATAATCGGTAATAATCGGGCCATTGGGATCGCAGTTCGGTATGCCATCATCATTGGGATCACACGGTTCGTACCCCCCTATAAATATGAAATTAATTACAGAAACAGCATCGCTAACATTGCAATTGCCGTCGCAATTACAATCTCCCGTCTCCATTGGATCAGGCGGATCACCACCTATGAAAACATAGTTAATGATATTGACTGCATCGCTGATATTTACGGTCCCATCACCATTGGCATCCCCGCAGATATGGTAACCCACTGCATCCAGTGAAGAATGAATTAAAATTGTGCCCAGGATAAGCACTGCCAGGATGAATAGAGCTTTGCGCATAATAATATTCCTTTAAATTGTTTTGCAGATAAAGGGGCGATTTAATCTGCTATTAGCCCGCATTTACGGTAGGATGATTTCAATGAAATATACAAAATCCCGGAATTTAATCAACATAATTGTAGTTTCATGTCGAAAAGACTCCATCCGGACCTTTGTTCATATCTTATACTTTTTAATCGGTATTTTTCCTCAATGCGCACCTGTTATCATTAGTCTTTGACACAGCGCACTGATAATCCGAAGCGCCAAAAGAGCCAGATTTGTAAAAGCTCTGAACTATCGTAAACCAGATATATGTACTCACCGTTGGTACCCATGAACATCGTGGATGTCCAAAAGCGGGCTTCGTCTGCCAAATGGATGAAGTTGCCCCAATCGTTGCGATATCCGCCAGCCAGTGCAGTAAAGCCGCTTTCATTAGTTGCGCCCGTGTTCGGACTCTGCCAGAACATTGTCCCGGGCATTTTCAACTTGCCGCCGGCAACAGCCTCGCCGCCAAGATAATCCGCCAGCGTCTGCCACTCTTCAAGTGTCGGTACATGCCAGCCCTCCGGCGCAATATCTCTGCCGTCAGTTACAGCATACCAATTGTACAATCGACCATAAACGTCGGCATTTGCTGTATCATTATTATAGTCGCAATAAGCTCCTGCGCTTACATTATGCCATTCGCTGTCATCAGTTACATTGGGAATTGAGTCGCCGTTACGGTAATGAGTTACCTTCAGGTTGTCCATCATCCAGCACTGGTCACCAATCCGAACTGTCCGGTAAGTATTGCCGTCATAGTCCGTTACGATCTCTCCGCAGGGGGTGCCGCAGCAGTTGGGATCGGGAGGCGGACTACCAGGCTGGAAAACATAATTGATTAAATAAACGGCATCGCTGATATTGAGTTCACCGTCGCTATTGGTATCGCCGCATACATGGTCAGCATAGCCAATTGTTGTGGCAAGACACAATAGGCCGAACAGAATTATGGAAATAAGCAGTCTTAAATTGGAATTCATATTTTTTAACCTCCTCAACGGGTGTGAATTCGGCCAGGCAGATAGTGTAACATCGGGTGTTGATCGAATGCGCAGCCGATAGCAATTTACAAAATACGACTAAGAAATCAATGTTTTTTTGGATAAAGCTCTTCTTTTAAATGATACAAAGAGAATTGGAGTGGCCTGATAATCCTGTGAGCAAAAACAAATAGTTTGTCCCGGAATCGCAGACCTGTGTCTATTGTAACACTATTATATTAGTTTACGAATCATATAATAGCGCGGAGTACTTTGACGTACTCCGCGCATAAATTGAGAATTACTGATCCTCTACACATCGAACGTTCATGCCAAAGCGCTTATCAATCCTTCCATGGTAGATTGCTGCGCTGGCGTTATGAAGCCCCTGAGCTATGGCTTGGTCACTATTGTACTCAGTAGAAGACCAGAACTCGCCGAAGTTGCCAATTTCAAAAAAGTCGCCCAGATGACTGCGATAGCCTCCGGGCAGGCCGGTAAAACCTGTTTCATTGGTAGCTCCAACATTGGGGGGATTCCAGTATTCTGTGCCCTCCAATTTCATTTTTCCGCCCGCCACAGTGCATCCGCCAAGGTATTCAATCAAGGTATCCAGCTCGGCTTCAGTGGGTACATGCCATCCCTCGGGAGCAATATCACGTTTATCAGCCACGGCATACCAGTTATACAGCACACCATAGGTATCACGGTTGACCTCCTCGTTATCATAAATACAACAGGCCCCATAATCGACAGTGCTCCACTTACTGGCTTCAGTTATATTCTCGATCGGATCTCCGTTACGGTAATGCGTAACTTTCAGATTTTCTGCCATCCACCATTGATTACCGATTTTAACGGTAAAATACAAATTCCCGTCCATATCCGTGACGGTACCAAACCCGAATTCCCCGCAGCAATTCGAATCGGGAGCCGGTCCGCCAATAAATATGTGATTAATTAAAAACACCGCATCACTGACATTAAGAGTGCCGTCTTCATTGGCATCTCCACAGACATAGTCTGCATTCAAACCGGTAACCGGCAAAAGGGCAATTGCCGCATAGACAGCAATTAACAATAACAGATTTCTCCTGCGCATAACTATATCCCTCCAACAAAAATTAAAGTACTTTACGATGATGCTGATTACCCAGGATGTTTTGGCTTTTTTGTAGTTAGATTAATCCACTATGGATTTTACGGATGTGAAGAAAATCCGTTCAATGAAAAAAATATAAATGCGAATAATTTACTAAAAATCATCGAAAACTGATCTATGTTAAAAGCGAACACATAAATATGGCGCTCCCCGGAATCGAACTGGGGACACATGGATTTTCAGTCCGTTTAGATGCCGGCATTATAGCCCTGGAAAACAGCCATCTGCGCTACAATATGTCAGAGAGGTTATCCGCTGAAACAGGGTTACCGATTATTCTCAATACCAACCGGATACCAAAACCCATTAAAATGGAGAAACAAAAATTCACAAGAGTGCCGCCCAAATAATACTTGGCATCATCCTGGGCCTCTTTCTGCCTGAGTATGGACTTTGCGGCAAATATGAGAGCCAGACCCGTAATCTCATTGGCCAAAATAAAAGTGATGGCGATAAGGTTCTCACACTTCCCTATTATCCGGCCGAGTTTTCTGGCACCGGGCTCCTGATCCTTTAGCCCAACTGTGAGCTTTACAACAATTCCGCTTAAAAGAAGTGTAATAACATACCCGATAACCACAATTATTAACTGCAATTCATCAATGTTATGCATAGCGTCCATTTACCTTCCCGGCATGAATTAAACAGGATGCGGTCTGCGATGCAAGTTTTTATTCTTCCAAAATGTTATATTCCCTTAGTAACGAGATTAGAGCCTCTTCAGCAAATCGAATATCATCAAAACCCGAAGCTTTGAGCGAATCGGATACGGCCTGCTGACTTATGCCCAATTTTTGCGCCACTATTTTCTGTTTGCCGTATCTTCTATATAATTTCAGGATTTCATTTTGGGATTCTGTTATGCCGTAGCCCCAATTGGCGATTAGATGGGCAAAGGCTGTTACAGCCAAATTAAGACCGTCGGAAGCGGAATATAAATTAAAAATATAATATTTATCGATTTTCTTAAGCCGTGTCATCAAATCACCGGCATCATGGAATATCTGCCCCCCCATCTCGGCAATATCCTTCTTTCTCAAACCCGTTTCAATTTCGCCCTGTGTGATGACAAATCTGATTCTTAGTGGGAAGAGCTCTTCGTTTAAAGTCCTGCATATTTCAAATGAATCGGATAATCTTTTTGGAATAGCGGCAATCTCATCAATACCTCGCATCTTTTTTAAAGGTACTATGAACCTATCCTTAAAATGACTGTTGACCTTTTTAAGAATGGTACCAAACCGGGATGATGTTTTCGACCTGTTAGATAGTTTTCGTGAGGAAAACAGATCACCGTATACCAGGGTATATATTTCTTTCTGTTTTTTTTCCATGAGGATAATATAATATTTTAATCAGAATAACACAAGTCATTATACTTGTTTTATGCAATATACAAGCTTTTTTATCTGTATATGTATAATACAAGCATTATTACTTGTTAACAATTATCGAACTTGACGGGGTGAATCATTAGCGGCAAATTGATATAAATATTAAATTGCCAATGGAGAGATTAGTGATGCCATAGAAATATGGCGCCCCCCAGAATCGAACTGGGGACACACGGATTTTCAGTCCGTTGCTCTACCAACTGAGCTAGGGCGCCAGTGAATCATCTCTATACAATTTTTTTCGACTCAAGTCAATATCTTTTTAACATTTTGGCTCCATTTTCGAAAATCATATTCCCGCGAACCTTTTCGGAGATTATACGTTATGATTTTACAAAGAATTTAACCAACTGAGGGATATTACAAAAAGCACAGATGCCCTATTCCCGATTTTTGCAATTTTGATCGATTTTTAATGTTTTCAAATCGTTTTTTTTGCTTTACATTGCATAAATCAGGACTATATTATGCCGACATATCTAAAAAGGAGTTTAGATGAAACGCTTGAAACTAATCGGCTTAGCTTTAATTGCGACATGCCTTCTCCTGTTTTTTAATGTAAACCTGTCAGCTCAGGAATATAAGATTGGTCCCGAGGATGTTCTTCAGATAAGTTTCTGGCAGGATCCCAGTTTGAACCAGACAGTTACTGTACGACAGGACGGCAAGATCACACTTTCGGTTATCGGTGAAATTACGGCAGCCGGTCTCACTCCCCCAGAACTGGCATCGAAAATAGGCGATCAGGTATCACGATATAACAAGCAGATTTCACAGGCTACAGTGGAAGTACTCCGTTATAACTCACAGAAAGTATTTATTTCCGGCCAGGTATTAAATCCCGGTAAATATTCCTTCGAGGAGATGCCCAATGTCTGGGAACTAATTAAAGAAGCGGGAGGAATTACCGAGCTGGGCGATTTATCCAATATAGTTATCATCCGAGGTTCGGTCAATAAGGGCGAGATCGTTCACGTCAATCTTTCCAATCTTATCGCCGAGGGAGATCCCAGCAAATATCCCGAATTGTATCCGGAGGATATTGTGGAGGTCAAACGGGCGCCTTCTGAGTCGGGTCCCGGTCTTCCTTCGCGCGCGGCTACCGAGCGCAAAAATATAGTCTATGTTATCGGCAGAGTAGGAACTCCCGGAGCGATTTCCTTAGAGGAGAATATGGACTGCCTGGATGCTATCGCTCTGGCGGGCGGCCCTACACCGGATGCCGATCTCGGAAAAGTTAAAATTTTTAACAAACAAGATCCTTATTCGAATGTTATAATAGTTGATATAGACAAACGTTCCGAGAAGGGCACTCCGCCCCGTTACAAGCTTCGTCCAGAGGACACGATCCTCATCCCTCCGGATGAGGGCGGCTTCTGGGGCACATGGGGGCGCATCAGGGATTTCGTGGCAATTTTTGGAACGGTGGTATCAACTTATTTACTAATAGACAGGTTCTCGGAATAATATGACAGATCCAAATTTACAGGAAAGACAGATCAACCTGCGTGAAATCTGGCAGGTTATAGTTAAACGTAAATGGCTTCTAATTCTTCCCCTGCTTCTGGTGATTGCAATAAGCTATGCGGGAAGCTATTTGATGAGCCCCAAATATGAATCCAGCGCGGTCATACTTACGACCCAGAGCAGTCTGGTTTCGGGCGAGCTGGCCCGCGTTATACCGGGCGACTACGGCAACAATTATCGTAAGAGCGACCGCCAGATAAGCCGTGAAATGAACGAAACGCGCGGCCTGGTAACCTCCGGGATACATCTGGCCAAGCTCATCAGCCGCCTGAATCTTGACGAGGATCCGGAAATCCTGCAGAAAGCGGCCGAGATGAGGGAGAATGTTCCCAATGTCCCAGCCGAAGAATTAATCTATCGCGCCCTGATCGAGGATTTACGCAACCGCATCAACGTAAGCTTCATAAGCGAAAATATGATCCGCATTTCGGCCCAGCATCAAGATCCGATCATGGCGCGCGATCTGGCGCAGACATTGGCCGAAGTTTATGTCGATGAAAAACTGCAGGCCGATCTTCTGGCAGTCAGGAAAAATCTCGAATTCTCCAATACTCAGGCCCAGATTTACAAGAAGGAGTTACAGGAAAAAGAGGAAGAGCTGGCCGAATTCAAGCGTAATTATCAAAAATCAACTATAGACCGCGGCCTTACCACGCAGGAAAATCTGAAGGATATCGAATCCGAGCTGGATCGAATCATGCTGGTGGACAAGGTCGAGGCCAACGACAGGATCAATTTCCTCGAGGAGCAGTTAAGCTCCAAAGGGATCGATCCCGCCGATATCAAAACTCCACCGGAGCTGGATGTGAAAAAGCGTATTCTTCTGGACCGCACCACGAATCTGGCTGAGTTGATGGAGAAATACACCTGGCGCGATCCCAAGGTCAATATGCACAGGCGTATGGTTGACGCCAGCATAGACTCAATCGAAAATATGATCGATTCAATTGCGGAAAACAAGTACGAGGGATTTAGCCGGGAAAATATCGATCTGATCTCGGATTATATATTTGCCGAAATAGAACTCGATTATTATATCCACAAACAAAACAGGCTTGAAAAGAGCAAGGAGAATATCAAAACCAGCTTCTCTACCGGACCTGATGCGGAGATGCAGCTTGCGACGCTGGAGAAGGAAGTAAACCGTGCCAAGGCATGGTATGACAACTTTCTCGAGAATTACACCGGCTCGCAGCTTGCCATGGAGGTCTATCGCGAGGAGGCTGAAAACCGGTATAAAATTATTGAGCCAGCCTTCGTGCCCCTCTCCCCTTTCTATCCCGACCGGATAAAAATCACGGTTATGGGATGTGCTCTGGGACTATTGCTGGGGATAGGCGCCGTTATTCTGGCGGAGGTCACCGACAACTCGATTAAGAAGATCGAAACCGTCGAGGATATTCTGGGCATCAAAGTGCTCGGCACCATTCCAAAAATAGAATTTAAATCGGGACCGCTCGCAAATGACAAGGAGAAGGCCCCGCCTGATAAAAAACCAATTGGGAGTAAACCATGACCCAGCAAGCATTCAAACTAAACACCCGGCTGGCAACTGGTGACAAGGAGTACCTGATTCAGACCGTGAATGACGAACATGGCAAACGGGTACTGACATCGCTGTTTTCCAACGGCGAACTTCTTGATACGTTCGAGGAAAAATTCGATTCAGGTATTAAAAGCGACGATTTGAAAAAGCTGGTTAATTCTGCACATGAAGACAGAAGACGTGAGCTTCAGCAGCTAATTGAGCTGTATCAGAATTCAGCGGAAATCACCGATCCCAAGAGCCTCCATTATCTGGGACAGGCCTTATACTACAGACGAATGTATCTGGAATCGATAAAGCTGTTTCAAAGATCGGTAGAAATCGATCCGGAGTTTCATGAAGGATGGCTTAATCTCGGGGCGGTACAATTTGCCCTGAATAAATTTACGGAGGCCTGCCAGTCGTTCGCGAAAGCGGTCGAGCTTCGCCCCAAATTCGCCGACTACCGAAACCATCTGGGAGAGGCATTCCTGGCACTGGATTCCTGTAAACGCGCGGTAATCGAATTCGATTATGCCCTGAAGCTGAATATCTATTACGGCGAAGCCTATCTGAACAAAGCTCTGGCGTATATCCTGAATGCCATCAGGCGTGAAGATTTCAACCTCTTCACCAATCAGGAGGAGATGACCAAAAAGGCACTCGAGAAGGCCAGCGTCATCATGCCGGATATTGTCGATCAGGATTTTCTGGAGGGCCAGAAATTCTTCGAACAGGGGAACCTGGAAAAGGCCTTTGCCAAATTCCTGACCTGCCGCGAAAAACGCCGTCAGCAAAAAGACGCTGAGTCATCAGACTTCTATCTCAAATTCATGCTGGGCACCGGCAGCTTAAACGAGAAGATGATTGCCAGGAGGATCAAGTACCTGCAGAGCGCTATCAGTAACAATCCTCATTACCCCGACCTTCATTACGAACTGGCTGTGGCCTATACCCTCATGGGACGATATATCCATGAAAAGGCTATTGAGGAATACAAGAAAGCGCTTTCGGTTAATCCGGATTTCGAACGGGCCAAGAAAAATCTCAAGCTCGCCGAGAACGAAATCAAGGGTACGGATGTTGTAATCAACGCGATATTGAAGGGCTGATATTTTGAAAAACGAAGCGAAAAATATTTATAAGACATACGATCCGGAATCGCCCGTCGGGACCGAATTCAGACGGCTCCTTTTTAACTTAACCAACAGCCGGGTGCTTTCGGACAACGCCAAGTCATTTCTGATAACATCTCCCTCGGTAGGCGAGGGAAAGAGCACGGTCTCGACATTTCTGGCAATGACCGGAGCGGTTCATCGTCCTCGCAAGACGCTCTTGATCGATGCCGACCTCAGGCGTCCGGTGATTCATAAAATATTCGGAATAAACCAGCGCAACGGCCTATGCGATATCATTACATCAAATGTCAAGCTCGAGGATTGTATCAAGAAAACCCAGGTTGAGAATCTTGACATTATCACATCCGGGAAAATCGACCGCAATCCCACCGAGTTATTTGATTCACCCTCAGTGTCCGGTATTTTCGATGCCGCGAAATTCTATTACGACTTGATTATAGTGGATTCGGCCCCCGTGGTGCCTGTCACAGATCCCTTGATACTGGGCTCCGAGGTTGATGGTATGTGTCTGGTGATAAAGGCCGGCGCGACTCAAAAGGAAGTTGTGAACAGGGCCGCCGATTTGATTAATCAGTCGGGCGCACGGCTTCTGGGCGTGGCCTTAAACAATGTCAAACAGGCCCTGCCATATTATTACAATCATAAGTACTACGGCTATCATTACACGTCTCGAAAATAATCATGCTCAACTGCATTACCATAGATGTCGAAGACTGGTTCTGTGTGGAATCATTCCGCGACCATTTTCCAATCGAAGTTTGGGATAAGCAGAAAACCCGGGTGCTTTCCAATATCGTGCGTACATGCGAGCTACTGGATGAATATAATGTCAAGGCGACATTTTTTATCCTGGGATGGGTAGCGGAAAAATTTCCGGAAATAGCCGATTACCTGAATTCCAACGGTCATGAGATCGGTTCGCACAGTTACTCTCACAGCTTGATATTCAAGATGTCTCCTCAGGAATTCCGCGAGGATACGATCAGGTCTCTGGAAGCTATCAATTCCGGGGCGGATATACCCATACGCGGTTACCGGGCGCCCTCGTTTTCCATCAATCGCAAACATGAGTGGGTCTGGCAAATCCTGACAGATCTGGGCTTCAGCTACGATTCGTCGGTTTTTCCGGTACTGCACGACATTTACGGCGCTCCCAACGCTCCACGTTTTGCGCATGAGATTCATGTCGATGAGAGCAGGTCGATTCTGGAAATTCCGCCTTCCACAGTACGGCTCTTCGGCAAAAATTTCGGTGTGGGAGGCGGCGGATATCTGCGCTTTTTTCCCTACTGGTATACGGCGCGCGCTTTCAAACGCTTAAACAAACTGGGATTTCCGGGCATAGTATATTTCCATCCGTGGGAAATCGATGTTAATCAGCCGCGTATCGATGCAAAATTCAAGAGCCGCCTGCGCCATTACACAAATCTTAAAACAACTGAGATAAAACTGAGAAAGCTCTTAAAAAATTTTAAATTCGGACCGATACGTGACGTATTCGATTTGGATAGGAAAAAGCAGATAGGCAATAAGATATGAGTAATTCCAAAGTAACTGTTTTAAAAGCAGAACCGGAAACGATTCTGGAGGATTATAAAAAGCTCCTGCATACTGCCAATTACGACCAAATTATCAAAAAGGATCAGGATACGATCATAAAACTTAATCTCTCCTGGACCAAATATTTTCCGGCCTGCTCCTCGCAGCCCTGGCAGCTCGAAGGTGTTTTAAATGCAATGAAGGAAGACAGCTACGACTTCTCGCGCCTCTTCCCGCTCGAAAATAAAACCGTTGTGACAGATCCCCATAAAGGCTGCGAAAACAATCTCTGGAAACCGGTACTGGACAAATACGCCGCATCATATACCGCTCTTCCGGAGGTTGAATGGACGCGCTTTAAATTCAAGTCAAAACTTCTTAAGCTGAACGAGATTTTTCCGGACGGAATCGAGATTCCAAAGATGTACATCGGCAAACAGATAATACATCTGCCTACGGTTAAAACTCACGGCCATTCCACCACAACCGGAGCGATAAAGAACTCATTCGGCGGCCTCTTGAAAGAAGTGCGGCATTATGCTCATAAATATATGCACGAGGTCCTGGTCGATTTGATGCTGATGCAGAAGGAACTGCATCCCTCGATCTTCGCTGTCATGGACGGCACTGTCTGCGGGGACGGCGCCGGGCCGAGAACAATGGAGCCTAAAGTTAAAGATTATATTCTGGCCTCAGATGACCAGGTGGCTATCGACTCAGTTGCGGCGCACATGATGGGCTTCGATCCGCTCTCGATACCGTATCTCCGGATGTGCCAGGAGCGCTGCCTGGGCAAGGCCGATTTGAAGGATATCGAAATTGTCGGCGAAGATATTTCCGATGTCAACTTCGGTTTTAAGGTTAAAAAGAGCTTCGTAATCTGGGGTGACCAGATGCTTCGCAAAGGGCCGCTCAGATTTCTGGAAAAACCTGCCCTGCATTCGCCGCTGGTTGGATGGGCGCCGTTTGCATCAAACGTTTATCATGACTTTTTCTGGTACCCGATTGTCGGCAAATCGATTATCCGCCGATTCTCAAAAACAAAATGGGGACAGCTTTTCGAGAAGTATAAAATGAATAAATCCTGAGTCTTTACTGACGGGCTTTCTCGAATTGCGGATCATAGAGACTGACTTTGTTTCGTCCCGACTTTTTGGATTCCAGCAAAGCCATATCCGCGCAATAGATCAACCGGTCAATCCGGGTGGCATCTGTGGGATAAATCGCCCCTCCCAGGCTGACACTGATATTCAGCGACTTCTTATTGGATCTGTCCCGAAATTCAAATTCCATAATCTTGACCCGCAGTCTTTCCATGAACTGCTCGCAGGCCTCCCTGTCGGTTTCGGGCATAATCACGCAGAATTCCTCACCACCATAACGGGAAACAATATCGATTGTACGAACGCTATTATGAATCAGCATACCAAGCTGCTTTAGAATATGATCGCCGGTTTGATGGCCGTATGTGTCGTTTATGACCTTGAACTCATCGATATCGAATATGACCAGCCCCAGGAAGCGCTCATACCTCCTGGCACGCAGGATTTCCTCGCCCAGGCGCTTGTAGAAATAACGATAGTTATAGAGGCCCGTCATGCTGTCGGTATAGGACAGCTCCTCTATCTTTCGGAATTGGTGAATATTATCCAGCGTCAGCCGCAAAGTCTGACAGAATGTCTCGATCATGCTGATTTCCTTGGAATTGTAATCGGCATTTCCGGTCTTCTTCTCCCCCAGCCCCAGAAAACCGATTTTTCTCTGCGGCAATGGGAATGATGAAAGCAGCCTGCATCCCGCTCTGGAGAATGTCTGTACCCCCGGGCCGGGGCCAAGTGCTTCGAGGATATGCTGCATGCGATGGGCTCCCGGATCGCGTGAGAGGATTTTAACCATGGCGTCGGATATTTTTACCTGGCATTTCTTTAATTCCGTGGGTACTGTTTTCGTCAAGTGAGAGGCTGTCAGAAAATTCTTCTTGCTCGCGGGCATGAAGATAAATGCGAATGATGGATTCAGGCGATCCTCAATGATCCTCAGGAATTTATTGAGCAATTGATTTTCATTATATATTTTCAACAGCTTAATATTATCGTCAAGCAGACTCAGGGATTCTTCGCGATCGGATTTTTCCGGTGCTCTCTTTTCATCAATAACCTGCTTACCTCGGGATCTTGATATTTTCGGAAGCTGTCCCTTTTTAGAAATCTCAAACCCGTAGGCCAGTTGATCGGCTAACGATAAAAGATACCCCGCCATATCCTTGATATCGTATAATTCGCTTTCGGAAAGCACAACAATGCCATAAAGCTGTTTTCCGAATAAAATCGGCATAGCGACCTTCATGTCGAGCTTATCATACAGCAGACGTGCTAGGTTGTCATGCGGCCGGACTTTATCGAACCAGAGCGGCTGACCTTCCCGCGAAAGCCGTTTCACCAGATCGGAGCCGGGAGCGAAATAGAGCTTGTTGATGCCGGGGATGTCGATTTTGTGCCAGATCAGGGGTGTGTATTTTCCCCTGCTGCTCACATATATGACGACTTTGCTGATACCGAAATGGCGCGTTATGGAGTTGTTGAAATCGGCAGCGACATGACGAAACGGGCTGCCGGAGGCGATGGTTCTTGTGAGCGATTCCTTGATGTCAAAATAGATTTTCTGGAGTATGTCTTCGCTTTTAGCGCTCTGCCGGCGTGTCGACGAATACCGAATATACAAAAGAATCAACGCCATTATCAGCGCCAGGCAACAAAGCCCGAGACCCAATACAAGGATCAATTCTGGACGATCCAAACCGAGCATAACATGTGCCCCTCCTCAGCACATATGCATCTTACTATTTTCTACGCGCAAACCTAAAGCGCTTTTTCTTTGACAAAATATCGTATTTCTTCAGGATTCCCCTGATCTTCCACCATCCCAGTTTGGAATGATCGCCTGCCTCCGAATTGAGAATCTTCTTCATCTCACGGATCGACAGGAAGGGATCATCGGCGGCCAGATCCAGGACACGCCGATCCTCACTGCTCCTTGCAGGCTCGTCCTTTTCTTCTGAATGTGCTGGTTTTTCTTCGGATTTGGGCTCGGACACATCTTCAACGGTATGTGATCCCTCTGGCTTGTCTTCGATAATCTCGGTGGATGTTTTGACTTTGGGCGAATTTTCTTCCGGGCTCGGGCTGCGCAGAGTTATACTGAAATCACCTTTGGCCTTCTCGACATTTTCGAAGGCTTTCAGAATCGAATCGAACTCCAGCAGCTCATATATTTCGTAAACATTCGGGATCATACCCGCCAATTTCAGGTCTCCCTCATTCTGGCGAATCTCGCGAATGTTCGAGATAAAGATCCCCCATCCCGCTGAGGATATATAGTCCACGCCTCCCAGATCGATCACGATATTGTAGCGCGACTGATCCATCAGCGAGTTCATGATCTTCTCCAGCTCGCTGGAGGTCATCGTATCTATCACACCGTCTACTCTGACGACCGATATCTCACCTTCGGTGCCGCCGGCATCCAGAGATATCTTAATCTCGTCCATTTTATTCTCCTGAGCCATAATCTTTCCTACCCATGACCGTTTGCAATTTCTTTTGTTAACAGGAAATAATCGAGAGCTCCGTGTGAATAGGGAGCATACTCGAAGATAGTTTTATGATTTTCCTGCGCTTCCTTTATTTGAGTATTTATTCTTATTTTAGTAACAAAAACTTTATCGCCGAACTCATGCATCAGTTTATCATAAACCCGGTCCGAAATCTTCGTGCGTTTGTCGAAGAATGTCGCCAGTATACCCATGACATTGACATTATGCCCGATCTTTTTCTCGATCTCCTCGATCAGCCCCAGCGTCTTCTTGGCTCCCTCAGTGGCGAAATAATCCATGGAGACCGGAATGATAACATAATCGCAGTAATTCAGAGCGTTGATATTAATCAGGTTAATCGTGGGCGGACAATCGCAGATAACATAATCGGATCCCGCCAGATTTTTGAAGACCTGGCTCATTCTGACCTCACGGTCATCCTGACGGCTTATCACCATTTCCGATTCGACCAGACGTTTGCCGCCTGAATCGATAAGATATAGATTGGTGCGCGCCTTGACAATATCCACCTCGCCCGTCAAAAGCAGTTCCGAAAGCCCTCTTTTGGGCTGTTCGTCAAACGCCATAGCCACATTGCCCTGACTATCGCAATCGATAATCAGCACTTTTTTGCCCGAAAGCGCCAGGCAATGCCCCAGATTTATTGCCGTAGTGGTCTTGCCGGTGCCTCCCTTGGAGGTCATTACTGCAATCTTAATCATGATTTATTATTTTCGTCCTCGTCTAACCTTTTGGCGAGTTCATCAAAAGTGAAGCTATCCGATTCTTCCTCGTTGTCAAGTAAATTTAAATCGATGCCGCCATCCGCAACCTTCTTCCAGCCCATCAGATCCTGACCGTGAAAACGCGATTGATCCAGCACCTTATCTTTGGACATATCCAGCTTGATCTGGTCAACACGATTCGACATCCGTTCCAGAAGTTTAAGCGCCGTATCTTCATCTATTTCCTCCTCCAGATCTGAGAACATCTCCATCATGTCCTTGATTTCTTCCTGGGGAATTCCGGCTTCTGCCAAGTTATCGATAAACTCAGCCACCTTACCCTTGCCGTTTCCGGCCTCAGCACGGGCGGCTTCCAGTTTCTTGAGATATTCTTTCTTATCCTTTGCGATTTTTTCCTGGTACTTTTCGGATTCCTTGGCCAGAAGTTCTTTCTGATCATCCGTCAGGCCCCTGCCCATGCGCGCCGAATACTCCAGCCGGAGCATCTTTGTGTTCAGCCTCAGCCTTACCAGCTCGTCGTAAAGAGCTTTTTCATCAACGCGAATTTCGCCGTACTCACCCGACTCCAGTTCCTTCTTGAGACGGGTGGTGCCGTACTCCGGATACTTCCGAACCAGCTCGAGAAGCAGTGAGCGTTCCTCGTATGAAAGCTGGCGCGGTACCGCATCCCCACGGGGCTCTTTGTTCTTCAATCCCTCTTCACCGTAAAGCTCGAAACGCTTTTTGTATTTATAATATGTCGAAGTCGAAACCTTCATCTCCCGGCAGGCATCCTTGACCGTCTTGCCCTCGGCCTCAACAAGGTCGAGGAGCTTCTTACGGCGCTGGACCAGGTAATCGTCGGCCATGACTTTTTCCTTGATAGCCACCAGAGTAACGTCATCATTCTGTTCCGCACCCTGCGTGAATTCCATAATCTCTTCATTGAGTTTTTCGACAAAATCCTCAGGAGTGAGAAAACTATAATTCTGGATAAACTGAAGAAAACGCTTCATCCCGAACTGCTCGCGCTGACGATTCATGGCCTCGGTGATACCGTCAGTGTAGACCACCAGGATATCATCCTTCTTGAGCTTTATAGATTCGGCCTCCAGAGATTCCCCGAAGGTCAGTTCTTCCGGGAGACGGATGCCCAGCGGAATGCCGCGCGGATTAAGGAAGTATGTCTTCTGTTCGTCATCACGATACAATACCATCGGATTATGGCCGGCCGAGGCAAATGAAATCTTGCGGTTGATCGAATCCAAAACCACGAGGAAAATCGTGATAAACATGCCTTTCTTGACATCTTCGGTCACGAAATCATTCACCCGCGAGAGAATATCCACCGCCGAGCGGTTGCCCCGCGCCTCCAGACGGATAGCGGTACGGATCATGGTCATAACCAGCGATCCGGGCACGCCTTTACCGGATACATCGGCAACCACGATTCCCAGCGTGTTCTCATCAACCCAGACGAAGTCGAAATAGTCACCGCCCACATCCTTGGCGGCACGATATATCGTTGCGATATCGTAACCCTCAATATCCGGGAAATGCTTGGGCAGAAGTGTATGCTGGATTTCCTGCGCCACCTGCATCTCCTTATGCAGGCGTTCCTGCTCGACAATATTTTTCTGGGCCTCTTTGATCTTGCCGGTCATCTCGTTAAAAGCCCTCGCGATTTCCGAAAACTCGTCCGCACCATCAATCGGCAGCTTGGCCTCCAGATCCCCGGAACCAATTTTCTTTACGCCGTCTGTCAGCTTCTGAATCGGTTTCACAAAATAATTGGAGAGCAGAGTTATCGCCATAAGAGCGAGAACATAGCTTATAATCGAAATAATGAAAATACCCCGGCGCGAACTGCTGATTTCAGCCTCCAGATTTTCCATGGTGAATCCGATATGTGCATGACCTAAAAGCTCCTCGCCCTCGGTAATCGGAACGATATAATGCTGAACACTGCGCCCTTTAATATTTATATTCTGAGGCTGATTGGAAAGCTGGACATTCACTCCTGAGGGAAGCTCGTAGGTAGAATGAATCCGGGATATATCTTCGCTGTGGGCAAGGACATCACCTTTACCGTCAGTGATTGAAATGTAGGCAATATTTTTGTTCTGTTGACGGAAATTCCTGACCAACAGCAAAAACTCCGCGTCCCTCACCTCATTGACAATCTCGTCTTTGGCCTGCGATGCCACGGTTGTGGCAACCTCCTCTATCTGAGTGCGGAATCCGGCCTTTAATGCCGAGGTCGTGCGATTCTCGAAGTAAAAGTAAATAATGAAGACAAGGCCTGTCAGAATCAGGGTCATCCAGAATGCAAACTTCTTGCGGATCGAAATTCCCTCACCCCTGAGCATACGACGCGCCGCAGGGCCTTTGGGAAATCTCTTGACAAGGACGAGACGATTGCCGGAGCGATGGGAGCGGTAATCGACATCATCCATAATCTTGCGGATCAGATACAGTCCCAGGCCGCCCTTACGGCTGGTCTCGACATAGCGGTCGAGGTCAGGCGTCCCGGAGGAATCGAAGTCAAAGGCTCGGCCGGTATCGATAATTTCGAATATAGCCCTATCGGATGAAAGTGTAATCTTCAGCCGGATCGTACCGCCGGGCGCATACAGGTAAGCATGACGGATAACGTTGGTACAGGCCTCCTCAATGGCAAGGAGTATCCCGGTAAGCTCCTTCTCGGAAAAGGGTGTATCATCAAGCGTATCGCGCACATAATCCTTGATCTCATTCAGCTTTTCTTCTTTGGCATTAAAGGAAAACTGCGATTCTTTTACTGCTTTACTGAATAAACCCATAATTCTATTTCATCGGTCCTGGCTTTTCAAACGGCGTCGGGCCTGCCTGATATTTTCCTTGGTATCCTCGGAACCGGGATATTTCTCCAGCACAGTCTCCCACTTCTCTATTGCCTCTTTATATTTGCCCTCGCCGAATAGTTCCAAACCATCGAGATACAAATTCCAGTATTCGCTGTCGGCCTTCAACTGATCGATTGAGACCGGCTCGATTTCAGGCTCTTTTTTAAGCTTATCGAGATAGTCGAGCGCAACCTGCTCCTGTGGATCAAGCTCCAGAATCTCCCGGAATATCAATTGTGCGGCGGTAGTATCGCCCTCATTTAAAGTTTCCACAGCATCTCTCAATTTCTGATCTATCAGAAGCCTCGTCTTTGCATAATTTATACGACGCCTGACATCGGCATCATCGGGCTTTATCTTTTGCGCCTCTGTCAGAACCATCACCGCCTCGGAGTATTCCTCCTGCGCAATCAGGGACGCTCCGCGCTCTTTGAGTGAATCCACGACCTGATCGAAACGGCCCTCAATTTCGGAAAGCCGGCTGATTGCATGTGCGCTGGCTGAATCGAGTTCCAGTATCCTCTGATATTCAAAGCGCGCATTTTCGTATTCGCCCAGCCTGTACAAAGAATCCGCGGTTTTTTGATATCTATCCATTAATCTATTGTAAGCCATCTCACCCGCTTTGGTGTCGATCTCGTCACGGGCACGGCTCTCCAGCTTTTCGGTGATTTCGCGAATCCTGGTAATTGCATCGATATTTTCCGAATCATAGGCGAGTACCTGATTATAATATACAACCGCCGAATCCCAGACTTCGTTCTCATAAAACATGTCAGCCTTCTCCTTCAAGTCCTCCATACGCCGCCTGCGGAGCTCCTCGGCGCGCACCTCTTCCTCCTCACGCAGCCTGACTTCACGTTTGGCCTTCTGCTCAGAGATCGTGGGACCGAAAAAGAAGGATATACCCAGTCTATGAGTTGGGTCGAGATCGGCATGGCCTTTGAAAGCATAATCGAACCTGGCAAATTTATAACTCAGTCCGGCGCCGAAGGTTATTTCGGAACGGTCGTATCCGCCACGCAGAAAGAATGTATTTTTAATCCCGACCTCGGCGCCGCCATGAATCTTGGCTCCCAGATCCTCGGTCTGGTCAATATCCCCGGCCAGAATAAAGCTCAGATTTTTGGTGCTGAATTTTGCCGCCAAACCAGCCTTGATATTATAGGGCAGGTTCTCACCCTTGCTGCCGAGCTTAAGCTCGCCGGACAATATATCCTGCGCATTAACACCCAGAAAAATAGTGTTCTTGTAATGTGCCAACAGCCCCAGATCAACAGAGCCGGTTGAGGTAGAAAGATCGCCCAGGGACTGATCCAGATATTTCATATTTAAACCGAAAGAGACGAAATCGAAGGCCTTGATTCCGTAAGAAAGCCAGTACTGGCCATTTGTATAATCAAAACTCCCCAGGCTTCCCAGCCTGTCGCGAAATACAATATCATCGGTGCCAAGCCTCAGGCCGCCGATTCCAATCGCGCCGAATCCGAGGATAGGATACACTGCACCCCCGAACATGTAATTTGTGCTTTCATAGAGCGGGGCATGAAAAAGAGTCAGTTCACGGTACTCAAGATATCCCAAACCGGCGGGATTGTAGTACACGGCCGAGCCGTCATCGGCAACCGCGGTAAACGCTCCGCCCATTCCCAGCGGACGTGCCCCTGCTCCCAGGATGAACAGGCTTTCCCGTCCCGAGGGATCGGCGGCGCCTGCCTGCACCGATAAAAGCAGGAGCATGATTACAATTAGTGGAGCTTTTTTATTTAGTAATCTCATTTACTTCACCACTGCAATTTTTGTCCGGGCCTCTCCCCCGGAAAATTTTATTACCGCCAGGTAAACTCCCTCGCGCACTATCAATGATTCCCCGTTGCGGCCGTTCCAGTAAACCCGGTTTATCGTTCCCCCCTGCGCACCAGGTGATCCTGCGGGGAAATTCGTGGAGAACACTTCCTCGCCGATCAGGGTATATATCGTCAAATCGATATCACTGCTGTTGGGCAGGTAATAGACTATTAAAGTCGATTCTTTATCCGGATTGAAAGGATTAGGATAGTTATAGAATGAGCTTTCGAAATCTGAGGGCACCGCGCCGTAACTTTTCGAGATCGCAAATCCACTGCCGTCGGCAGCCTTTATTTCAAGGGGGCTTCCAACTACATCAAAACGATAATCATTGGCCGTTACCAGCGAAGAATCGGTACTGATTATGAAATTATCGAGCATGGTCTGATCATCAATGACCACTTGCAGATCAAGCACTGCCGCATTCTGGCCGTCAAAGACCACATCCTCGCCAAAATCGAAACTCAAGGTATTAGACGAAATAGTTCCTGGATATGTAATCTGATTGAATGTCATCGATCCCGACAGCAGAAGCTCGTCCAGCTCAAAAGCGCGTCCCTCCCGGTCGGTGAACTCAAAGGCCATTCCGGTCAAAATCGCCTGGCTGCCATTGGAAAGCTCGGTGAAAAACTCGAATTCCGCCACCGGAAGTGTCTGCCCCGGGTACACCAGATCATAGCTCTCAAACAGCCAGTCCACGAAGGCCGAGGGCAGTTGCTCTTCAACCGTAATGTCAACCGTATCGGCATCCTTTTCCACGATAGCCGGGTTTTGGGAATTCAAGTCGTTTGGAGCGGAGGTAATCTCCATAATCAGTTCTGCTACCTGAGGTGCTCCGGGTGCGGATATATTCCACGAAACCGGATCATCGATTTCAAAGGCAACGTCAAGAGGATCATTTGTGGCAAATCCCTCGGGCAGATACAGAGTCGCCATCCCAAGATCGACATCCGCCTGACCGCTGTTCGAAAACTCTGCCTGCAATGTGAACTGCTGATTGATGCTTAGCCTGCCTCCTAATGCGTCAGGAGGAGATACGATCGAAAGAGCAGCTGATATTCTTGCCGGTAGCTCTACGGTAGCGGCGGCAGTATTATCCTCGGGATTCAGTATAATGCCCGACGATCCTGTCTGCACTCCGGAAGCGGACAAAACGGCAGCCCGGAAAATTTCCGCGGTATTGGGAATATCCGTAGCGATAATACTGAACAGGACAGAATCTGTTTGATCCGGTTCAAGCAATGTTATGATGAGCGAATCATTCTCAATCAGGCTGTTCTCGCCCTCAAGCTGAATCCATATATCCTTCAATGCTTCCTGTCCCAGGTTCTTCACCTTCACGTTGACATCAAAACGCTGTTCTATGTTAACTCGAGGCGAATTCGGGCTGAGATTCGAGGTACTTATAATCTGAATCGCACCCTGCTCCAGAATCGTCAGGATACCGTCGCCGATCTCTATATCGAAGTTTTGATTATGCTGATTTGCGCTACCCTCGAGATGTAGCGCAATTGAATTGAAAGAGACAGGAAAATCCGATGGTACACGGACTGTCTCGAATGTGATCTGATTCTGGCCCGGCAAAATAGAATCACCATCTGCCTCCGGCCGGAATATTATCTGACGTCCATCTGCCTCGAGTTCCAATCTTGAAAGCTCCCTGTCCAACACCAATACCGCCTCACCCGCATTTTCGATCTGCAATACCGGAGTCATTTCCGATCCGCGGTAAACCGAATCGGGTTTGAAACTATCCTCTACATATGCAATATCCGGCGGACTTTGCACCGTTACGGAATCAGACAAAATCAGTTCCTCTGAATATTCGGAACCGCCCTGAAGACCGAACAGGAACAGGGTGAGTTCATGAGTACCGGATTCGAATCCTGCGAACAATTCGGTTTCCTCGAAGAAAAGATCGACCCCTGCGCCGGTTGTGGGAAGGAAGGTCGGTATTTCCAAACTGGTTCTGAAAGTATCTTGCTCAGCGGCAAATTGTAAAAAGCTTTCGGTATTGAGGCTTATCACCGCCTCACCCAAATTCATAAGCTCCAGGCGCATGGCATATTCGCTGCCCTTAGACATTATCAGCGGAGTCAGCGACTCATCAGAATAAGTCGCCTCCTGCTGACTCAGAATTCTGAGCGAATCCAAAAAGTCCGAGGAGTCGGAAATAGTCTGCTGATTGTACAGGCCGGAGAAGGAACTCCGGAAGGAGATCACCTCGCTGTTAAAAGTCAGCGGTATTGATGTATAAACTTCATAAATCGTCGAGCTGTTGCCGGAGATTTGATTCGGAAGAGCCGGACTGATGCTGTCGATTAACATCTCGCCCTGAGTGGATGTCAGGTCAATATCATTCACCGTTAACTCCAGCGATCCGAAATTGGAAATCGTAACCGCCGCAGAAAACTCATCTCCTCTATATAGAGCTGCGGTGGACAGCGAGAGCTGTTCTATCGAGGCCGAATTTATTTCGATCGTCCCCGAACTTCCCTGCACACCGGTAAGAGTAGCAGCCCTGAACTTCAAAAAGCGCGCCGGGCCGCTGTAATACATGTCAAACTGAGTCAAATCGCAGACGCCGTCCACAAATGCCTCATTGCCCGAGATCAAACCATTGATCACATTTCCTTCACCCAGGGCGGATACGGTGACACTGGTAGCTGAGGCATCAAAATCGGTCACAATATTATCGAACTCATCCAGAACGGTCAGCTCAGCCTGACCAGTAAACGGCACTCCCACAATCTGGGGAGAGGCCAGCACGAACTTAATATGATCAGAGCCTGCGTTTTTTACGAAGATCGGTTGAATCAATCTGGATATAGTATCAATTGAAACGATAAATCCGGCTTCCCCAGCTTTTGATATTTTCTGCAAAGCCTCACCGTTGCCCGCATCGGCAAAAATTCGGTTAATACGCGGCTCTGTGCCGTCAGGAGCAGTGCCGTCACCAAGAAGCTGCACATCCACAATACCGGAAATCGGATTCCCCGAGGCATCCGCCAGATTACTTACCTCTATACTAAATTCCTGGCCGGCCGATACAGTATCGGGCAGGCTTATAGTCAGATCAGAAGGCCTGTCCGCCAAGATAATTATATATTTGTCGTCGGAGGATATCGAACCGTCGGTCACCCTGATAGTCTGCTGGCCCGCTGTATGAAAGATAAAGGCCGAATCTCCGAAAAGCTTGTCGCCCTGATCACCTTCCTGGAACTGATATTTGTTGGTTGAATCAATAATCAGCTCTGCGGACGTATCCGAGCTTTCGAACCAGACCTGGCCCAGATAGGAACGCACCCGGTTGCCGTAAAAATCCTTCGCTTCCACATAAACCGAATTTCCGAGCTTTTTTCCGGCTGTCAATGTATCGGGGAAACCGGTCATATTGAACTCCACCGGGTTGCCCGCAACCACAAAAACCAGGTCGGAACTGTCGATCAATCCGCCTATCTCGCAGACCGCATGGAATGGTCCCACGAACTGTGCCAGAAACAGGCCTGTTGAATCTATTTCGCCCGTTACGGTGGAGCTTTCCAAAGACCATGACTGAGAAGGGCAGTCGAGTACATTGGTAAAGCTGTCGTAACAGATACAGTCGAATTGAAATGTATTCCCAGCGCGGATCTGCTGGACGCCCCCCGGCACAACCTCGATAGAATCCAGAGTGCCAGGTGAAAGTAAAAATGGCTGAGTAAAATCCGGTCCGGCCATTACAATACCATTGCTGTCCGTCAGAGTCAACGCAAGCCTATAGCTTCCACTGACAGTCGCATTTACGACACCTGCCATCTTAACCTCTACCAGGCTTCCGCTTACAGGAGTAGTTCCGGAATCGTCAAGAAAGATGTAAAAGCTTCTATCTGAGATCAAAAAGGAGTCAATGCTAAAATCCGTGTTGGCTCCATCATCATCGAAATATTCAATAGTGTTAATGGCTTCCAGATCAAAATCCTCCGGAAATGTTATCAGAATCCTTGTACCCGGAAGAATAACCGAATCTGTCTGAGTGAATTTCAGGGTGTGATTATCGATCTCCCCAACTATGCTAATATCAAGGCTGTCTCGAATATTATCAAGCGATGATAGTGAAATACTGCTTCCCGCCAGTTCGAAAACCGATTTATCCCACTCTTCCAGATTATAATTCTCGCCTCCATAGTATACCTGAGCAAACAGGCTTAGAGGCAAAAGCAGGATCGCTAATAATAGTGCCGGAATCTTAAATCTATGAAACAATACGCCTCAACTCTTTATAAGGCAGCAAATTAATATCTCACAAAATTTCTTAAAAACAACTACGATAGATACGTAAAAATATTGATGTTATATCTGCTTGTCAATTAAATAATTATAAAGTTTAGATCAAGCAAGTAGTAAAGCTACGCTTAAATATACATTAAATTTTATCGTAAGGCAAGATATTACTGTGAGGGAAATTAAAGTTGCGCTTTAATAAATTCAGGCGTACTCATGTCGTACAACATATTAAATATGTGCTGTCAGCTTTTCTGTTCGTCCCGGGAGCAGGGCCTGCGCAGATCATCGATTGTTTTTCTTATCTGATCCTGCTCAAATGGCTTGGTCAGAATAGTATCAATGCCCACCGATTTCAGACTCTGACGATCGTCAGCTGTTGCCGATGAGCATTGGAGGCAGGTCAATATTTCCGGCCGATTGGCTTTTATCATCCGAAAATACTCAATCGGATCTACACCGCCTGGATCATCATCCAGAATCACAAGGTCCGGCTTTTCCTCAGCAATTAAGCTGTCGGCCGATCCCAGTGATTTAGTGGACTTCACCCGCAACTCCATCTTCTCAAGTATCTTCGAGAGCAGGTTTCGGCGCATGCGATTTTGATCGACAACAACAACATTCTTTATAAACTTTGTGGGATTATCACCTTTCGGAGAGTCGGTTTTCTCCGGCTTTAGCGGGAGTCTGATCGTAATGGTTGTGCCCTTATCGGGGACACTGTCCACCTCCAGTTTTCCCGAGTGCTCCTTGATAATGCGGTAGCTGACTGCAAGCCCCAGGCCTGTCCCGCTGCTTTTGGTCGTATAGAACGGATTAAATACTCTCGGTATCGCATCTCTGGCAATACCCTTACCTTCATCTTTAATGGTGATTATAGCCATACCATCTTCGGCATAAGCTCTGATCAAAAT
Organism: uncultured Ignavibacteria bacterium; assembly: GCA_964496505.1. Taxonomy (GTDB): domain Bacteria; phylum Zixibacteria; class MSB-5A5; order JAABVY01; family JAABVY01; genus JAABVY01. The sequence goes on along the minus strand of CAZBZV010000043.1, from coordinate 3,545 downwards.
CTCACCGCCTTTTTCCGCTTCAGCCTCGACGGCGTTCATAAGAATATTAATCAGGGCCTCTTTGATTTTTTTGCGGAAGCCTTTGATCACAACCTGGTTATCAACATTAACATTAAATTCGACTGCCCCATGCGCAATCGCTTTCCAGCGAGGCATAGAAAGCTCGATAATCTCCTCAAACAAGCCCTTGAGCTGAATCTGATCCGGATCGTCATCCGGTTTAAGCCGGGCATACTTCTGAAGCCCCGCGATCTGCTCCGAGGCCTTAGTAGAAGCATTCAATATAATATCCAGACCCTTCCGGGCGTTCTCCAGCTTGATCACATCTCCGCTGAACTGGCGCAGAAGCTGAGCTCGTCCCATCACCAATGCCAGTTGATTATTCAGTGCGTGCAGCACGCCGCGCGTTATATCAATGAAGTTACGGGATTTTTCTAACTGCATGAAATGCTTCCTGGCATTGTCATAATCATCCATCAACTGATGCAGGTGATGATATTTCAGCGCTGATTTTAGTCCATCTCCGATAATATTGCAAATCCCGGAAAGCAGCTTAACACTATCCTGATCATAGACGTTAACATCCCTCGAAGCCAGATTCAGGCTGGCAAGAAGCTCTGCGCCGTCATAAATCGGATTAAACAAATAGGACTGATATCCCATGCGGATTAATCTCTGAGCAACTACACCCTGTCCTAAGTCCTTGGCTGATGTTATCAAGCCTCTTCGTCTGACTATCAGTCTGGCAAGACTGGTCTCATTGAGTTTGATGAATTGTTTTTTAAAGCAACAAATGTCGTTCGTATCATCATACTCTGCCTCAAGACGGAAAGAATCGAATTCCGGATGATACGTTACCAGGGAAAGACGGTGAAAACCGATTATCTTCCTGAGTTCCTCAACTATTACCGGAAAAATCGTTTCTATTTCAGAACTCGAGAGCACAAGCCGGCTCAACCGGTTAAGCACATTCAGGTAATTCGTATGGGAACGAATTATTTTGCTCAGATAAGATTGTATGTATTTCGTTAACTCTGTAAAGTCATCGTTTGCGGATGTAAATCCGTTAAAGCCATCGGCAAACTGCAATCTCAATGCCAGATCATGATCCTCAAAAGGAAGGATCAATACATTATCATTCAGCCCGGCCGTGTTTATAATCTCCTGCCATTCCTGTCTGCTGACATAAGCGCATTCCCGCAGCGGCGGGCTAAAATCCATATCCTCGAAGATATCTGCATAGGGAGAATCATTTGGCATCAGGAAATAGCCGCTCTCCAGAACATTCTTAAAATAATTATTGACCATGAGGCTAATGGTTTCGTTTTCCGCTCCACCCGGAATTACGAAATCATCAATTTCTTTCGATTTAATCGGAATATCGGTTTTCAATGTCATACTGTCTTTTCCTGCAGGATGCTTTGTTTTAGTTCACCGAATCTTCTCAATTCCCCGGCAATACTCTCTGCCCCGCTCAATATGATTTCGTTATAACGCACCATTTCCCTGGCATCCTCCGGCATTTTTCGACGCATCAATTCGGCCGCCCCCAGAACGCCGGTTAATTTCGAGGATATCCGGGAGGGAAGGTCTGGATAGGTATCATAAATCTGAGATTTTCTTTCAATCTTCACAAGGTCTGCATTAACTCTGTTCAATTCGCGAGTTTTGCTGTCGATATCATGCACCAGAGCCGAGATAGTCGAGATTATCTGGGAGTACAGAAGCTCCTGCTGTCCCAGAGAACGTCTCTCCCAGTTGCGCTCCTCGCCCACCGATACTATACCGCTGATGCGGTTCTGGAGACGCATGGGCGAGAGTATCGCAGACTTTATACCCGGCAAGCCCATGACTTCGATCTCCGATTTTCCCATATTGTTATCAGGATTAGTCTGATTCACTATAATAGCTTTGCCCATATTGATTGCCGCCTTATGACGCGGCATCAGTTCCAGCTCGACCTCATTATCCGCCGATGATATCATGTCCGGTCGATCGTGAAGTGAATAGTAACCGATTGAACGAAGGCGGTTCGAGGGCTTGTCGTAGCCCCAGATACGGCACATTGTGGCCGGAAGGGTCTCCGCCAGAATCCGTGCCGATCGATCAAAAAAGCCCTTTAGCCCAGGACCGTTCTCCAGCCCGAATGTCAGGTTGAAGCTGGAAACCACCTGCTTCTTGAGCGTCTTCATCATACTGTTGACATTGTTGAACTCTATCATGCGGCATAACGGTGCATTCAGGAACTCAAGATCGGATTGATTCAGATGGTTGAATGCTTTCGGCTTAACTGCAGCCAATGTGACCACTGCCGCGACCTGGCCAGAATCATTGCATATGGGATAGACCAGACGGGATGAGAATCCGCTTTTATAGAGATGATAATCGTCACGGTAAAAATCCGACTCCAGAGTATTGGCTACAAGCATCTGCTTTTCGGCAGCGGCTTTCATCGTCGCGGTTTGCTTTAACGGATAACATATCCCCCGCTCGATCAGACTTCCGCCGACATCGGCATAAGTGTAGCGGTACATATTCTGAATCGCGGAATCGAGTACCGCAATCGAGATATAATCGAATTTGACCTTTTCGTAAATTATCGGATATACCTGTTGAAGATAGGTTGCTATATCGGTGTCCCTGTCATTTAGCTCGTATAAACGATTTTGGCGGTCTGCGATTTCAAGGTGCGTTGTTATTTCCTCATTGCGGGCGGCATTCTCGAGCTTGTTTCTGAGCACTGATTGCAAAATATCCTGATGTTCGGGCTTGTGTAGAAGTCTTTGCGATTTGGGCACACAGAAAGTAAGCTGGTATTCCTCGGGTAAAGAGCTTTCCAGATGCAGACGGATTTGCTTGTGTTTGCGGCAATGGTGATTCTTATCCGCTGGACCAAAACCATCATCGAGTTCTCTGTATTCAAAATCATCGCCCACATCCAGATCGCTCTGTATTCCAAATGCCGCAATCTGGCGCCGCCTGTTGTCCTTGACCGCTATTATTTGATAATAGTCGGCCTGAAGCGCTCGTGCCAGCGCTTCCGTAACATCGCTGACAAATGGGAGCTTTCCCCTGTCCAGAGACACACGGGCGACCTCGTCCATCAGGTCGGCAAATGTTACAGACCTCTTTTTGAACCAGCCATTCTTGCGCATTTCCGGCCAATCAACCAAAAAAGTTATACTCAAAATCAAAATCGCACCCATCAACATTGCAGTGGTTAAAGATTCCAGAGCAATGGAGATGCTCCTGTTGGCCTCGGCATTCACTGCCGGCATATTCTGTACAAAATTCAATGCTGACCAGAGAATCAGCAAAATCAAACCGGGCGCAATCTTGCCATGCCCCGATTCAGAGTCGGGCAAAATTACCGCTTTATGGCGATTCCAGAGCCATAATGCGATTATTAATAAAATTGATACCAAGGCCCAAATTAAATCATTCATACGCAGCCCTTCAAACTCTGCCCCCGCATATAAGAAATATCGGATGATTACGGTTTCAGTTGAGGGATAATTATAATTTTGATGTCAATTAAGCTCTTA
>CAZBZV010000042.1:0-38154 GCA_964496505.1 uncultured Ignavibacteria bacterium | reverse complement strand
CTTTCGAAAATTCCGGTATGCCGGGCATGATACTTGAGTTTATCGACCGCATGGAGATGGCTTATGCTGCGGCTGACCTAGCATTCTGCCGGTCAGGAGCGTTATCTTTGTCAGAACTGGCGGCGGTGGGGTTGCCCTCGGTGCTGGTACCATTTCCGTATGCGGCCGAGGACCATCAGTATCATAATGCCAAAGTCTATGACGAAGCCGGGGCGGCAAAGGTTATCAGACAAACCGAGCTTGATGATTTTGATCTTTATGATTTTGTATCGAAGCTCTTCACCGACCCGGAGCGTCTGAAAAAGATGTCTGAGGCGGCCAGGTCGCTGGCGGATCTTAAGGCCTCGGAAAAAATCGCAAAGAAAATTATTGAGGTTTTGAAGTGGTAAAATTCGGTAAACTGAGAAAACTGCATTTTGTGGGCATCGGTGGTATCGGCATGTCCGGTATGGCCGAGATGCTGCACAACCTCGGTTATCATATAACCGGCAGCGATCTGGCGCAAAATGAGGTAACCGATCATCTGCAGGAAGTCGGCATAGAAATCAGCTTCGAGCATAAGGCCGAGAATGTGGGTGATGCCAATCTGGTAGTCTATTCATCTGCAGTTCCGCAGGATAATCCGGAGCTGGAGTATGCCCGCCAGAATAAGATTATCATAGTCCGCCGGGCGGAGATGCTTTCGGAACTGATGCGCATGAAGTATTCGATCGGAATTGCCGGGACTCACGGCAAGACCACCACCACCTCGCTTATCGGTCAGATTATGACCGATGCCGGTATGGATCCGACCGTGATTGTGGGTGGACGCGTGATACAGTTCGAGACCAATATAAAGCTGGGTCATTCGGAATACCTGGTAGCCGAAGCCGATGAGTACGATCGTTCGTTTCTGCGTATGACTCCTACCGATGTTGTTTTTACAACGCTGGAGGAGGATCATCTGGACTGCTATTCGGGCATTGATGATCTCAAAGAGGCCTTTACCGAATTCGCCAACAAAGTGCCGTTCTTCGGTACTGTGCATATCAATATGGACGATCCGAATCTGGTCTCGCTTATTCCGCAGATCAATCATCCGGTGGTAACCTACGGCCTGGCCTCGCAGGCGGATTATCAGATCGATAATGTGACATATAAAGATAATAATACCGAATTCGATGTGCGCACAAAGAAGCGCGAGCTTGGACATGTGCAGATAAAGCTGCCGGGTTTCTTCAATGCCATGAACAGCCTGGCGGCGATATCGATCTGCATGGAGCAGGAGATACCATTCGAGACCATTAAGGAATCGCTGGGCAATTTCCGCGGCGTCAACAGACGCTTCGAGATAATCGGCGAGGTCAATAATTATATGGTGGTAGACGACTACGGGCATCATCCCACCGAGGTCGAGGCAACATTGCGTGCGGCCAAACGCGGCTACAACCGTCCGGTGATAGCTATCTTCCAGCCGCATCTTTACAGCCGTACGCGCGATTTCTATCGCGAATTCGCCAAGGCATTGCTGTCGGCTGATGTTATGATCGTGGCCAAAATCTATCCGGCTCGCGAAAAGCCGATTGAAGGTGTGACCGGGCAGTTGATAGTGGATGCCGCCAAAAGCTTCGGGCATCAGAACTGCCATTATATCGATGATGTCACCATGCTGCCGGAATTCGTGCTGGATAATATCATGGATGACGCAATTGTAATGACAATCGGAGCCGGTTCGATTTATCGCACCGCTCCCGAAATCTTAGAGGCATTGAAAAAGTGAAGAAGATACTATACAGAATCGGAATGATTGTCTTTATCCTGGGCGGAGCCGCTTTGCTCATAGCTCTGCATAATTACGATTTGCTACGAGTTGAAAAAGCCGTTTGTAAAACAATTCAGAGTGAGATGCCGATTTCAGTCGATGAGTATGTTGTGGATTATGTGGGAAAATCGATTCTCGATTACCCCTTTAAGGCTTATGTTGACACGATGTTCGCACGTTACCCGCAGATTTCACGTGCCTCGGTAAAATGCGATCCGACCGGTAAGATAAAATTCGATTACGAGCTTAAGGAAGCGATAGCGCTGGTAAATCTTGATATAGTCTACGGGCTGACGGTGAGAGGCGAACTGGTTCCGGCCGGGGATGAGGATATGCCAATTATTACCGGGCTTCGGATACAAAATCCGGAATTATACAGGCAGCTTGACGGGAGTAAAGTCGGCTATGCGTTGAAGATAGCAAATTTGATAAATAAAGATACGACGGGCATAGGAGATGCCATTTCGTCAATAAATCTCGGACATCCATCCGGACTGTCGGTCTATATCGAGGACTGCCGCAGTGAATTTGTCCTCGGGTACGGGGATGAATCCGACAAGCTTGACAGGCTTGCGAATTACTGCGAATTTTTCTGTGCGCTGGATGACGATATCCGGTCTGTGGATTTCAGATTTGATAATCAATTAATTATGAGAAAGTATTAATGGAATAAAGGGCTATGTCATGGGAAGAGAAACAACATTTGCTGTAGTTGATATCGGTTCCACTAAGATCGCTACCCTGATCGCCAGTAAAAACGGCCAGGATGAGCTTTCTGTGCTCGGATGCGGAACCGTGAAGGTCGAGGATATTTTCCGCAAGGGTATCCTCTCGAACATCGACAGAACCGCCAGGACGCTGGCAATGTCGGTGTCTGCTGCCGAGGAAACGGCAGGCGTGAAGGTTCAGAATCTGACGATCGGTTTCTCCGGAGAGCACCTGAGATCGTTCAACTCTCTGGGTGTGGTGCCGGTTTCCAAAAACGAAAACCAGATTACCGAAAACGAAGTGGAGGCAGTAATAGAGGCCGCCCAGGCGGTATCACTGCCGTTTGAGCGGGAAATTCTGCATGTACTGCCGCAGGAGTTCTTCATCGATCAGGGGGACGGCATAAAAGACCCGATCGGCAATACCGGAGTGCGTCTCGAGGTGCAGGTGCATATAGTTACCGCCTCGACCGCTGCCACGCAGGCTATCTATAAAGCGGTGCGTGCGGCCGGTTATGAAATTACCAATCTCGTTTTAAATCCCATAGTGGTAGGCTCATCTCTTTTGTCCGCGGAGGAAGAGGAGGTGGGCACTCTTTTGATAGATATCGGAGGCTCTACTACCGATGTAGCCGTTTACTATAAAGGAGCGATTCGTCACACCGCCTCTATCGGAATGGGGGGCAAGTTTATTACGAATGATATAGCGGTGGGACTTCAGATACCGAACAATCTCGCTGAAAAAATCAAGATTGCCAGCGGACATTCATTCTCGGGTGCCATCGATCCGGATGAGATGGTCGAGATTCCGGAGATCGGCGGACGCAAGCAATCCAAGGTTTCGCGCGTGCTTCTGGCTTCAATTATTGAAGCGCGGGTGGAGGAAATATTTGAACTGGCAAAAACCGCCGTCAAACGTTCCGGCTATGCAAAAAAGCTCTCCTGCGGCGTGGTTATAACCGGTGGAGGAGGACGGCTGCGCGGAATCGATAAGCTGGCCCAAAAAGTGTTTCAGATGCCGGTGAAAGTTGGTTTCCCGGAGAAAGTGCATTTGCCGGAGGAATTCTACGGCAAGCCGGAGTACTCGGCTGCAATCGGTCTTCTGGCTTACAGCCTGAGACATCCTGTGGATCATGAGGAAAAGCGCAACATATTCATGCGCATGGTTCACAAGGTTGAAGACGTAATAAGTGCCATTTTCAATATATAAGATAAGAGGAGGAAGAGATGATAGAGCTTGTTCCAGATGAGGGCAACAATGCCAGGATAAAAGTCATTGGCGTGGGTGGCTCCGGAGGCAATGCGGTCAACCGCATGATCGAATCCGGGTTGACCAATGTCGACTTCGTATCCATCAACACCGATATGCAGGCTTTGGATGGCAGTAAGGCCGGGGTAAAGATTCAAATCGGAACCAAGATAACCCGCGGACTTGGCGCCGGAGCCGATCCGGAGACCGGACGGAAGGCAATCGAGGAAGATCGCGATAAAGTTGCCGAAGCTCTCGAGGGCGCGGATATGGTTTTCGTGACCGCCGGTATGGGCGGCGGTACCGGCACAGGTGCAGCGCCGGTTGTGGCCCAAATTGCCAAAGAGATGGGCGCTCTGACAGTGGCTACGGTTACCAGGCCATTCGAGTTCGAGGGACGCAAACGTATGAACCGCGCTCTGGGCGGGATTCATGAACTTAAGTCCCACGTGGATACATTGATAGTGATTCCCAATCAGCGTCTGATAGATATCGCCGACAAGGATACGCTTCTGACCGATGCGTTCCTTATGGCCGACGAGGTGCTTTTGCATGCCACCCGCGGTATCTCCGACCTGATTACTGTACGCGGCCTGATTAACTGCGATTTTGCCGATGTCAAGACGGTTATGAAGGAAATGGGTGACGCCCTGATGGGTACCGGAACCTGCTCGGGCGAGGATCGTGCACAGGAGGCGGCGCATCAGGCCATCAGCTCACCGCTTCTGGAAGATGTTTCAATAACCGGCGCTCGCGGGGTGCTGATCAACATCTGCGGCGGATCGGATATGACCCTGCATGAGGTCAATGCCGCGACATCGATTATCTCGGAAGCGGCCGGTTCGGATGCCAATATTATTTTCGGTGCTGTAATCGATCCCGAGATCAAGGGCGAAATTAGGGTTACCGTAATCGCCACCGGATTCGGCAAGCAGAAATCGGAAACCGAATTCGATACCCGTGTGGTTGATTTGTTCAGCCAGCAGAATGCTCCCCGTCAGCCAAGGTCTCGAATCGAAAGAGAAGAGATCGATGAAGAGGAAATCGAGGAGCCGGTAGAGGCCGGCATGCAGGAGCCGCTGACAGTGGAAAATCCCGAAGTGCCGACGTTTATTCGCAAGAATTATCAGAAGAATTTTGACTCGTTTAAGTAATTAGCAGTATACACCTCCAATGCTAATGTCTTAATATCCCCCGAGGGGGGAGGGAGGCCCTGTCTGAGTGATCAGGCAGGGCTTATTTTTTTTCTTCTTGTTGACGCTGATGCATCGTGATGCTTATTATATCCCCTAAATGAGGTATATATATGGCATGTATTCCCTGGTTCGAAAGAAAATTCAATTTTGAATTTCCGCATCAGCTTTATCCTGAGATCATGGCCCGCCTGCGCGGAACACCTGCCCGACTTGAAGAACAGATCGGCGCAATCTCACCGGCAATACTAAAACTCAGCCATGAGGGACGCTGGTCGATTCAGGAAAATGCCGGTCATCTGGGCGACCTGGAGCCTTTGTGGTATGGCCGTATTGAGGATATCTGCTCCGGTTTGGAGGTTATGAGGGAGGCTGACTTGAGTAACACTGGAACCTTCGAGGCAAAACATAACGACTCAAATATTGCCGATCTCCTGCAAAGATTCCGGGAGCTTAGAGGCAAGCTTATCGCCAAATTAGAGACTTTGCAGGAAGCAGACTTTGCCAAAGCCTCGCTGCATCCGCGCCTTGATAAGCCGATGCGGCTGGTCGATTTGTGCCTGTTTGTGGCGGAACATGATGATTTCCATCTGGCAACTGTTAAGGAACTGAGCCTGATATTTGAGAAGTTGAGTTGAAAAATGCCCGAGTTTAATCCGCAAAATCCTGAATATGAAAAAGCGATCCGTGAGAGTTTTGAGAAGCAGAGACTGATGCAGACCTTTGGCGCTATGCTGGTATCGATTGCGCCCGGTGAGGTCGTGATTGAACTTCCAAAGCGCGAGGATCTAACCCAGCAGCACGGCTACCTTCATGCCGGAGTGATTACCGCGGTCATAGATTCGGCCTGCGGATATGCTGCTTTAAGCCTTATGCCGCCCGATAATGAAGTCCTGAGTGCGGAATATAAGATCAACCTGCTTTCGCCTGCGGATGGTGAGAAGCTTATCGCCAAAGGCCAGGTAATCAAGCCGGGCAGAAAGCTTTATGTCTGCCGAGGAGAAGCTTATTCTGTTAAGGATGGCATGGAGAAGCATGTGGCGGCCTTTCAGGGTACCATGGTTGCAGCCCGGAATAGAGGCTGAACTGAAGCCGAACCGGATTTATCCATTTTCACCTTGACATTACATCCTCCAGAACACAGATTATACGGGAGTTTGAAAATATCGGATTTGGGGTGGCCAAAAGGCCTGAGATCAAACCCATTGTACCTGATACGGGTAATGCCGGCGTAGGGAAATAAGTATTGGCCGCCTGCCTGTTTGAAGGCGGCGTTTTTTTTATTTTAGGAGGAATGATGATTGATGTTAGTAATGATGCAGCAGAGAATTTAAAAGAGCTTCGCGAAAAAAAGCCGCTTATACATAATATCACCAATTATGTAGTGATGAACTTCACCGCTAATTCATTAATAGCAATGGGCGCCCTGCCGGTAATGGCGCATGCGGAAAATGAGGTGGAGGAGATGGCCTCCATTGCAGGCGCGCTGGTTATCAATATCGGTACCCTTTCCGATCCATGGATTCGCGCAATGTTCAGGGCGGGACATGCCGCCAATAAAAACGGCGTACCCGTCATACTCGATCCGGTAGGATCAGGTGCAACCAGTTTGAGAACTGAAACAGCAAAGAATCTGATAGATGAATTGGATATTGCGATTATCCGGGGTAATGCCTCTGAAGTGCTCTCACTTTCCGGTGAGGATTCCAGGACCAAAGGTGTAGATTCGATTCATTCGGTTGAGGATGCAGCACAGGCGGCGGTTGAATTGTCCCTGGAGCTCAATACTGTCATCGCTATCACCGGACAGAGAGACCTGGTTACTGACGGCAATACCGTATTTCGGGTGAACAACGGCCATGAGTTAATGGGCAAGGTTACCGGCAGCGGTTGTGCCGCCACTACCGCCATAGCTGCTTTTGCGGCCGTGAATAAAAAATATGTTGAAGCGGGAGCATTTGCGCTGGGCTATTACGGTTTGGCCGGCCAATGGTCGGCAATGAAGCACACGAGCCCCGGATCATTTCGTGTGGGATTAATTGATTCGCTCTATGAGATCGGTACCGAAGACCTGAAAACCGGCTTAAAGCTGGAGGTCTTGCATGAAAGCTGATTACAGCCTCTATCTGGTAACAGACCGTGGTCTTTCCAAAGGCCGTACTAATATGGAAGTGATAGAGGCAGCGATAAAGGGCGGAGTAACTGTTGTGCAGCTCCGTGAGAAACATTCCACTACGCGGGAATTTCTGGATGAGGCGCTCAAGGTCAGAGAATACTGCCTTGAGAAAAACGTGCTGTTTATTATAAACGACCGCCTCGATATCGCTCAGGCTGTCGATGCCGACGGTGTTCATCTGGGACAGGACGACCTTCCCATAGAATATGCACGAAAATTACTCGGACCGGATAAGATAATCGGAGTTTCCGCTTTCAATGAAACAGAGGCTGTCGATGCTGAGAAGGACGGTGCGAATTATCTGGGTATATCTCCGGTTTTCACCACTCCCACCAAGCCTGAGCTCGAGACCGGAATCGGAATTGAGGGATTGCGGAAAATCCGCAAATCGGTTAAAATACCAATGGTTGGGATTGGCGGGCTGGGATCTTCCAATGCTTATGATGTCATCACAGCCGGGGCTGATGGGGTTGCAGTCGTTTCAGCAATTGTATCAGCCATTGATCCGCAACAGGCGGCATCGGAGATCAAATCTGAAATCGAGCGTGCCAGGAAGGATTTAAAATGAAATTAAAGGATATCGGCGAGTTCGGCTTTATCGACAGGATTAAAGATGACGCCCTGATCCGCAAATATCTCGGCCTGGTGGGAATTGGCGATGATTGCGCGCTTTTCAAGGTGGAAGAGGGCAAGTCGGTTCTTTTGACGACAGATATGCTTCTGGAGCGCGTGCATTTCCTGCGTGACATTATGACTCCATTCCAGATCGGTTATAAAGCGCTGGCCGCCAATCTATCCGACATTGCCGCATCAGGTGGTATTCCAAAAGAGGCATTTGTATCAATTGCGGTCCCGGAAAATCTATCGCTCGAGGATTTGCTGGAAATATATAAGGGCATGAAAGATCTGGCCAAAAAATTCGATGTAAACATCACCGGCGGCGATACCACAACCTCGCTTAAGGACTTGGTGATAAATATAGCCCTGACCGGTGAAATCGATGAAGAGTTGGTTCTGTACCGCTCCGGAGCAAAAGCGGAAGATATGATCTGTGTTACCGATTACCTGGGCGATTCAGCCGCCGGGCTGGATTTGATCTTAAATCATCGCGAGGAGATGCATAATTTTCCGCAATTGACAACACAGCATTTCACTCCGATTCCGCATATCGAGCAGGGGCGGGCTATCTCGCGTTCGAGTCTGGCTAATTCGATGATGGATATCTCTGACGGCCTGGCCTCCGATATCAGGCATATTTGCAGGGCCTCCAAACTGGGAGCGGTATTGCATGAAGAAAGATTTCCGCATTCGGATGAGTTCAACAGGTATATCGCAGAGTTCAAACCCGACTATCTTAAGACTGCGATCGGAGTTGGTGAGGACTATTGCCTGCTTTTAACCGTATCTCAGGAGAATTTTGCAAAGTTGAAAGGGACTTTGAATGACCTCGGCCATCAATTATATGATGTGGGGGAGATGATAAAGGGCGAGGATGTTTATATTGTTAATAAGGAGGGCGAAAAATCGATCCTGAAGCTTAGCGGATGGGATCAGTTCAAGGAGCATTGATCATGAAAAATATATTACCGGTAGTCCTTACAATTGCGGGCTCGGATTCCGGGGGCGGCGCAGGTATACAGGCCGACCTGAAGACATTTGCCTCATTGGGCACATTCGGCACCTCGGCAATCACCTCCATAACCGCCCAGAATCTCGAGGGTGTGCGTTCGATTCAGCCGATCGAAACCGAGATAGTCAAGGATCAGATCGAAGCGGTTTTTGAAGGCTTCAAGGTCGCTGCCGTTAAAACCGGGATGCTTTTTTCTCGAGAGATAATAAAGCAAGTGGCGGAGTCGATGCGAAAGTATGAAATCGAAAACTTCATAATCGATCCGGTATTCGCCGCTACTTCCGGCTCACGATTGATCGAAGATGAAGGGATTGAGGCGCTGACAAAGGAGCTCTTCCCGCTGGCCAAAGTGATAACCCCGAATATCCCCGAGGCGGAATTTCTAACAGGGATAAAGATAAGCAATCGAGAGCAAATGGCCAAGGCGCTTGAAGACCTGAACAAGCGCTACCCCGGCTCGGTGTTTGTGCTCAAGGGCGGTCATCTGGAGGACGCCGCGATAGATATCTACGGCGGCAAAACAATTGCTGTCAATGAACTTAAATCCGAAAAAGTGGAAGGCGTCAATAATCACGGCTCCGGTTGTACCTTTGCCTCGGCCGTAGCGGCATTTCTGGCGCGCGGCTACGATGTTGAGGAATCATTGAATCTTGCCAAGAATTTTATAAGCGGGGCATTGCGAAACAGTCTTAGTCTGGAAGGCGGGATTAATCTGATTGACCATTTCTGGCGTTCAGACAAGGGAATACATTAACTACTTTTTGAACCGACGGGATAAAATCCCGATAACCTCTTTTTCAAGAGCCGCGAGAGAATTCTCCCGCTCTTTAAGCTTAGTCATCTCATCTCTGCCGCCATTTTCGCTATGGGAAGCGCACCGCAACAATTCCTGCAGCCTGAGCGCCTTTTCTCGCGGAATGCTGTCCTCGTGTTCATGAGATGTCAGCAGTTTGGTCAGAGCCATCTTGATAGTCTCCGAATCTGAGATATACTTCTCTTTGCAGGTATCGATTTTGCAGACATACTCATCCTTATTACGGTCTACCTGCTTGAAAAGCTCCTCTAAGATATGGTGCACATTTAGATCTTGCTGCTCCTGGCTTTTGGAACCCTTAAGCCGTTTCTGGATCTCCCTTGACCATTGAATGGTCTCCTTAACCTGATCCTTAATCTTTGTCACCACTGCCCTCTCCTATCTTTTTCAGATCATTTACTATATCATAAGCCGCATTCGGCCTGGATATGCTTTTTGCACCCTGCGAAAGATTTTTGAGTTTTTCCGGATTTTCAATCAATTGTGTAATTGTATAAGGCAATCCGGCAAGCTGGTTCAGTTTGATACCGGCACTTTTTTCCATCATATATTCAGCATTACGCTCCTCCTGACCGGCATAGGGCTTGTAAATACCGATAGGAGTTCCCACAGCCAAACATTCGGATGTCGTCAATCCTCCCGATTTGGTAATAACTATATCTGCCAGAGCCATAAGCTCCTCCATAAAGTCAATATAACCGAAAATCCTGTAAGAAATATTGTTTTCTGCGAATTTCCGTTTTATTCTGTCCGGAATCGGCCATTCCTTTCCCGCCAGCATAATAAGCTGGATCGGATGGGAAACCATCGACAGATACTTGACGAAATATTCAAAATTGCCTTTTGTAAAAACATCACGAAACAGGAGAATTGTAAAGATATCCGGATCGAGATTATATTTTCGTCTCAAAGCGTTCTTATCGTCAATTTCAATATACTTGGGGTGAATAGGGATTCCGGTAACCTTAATATTTTCACTTTCAATATTTAGATAGTCTTTTAATGTAAGAAGTTCCGATTTAATTGCCTCAGTTGGTACATAAAACCTGTCAGCATTGGGGGTCAGCCAGGCGGTATGGATGCCGTAGTCGGTAACGATTATGGCGAATTTGGCCGGTGGATTCATCTCCCGGTTCAGCAGATATACCGCATCAGAGGGCATGAAATGAGTGGAAACGATAATATCCGGTTTTTTCTTCTTTAAGCTGCGGATAAACTTACCCATTATCAATTTCCTGAAAAACCAGCTCAGTTTTCCGGGCGGTTTGAATTTATGCAAATCCTCACCCCGGTAGAAAGCAATGCGCCATAAAATAGGCAGGCGGCTGGCCATCAGGAGGTACCCCTTCGAGTAAATAAATCTGAATATGGCCGGGGTATAATCCAGAATGTCCTCCGTAACAACCTCATCCTCCGGATACAACTGCGACCATGCAATTTTAAGAGAGTTGGTGGCGGCCTTGTGTCCGGCTCCGGCAGAAGTGAAGAGAATCCATACTTTCTGGCCCTTATCCGTCTTGCGCTCGGAACCTTTGTTGTGAAGCTTATCTATGATCCCAATCCCTTCCGATACTGGATTTCCATCTTCTACAATATATAATTCTTTTTGACTCATTCAATATTCAAATTATAAGGTTATTAATCTTTACTGTTTCATTTAAGATCGCAGAATTGCTTTTTGAGAAAGCCGCCACAGCCCATCTCCAACAAAAACAAGATTGCTGCCTCAGTCCAGTATATATCAACCCAAAGTGATTTAGTAAGATAAAGTGAGAAAACTACTATTGGATTGTTAAAGTTTTGCGAAATTTACCGATAGAAAAGATAGTTTCACAAAAAAACAGGCAGTTTAAAAAAAGAAACATAATAGAGTAAAGGCCTTGAGCATGGCTGTAATTGACCATATTTCTGCGGTATCCGGCGGAAGAATCAACCCGCCCCTTCTGGATTACCATGAGAGCGGATTTTTGGAAGCGTTTAGCTTTTTCTGTGCGAGATTGGAGATTCGAGACCTAATCTCAGCTCTTTGCAGATGCGTTGACGAATACACCGAGTTTCATACAGCCTTTGCACTGCTTCGACCCGAATGTGAATTTGGCAACAATCTGCCGGAATTCGCCAATTTGTCCGGATTCGATTCTCGGCTCAAAAACTCCGGATTTGTAATGGATATCCATGATGACGGGCTTGAGATTTTCGCGATAGTAAGGGACAAAAACGGAAAAAGAGGTCGCCTCAATCTGGCTCTGGCAATTATGCCCGGAAGCACTTCAAACTCCCATGCCGAGACCGAGAAGCTCCGCAATGCTTTGGAAAAGGCCGGGAAACCCGAAGATAAAGCGGTAGATCTCAAAAGAGACAGCTTCATTTCGAGCCTGATACATCAGGTGCGAAATCCCCTGGCCACGATATTGATCTCGGCATCACAGATGGAGGCCAAGCAGGGATGCCAGTTCGATGATGATGACCGCATGCTGGTTGAGTTCATCAATCGCGAAGCCGAGCGGATCGAATATATGCTCTGCAAATATTCGCACTATGCTCATGCCGGCATGCATGAAAGTGAGACAATATATGCCTCGAAGTTAATAGAAAACATTAAAGATATTATCTCGGACAAGGGATACGATAAGTCTCGAATCAGCTACAGATTCTCAGACGGACTGGCCGATTCCAAAATCATGGCCGACCGAAACCAGATAACTGAAGGACTGAATCAGATTCTGGAGAACGCTTTCGAGGCATTTGAATCGGACGATGGTTCTGTGGAAATCGGAGTTAGCCGGGATGATCAGAATATAACAATCAATGTCAAAAATAATGGACCTGGAATCAGGCCGGAGTTGCTAAGGAAGGTAAAAGAGCCATTCTTCTCCACCAAGGAAGGTGGATCCGGTCTGGGTTTATCGATTGCCGAGAAGATTTGTATCGCTCACGAGGGCTGCTTGCGAATCGAGAGCTCGGAAGGAAACGGGACACGGGTTGCCATGATTTTCCCCCGAAAAAAATAATTAATTATAAAAGGAGTTTGATTGCACACCATGGAAAAGATCCTAATTGTTGACGACGAAATCGCATTGAGACAATCTCTCAATATTCTGCTGGCACGGCACGGTTATTCGGTTGAAACGGCCGATTCCGCTAATCAGGCGCTTTCCATACTCGAAAACGAGCATTTTGATATGGTAATCAGCGATCTCCGCATGAAGGAGATGAACGGTCTCGAACTTCTGCGTCGAATCAAAACTTCATACCCGGATATTGAAGTCATAATACTGACCGCTTTCGGTTCGATAGGCGGCGCGGTGGAGGCAATGAAATCCGGAGCTTTCGATTATGTTACCAAGCCGTTTAAAAACGAGCAGCTTCTTGTCGTTGTCGAAAAGGCTCTGGAAAGACGGAAACTGATATCAGAAGTCAAATACCTGAGGGAGGCTCTACGCAAAGATTTTTCCGAGGATAATGTGATTGCTCAGTCCCCGCAGATGGGTGCTGTGATGGATCTGGTCAGAAAGATTGCACCTCAGAACCTGACAGTTTTGATCAGCGGTGATTCCGGCACCGGTAAAGAAGTTATCGCCAAGGTAATTCACAGCCTGTCCTCCCGCAGAGATGACAGATTTTTTGCCATAAACTGTTCGGCAATGCCGGAGCAGCTTCTGGAAAGCGAGCTTTTTGGTCATGCCAAAGGCGCTTTTACGGGAGCCTCCTGTGCCAAGAAAGGCCTTCTGGAGGAGGCCTCGGGCGGAACGCTTCTTCTGGATGAAATCGGTGAAATGCCTCTGAAACTTCAGGCCAAGATTCTGCGTGTCCTGGAAGAAAGAGCGCTCAGACCGGTAGGATCGAATGTTGAAACGGAAATCGATGTGCGCATTTTGGCCGCTACTAATCGAGATCTATCGGAAATGGTCAAGGCCGGAACATTCCGCGAAGATTTATATTATCGTCTTGATGTCATCCGCATACATATCCCCCCGCTCTCCGAGAGATGCGAAGATATCATGCCCATGGCGGAGCATTTTCTGCGCAAATACAGCGAAGAGCTGGGCAAGCCCGGCCTTAAGATGGAATCTTCTGCGGTCAATGCTCTTTTGAATTATAGTTGGCCGGGGAATGTCAGAGAATTGAAAAATACTATTAAGCGTGCCGTGGCTCTTACCGGACGAGATGTGCTGGAAAAGGATGATATCTTCTTTGCACCCAACGTCCTCAGTCATTCGCGTCGACTGCAATTCCGAAGACCGGCAGAATCGAATACCCTGGAGGATACACAGCGCGAACATATCAGGCGCGCACTGATTTCGAATAACTGGAATTATTCCAAAACATCCAAAGAACTTGGAATCGGCAGAACGACATTATGGCGCAAAGTCAAAAAATATGATCTCAAGCCGGAATCCTCTGTTTCACAACCGGTATGATTTAATCACGGATGAAACAGCGTTGGTTTAAATTTGGAACAGATTAGTCGTCGGGAGATTTGTTAGTAATCTGTAATTGAATGATTGACAATAGATTGTAAGATATCGGGAATCTCTTTCTTCCCGGCATGCAAATTGCAGTAATAAGGGTATTATGCCTATCGTAAAAAAGAAAAAAAGAATCCTGGTTATTGACGACAATCTCAGCTTTTTGAAGTCAATGCGTCTGGCGCTGGGAAAACTTGGTTTCGACTGCCAGATCTCACAGACTGTCGATATTGCCCTGGAATTGCTCGAGAAAGAGAAATACGAGATGATAATCTGTGATTATTTCATGCCCGAATGCGATGGCAAAGAAGCCCTGAAAAAACTCGGAGATTCATATCCCGAAGTTCAACTTATCCTGACCTCTTCCTATCCTCTGGATATGGAATTCAAGAAATCCGACCGCTTTACATTCGTTGACAAACTTGGCATTCTGAGCTGGTTGTCGGAAAAATACCCGGAGGTGCAGTATGTCTGAGATTGAATGGATTAACGGCGATTCAGCCTGTACCGCGGAAATAGATTATCCCACCATTGACAAGCCCAGGGTAAAAAGTGCAGACTCGGCTGAGGCGCAGAATTCTGTCTTCCGGAGCCTGAAAAAGGTCATAAACAGTTCGTATACGCAATATGAGCTTTTCATGAAGCTTTGTTCCAAGCTCGATAAATTCTTTGCCATAAACAGAGCCTCGCTGGCTCTCTATGACGAGGAAAACGAGATGATGAGCATCATGCATATTCAGATCAAAAACGAATTCAAAAACGGCGTTCATCTGAATGTTGTAGCAGATAAAACTCTGATGAAAAAGGTGCTGGACAGCGGTCATATCTATGTTCGCGATTATTCCGAGGCTATTGAGGCGATAGAGCTCGAGAAAAAAATACTGATCGACGAGGATTCCAGAAGCCTGGCGATAATTCCGCTTACTCACGGCAGTAAGAAGATCGGCACCCTGAATGTCTCATCCAGCTCATATCATGCATTCAATATCCTCGAATCGCATCTCTTCGACTACTTTTTCCACAAGACCTCGGAGAAAATGTCCGAGCTTCCCCAGTAAAAGCCGGCTAAAATATTTCCCTATCTTTTATCACAATAGAATCATTCTGCCTTTCAAAATCTTTTGTTGAATTCCGGGTTCAATGTATATAATATTGATCTGTCGATATAAAAAGGAAGGTTTGAACATCCAGCAGGCTCAGGTGTTATCTAAATTAAATGCTAAAATAGGCTGTTGGCAATTTTAGCCTTAAAGGGGATGATATGAAATTTGCTCGAATACATCAATGGACCACTGATCTCAAGGAAGCGGCAAAAATACAGGAGGAACTGGTTGATCTGGTTGAGGTTCACAAGCCGGATAAGGAATTCGAAACGATTGCGGGCGCTGATGTGGCTTATTCCAAAAGGGATGACGCGGTGTTTGCCAGCGTAGTCGTGATGAAGTTCCCTGAGCTGGTTCCGCTGGAAAAGGTTCGGGCACAATCGTACGTCAATTTCCCCTATGTGCCGGGTTTTTTATACTTTCGCGAGGGCCCGGTGCTGGCCAAGGCGCTTGAGCGGCTGGAATCTGTGCCGGATGTAGTTATGTTCGATGCCAACGGTATCGCCCATCCAAAAAGAATCGGGTTGGCCTCGCATTTCGGAGTCATGCTCGATATGCCCACTATCGGCTGCGCCAAGAAGAAGCTGATTGGAAACTTTATGACACTCGATGATGAGCTTGGAGCGCGTACCCCGCTCGAGGCCGAGGATGAGGATATTGTGGGCTATGCGGTGCGAACCAGAGTCGGTGTAAAGCCGCTATTCGTTTCTGCTGGTCACAAGATAGATAATGAAACGGCTGCGGATGTCGTGACCGCCACTACCCGAGGATACCGTCTGCCGGAGCCCTTAAGAATCGCCCATATACTGGTCAATAAAATGCGTCGCAATTATGACAGCAGGCAGAAGCCGGGTAAAGGTCTTCAGGGACGTGATCACCGTAGATAAAAAAGAGATTTGCAGTTATGTTGGACAGGATTAAAGAGTTAGCTGAGAAATATCACGGTCGAATGGTTGAATTGCGCCGCTATTTTCATGCCCATCCGGAAACAGCCTTCGAGGAAGTAGAAACCTCTAAAAGAATAAAATCCGAGTTGAGTCGCCTTAAGCTTAAATCAACCTCAATGGCAAAGACCGGTGTTATGGCTGTGCTCAAGGGGAAGAAGGAAAAACCTGTCTGCGCTCTCAGGTCAGATATAGACGCCCTGCCCATACATGAAAAAACCGATTTGCCCTTCAAATCGAAAAACGAGGGTAGAATGCATGCCTGCGGGCATGATATGCACATGGCTATGGTACTGGGCGCGGCCATGATTCTGAGAGATATAAAAGCCGATCTAAACGGCGCTGTTCGCTTTATATTTCAGCCTGCGGAAGAGGTTCCGCCGGGCGGGGCGATTGAGATGATTAAGTCCGGAGTGATGAAAAATCCGCCTGTGAAAATGATCTTCGGATTGCACAACGATCCGATAATCCCTTCCGGCAGGATCGGTGTTCGTGACGGTGTTATGATGTCCGAAGTTCTGGATTTCAACCTCACCATTCACGGCCTGGGCGGCCATGGCGCTCGTCCCCATGATGCCGTTGATAGCATCGTAATAGCCTCGCAGATAATAAATGCAGCCCAATCGATTGTTGCCAGACGTGTTAATCCAAACAGCCGGGCGGTGCTGACTTTTGGGACTATCAGGGGCGGAAGCGCACGCAATATTATCGCTGGTGAGGTGTCGCTGGAGGGTACTATTCGAGGAGCCGATTCAAAATCGATAAAGATCGTCAAGAAAAGTCTCGAAAAAATCGTCACCGGGATAACCAATGCCAACGGCGCAAAATATAACCTGGAATACGTTGCCAATTATCCCGCCCTAAAAAATAATCCTATGGCGAATCGCTTCATAATTGAAACCGCACATGAGTTGTATGGTAAAAATAGTGTAACATATCTTGCCAATCCGGAGCTGGGGGGTGAGGATTTCGCCCGTTATTTGAAATATGCTCAGGGCGCCATGTTTCGCCTGGGAGTCCGGAATCGGGATGTGGGCGCCGTGCACCAATGGCATAGCAATATGTTTAATGTCGATGAAGAGGCGATGAAAATCGGCAGCGCAGTGCTTGCCGGTGCGGTTTACAATTTTCTTGATCAGAAAGGATAATACAAGAGCACGTGAATAAGATCCACCGCAGCTTTGCCCTTAATAAATTTGTGATTCTGCCAGCCCTGCTTCTCATGACGATTCTTTTAGTGCAGGCCGATACTTATGCTCAGAATACCCGTGGCTATTATCCCGAGGACTGGGTCAGCTACACCAATATGCGTTATGTGCGCTCGGTTGCATCCGGATTCAATAATATCTATTTCGGTACAACCGAGGGTATTATGGTCTACGATATCGATTTCAGGCAATGGCTCGATCCGATGACAGAGTCCGACGGGCTTCCGGATCAGAATATTCGTTTGCTCGCCGTTGAACCGGACGATTCCCGTGTTTATGTCAATACCCCCAGCGGCATATTCATGTATGAAACGGTGTTTCAGGAGTGGTCGCGGGCCAATGTCTTTCCAGGCCATCTTGTGGATGACAATATGTCACTGATTTCCAATTTCCAAAAATATATTCCTCCAACCGGGTATCATGCTATGTCTCCCAATATTATTCAGGATGAGGAGCTGCGGGATTATCCTGTTGTCTCAGCCGCGCGCGGACAGAGCGGGGATATCTGGCTGGGTACATGGGGGCTGGGAGCGGGACGGATCGAAAGCTATGGTATCGAGATCGATCTGTTCGAGTATGGCCTTTTCAGCAGCAGTATTCATACTATGCTGAAGAGGGGAGAGACTTTCTATTTCGGCGGCCGTAACGAGTTTGGCAGCGAAAACGCCCTGACTGTCTGGGAGAGCAAAGAGGATGAATGGAAGTACTATGAATCGCGTTATAATGACCGCTTCGTATCGGATAAAATTAACGATATAGAGGATACCAAAAAGTATATATTTATGGCCACCGATTTTGGCCTTGTGAGGATGGATCATGACGGCTCGGGATTCAAGTCCTATTATCAACCCAATAGTTTCGCCACAGACCTGATTCTCTCGTTGGAACAGGATGGCAATGATCTCTTTATCGGTACCGATAACGGCCTATATGTTATGGATATCAAGGGCGATTCGATACAATTTATGGGCGGGCAGATGATTGCCACGGCCGCGATTTTCGATATGCTGGCCTATAAGGACGATCTCTGGATCGGTTCCGATTATGGCACAGTGCGTTACGATTCCAGGACGAACAGATTTTACCGCTATTCGACCGCCGGCGGGGTGCTTCTGAGTATTACCTTTGACGTCGAGGCGGATACCCGTGACGGTCTCTGGTTTGCCACCGAGGATGCGATTGTCTGGATGAGCGATAAGTTCGTTGAGCAGGAACGGTTTTATATCGAGGCAGCCCTGGACGGCTATAATCCCAACCGGCTCTTGGTGACCGAAAGATATCTCTGGGTCGCCACCGATTATGGCGTTTATCGCTACGATCGAATGAAGCATTACTGGAAGCATTTTACGACCGAGGAAGGCCTGATCGACAATCTGGTTTACGATCTGGTTCTTGACGGCGATTATCTCTGGATGGCCACCGCCAGGGGTGTAACCAGATATTACTGGAATAATCCTGTTCGCGGAGAAGATATATAAACGTTCTATTCAAATTTGCTTTATATTTGACAGAGGGGTGACGGCAATATAAATTAAGAGCTTTCAACAGGAAAGATAAGTGGAATTTCTGACGAAAAATCTGACTCTAAAGATCGTGGCGCTTATCCTGGCGCTGTTGTTCTGGTTCAATGTCGTTACCAATAAGACCTATGAGCATGAATTCGAGGTCAATTTCAAACTGAATGATATCTCGGAGGAATTGATTCTCACTACACCGCCTCCCGATAAAGTCAAGGTCAAGGTCGAGGGTACCGGAAAGCAGCTTTTGGCATTCATTTTCAAAAATCCTTCACTGACCTATGACGCCTCTAATTTTGAGAGGGGAATCTATCGAATCGAGCTTACGCCGGTCGACCTTATGTTCGACGATAATATCCGCGCCAGCGTGAAAGCAGTGGATAATCCCCAAACTCTCTCGCTGAAATTCGAGAGAATGAACAGCAAACGTGTACCGGTTGATCCTGAAATATCAGTCAAACCTGCGCTGGGTTACACCAAACTGGGCGAGATGACAGTGTCGCCGGACAGTATTGAGGTTAGCGGGCCGTCGCGGTTTATTAGATCGCTAAAATCGATTTCCACCGAGGATATAGTGTTCGAGGATGTCAAAAAAGATATTGACGAGGATATAAGTCTGGTGGCAGCCGATACAATGTTTCTCTCGCTGGAAACAGATGAAGTCCGGATACATCAGGATATCGTCCCCCTGACAGAGAAAAAGTTCGGGCCGATAGCAATCGAAACTTATAACTCCAATCTTTTCGATTCCGCCTCTTTTGAGCCGGAATCGCTCTATGTTGTTATTGAAGGGCCGCAGGAGCAGCTGGATACTCTGGATCAGGGCGCGTTCTCGGCATCAATAAATTTCCGCACAATCGAAGCCGGCAGTACCACAGTGCTTCCCAAAATCGTGATTCCTCAGGGCTATCGTCTGGTGCGAACCGAACCGCAATCCATCTCAGTCAACGCCTATCAGCCGTGAGAATACTCGGAATAGAAACATCCTGTGATGAAACCTCGGTAGCAGTTGTCGAGGGAATGAAGAACGATGTCGTGAATCTGGTATATTCGCAGGTCGATCATGCCAGATTCGGCGGAATCGTCCCGGAGATTGCCTCCCGTCAGCAGCTTAATAAGCTTCCCCCGCTCTATGAACAGGCGATGAGCGAGGCGGGCATGACTCTTACCGATATGGATGGCATCGCGGTGACCATGGGACCGGGGCTGGTGGGATCGCTTCTGGTAGGAGTAAATTTTGCCAAGGCGCTTTCCTATTCCAGCGGTCTTCCGCTTATCGGTATAAATCACCTGGAAGGGCATATCTTCTCAAATTATCTGGCAACGCCCAAACTCAAGCCGCCCTTTGTGGCCCTGATCGTCTCCGGCGGGCACACAATGCTGGTACATGTGCGCGATTACCTCGATTATAAAATTCTGGGGCAGACCCGTGATGATGCCGCAGGCGAGGCCTACGATAAGGTCTCGAAGCTTTTGGGGTTGGGATATCCCGGCGGTAAGATCATCGACGATCTGGCCAAGGCGGGTAATCCGAATTTCCATAAATTCCCGCGGGCCTTTATCAAAGACAAATCCTATGAATTCTCTTTTTCCGGGCTTAAGACGGCGGTGGTTCTGTATGTGAAGGAAAAGGGCCGTGACTTTGTGCATGACAATCTGGCCGATATCTGCGCTTCATTTCAGGAGGCGGTTGTGGATGTTCTGGTTGCCAAGGCAATGCTGGCGGCAGATAACCTTAATATCGACAAAATCGTTCTGGCAGGGGGAGTGGCGGCCAATTCCAGACTGCGGGAAAAGCTTATTTTCAATGCAGAGAAACAGAAAAAGTCTGTTTTTTACCCTCCGATTATTTTATGCACCGATAATGCCGCTATGATTGCCTCCGCAGGACACAGGCGTCTTGAGGAGGGGCAGAGGTCGGATTTCAACCTCAATGCCTTCCCATACCTGCCACTGGCAGGATCAAATTGAGATAAAACCTGTTTTTATCATTAATACCGGATATTGATCATAAAAGGAGGATAAATGAATATTGAGATTATCAATGGCGATATCACCGAACAGGAAACCGATGCCATAGTCAATGCCGCCAATAATCAGCTCTGGATGGGTTCCGGTGTGGCCGGCGCAATTAAGAGAACGGGCGGGGAGGAGATAGAAAAAGAAGCGGTCGGCAAAGGGCCAATTGAAATCGGAGAGGCGGTCGCAACAATCGCAGGAAAACTAAAGGCAAAATATGTCATCCATGCCGCAGGTATGGGGCAGGATCTGGTAACTTCGACGGAAAAAGTGAAGAGTTCGACAGCATCATCGCTCAAAGTCGCCGACAGCCTGAAGCTGAAATCGATCTCGTTTCCTGCTATCGGTACCGGAGTCGGCGGACTGGGTTTGGATCAATGCGCCGAATCGATGCTCAAGGCTGTATTCGAATTCCAGCCTGCGAACCTCAAAACAGTGCGCTTCGTACTCTTCGATCCAACTGCGAGGCAGGTCTTCGAATCAGTGCGTAAGAAGATGAAATAGGAAGTGTTCCTGAGAGAATATGGTGCGGTGGGGTTCCCTAACCCGACTTTTTGCCGTCAAATTCCGTTTCCATTTCCTGTTCCAGCTCATCCTCAGGAATAAAAGCCAGCTTTTCGTTATGGGTAGCATTTCTGATATCAAGAAACGCTATCACCTGGGCGCATACCATTGTATTCAGGAAGTAGCTGATAATGAAGAACAGGATAAAAATAAGCGAAATCATCATAAAGACACCGCCCACAGACATCGACCAGGAGACATCGTTAACATAGCCAACATCGAAAAAGTCGCCTGGATTCAAGCGGGCGATATACGGCAGTCCGGCAAAGAAATGCATATAGGGGAAATTTGAGAATACCTCACGTGCCCCCAGTGAGAAGAGATTGGCCTGCTTCTCGCCCATAACCAGCATGGTGGTCCAGTTGGTGAACTGGATAGCCCTGAAGGATGCGTAGGCTAAGATGAAAGTTGTGACTCTTGCCAGGATATAAGAGCCTGCCAGATAAAGCGTCCAGCGCAGGGGCTGCGAAGTTATGGTCGAGAAAGCATCAAAAAGCGTGGTCATAGTATCCTCGCCTTTAACCGCGGCCACCGCCGGCGCTGTCAGCACAAGAGTACACAGCAGGAAAATAACGAGAACTGCAAAAAGCGATACCACGAAGAACGGGAAGTCATAGAAGAAGCCGTAGAATAATTCACCGAAGATCGGAATCTTGCCAATCAGTCCGACTATTACCCCCAGAAGCACCAGAAATGCCAGGAACACGATTACCGCTACGATCGACCGGTAGACAATTCGGCCGTTTTTTCTGGTGAATTTAAATGTGTCTCGCATCGAGAAAAAGAAATTCCCCCGCAATTCCTCGAATGCCGATCTGGCAACTCCCAATGACCCCCGCAAAAACATGGCAATCCAGAAAACGCTGCCTACATACCAGACGCATTTGGCCCAGTTGTTTTCGAATTCAAGCTTGCCGAATGGGAAAAGCGCATAAAGATGCCAGACCTGTTTTATGCTCAGCCCCTGAATCAGATAAGCGGCGTAAGTCAGCACGAGATAAAGCGCATATCCCAGCATGACATGAAACAGCATGATGAAAATATTCTTGCCCATTAATGCCAGGCGCGGCGCTTTGAGGATATCTCGATAATTATAATACAGCTTACCCATCTTCCCCTCCTTAGGGCGGCAAGACCAAAAAAAGACGATATTTTGTCATTCTGAGTGAGCAAAGCGACCGAAGAATCTTATTTGAATATTGGAGATTCTTCGCTTTGCTCAGAATGACACCATCTATCAAACTTGCCCTTTGGGCTGATAACACCCAATCAAAAAAACGGCGCTGGTTTGTCAACAAAATTAAACAGGAGAATGGCGATAGTTTAAAGCGTTACCGGATTGTGACCTGACGGCCTGCTATTATAATGTTTATTGCTTATTGTATTTGTAGCTGTCAGTTCACATCCCCGATTCCATCGGGGACAGGAACTGACAGAACTTGTGGTGATATATCTTCTATCAGGATTGTTTTTGCTAATCCTGGTTTTCGAGTAGCTGCTCTTCGGGGACATCCCGGAGTTCCCTGGCGGGCGAGCCGATAACGATTTTTCTGGGAGGCGTATCTTTGGTAACGACAGCCCCTGCCGCCACCAATGTGTCCTCGCCAATAACTTTTCCGGGCAGAATCGTGGCGTTCGCACCAACACGTCCTCCGCGTTTGATAGTAACGCCCTTGAAATGTTTGAAGCGTTCCTTTGTTCGTCCCACGAAATTGTCGTTCGAGGTAGCCGCGCAGGGTGCCACGAAAACATAATCCTCCAGCTCGGAATAAGCCGTGATGTAAACATCGGTTTCAAGCTTGCATCTCTGGCCGATCTTGCAGTAATTTTCGATAGCAACATTACGTCCGATAATCGTGTAATCTCCAACGCTGACATTCTCTCGAATCGTGGCCAGATCAGCCGCCAGCACTTTCTCGCCCAGAGTACATCCACGGTAAATCACAACATTTGTGCCGATTATGCAGTTATCGCCGATTTCAGCAGCTTCCAGCTTTTGCTCTTTGGTAACTGCCGAATTGGCTGCACGCATCGGTTCTTTTCCGACAACGGTGTTATCATCGATACGCACATTATCACCTATTGAGGTTTCCCTGTGAATAACCACATGATGGCCGATCTGGCAGTTGATACCGATCGAGACATCATCTTCGATTACACAAAATTTTCCGATTTTAGTATCCTCACCAATTTTGGCGCTTTCGGCGATATGGGAACTATATGAATCAGTCATAGTCCATCCTTTATATTAGATAATCCGTTTTTCTTATTTATGAAGCGAGTGTGGTAATCTATTCAGATTTTGCAGGCTGGTCAATTATTTTTATTTTTATAGTCTCGATCCTCTGGCCGGATACCTTTTCGACTTTGAACTCAAGTCCGTCATGGGTGAGTACCTGTCCCGGGTTGGGAAGAGTCCCGGCCAGATCGTAAATAAGCCCCCCCACGGTCTCGAAACTCTCGTCCTCGAGCTCGATATCGAGATAATCGGCCAGCTCCTCGACCGAGACATTGGCATTAACACGCACCGCGCCGGATTCCAGCTTCACTATATCCGGATGCTCATAATCATGCTCATCCTGGATATCGCCCACTATCACCTCGATAATATTCTCCATCGTCACAATTCCTGCGGTTCCGCCATATTCATCGACAACCAGGGCTATATGAGTGCGTGAGCGCTTCAACTCCTCCAGAAGCTCGTCTAAGCGCTTGGTTTCGGGAATAACATAAGCCTTGCGGATGTATTCGCGAATATTGAACTTTTCGTCCTTGACAGCATCGCGGCAGAACAAATCCTTGACGTATAAGAATCCGAGCACATCATCGGCATCCTCGCCGTAAACCGGGAAACGCGAATGGCCCGAATGGCGAACTAGCTCCTTTATTTCATCCAGATCCATTTTCGTATGCATGGAAACTATATCTATCCGGGGTACCATGACAGCTTTAACGGAAGTCTGATCGAGTTCGAATATATTCTCGATCATCTCTTTCTCATCTTCTTCCATCAACGGCTCCTCGATACCGACTTCGTCAGCCATCGACTCGATGGCTCGCTCCACCAGTTCCTCTTTTTTGTCATCGGGAATCTTTTCGCCCTTATAAATATCCAGCGTTTTCACGAACAGCAGAATAAACGGCGTGAATAGGGTATACAAAAGCGTTACAAGCGTTTGCTTTTTTATCAGAGTATTCACGATCCAGCGTGAGGATACTCTTTTTGAGAAGAATTGCACAACGGTCAGAAAGATAAGCCATAAAAGCACAATTGCCGCAATCGTAATGATAGCTCTGACAGCCGCATTATGTGGGAAAATATGCCAGGTGGCTCTGTAGATCAAAAGTGCAATTACCACCAACGAGAAATTATTGAAAATCTGTACGAAATATTTGAAGCGGGTGATATTCGAGAAGAATTTATTTAGCCGCCGCTTCTTGCGCTCCGATATATCCTTGAAAACCTCCTCGGAGGTATTATCGTACATCAAAAGCCCAAAGCCGAAAACATTCACGCTGAATGCCAGATAAAAGAGAATTACAGCCAGGGCAATCAAAAGTACCGGCATACTAAATCCCCGACCTTTCCAGATAAGTTTCGGTCTTATCCATCATCTTCTTGTATTTTGGGTCGGTTTCATGGGTGTATCCGCAAAGATGAAGCGCGCCGTGGGCTGCCAGAAACAGAAGCTCTTTTCGCAGTGAATGTCCGGCCTTTTTGGCCTGCCTGACAGCGTCCGGAAGACTTATATATATTTCGCCGATAGGTTTAAAGGGTGGGGGCTCGTCACTATCCTCAGGAACGAACGAGAGAACATCGGTGGACTTATCCTTACCCCGAAACTTCTTATTCAAAGCGCGTATTTTATTTGAACCGGTTAAAATCACGTTGACATCAAAATCTTTATCCTCTGAAACTAAAATATATTTTACCGTTTTCGCAAGGCTTTTTTGAGGAAGATATTTGCGTCTGGTGGTGTTGAAAACTTTTATGTTCACTCGTCATCATCCTTCGAGGGATAGTCAACTCGTTTATGGAAGATTCCCAGAAGCATCTGGGTGAAAGCATCCTCCATGATCGAAAGATCGCGCATTGTAAGCTCGGAATCCGAAAGTTCGCCCGATTCGAATTTGCCCTGAATAATCTTTCTCACCAAACTCCTGATCCTGGCCGGTTTCGGCTCTTCCAGAGTTCGCGAGGCCGCCTCGACCGAATCTGCTATCATCAAAATCGCGGTCTCCTTGGAACGAGGCTTGGGTCCCGGATAGCGGTATTCCAATTCCGGCACTTCTTTATCCTTGTCTTCTTTGGCAAGCTCAGTAGCTTTGTGATAGAAAAACGACATTAAGGATGTGCCATGATGCTCCGCTATAAAAGCCATAATCGCTTCGGGCAAATCCTCTTCCTCCGCCAGTTCCAGGCCCTTTTTGACATGCGAACTTATAATAAGCGCACTCATATGCGGGCTGATCGTATCATGCCTGCTTTTGGAGCCGCTGGTATTTTCCACGAAATATTCCGGGATTTCCATCTTGCCTATATCATGATAGTAGGTTCCCACTCTCGCCAGAAGTGGATTGGCACCAATTGCCTCAGCCGCTTTTTCGCACAAATTGCCCACCAAAATGGAATGATGGTAAGTCCCCGGCGCCTCCAGAGCCAGCCGCCTCAGGAGAGGGTGATTCATGTCCGAAAGCTCCAGAAGCCTGAGGTCGGTGGTGATATTGAAAAGCGATTCGAATACAGGCAGGATTCCCATGGCGATTATCGGCGTGAGTATGGCATTCAGCACGCCAAATGCTATGTTTGTTACAATTGTCTCGGAATCGGAGAATTTCATCGATTCCATGAGATAAACCGCCAGAATATACATCACCATCAGGTACAGAATCGACCTGTAGAAGTCGGATCGTTTATGTACCGTCTTGACCGAGAGGGAGGCCGTAGTTCCCGCCAGAAATGAGATCAGTGCCAGGCTGAAGTTGAAATTCTGAATCACACCCACTATCAGAGATATCGCCAGAGTCGATATTATACCCGTTTCAAGATCGAACAGAATCGTGAGCAGGATCCCGCCGATTGCAAACGGTATCAGGTACATCGATTGATTAAGCGTATAGTCGATTATGTAGACAAAGACAATCTCCAGTACCATAATCAGCATCAACGCCGTGAACTTCTGGTTGGTGAAAAACCTGCCGTTTTTGAAAAAGGCAAAAAATACCGCCAACGCCGCAAAAGTGAATATAATCAGGGCCGCCCGTCCGATGTAAGGCAGAACGAAATGCCAGAGCGAGCCCTCCTCACCGGTTTCGATCCGTTTTTGGGTCATCGCCTCCAGAGCGGCCATATGCCAGGCATCGATTTTGGTATTTCGCTCCACAATCAACTCGCCCGCCTTGAAAGATCTTTCGACCAGCGGAATCTCATCCAGCTTGTTATCTCTGAATTGCTCGGTGGCTGCCATATTTATCTTCAGATTCGGCTCTACAAATGATGCCGTTAATTCGGCAAATTCGGAACTGGACAGTTCTGTTACTGTATCCGAGGAGACTCGCTGTTTTACCAACTGCCTGACTTCATTCATGATCCTGAGGCTGTCGATATCGATATTCAATTTCTGCAGACGCTTTCTTATCTGGGCGCGATCATAATCAAATTCCGTCAAACTAACTGTGTCCGGCAATATTCCTATACTATACAGCGACTCAATCGCTTCAAGCATGCGGTTTTCAAGCTGATCTACATTATCGTATCTGGCAATATCCCGTAATGTGGCGATATTGATATCGGGCTTCATCTGTTTTAAGGAATCCACCACTTTTGCACTGGACAAATTTGCCTCTTTCAGTGATCTGAGACCGCTGAAGAAAGATACTGCGCTGCGGTAAACCTGCTCATA
Source organism: uncultured Ignavibacteria bacterium (assembly GCA_964496505.1). Lineage (GTDB taxonomy): Bacteria > Zixibacteria > MSB-5A5 > JAABVY01 > JAABVY01 > JAABVY01. The sequence continues at coordinate 10,857 of CAZBZV010000042.1, read as the reverse complement.
CAGGCTGTAATTATAATCTAATATGAGGGGCAAATCCGAGAGCACATCCTGCCGGTCTTTGTCGATCTGTTCCTCGGAGCGTTCGACCTCAAAATCGAACGGCGCCACGATATTCTCGCGGGCGATATCATTCAACCGGGGAAGCTCGACCGGCTGATATACGAGCTGCTGCGGATAGGCCAGCGTAATAATAAGTCCTACAATCAGTATCAGCAGGGACTTATACAGATAGCGGTCTTTCGATTTCTTACCGTTATAGATTTCACCGGCTATCTTCAGCTTCTTTTTTATAATACGCTTTAAACGTATTAATAGACGAAACACTCTATTAAACCTCTTTTATTTTCTCTTGGCGTTCTCGTAGGCCTTGATGATATTTTGCACGAGACGGTGGCGTACGACATCCTTCTCATCAAGGTATATAAATTTTATGCCGTCAATGTTCTTGAGGATTTTTTGTGCGGTAAGCAGTCCGGAGACACGGTTTTTGGGCAGATCGATCTGAGTAACATCGCCCGTAACAACCGATTTGGATTTTTCTCCCAGACGGGTGAGAAACATTTTCATCTGTGCGGTAGTCGTATTCTGGGCTTCATCCAGAATAACAAATGCGGAATTGAGCGTTCTGCCCCTCATGAATGCCAGGGGAGCTATCTCTATCACCCCCAGCTCGAGGAGCTTCTTTATTTTTTCAGACGGCATCATATCGTGCAATGCGTCATAAACAGGCCGCAGGTAGGGATCTACCTTGGCCCGGATATCTCCCGGGAGAAATCCCAGGGATTCACCGGCCTCGACTGCCGGCCTGACCAGTATTATTCTCTGCACGATCTTCTTCTGCCAGGCATTAACAGCCATGGCAACTGCAAGATAGGTTTTGCCGGTACCGGCAGGGCCTATAGCGACAACGATATCATTCTTCTTGATAGCATCGACATAGATTTGCTGTCCTACCGTACGCGGTACCACCTTGAACTTACCCGAGGTCACCAGCGCATCGGTCGACATCTGCTCGGCAGGCCCCTCGCCGTTTTCCTTCAACATCGAGATAGCATACCAGACATAGCTTTCCGGAAGTTCGTAATTTCTGGCAAGATATTCCTTCAAATCGGCAAACAGCTTTTCCGCCTTATTGATCTGATCCTCGGTGCCCTCGACAATAATCTCATCTCCGCGGGCAATCAGTCTTGTGCCAAGCTGTTCCTCGATAATACGCAGATGTATATCCCCAATGCCAAAAAGCCTCTGGAGATCGGTGTCACCTATTATAAGTTTTCTGGTTGTAGTCTCTTCCAAATATTATCCTGCAAAAATTAAATTCATCGAAATATAATATATACACCTATAAATGTATATATTATTAATATATCATCAATCCTGTTTATAACTATTAACTATCATTAACGTTTCATTTATTTTTTTCGTCAATTGCCAGCTTTATTTTGAGTTCTTTTAGCTGTTCTTCGCTGACTTCAGATGGCGATCCGTCCATAAGTGACTGTGCCGTAGTGGTTTTAGGAAATGCGATTACGTCTCTTATAGATTCTGTGCCGCACAATAATGCCACAATTCTGTCGATTCCCGGCGCAATTCCGCCATGCGGAGGCGCACCCAGCTCCAGAGCATTAAGCAGAAATCCAAAAGCCTTCTCGGCCCGCTCATCCGACATCCCCAGCACATTGAGGATTTTCTGCTGTATATCACGTCGATGGTTACGAATTCCGCCCGAGGCAATCTCCACGCCGTTTAAAACGAGATCATATTGATTGGCGTAAATCCTTGCCCAGGGATGATTTGGGTCGGAAAAATCCTCCTCCGCGCCAAAGCCCTGATCCAGCAGCGGGATGTTGTCCTCTACCGGCGAGGTTACGATATTATGCATAGCGTCAAAACGATCCATCTCTTCATTGTATTCGAACAACGGGAATTTCGTGACCCACAAGAATTGCCATTCATCCTTTCTAATCAGCTCGAATTGCTTTCCAAGCTGTTTGCGAAGCTCGCCCAGGCTTTCGGCAACCACTTTGGGTTTATCCGCAACCATCAAAAATATATCGCCCTCAATCATATTTATGTTTGAGAAAATATCATCAATCTCATTTTTGGATAAGAACTTGGCTATTGGTGACTTGATCCCGTCCGGAGTAAGAGCGATTGTCGCAAGTCCTTTGGCGCCATGCTTTTTGGCCAAATCCTCAAGCTCAGAAATTTGCTTGCGGGAAAGATCTGCGCCATTTTCAACCTTTATTCCTCTGACCTGTCCTCCGGATGCCACCGCACCCGAAAAGACCTTGAATTTCGAGTCTTTTACCAAATCCGAAATATTCTCGATTACCAATGGATTTCGCAAGTCCGGTTTATCGCTGCCGTATTTATCCATCACATCATCATAAGCGTAAATCGGAAATGGTGTTTTGATGTCGATACCGCGTGTCTTTTTGAAGGCATACGCCATCATCTGCTCGGATACATTGAAAACATCATCCTGCGTAACGAAACTCATTTCCAGGTCGATCTGTGTATGCTCCGGTTGACGATCCGATCTGAGTTCCTCATCACGCAGACATCGGGCAATCTGGAAGTACTTATCAAATCCCGAACACATAATAATCTGCTTGAAAAGCTGGGGCGACTGGGGCAGGGCATAGAATTTTCCCGGATGAATTCGCGATGGTACTATATAATCGCGTGCCCCCTCCGGTGTCGATTTCATGAGCATGGGGGTTTCAATTTCGTAAAAGCCTTCACCGTCCAGAAAATCCCTGACTGCCTTAATGAACCTGTGCCTGATAGCGATATTTCTCTGCAATGGCTCCCTGCGAAGATCGAGATAGCGGTATGTCAGACGTAAATCCTCCAGCGCCTTGACCTCTTCTTCTATTTCAAACGGCGGTGTTTTGGAGGGATTTAAGATGGTCATCCTTTCGATTTCAATCTCCACCTCTCCTGTTGGCATATCCGGATTTATCATGCCCTCGGGACGTTTGCCCACTGTTCCGGTAGCCGAAATCACGAATTCATAGCCGAGCTTTCCGGCCTCCTTCATCTGTTCATTTGAAAGCTTTTCGGGTCTGAAAACAAGTTGAGTTATTCCATATCTGTCGCGCAGGTCGATAAAAATCAATCCGCCATGATCGCGCCGTCTGTGAACCCATCCATTAAGGGTAACCGTAGAACCGGCATCGGAGCCCCGCAATTCGCCGCATGTATGATCTCTTTTGTGCTCGGAAAAGTTAAACAAGATTCTCTCCAACTTTATGATACACTTTAAACTATTATCGGTCTGTTATTCATAAGTTCAAGCCTGTAAGATACGTGGGGGATGATATTAGTCAATGCTTTTTTGGCGCCTGATCTTTAGGTAATACCAGATCGCAATCTGCGCTGCAATCGCCCCCAGGCAGTCTGCAGCAAGGTCTCCGACAGTAGATTCACGTCCCGGCACGAAATACTGATGGAGCTCATCGCTGCCCGCAAACAGGCAGGCAATCACCGCCGCAATTATATGGATTCTGCTTTGAATTGATTGATTCCGATAAGATAAAAGCGCTACATACAGAAAGATGGAAAGCAGGGCGTATTCGCCGAAATGATAAAATTTGTCTTCGAAACCAAATCCAATCGAGGGCGGCGAAACCTTCTGCAGGCTGGATACATAGAAGATTATTGCCATATATAAAATTGCCGGCAGATGAAAAAGCAGTGAGCGCTTGAAGCCGTTTGATATTTTTGACGACCAGAATTTATCTTTATTCTCCATGGAAATTTAATATCGCTTTCTATTTCCGCGTAAGGCGCGAAACCGTTTCGATGTGGAATGTATGCGGGAACATATCGACCGGCACAGTTTTATCGAGCCTGTATCCGTTCTGTTCCAGTTCCTTCAGGTCTGCAGCCAGGGTTGACGGGTTGCAGGAGATATAAACCATTTTTTCAGGTTTGAGCTTAAATATCCTGACCAGCGCCTTATGCCCGATTCCGGCACGGGGAGGGTCGGCAATTATTGTATCGAATTTTTGCTCATCATTAATCAGACCATCCATAGTTTTTCGAACGTCACCTGCAATAAACTCGCAGTTCTCGATATCGTTCAAATCTGCATTTTCTTGAGCGCTTTTAATCGCGTCCGGATTTAGCTCGATCCCCAGAACCGATTTAACATTACGGGCGATATGAATAGCGATTGTTCCGCAGCCGGTATAGAGGTCAAGCACCTTTTCATCCGATTTGAATTCGCCAATCTCGGCCGCAAGATTATAAAGGATTTCTGTCTGACGGCTGTTGGTCTGGAAAAAAGAGGAGGGTCTAATCAGGAATTTATTACCCCCGATATTCTCAGTGATATGCTCTTTGCCCCAGATCACTTCTTCTGATTCCCCGGAGGCGATGTTGGCCTTTTTGGAATTGATCACATGCACTATCGATGCCATTTCAGGAAATTTAGAAGTAACCGCTTCGATAAATTCTTCCATGTAATCAAAATCGCCCTTATTTGTTACAAGGATCAGCATGATTTCGCCTGTAGCGGCGCTTTCTCTTATAACCATAAAACGGAGATGGCCGTGATGCTCTGAGAGATGATAGGCCGGGATTTGCCGTGCTTTGAAGAAATCTCTTATATGCATGACTATTTTGTTTGAGATTTCAGACTGCAGAAGGCATTCCTCGACATCGAAAATCTTTTCCCATTCTCCGCGATGATGAAGTCCCAGTTTGAGATAGTCCTCATCATCGGGCTTAAAAGAGAATTCCATTTTGTTGCGGTAGAAGAATTGTTTCTCGGACAGCACTATTTTGGCCAGGGGAGGCTCTTCGATCTTGCCGATGCGCCTGATATGCTCGCGAACCGCTTCCTCCTTGGCCTCCAACTGCAGATCATAAGGCAGATTCTGGAAGCTGCATCCACCGCATATTCCGAAATGGCGGCATTTTGCTTCAATTGAATCCTCGGAATGTCTTACGAATTCGACCGCTCTGGCATCGGCATAACGCTTTTTGCGCGCGGTTATTTCCGCCCTGACAATATCGCCGGGAATTGTATGCGGGATAAAGATCACGAAATTATCCACCCGCCCGATGCCCTTTCCGGTAAAGGACAGGCGGTCGATAGCAATTTCGAGGCGATCACCTATTTGCAGAGTCTTTGGCATAATTGGGAAATATCATTCCGGCAGTATCACCGCGCGCGATACGTTCAGCTTTCTCCATACTAACTTCCATCATATAATCCTCGAGCCCGAACATTTCCGGTTCTTTTAGAGATGCAATTATATAACATGAATTGGCCTGAACAGTGTCTCCCTGCTTTTCGAAAATCCTGCCCAGATTGTAAAATGCAATCCCCGGGGAATCGATTGCGATTGCGGCCTCGAATTGCTCCCTGGCCCACTCCGGCTTGCCCATCCTGGCATAAGCCAGCCCCAGATTTGTAATGATCTCGCTGGATTGAGGATAATTATGCATCAGCTCTTCCAGTATCATCCGAGCCTGCGCCAATTCACCAGTATTTATCATGGCATTGGCCGCCCCGAAACGAAAGCGCGGATCATCCGGCCAAATTGCCGCCATACTTTCATAATACTGCTTGGCTTTTTCGTACTCACCCTCCTTAAATGCCTTCTCCGCGGGACCCAATGCAAGTTCTTTAAGACGCGGACTATCGCCCATACGCAGTGCCAGCTCCTTCAAGAGCTGTTGCGCACGGTCATAATTGCCGACTTCCATATTGCAGTCTATCAAGGACATCTTAGCATTGAAATTATCTGGATTCTTATCCAGAAAAGCGTCTAACATTTCCAGCGCCTCGTTGCATTTGCCCTCTAATTTAAGCTTCTCTCCACCAAAGTAGTCTGCAAATTCCGATTCGGGGTAATACTCACGAAGCTTTTCCAGATGAATATCGATCAATGATTTTCTGTTCGTGGCAAATGCCAGATTGAGGAGGTTAACGCGAGCTTCAAAAAGCGAGGGATCGGAGGTTAAGGCACGCTGATATAATTGTATCGCTTCATCGATTTTGCCGCGCTTCCTGGCGACATTGCCGAGATTTGTCAGGGCCGAACCATAGCCGGGATTTACCTTAAGCGCGCGCTTATAAGCTTTTTCCGCGAGATCAAGGCTGTTGGCATTCCAGAAGAGATTGCCGAGTTCCAGATATGCGTTTTCCGGGTAGTGATAGTCGTCCCGCACGAATTTGGAATATTTGTCGAAGCCGGTTGTATCGATTCTGTATGCTTCGAGATAATACCGCGAGGCGTTATTCAAATTGCCGTTTTCCAGGGCGGCATTAGCCAGACCGGTATAAAATAGATACAGCTCTTCGAGTTCGGAAACAAAAGCCAGTTTCGGATCAGCCGTAACCGCCTCCTCGAATCTCTCCTCGGCTTCCGAGAATTCCTCCTGCTTGAGATTTTCAATGCCGTCTCTGGCATTGCCTGCAGCTCCGCCAGCTCCTATAAAAACGAATCTTATCAGAAGCACCAGGACTATAATTGCAATCCCGGTGATAAGAATCTGCATGCCGCTTTTACCGGCGCCGGGTTTTTTTTCGTTATGTCTGTTTTTGTTTTCTGTATCAGCCATTTCCATCACCTCTACGGATGTTATACAAAAATTTCTTGCGGGGGTTTAAATCCCCCGCAATAACTATTTTATATACATGAAAACCGTGGTGAATTCAAGAATTATCCGATCTTTTCAAAACGGGCCTGGAAAAATCGCAGATATTCCGGCTCGTACACGAATTTCAGGCCTTTAATGCTGTCGCGTTTTTCGTAGACATCGATAATACCCTCGGCGGTGACATCCATATGCGCCTGCGTATACACGCGCCTGGGGATTGTCAGCCTGACAAGTTCCAGCGCGGGACGATAATTCTCGCCGGTTTCCGGATTTCTGCCCTTGGAAACATTACCGCGTTCCATTGACCGCACCCCCGATTCGACATATATTTCGGCTGCCAATGCCTGTGCTGGGAATTGGTCCTGGTCGATATGCGGCAAAAATTCGCGGGCATTTAAAAATACCGCATGGCCTCCAATCGGCACCACGATTGGAATTCCGGCATCCAGAAGCTTCTGACCCAGATATTCCACCTGCCCGACACGCGCCCGGATATGATCGTATTGCACCGATTCCTCGATTCCAATCGCCAATGCTTCCATATCGCGTCCGGCCATGCCTCCATATGTATGCAACCCCTCGTAAATCACCACCATATTGCGAGCTTTATCGAAAATCTCCTTGTCGTTAACAGCCAGAAATCCGCCGATATTCACCATCGGATCCTTCTTGGCCGACATGGTGCAGCCATCGGTTAGAGCGCAGATTTCATAAACGATTTCAGCAATTGACTTATCCTTATATTCATCCTCTCTGACTTTGATAAAATAGGCGTTCTCGGCCACACGGGTGGCGTCATGAATAATCGGGACATTATGCTCCTTTGACCATTCCCTGAGCTTTTTCAGGTTGGCCATCGAAATCGGCTGACCGCCGGCCATGTTGACACAGGTCGCGATGCAGACGTAGGGGATTTTGTCGGCGCCGACTTTTTTGCGCAAATCCTCGAGTTTATCGAAATCCACATTGCCTTTGAAGGGATGTTCGCTGTTGGGATCATGCGCCTCATCTATTATCACATCGATAAAATGTCCCCCGGCCAGCTCCTGATGAAGACGGGTTGTGGTGAAATACATATTGCCGGGGACATAATCCCCCTTCTTAATCATAATTCTCGAAAGAATATGTTCCGCGCCTCGTCCCTGATGAGTGGGCACGATATATTTATAGCTGTAGAATTTCTGAACCGCATCTTCCAGGTTGTAAAAATTCCGGCTTCCGGCGTAAGCCTCATCTCCGAGCATAATTCCGGCCCATTGACGGTCGCTCATAGCCGATGTGCCCGAGTCGGTTAGAAGGTCGATATAGACATCTGCAGATTTTAATAAAAATGTGTTGTAACCGGCTTCCTCAGCACATTTCTGCCTGTATTCATGTGTTGTCATTTTCAGAGGCTCAACCATTTTGATTTTAAACGGCTCAGCCCAGCTTCTCTTTTTTCCTTCCTGCATTCTCTCCCCTGATTTTAATGTTGACTTTTCAAATATATAATAATAATTACATCAAAAAGTTGATAAAATTCGTATTATTTTACAGAAAATCACCCTTGCATCATAGGATTTAGGTAATTATGTTTAGTTCAAAGACTTATTTAGCCTTATTAGTTGTTCTGGAATTGTCACAAAGGGAGCGTTCCGCCCCTTTGACATCCCGTCATCTGGCTCGGCAATATAATGTTTCCAAGAGATATTTGGAAGTTGTTTTTAATAATCTTGCCAAAGCCGGGATTATTTCCTCCAAACGGGGGATTGGCGGAGGCTATTTTTTGGCGTCGGATATTGACAAGTTGAGTATATATGATTTGTCGATGGCTGCCGAGGGAGGGATTAAGATTTTTTCCGGCGGCGAATATCTTGATGAAGAAGGTGATCGTGCCGGGTTGATCAGGGATATTAATGGATTCTGGAATGATCTCAATCAGGAGATCATGGAAAAACTGAAAAGCCATAAATTATCCGACCTGGTTTCGCGCCTGGCTAAACTTAAGGAAATGTATTATATCTGATCCGGGAGGAATTCAATGAAAATTGCCGATTCGATGCTTGATCTTATCGGGGGCACACCGCTTGTAAGGCTCAATAAGCTTGCCAAAGGACATGGGGCAGAGGTACTGGGAAAGCTTGAATTTTATAATCCCTGTGCCTCGGTGAAAGATCGTATTGGGCTTGCCATGCTTTCAGCCGCCGAAAGAGATGGCCTTCTCAAGCCCGGTGGAACGGTGGTGGAGCCGACTTCGGGAAATACCGGAGTGGGGCTTGCATTTGTGTGTTCTGTCAAGGGCTACCCCTTGATTCTGACTATGCCCGACACGATGAGTATCGAACGCCGCGCACTTTTGAAGGCCTTCGGAGCTAAAATTTTCCTCACGCCTGGCCCTGAAGGTATGCCCGGTGCGGTTGCTAAGGCTGAGGAGATCGTTAAGGAGAATCCGGATTATTACATGCCCCAGCAGTTCAATAATCCCGCCAATCCGGAAATTCATCGCAAAAGCACAGCCGAGGAAATCTGGAATGATACTGACGGCAAAGTGGATTTTCTGGTTGCCGGAGTTGGCACCGGGGGTACGATTACCGGGGTGAGTGAGGTGATAAAATCCAGAAAACCCGAATTTAATGCAATTGCCATAGAGCCAGCCGACTCACCGTTTTTGTCCAAAGGTGAAAAGGGACCGCATCCGATTCAGGGTATCGGTGCCGGATTTAAACCGGAAATACTTCGGATGGATCTTGTTGATGAGGTTATTAATGTCGAGAATGATGAGGCGGTCGATATGACCCGACGTCTGGTGCGTGAGGAGGGAATACTCTGCGGAATATCCTCAGGCGCAATTGTGGCAGGAGCATTAAAGGTGGCAGCCCGTCCGGAGAACAAGGGCAAAATGATTGTGGCAATTATCTGCGATACCGGTGAACGCTATCTTTCCACTCCGACCTATATGGAGCTGGGCGAATAATTTTTCCCGCTGAAACATCGAAACGAAACGAATGTTTCAGGCCTGAACTTAATCGAACATCTTACCAAAAATGCGGGGATTTCGTTCATCTTTTAGTCTTTGCATTTCAACCGCTTATAAAATTCTCACAAAGTAAAAATAATTTGGCACGCCCCTTGCGATATTTAATGGCAGACACGGCAAAAGAGAATGCCGGCAGTAAAAAGGAGAGCTTAGCGGCGGGGTTTTACCAACAATATAAAAGGGGTCCTTATTCTAAACAGGGGGCACAATCCGTGGCAGGGTGGATCAACCAGTCACGGATTTCTTTTTGTCCAAAATAGAATCGGGCATTTCCATCATTAAGCTTGTCTAATCCGTTGATTTTATTATTATCAAGCAGAAACGCATCCCAGAATTTGCTCCAAAATTAGAATATATATTCCCAAACCCGGGAGGTATAAATGTCTATTACCGTGCATGAGGTAGAGTATTACTACGCCCTGGCGAAGAACAAACCGGGAGAGGCCAAACGTCTGCTGGAATTTCTGAGCGAGAAAAATGTCAACCTTCTGGCGTTTACCGCATTTCCGGTAGATGATGAAGAAAGCCAGCTCGATTTTTTCCCGACCGATCCTGATCTTCTGAAAAAGGCGGCTGAGGATGCCGGTATTCCGCTGGTTGGCCCCAAGCGGGCTTTTCTGATTCAGGGAGAGGATCGAATCGGCGCTCTTTACGATCTGCACCTGAAGCTCTCTAACGAGGGTATAAACGTTCACGCCTCGAATGCGGTGGTTGACGGTACGGGACGGTTCGGGTATATAATCTGGGTCAAAAACGAGGAGTACCGAAAGGCCTCGGAGGCCCTGAAGGCCAGCGACTGGCGTACGATCGATCCCAGCCCGCCCGGCGCCAAGTGAGTCAGGGATATTCTTAAGAGATAAGTTGTTTCCCAGGTCGTATGCGGCGTACGTCCCGTGAGCCGCATAAGGATTTAGACTCTGGGTGGCCTGCCCAAATTAATTTGGGCGGGAGGTCGAAGTTTGAGTCAGTGCGAGAGAGTCTCGACCTTGGTCGAGGACGACGTGCCAATCTCACAAGTTGTTCTATATATAATTGCGGAGATTCCAACGGTCATTTTCGGCCTTTGGCCGGAATTCCCTCGGAATTACTCTGGTTGGATTTAATTATTTTGGCCGCATTACGTCCCTTGTGGCGCGAAATTCAGCGATCACGCCCAAAGCCAGTTTGGGCGTGCCACCCATGTGGGAGCAAATTTATGCTTGCCCAAAGGGGTCTGATTA
>CAZBZV010000041.1:26518-38876 GCA_964496505.1 uncultured Ignavibacteria bacterium | reverse complement strand
GATAATACAGCGGTTTCATATAGCAATAGTAAACATCGCTGCTGGTCTTGTCGGCGCGTACAAGCTGAGAAATCAGGTAAGCCGAATCCATGAAAATCGGGCCTTCCCAGGGATCGGAACCGACTTTGCGATAATATATCATGGATGACGTCTCGATTTTATCATCAGGTGCACTCTGGCAGACTGATTCATTTGCAGCCGCATGTACAATTACTGTTCCGTCAGAAGTTGTGTCAACATCAATATGAGGCCAGATATAAGGAGTATTCTGAGCATCTGTATCGCCGCAGTAACCGGTCTGAATATTATCGGTATTGGGAGGTCCCGGGAGACTGTCCTGGCTGAAATTGTACATATCACTTGGACAGGGACCGGCAAAACCGACTGTTGACCAGCCTGAATTCGCAGGGAAGCTGTGATAACCAATGACTCCATAACCATTCTTGGGATCGGCATCCATGTTGGGGTAATAGCTGGGTGTAACGCCTGCGGCGGCAAGACCGCCTACAGTGAAGTCCCAGGTACCACCCGACCAGTCAAAGATTCCCTCTTTGACATTGAGAATGGTGGATGAGCCCTGAATCTGAGCATCCGGGAAGTTCATATAAACATAATCACAGCCGGAGTTGTAAAAACCGGCATAGATAATCTGACGGCCGCAAACGGTATTGTGCCACATATCGCGAATTGTGCTGACATTACCGTAAAGCTGCCTCGAGGGCGCAAATGTCTGGGCAATCGACTGATTGCCATAGGGTTTATACATACCCAAAGTCTGCATCTGTCCCTGATCGGACATTAGCTGAGCAGCATTTTCGGCGTTGCTCCTGGTTGTCAGGTATGGATGCTCGACAGCATCCTTAGCAACGGCAGTCATGCTGAGTAAAAATAAACTAAATAGAAGAATTACTGAAAGTTTTTTCAGCATCTCAAACTCCTTTCAAGATTCCAACTAAAAGACAAGTTTTGCCACCAAAATTTAAAGTCAGTCATTCAGTGGCGCGCGAACGACCAATCACCTCCTTCCGGCTCTTCCTTAGTTAATTATTTGATGAGTAAAACCATAGTTGTCGAATCACATTAACCGATATTATTTCATTAATAAAAAACAAGGTTCGTATGGCAACCTGCTCTCTAAACGGGCAAAATCATCGGGGCTCCGAGGTTACCTTACGCTTGGTGGTAAGTACAAGCGAAGACAACAAATGCTGGTTAAGAAAAACATCTTAACATATGCAATTTCTTACTCTTATCTACTCCAAAAATAGCTCTTATATCATTGCTTGTCAAGTAATTTTAGTTTCTTGAAATGACTAATTTCTCCTTGTACAATGCTTAAAAAAAAGGCGCCCATTCGGGCGCCCGTTCTAGAAGTATATGAGGAGATGTTATTCACAAATCGGAGGCGGACCACTGGTGAATATGAAGTTGATCAGATACACTGCATCCGAGACATTAACCGTCCCGGAGCCATTGGCGTCAGCCGCGGCTAATGGTTGCGGCGCAGGTCCGCTGGTGAATATATAGTTAATTATATAAACTGCATCGGATACATTAACAGCATCATCGGCATTGGCATCGCCGCAAACATATGAGACGACATCAATAACCACCTCGACCGTATCCTCCAGAGTGCCGTCAGAAGCAATAAAGTCCAGATTATATGTGAATCCCACATGCAGCGGATCCGGTTTGTAGAAGAAGCCGCCCACACCGCCGGTTGAATCCGTGAATTCAACATTGGGCGGGATAGGATCGCCTTCAAGACGCAGGGTCACCGGCTCGTCATCAGGATCGTAAGCGAATACCCTGGCCATGACAGAATCGGTCTGTCTCAGTACAATGTTGGACGGAAGAGGAACCTGTAATATAGGCGCCTGCGGTCCGGCTTCCACTACCTCTATTGGCACAACCATTGTATCGGCCCTACCGGTGTTATCGATTGCCCTGAAATAGACAGTATAATTACCGGCCTGGAAGTACATAGGTTTGAATGAGAACAATCGGGAAAGCGGATCACCCTGATTTATAATATACGCATTCTGAGGCAGTGAATCGGCGAAGAATGAAGGCGGCGCACTATCCAGATCATCGAATGTAACCTGAATTCCAATACTATCCCCCTCGACCACCGAGATCGGCATAACAGTATCAATTACCGGCGCCTGAGGAACATCCAGAATAGTAACCGTAACATCACGGTGCAGCGAATCCGCCAGAGTTGTCCGATCAACGGCCAGGAAGCGCAGGTAGATTCGGCCGCTTTCCATGAATCCCGGAACCTGCAGGTAGGAACCCATGCCGTTAAGACTGTCGACTATTGTCGCTGTGCTTGGAATCGGCAGGTACTCATCATTCAGAGTGTCATAAACCGCCACCGTTAGCGAGCACGGTATCTGGTCGGGATCCTCGGATTCAATTCGGAATAACAGCGTATCTCCCTCATTTACTGAGGCCGCTGTTACACCGACCGGGAATGTGCTCGAATCCGGCTTGACCTCGTGCACGAACAGCTTGGAGGGCGGGAAGTTAAGGTCGGTCACCACCACTACAACCTCGGTGCTATCTTTGAGCGCTGGATCAGCGCCGTCTTCGACAATTACCCACATTGGATAGGTTCCCACATCAAGATTGGCTGTCTGCCACACAAATCCAGCATTATAATTGCCGCTGTCGGCAAATACAGCGTTCGATGGCACCCCGGTAGCAGTTATCGCAGGTATAATGGAATCAAGATCAATCGTATTGATTATGAATGAAATCTCTTCGGTTTCCTGAGCCGTGACCGTATCCGGGGCATTGATTATCTGCGGCACCTGGTTTCCGGCTTCGATAACCTCAACATTCACAACACCGCTGTCCGCCAGAACGCCATCATCGGCAATAAACAGGAAGGCATAATTGCCAGCCTGTACATAGGCCGGATCGAACTCGAACAATGCTGTCCCGTCCTCGTTATCCGTGAAGATAACATTTATCTCCGGATTATCCAGGATCAGGTCAGGTATTGTCAGATCAGGATCGGTAGCCGAGATTTCGAATTCAACATGTTCGCCTTCAGTCAGGAATGTATCGGCCGGTACCACAAGCTCGGGCCTCTGAGGATTATCGTAAATCTGGACGAATACATTTTCATAGTCGCTAAGAATACCGTCGGAGGCGGTAAACTTTATGCTTTTGAGCCCGCTTTGCGTGAAGTCGGGATAGAATGTGAATACACCTACACCGCCGCCGGAATCCACAAATTCGGAATTATCCGGCAAAGGATCGGCTGTCAGGATAAGATCAGGTCCATCAGTGTCGGTAGCGTTAATTAAAAGCTGAAGCGTGTCGCCCTCTATAACTGTCTGCGGTCCAATCGGATCGAGAATCGGCGGCTGATTGGTTTCAACTACAGTAATCGGTACAATCTCGATATCGGAAAGGGCATTATCTTCATCATCAAAGCAGATAACCCTCAGGGTATCCACGCCAATATCGCTGGCAGTCGGCTCCCAAACGAACAGAGCAGCGTTGGTACCAGAGTCTATGAAGGTCGAACCATCCGGCTTTGCAAGCGCCGAGAAGAACAACTGTCCGCCGTCAGGATCGGTTGAATCCGTGGCAGTGAAATGAATGACCAAAGAGTCGCCCAAAAGCACAGCCTGGGGGCCTACCGAATCAATTTCAGGCGGCTGGTTAACATCGAGTATTGTAATCGCTACCTTTTTATTGCCAGTTGCAGGCGGTTCACCATTATCTATGGCAACGAATTTGACCGTGTCAATTCCTGCCTGGAAATAGGTTGATGCCAGAGTGAACAGCCCTGTGCCATCGCCGTTATCTACAAAAGTAACATTTTCGAGCTCGGTCTGTATCAGAAGTTCTATACTGTCGCCTTCGGGATCGGTTGCCGAGACCGCGATCTGCAGGGAATCGCCCTCGAGTACGGTCTGAGGCGGGATATCAGCGAACACTGGCGCCTGGTTGCCAAGGTCGTTGACAATTATCTGTACATACTCACTGTCAGCCGTGGTGCCGTCAGTGCAGTAGAACAGTACCGTGTATACACCTCCCTGAGTAATATCCGGTGCGAATTCGAATAATCCGCTGCCATCGCCGCTGTCTGCGAAAGTAGCATTCAAGGGCAGATTCTCGGCGAACAACTGCGGCGGTATCGCATCCGGATCGGAGGCGGTAACCGTAAATGTCAGGATCTGGCCTTCCATCACATTCTTAGGCCCAATCGAATCCAGAACCGGGGGATCGTCCACGGCGGTAACTGTAAATGCCGCGGTATCCTCACTGCTCAGGCCGCCCGGATCGGTCGCTATGAAGACGATATTTTCAGTTCCGAAATAATCTTCATTGGGTGTAGCGATTGTGGCTATACGATCGGTTATATTAACAATCAGATCGATATTGCCGGCATAACTCCAGGTCAGCACCGAGTCCGGATCCTCGGGATCGGTTACATAATCATCCAGAGCAATCGTCGCAAAGGTTTCACCTTCGGCTATAGTCTGGTCGGGTATACCGGTTACTACAGGCGGATCGTTTTCCGAGGTTACCGTAAACACCGCGGTATCCTCATCGAACAAACCTGATGTGTCGGTTGCCCGGAAGACAATTGTCTCCGCTCCGGTCCATTCGGGATCGGGCGGACTGATATTTGCGATTCTATCGGTAATATCCACGATCAATTCGATATTGCCACTGTAAGTCCAAACCATGACCGAATCGGGATCATCAATATCGGTCACGTAATCATCGAGTGCAATCGGAGTGAATGTTCCGCCGTCGGGGATAGTTTCATCCGGAATACCCTCGACCAGTGGAGCATCGTTAACGGCCGTTACCGTGAATACCGCAGTATCCTCTCCAGAGAGTCCGCCGGGGTCGGTGGCTGTGAAAACCAACGTCTCGGAGCCGTTCCAGTCGATATCCGGAATAGTGATAGTAGCTATCCTATTGGCGTCGATACCGACGGTAAGTTCGATATTGCCCGAATATGTCCAGGCCAAAGTCGAATCATCGTTATCTATATCGGCAACATAATCATCAAGTGCAATCGTTGCGAAGGTCCCCCCTTCCGCGATAGTCTGATCCGGAATGCCGGTAACAACCGGCGGATCGTTCTCTGCCGAAACCGAGAATGTAGCGTCATCGAAATCCGAGAGCGTGCCGGGATCGGTTGCGGTAAACGTAATGGTCTCTGAACCGTTCCAATCGGGCGTGGGAGTTTCGACAGTCGCCACTCTGAGGGAGTCGATTGTTACAATCAGGTCGGTATTGCCGCTGTAGGTCCATGTAATCAGCGAATCATCATCATCAATGTCATCAACATAATCGTCAAGAGCGATTGTTGCAAAGGGTGCACCCTCGGCAACACTCTGATCAGGTATATCAGCTACAACCGGTGCATCATTGACATTCGTCACTTCGAATACCGCCGCATCCTCATCAAATAATCCGCCCGGATCGGTGGCACGGAATGCTATCGTTTCGGAGCCGAACCAGTCGGCATCCGGAATCGTAACAGTAGCCACACGATTGGCGTCGATGCTGACGGTAAGATCAATATTGCCGCTGTAGGTCCAGACCAGTACCGAATCGGCGTCATCAATATCACTTACATAATCATCCAGTGCAATTGTTGCAAACAGGTCGCCCTCGGCAATGGTCTGATCCGGAATATCGGTTACAACCGGCGGATCATTTTCAGATGAGACCGTAAAGATCGCCGCATCGGAATCCTCCAGAAGATCGGGATCGGCTGCAGTGAAGGTTATAGTCTCCGTGCCGTTCCAGTAGGGTGAGGGCGTTTCGATTGTCGCCACTCTGCCAGCATCGATGGTTACGGTCAGGTCGATGTTGCCGCTGTATGTCCAGGTGATCAACGAATCGTCATCATCTACATCATCCACATAATCATCCAGAGCAATGGTCGCAAACGGTGTTCCCTCTGCTACTGTCTGATCGGGAATATCGGAGACGACCGGCGCGTCATTGACTGCCGTAACCGTAAAGGTTGCGGCATCCTCGGCAAAGGCCGCGCTGTCATCGGTGGCGCGGAATGTGATAGTCTCGGCGCCATTCCAATCAACGTCAGGAATACTGATCGTTGCCACACGATTTAAATCTATTGTAACCGTAAGGTCTATATTGCCGGAATATGACCAGGAGATTTGGTCATCCGGAGTATCTATATCATCGACATAATCGTCAAGCGGTACGGTCGCAAACGAGGCGCCCTCTGCCACAGTCTGATCCGGAATATCTGTGACAACCGGTGTATCATTTATATTTGTAACCGTGAATACAGCCGGATCGGAATCGGAAAGAAGTCCCGGGTCGGTGGCAGTGAAGGTTATAGTCTCGCTTCCATACCAATCCGTAGTCGGTATTGTAATAGTCGCCACACGATTAACATCAATACTTACTGAAAGTTCGGTATTACCGGAATAGGTCCAGGTAATTTCCGAATCAAGATTGTCTATATCATCTACATAATCATCAAGGCTAATCGTAGCGAATGTTCCGCCTTCGGCAATGGTCTGATCCGGGATGTCTGAAACAACCGGCGGATCATTTTCAGATGAGACAGTAAATGTAGCTGCATCCTCATCAAACAGGCCGCCCGGATCAGTAGCCCTGAAGGTAATCATTTCAGAACCGTTCCAGAAGGCATCCGGGGCGGTTATAGTAGCGACGCGATTAATATCTATTGTAACTGTCAGGTCTGTATTGCCTGAATAAGTCCAGGTCATCTCGCTGTCGAGATTATCCACATCATCGACATAGTCATCGAGACTGATGGTTGCGAATGTCTCGCCCTCGGCAATTACCTGATCCGGAATGTCCGAAACAACCGGAGCATCGTTAACCGCCGTCACAGTGAATACTGCCGCATCCTCGGAAAATGCCAGGCTGTCGTCAGTGGCACGGAAGGTAATCGTTTCAGAACCGTTCCAATCAACATCCGGGATGCCGATGGTTGCCACACGATTGGCGTCGATAGTAACCGTAAGATCGGTATTGCCCGTGTATGACCAGGCCAGATTGCTGTCAGGATCATCGATATCATTCACATAATCATCGAGGCTGATGGTGGCGAAAGCATCGCCCTCAGCAATTGTCTGGTCGGGTATATCGGAAACCACAGGCGCATCATTCAGATTATTGACCGTGAATGTGGCCGGATCGGAATCCGACAGGAGCGTGGGATCGGTAGCGGTGAAAGTTATGGTTTCAGCCCCATACCAATCAGTACTCGGAATCGTGACCGTAGCCACTCGACTTGCATCGATACTGACCGTAAGATCGGTGTTACCCGAATAGGTCCAGGTCATCTCAGAATCAAGATTATCGATATCATCGACATAGTCATCGAGAGCGATTGTTGCAAAGGTTGCGCCTTCGTTAACAGTCTGATCCGGAATATCGGATACTACCGGGGCATCTCCCACGGCGGTTACTGTAAAAGTAGCGGCATCTTCGTCAAATGCCAAGCTGTCGTCGGTGGCACGGAATGTTATCGTCTCAGCGCCGTTCCAGTTGACATCCGGCGGAGTAATAGTTGCAATGCTGTTGGTTATATCAACAGTCAGCTCAATATTGCCACTATAAGTCCAGACAATCTGGTCATTGGGGAAATCCGCATCATCCACATAATTATCGAGAGTGATTGTTGCGAACGATTCGCCCTCAGCAATCGTCTGATCGGGAATATCCGAGACAACCGGAGCGTCATTCAGATTATTTACAGTGAATGTGGCAACGTCCGAATTCGAGAGGCCGCCCGGATCGGTGGCGGTAAAGGTTATCGCCTCGGAACCGTTCCAGTCAATATCCGGAATCGCAATCGTTGCCACCCGGCTGCCGTCTATGGTAACGGTCAGATCGGTTTCGCCGGAGGTGGTCCAGCTAATCTCACTGTCGAGATTGTCAATATCATCAACATAATCATCGAGATTAATTGTAGTAAAAGTCGAGCCTTCATTTATTGTCTGATCGGGAATATCTGTTACCACTGGCGGATCATTTTCAGATGAAACCGTAAATGTTGCTGCGTCCTCATCAAACAATGTTCCCGGATCTGTGGCCCTGAAGGTAATAGTTTCAGAGCCGTTCCAGAAGGCGCTGGGTGTGGTAATTGTCGCAATCCGGTTAACATCGATAGAAACCGTCAATTCAGTATTGCCGGAATATGTCCAGGTCATATCGCTGTCAGCGTTATCAACATCGCTGACATAGTCATCCAGCGCAATCGTGGCAAACGATGCACCCTCGGCAATAGACTGGTCGGGAATATTCGAAACCACCGGGGCGTCATTAACGGCGTTTATCGCAAATGTTGCCGCGTCTTCGGAGAATGCCGCGCTGTCGTCGGTGGCACGGAAGGTTATGGTCTCAGCGCCGAACCAGTCGGGATCGGGAGCAGCTATTGTCGCAACACGATTAGCATCGATAGATACGGACAGATCGATATTGCCGCTGTAGGTCCAGGTCAGATTCGAATCGGGATCATCCACATCAGCCACATAATCATCGAGGCTTATCGTGGTGAATGAGGAGCCCTCATCGATTGTCTGGCCGGGAATATCCGACACAACCGGGGCATCGTTTAGATTATTCACAGTAAATGTAGCCGGATCGGAATCAGTCAGCAGTCCCGGATCGGTGGCGGTAAAGGTAATAGTCTCGGAACCGGTCCAGTCGGCATTGGGAATATTGATCGTGGCTACCCGGCTTCCGTCAATCGTAACTGTAAGGTCGGTTTCACCTGAGGTTGTCCAGGTGATTTCGCTGTCGGCATTGTCCAGGTCGGAAACATAATCGTCAAGATTTATGGTCGTAAATGTCTGACCCTCGTCGATTGTCTGGTCCGGAATATCTGCGACCACAGGCGGATCGTTGCCGGCGGTTACCGTGAACACAGCCGCATCATCATCCCAGAGAGCGCCCGGATCGGTAGCTCTGAATGTAATCGTTTCGGAGCCGTTCCAGTTGGCATCCGGGATAATAATGGTGGCTACACGATTTGAGATATCAACCAGCAACTCAACATTGCCGCTCTTGGTCCAGATCATCTCGGAATCGGCATTATCAACATCATCAACATAGTCATCGAGATTTATCGTGGCAAAGGTCGATCCCTCGGGAATTGTCTGATCCGGAATTCCGGAAACTACCGGTGCATCATTGACCGCAGTAACCGTAAAGGTGGCTCCATCCTCGTCAAATAGCGAGCCCGGATCGGTAGCACGGAATGTCAATGTCTCGCTGCCGTTCCAGTCCGGATCGAGCGGTGTGATTGTCGCCACACGGCTCCCGTCAATACTCACGCTTAGATTGACCTCGCCGCTAACAGTCCAGGTCATATCGGAATCGACATTATCGATATCCGAAACATAATCATCGAGATTGATAGTGGCAAACGGATCACCCTCGGCCACTGTCTGATCGGGGATATCGGTAACCACCGGGCTGTCATTAATATTATTGACCGTAAATGTGGCCGCATTTTCGTCAAACAGGCCGCCCGGATCGGTGGCGCGGAAGGTAATCGTTTCAGCGCCGAACCAGTCGGTGTCGGGAATGCTTATTGTGGCCACACGGGAGCCGTCAATACTAACTGTAAAGTCGGTATTGCCGCTCCAGGTCCAGGTCATCTCGCTGTCGAGGTTGTCAACATCATCAACATAGTCATCGAGATTTATCGTAGCAAAGGTATCGCCTTCGTCAATAATTTGATCGGGGATATCGGCTACGACCGGGGCATCATTTACCGCTCCAACCGTAAATGTGGCAGCATCTTCATTAAACGCCGCGCTGTCGTCGGTAGCACGGAATGTTATAGTCTCGGAACCGGTCCAGTCCACGCTCGGCGTCGAAATAGTAGCCACACGGTTAAGATCGATCGAGACTGTAAGATCAGTATTGCCGGAATAGCTCCAGGACATCTCGCTGTCGAGGTTGTCAACATCATCAACATAGTCATCAAGATTTATCGTGGCAAATGAATCGCCTTCATCTATAGACTGATCGGGAATATCGGAAACAACCGGAGCGTCATTAATATTTGTCACTGTAAATGTTGCCGGATCGGAATCCGATAATGTGCCGGGATCGGTTGCTGTAAAAGTAATAGTCTCGGAACCAACCCAATCGGCATCCGGAATTGTAATCGTGGCAACTCTGGCAGTAATATCAACTGCGAGATCGGTATTGCCGCCGTAAGTCCAGCTTATTTCGCTGTCAAGATTGTCTATATCATCAACATAATCATCCAGTGCGATTGTCGCAAATGTCCCGCCTTCCGCGATCTCCTGATCGGGGATATCAGATACAACCGGAGCGTCGTTTACATTATTTACAGTAAAGACCGCAGCGTCTTCACCAAAAAGCCCGTTTGGATCTGTGGCGCGGAAGGTAATAGTCTCCGAACCATACCAGTCAGAATCAGGAATCAGGATAGTGGCCACACGATTTGTGATATCCACGAATAATTCTGAATTGCCGGATTTCGACCAGGTCAACTCGGTATCATCATTATCAACATCATTTACATAATCATCAAGGTTAATTGTCGCAAAGGTCTGCCCTTCGTCGATCGTCTGATCGGGAATGCCGGAAACGACCGGGGCATCATTAACCGCGGTTACCGTAAATGTGGCGCCGTCTTCAGCAAAGAGTCCGCCCACATCGGTGGCACGGAATGTTATTGTCTCTGATCCGTTCCAGTCCGGATCCAAAGGAGTAATTGTTGCAACCCGGCTTGCATCAATCGAAACGCTCAGGTTGACATTACCCGTATACGTCCAGGTAATATCGGCGTCGGGATTATCTATATCAGTAACATAATCATCGAGACTAATAGTCGCGAATGCGGTTCCCTCTGCAACCGTCTCGCCGGGAATATCTGATACCACAGGGGCATCATTTATATTGTTAACCGTAAAGGTTGCCGGATCGGAATCTGACAGCAGGCCGGGATCTTCAGCGGTAAATGTTATAGTCTCAGAGCCGTACCAGTCGGTCGAGGGTATGCCGATTGTGGCAACTCTGCTTCCATCGATTGTAACCGAAAGCTCGGTATTTCCGCTGTAACTCCAGCTTATTTCGCTGTCGAGATTATCGATATCATCAACATAATCATCAAGATTTATAGTCGTAAAGGTCTGGCCTTCATCGATTGTCTGATCCGGAATATTTGAAACCACCGGAGCGTCATTTAGTGCATTGACTGCAAATACCGCCGCATCTTCGTCAAACGCTGAACTGTCGTCGGTAGCCCTGAACGTAATGGTCTCTGAGCCATTCCAATCGGTTGAGGGTATCCCGATTGTAACGATATTATCGACATCGATCGAAACCGTAAGATCGGTATTGCCGCTGTAGGTCCAGGTCAGATTATCACCCGGAAGGTCGGCATCGGTAACATAATTATCCAGATCGAAGGTCGTAAAGGTCTGGCCTTCGTCGATTGTCTGATCCGGAATGCCGGATACTACCGGGGCATCATTCAGGTTATTCACCGTAAATGTTGCCGGATCGGAATCTGTCAGTGTGCCGGGATCTTCAGCCGTGAAGGTTATGGTCTCGGAGCCATACCAGTCGGTCGAGGGTATGCCGATCGTGGCGACTCTGCTTCCATCGATTGTAACCGAAAGCTCGGTATTTCCGCTGTAACTCCAGCTTATTTCGCTGTCGAGATTATCAGGATCATCTACATAATCATCAAGACTAATTGTGGCAAATGTAAGTCCTTCATTAATGGTCTGATCCGGAATATCGGCTACTACCGGAGCGTCATTCAGATTGTTAACCGTAAATACAGCAGCATCCTCATCGAATGCCGCACTGTCGTCGGTAGCTCTGAATGTGATCGTTTCGGCGCCATACCAGTCGGCTGAGGGTATTCCAATTGTTACTATATTATCGACATCAATCGAAACCGTAAGCTCCGTATTTCCGCTATATGACCAAGTCAGATTATCACCCGGAAGGTCGGCATCGGTAACATAGTTATCCAGATCGAAGGTTGTAAATGACTGGCCTTCATCGATTGTCTGATCCGGGATGCCGGATACTACCGGGGCATCATTTAAATTGTTAACAGTAAATACAGCAGCATCTTCATCAAATGCTGAACTGTCGTCGGTAGCTCTGAAGGTAATCGTTTCGGCACCGTACCAGTCAGATGTAGGTATTCCGATTGTGACGACATTATCAACATCAATCGAAACCGTAAGCTCCGTATTGCCGCTGTAGGTCCAGGTCAGATTATCACCCGGAAGGTCGGCATCGGTAACATAATTATCCAGATCGAAGGTTGTAAATGACTGGCCTTCATCGATTGTCTGATCCGGGATGC
>CAZBZV010000041.1:0-26418 GCA_964496505.1 uncultured Ignavibacteria bacterium | reverse complement strand
TACCAGTCGGTCGAGGGTATGCCGATCGTGGCGACTCTGCTTCCATCGATTGTAACCGAAAGCTCGGTATTTCCGCTGTAACTCCAGGTTATCTCGCTGTCGAGATTATCCGGATCATCCACATAGTCATCAAGGCTAATTGTGGCAAATGTAAGTCCTTCATTAATAGTCTGATCCGGAATATCGGATACTACCGGAGCGTCATTTAAATTGTTTACCGTAAATACAGCAGCATCTTCGTCAAATGCCGCGCTGTCATCTGTAGCCCTGAATGTGATCGTTTCGGCACCGTACCAGTCAGATGTAGGTATCCCGATTGTGACAATATTATCGACATCGATCGAAACCGTAAGATCGGTATTTCCGCTATATGTCCAGGTCAGATTATCACCCGGAAGGTCGGCATCGGTAACATAATTGTCCAGATCGAAGGTCGTAAATGACTGACCCTCATCGATTGTCTGATCCGGAATGCCGGATACTACCGGGGCATCATTCAGATTGTTAACAGTAAATACAGCAGCATCTTCATCAAATGCCGCACTGTCATCTGTAGCCCTGAATGTGATCGTTTCGGCACCGTACCAGTCAGTAGTAGGTATTCCGATTGTGACAATATTATCGACATCAATCGAAACCGTAAGATCGGTATTTCCGCTATATGTCCAGGTCAGATTATCACCCGGAAGGTCAGCATCGGTAACATAACTATCCAGATCGAATGTCGTAAACGACTGACCTTCATCGATTGTTTGATCCGGAATGCCGGATACCACCGGGGCGTCATTCAGATTGTTAACCGTAAATGTCGCCGGATCACTGCCGGTCAGATTATCCGGATCAGTTGCGGTAAATGTAATTGTTTCTGAACCGTTCCAATCTGTATTTGGAATAGTTATTGTCGCTATTCTGCTGGCGTCAATTGAAACCGTAAGATCTGTATTGCCGGAGTAGGTCCAGTTCATCTGCGAATCGGCACTGTCATCCGTTACATAGTCATCCAGCGCGATGGTTGTGAAGGTAGAACCTTCCGACACTGTTTGATCGGGAATGTCGGATACGACCGGCGGACTTTGAGCGTATGCGCTCACAGCCGGAAATATCAACATTACCATGATTAGAATAATTTTTCTAAGCTTGTCTCTCATATTGTTACCCTCGATATTTATATCCATTGCAAAATGTCTTCCCATACATTTTTCAAATATTTCTCTATTTCATTATTTGGTTAACAGCATTTTTCTTGTTTTGCGTGTTTCTTCAGAGATCAAGCTGTAGAAATAAACACCTGAAGCCTGCTTATCTCCGAATTCATCGGTTCCGTCCCAGACAACCGTATATTCGCCAGGAGCATAAAAGCCCGAGGCCAGAGTTTTCACCTTCCGGCCCAGGATATTGTAAATCACAAGTTCGATATCGGTTCCCCCGGGATTGCTGTTAGAGGCCAGAATCTCGAATGTAATCGTAGTTCTGGGATTGAACGGGTTAGGATAATTCTGCGCCAGATTAAATCTTGTCGGCAACGCGGGTCCCTGTCCCTTGACAGGAATCTCGGAGCCCTCAGGCGAGGACAGAATAATCCGGTTCAGCCTGATACCGCCCTTGCCGTCCCTTTCCGAAACATCATCTATGGCATACACAGGCACAGATATTAAATCTCCCAGTCCGGCGGGTATAGCGCCGCTGGAACCTGATCTGTAATGCATTAAAACTACCATGCGTCCGTCGCCCTTATTGCTATAGCGCAAATAGAATCCGCTTGCCTTTTCTGACAATTCCGGCGCATCAAGTTCCACTTTTTCGGGATCGTAAGTGATTTCAAACTGAGCCCCGCCAACATCGGAGGGCAGGTCGGCATTGACTCTCATCATTCCGGTCTGGCCTGCGAACAAATCGCCGAGATCATAATCGACTTCCGCATCGGGCCCGCTGTATGAGTTGACCGGATTCGGCTCGGAACTGATGCCGAGGATGTAGTTGAGGATGGAGACTAAGTCCACAACATTGGCCTCGGTATCGGCATTAACGTTGGCGGCGCGGAACTGTCTTTCAGAGAGAGTCCAGTCGCCGATTATATATCCAACCAAACTGACCAGGTCGGCCACATCCACAGGCGGATGAAGGTTCACATCACCTAAAGCGTCAACCTGCAAAACTCCGTCCACTCTGAATTCCAGTGGAACCGAGCCGGCGCCCGGGTCAGGATTTATCGATTCATATGCATTTAAGATGGTAAGCGGATAATTGCCTGCAATGGCAGTCGGCTTGACCGTCATCCAGACATTCATTATGGTAATGCCCTCAGAACCGGCCTGAACCGATTCATTATTGGTACCAAAGGTCACTATGCGGATTAAACCGGCTTCCAGAACGTTCTCATAAATCGTGAAACCGGCCAGGCGATCTGTGGGGGTGATCGAGTCAATCTCACAGATTCCATTATCGTATTCCAGATCGAACTGGAGACCGTAGATAGTCTGTATATCCTGCAGTTCGATCGGTACGGCTACGCCCGGGGTTCCGGGAATACCTCCTTTGGTACCCAGATCCTCCGTAGAGCCAACATACAGCTCGTCAGTCAAAATTTCCTGTACGATTATTTGCACCGAACGCTGGGCAGTCAGATTATCGGCATCGGTAGCGCGGAACGTTACAGTATAGGTTCCGGGCTGAGCTGAGGGCCAGTTGAAAGTCCCGGTAACTTCGCCCGTCCCGGAGACTTCCGGGAAGGTCGCGCCGCTCGGCAGATTCGAGGCGGTAAGTGTCACGCTGGCGCCCTCGGGGTCGGTAGCTCTGACATTGAAGTTGACTGTAGATCCCTGCTGAACGTTAATAGGCGAGGTTATCGGATCGATCACCGGCGCATCCGGTTCGACCGGACCGGTGGTATCCTTAACTATTATTCTACCATCAACCAGAGTAGGCTCAACGATATCAAGACCTGTCACATCCGAAATGGTAATAATAATACCGCCGGAGGTGCCGAAATCGCTGAAAAGATCTATCTCTGTCTCGGTCTCTAAAGCCACGCCCTCCTGAATTTCAAAGTAGACCTCCATAATTTCCCAGGGGCCTCCGGTGGGGGCAGTGACCGGCTGATCGGGATCGCCGGGAAAAATGCCGGTTATCAAGGCACCCAGTGGACTGCTGGGAAAATAGTTCATCTGCGCGCCGATTGCAGCAAACGGCACCCAGTCGGCCATTACACCAATCAACTCATAGATTGGGTAAATGTCTTCACCGTCAACAATCACAATGGGTTTGATAACATTAGTATCAATTCGGTACTGCAGGTTCCAGGAGGCCACCTCAAAAGACTCGTTCTTGAGGTATAGCTTTAGAGCCACAGTATCGCCGGGAAGTCCGTAGGCCTCGCCGAACTTCAGTGTATCGATATTCGATACGCCCTGTGCCGAAGCGTTCGGCGCGGTCAGGATAAACCCGGCCACAATTAAAATAATAAAAAAGATAAGTCTCCGCATTACCATCACCTCATCTATTTAAGTAGTAAGTATGTTTGCTAAGCTATTTCAGCATAATCATTTTTCTGCTGTCGCTGAACTGTTCCGTAACTATTCTATAGAAGTAAACTCCGGAGGATACCGGCTGACCGCCCGAGTTCTTTCCGTCCCAGACGACCTCGTGATATCCGGCCGGCATAACCTTACTTATTAATGTATTTACCACCTGCCCGCGGATATTATAAATCCTCAATGCAACCGCAGTCTCGGAGGGCAGGCCGAAATTTATCGTTGTCGATGGATTAAATGGATTGGGATAATTCTGTCCCAGTTCAAAATCTTCCGGCACAGCGGCAAACGTACCGACTTTGGCCGCAATGTCATGACCGTTAATATCCGCCAGATCGGCGGATTCAAATTTTATATCATTATTGCCGGTAATATCGAGCTCCAGTAACGGTCCCTCTCCGGCTTTTATCACGTTTCCGTCATGATCGCAAATCAGAACTTTGAATACGTTGTTTTCGAAGCTCTTTGATACTTTCAGTCCCTCCGACCTCTCAGTCAGGAATATCTGAGGCTCATCCTGGCAAATAAAAGTAAACATAGCCGCCCCGATCTTACCATTCCAGTCGGAGTACACGCCCAGACCATTTTCTCCGCTCCTCAGACCCAGCTTGGCCGCGAGCTGTCCGGGATTAACCGTCTTGGACGGCGGTTCCACATCGCCGCTTATTATCCGGATAAAGTAAACCAGGTCCCCAAGCGTGCCCGGACGGCCGTCCTGATTGATATCGGAATTCTGCAGCCTCTCCCCCTCAAGCGGGTATTCAAACGGATCGAGGAAATGATTATTGAAGTAAATAAGATCGCTTATCTCGAAGGCCAGACCGTTTAAGTTTATATCACCGATCAAGCCCTCGTAAAGTTTTATAAAGAAGGAGCCGTCAGTATACTTAATTTCCTCGCGGCCGACGAATTGATTGTTTTCATCGATAAATGTATTGTCAGTGTAATTAAGATCGTCTATGAATTCGAAGTTTATCGGCGCCAGAAGTCCCGCATAATTCAAATCGGTGGTTGCTTCGAACTCGATATTCAGAATCTCCCCTTCTCCCTGCGCCATGGGATCGAGGTTGTCACCTCCGGGCAGATCAACCTGTCCGGTAACCCAGATTCTGCCGGTGAATTCATCATGTGTAACGTTAAATTTTTCCCAGTTCTCCGTGCGAGTGCCGGAATTCGACATGGAAATTACGCCCAATGCCGTCGGATCGTACTTGATAAGAAGTTGCATGGATTTGATTCCAACCCGATTCGTAAGCATGATTGGCACTATTGCATTGCTGCCCGCATATCCCTGCGCCTCGCCGATAGTCAAATCGCAGGCCTTGACCGGATTCAAAACCAGCGTGAGTTCATCGGCCACAACAGCGCCGTGCTTATCAGAGGCTTCCAGATTTATATGGTATACTCCCGAATCGGTATATAATGAGGGCCAGGTTATCAGGCCGGGATTATTGCTGTCGAAACCGCATCCGGGCGGAAGGTTGGAGACATTGATTACTACATCTTCATAATCGGGATCTTCAGCCGCCACCAGAATCTCGACAGTATCGCCCGCATCGGCATTAAAACTGTCCACAACTGTCATTTGCGGAACGCGGTTGTTGTTTATAACCTCGATTTCCACCTTCATATGGTTCGAGGAAAATTTATCCGAAGCCGTGAAAAGCACCTCATGAGGATTGCCCGTCGATGAACTGGGGCCTACAAAAGGCGGAACCCAGGTGAGTGTGCCTGTTTCGGATGAAAACTCAGCACCCTCAGGAAGACGAGAGGCGGTTATCGTATAGTCATCTCGTTCACGGTCATAAGCTTTCACGATAAAACTGAGGGTGTCGCCCTCCATCACATACTGCTTGGGAAGTTCGTTTATTTCCGGGGGATAATTGTCGTCATCGACAGAAATAACACCGGGCTTGAAAGCGGGAAATATCTCGACCGCTTCCTCACCGGTAAGCACGAATTCTCCGGCCGGGGGCACGAAGCCGGTATCGATTGTAACCTCAAGACCAACAGGGGCGTCCTGCGAAACAGAGAATAAAATCTTCGCCAGAGTTCCGGGGCCGGTCGGAAGAGGTTCTTCGCCGGAAAGGACTATGCCGCCCAAAAGCACCGAGCCCTCTTCATTATCGATTGAAAACTGAGCTAACTCGATAACTCCCATCTTGGTATCTTCAAAAATCACCGTATCGCAGGAGAGATACTGGGATGAGAACTGGAGCGGGATCGAAATACCGTACAACGGCTCGTCGTTATTGAGATAAATCTCGAGTTCGGCCTGGCCGCCGCGCGGTGCGCTGGTATTAACGACCGCCACTGTATCCAGAGCGCCAAACGGATCATCTTGACCGTAAATATGCCCCGACATTAACAGTGAGATTAAAATCAGCAGGCCAAAAATCCATTTTGTCTTCATGACATGTCCCTCGGCTTCAAAACTTCCTCATATACATAGCTTTTCATTACATAATTGAGCAACATATATGCCGCCATAATATAGTAGGGGCTTTTTGGCTGCTCAATTTTTATACTATAGTTTTTTGCCCTAATATTTTGTACTGTAACAAGTTAATCAGCTAAGCAAATTCCTTTGATTCTCGATCAAGCCCCCGTGCTGATCGGTGTGAGACCTAAATGGAAGAAAAATGCGTCTTTGGTATGTAAATATATTGCAAGGAATTGCATAAACAGGCTGTGAAATGAGATCTCCCCCCAAATAAAAAAATGACCGGCAAGCACTTTCATGTTTATGATTGAAATATCGCCTGGCCAAAGCTTTCATTTGCAAAACCTCTTTTTCACAGATTTCCGTTCTGTAATAATCTTTCCGGGGCGAGCTCCTTTTCCTGTTGATTTTCGATTTATAAATGGAGGAGGAGTTATCCTCCTCCTCCAATTTATGCTTCAATTACTTCATGAGAACCATTTTCTTGGTGGCCATGAAGTCGTTGGCCTGCAGTCTATAGAAATAGATACCGCTGGCCCAGCCGTTGGCGTCAATGTTAACCTTGACAGTACCGGCATCGTTGTAGCCCGAGAAGCTCTTGACCAACTGACCGGCGATGTTATAAACATCGAGAGTCCAGTTAGCGGAGTTCGGGAGATCAAAAGCGACTTCGGTAGTCGGGTTGAACGGGTTCGGATAGTTCTGGAGAAGAGCATAGTTCTTCGGAACTATCTTTGTGACGACATCGGTGTTAACCATGTTGCCATAGTAGTCAGAAGCTTCGACTTCTGTCAGGGTAACGTCGCCGTTAACCTGCAGAACGTCGGTGAGACCGGCTTCGATACTCTCGGTAGATCTTGACCATACCAGAGTTCTGGTCTCGCCTTCAACAACGTCGGAAACCATTTCCATATTGTCAGCCAGCAGGGTAACATCAGCTTCACCCTTGAATACGAACAGGGCAGCGCCGACATTAACACCGCTCTCGATCGAAACTACATCACCCGCCATGCGGACTGAAGCGTCGCTGGCAAACGGTGAGAGCTTGGTGAACGGAACGGCATCGCCGGTGAGAATACGAATCAGGTAAACCAGGTCACCAACTGTCAGCACGCGGCCGTCATTATTAACATCAGAGGCAGCAATCTGACCCTGAAGGTTAATTGTGAAGACGGGCGGGCCATAGATGAAGTAGTTGGTGTAGAGAACCGCGTCAGCGATTTCATTGGCCAGGTTATTCAGGTTGAGGTCGCCGCGCTTATCGATTGAGTCGGCGCAGGCGATATCAACGCCGCCGTTGAAGAAGTCGATGTCACGGATCGGGGTCGGCTTCTCAGGATCCGGATTATCATCGCAGATATCCCAGGCGCCATACATGAAGTCATCTTCATCCACGGTACCATCATTCGGGATCAGCTGATAATAAGGATCTGAAGTATTAACCCAGTTAATACCCCAGACTGTGCTGGAGATGTACAGATCATTACCAGTTATGTCTGAGAAGGCGTTATGGGTGCAGTCGAGCCAGTAGAAGTATACAGGTACGTACTGGCACTCATAAGTGCGATCGTCTGTGACAAAGAACTTGATATTGGCAATGTTAGCATCATCTGAGAACAGACCGTCGGCGCCATCGCATCCTTCAGGATGGTTCGGGCCGTCGTTGGCCTCACGCATCGCGATCAGCTCGACCAGACCGCTGGGGCAGGCACTGCCGCAGTTGCCGAACGGGCCGAAACGATATGTGAAGTACTCCCAGCATTCGTTGGCAGTACCGAGCTCTGCGCTAACAAAGGTCAGAGCAGAGGCATCATAGGCGATCAGAAGGTCGTAACCGCCAATGGCAATACCGCTGGTTCTGTTCAATGTGATCGGCAGGGTGGCATAGGAACCCTGGAACACAAATGCATCATCACCGATCTTCTCGATGGTAACGGCCAGCTTGGCTCCCTGCAGAACTTCAATCTGAATGTCGCAGGTGGCTGATTCACCGAAGCCGTCGTCGGCTGTCACGGTGAAATCCCAAATGCCAACGTCGCCGTTGTTATCCCAGGTGAAGACACCGTCAAAGATAGTCGGCGCATTTGTAACGCCGGGATCGGTAACGGTTTCAGTCAAAGGATCGCAGTCAAAGTTGTCGAGACCGAGATCCAGAACGACTGTCTTGTTCTGAGAGAACTGAAGTGTACCGGTCGGGCAGTTGGTGAACTGCAGACCAGCATTTGTCAGCACAACATCAAATGTATACTGGGTTGTCTGCGGGCAAGTATTGCTTACACTGACGACAACAGTATATGTGCCGGGATCTGCGGGATCAATATCAAGGACACCAGTATTGGCATCCATGGTAAGACCCAGACCGCCGTCATCTACTACTGCGAAACCGGTGAGGGTCGCACCATCTTCGACAGGAATAGCTTCAAAGTCAAATGAACCGCCTGTGCAATGATCTAATGAAAGAACATCGCCGGCAGGAGTAGCTGTGAATTCCGGAGCCTGGCAGGGAATCAACTCATAGCTGAAACACATTGATCCACCACCGCCATTATAGGTCGGATTGATATTACCGGTACCATCGTCGAACAGCCAGTCACCGGCCGCGCCGGCCTTGGGAACTGAGTCGATGCAGATAGTGCCATCAGTTCCGCTAATGATGTTTATACGATGGAAATAGAAAGGTACGGCAGGTCCGGGGTTAACACCGGGAATTCCCGGCGGGGACCAGGCACCGCCAACAAGGCCGGTATCGGAATCGGGACCAAAGGCGCCCCATTTCCAATCCAGACCGTTGGTGCCGCGAGTACCAGGATAAGCTGCGCCGCCATCAAAAATCGGGAACGGTGTAAGCTGTAGAGTATCAAAGATGAACTTTACAACAACATCACCGGTAGTATTGATGGCCAGAGGTATTGAAGCACCCTGAAGGAGCACATCATTTTCCCAGGCAATGGCGAGCTCAAATTCGCCCGTCACCGTATTGCCCACGATTTCTCCGGGGGCATAATCAGGATCGGTCGGATCGCCGCCCTGGGCTACAATACCCGCAACGGTTACGTCGTTTGCAGCATTAGCAACACCAAAAGTGAGAAGAAGCATCAAAAAGGTAAGAAACAAACTGCGCTTCATAGTAAACTCCTTAACTAAAGAAGTATAGGTTAAAATTGTTTTCTTCTACCTTTCCCCCCTCAAGGAAAACTAGTTTGGCTTGTATTTGCTGAATTTCAGAAATTTTTATCGTCCATTCAGCGGTGGCTTGAGGTTACAGGGCCTCTTCTTCTTCTTCTCTTTGCACCTCCTTTCTTTTCCAAGTTAAATTACCTTTCTGTATCTCACTCAAGGCAATTACTTCCTAAAGTATTAAAATAAGATTAACTATAGGTTTTTTCATAGTTAACAGTCAGGCACTCCATCCCCCGTGACATCACAGGGCATATTGCCTCCGATAAAGACATAATTTATAATCCAGACCGCGTCGGAAACATTAACCGCGCCGTCGCAATTCACTTCTCCACTGGCCAGCGGATCGGGCGGAAGCCCGCCGACAAAAACATAATTTATAACCCAGACCGCATCGGAAACATTGACCGCCTGATCGGAGTTAGCATCCCCGCACATATAATCCGGGCAAATAACCTCCACCTGCCCGTGAGAGAACAGGACCGAATCCGGATCTACATATCCGGCCGAATCCCAGAGCAGGCAGTCGGTGCATTCCCAGAGATAGCAGGAACCCTGGTAATCATAATAACAGACCGAATCCAGGCAGTAATTAGTCTGCTCATCGCTGGCGCACTTGCGCACACACTCTTTATGGAAATCGGGCGGCACCGTAGCACAGGCATAAGCTGTATCGTTCCAGATCCATCCGATGAACTGCCCGGAATCATTCGAGAATCTGGTCTGGGCGGTATCGAATGTTATTCGGATAACCGAGTCGCAGAAACATTCCTCCCAGGGAAGCTGAATTATGCTGTCGCCGTCCTCCACTTCACAGCTATCATATATAGTATAGGGCTTCACCTCGGCCCTGATCCTGCATAACAAACCCTGCGAGGTCGGCGAAGGAATTCCGTTATCGGATCCACCGCCGGGATCATTGGCAATACAATTGATTTTCAAATTCTTATTCTCCGAATCGAGAATGGCAACATCCACAAAATGCCAGCCGGCAGTCAAGGAATTGGTAGTATCCATTGCACCTTTTTCTATCCAGGATGAATCGATTGTCGTATCCGCCCATGACAGGCAGGTTGACAAAAGACAACTGTCTCCGCTGTAAACGATACAGGAATCCACCAGGCAGTTCTCGAAGGTTGTATCAACCAGCCAACCGGAATCAGCGAAAAATCCGATAAAATCGGCATATTCCAGCGATATCCAGAGTGTGAATCCGGTAATCTTTTCTCCGCTGAAATTATCAATCATAAGATCCACAATAATACTATCGTTATCGGGCTGTGTTTCCACAGAATCGATATATGTGATCAATTGTCCATTCGCGTTACCGGGAATGACTAACGCGGCCGCGATCGTAAATAATACTAAACAGAGCAGCTTATTCATAGGGCCTGTGGCCATAAATCTCCTCCTTGCCTAATAATTGGGAGCCTTACTGTTGATTCCCGTAACAATTTTGTATAATAGTAATATCGCCTCCATTGCCGATTTGGTTTAGCTTTTCGATATCCCAATCATTACACGAGTACGATAATGGCCTCAAGTTTAAGTATTCTTGATGAAGTAATTTCCAGTTTTTCAGTTCAGTACATGTTGATAGAGTCTTTAAACTCTGTTTACTTCTGAGACAAAAGCTTCAATTTAAAACTGTATCAACGAAGACTCAATACATCCGTCAGGTAACTTACCAAATGTGTATTTTGTGAAAGGTTGAGGATTAATTCTTGTCCATAATTAAATTCTGTCGGGCTAAATATAAGTCCGGTTGTGTCTTTTGTCAACAGAAAATCAATCCTTTTTGATTATTTTTGGCTAATTTAGCTAATTAAATCATAACAATCCGATTGCATTGTCAGCAATCGATTTGATCCCTTCTATCAGATTTTTTTACATTAACAATTAGCAAGTAGTATGCCGGTAAAATTAGTTACTTGTGATTACTCTGTTCGGGTATATGATACAAAAAGACTGTTTTTTCGCAATCTTTTTCTGAAAAAATAAATAAAAAAAGGCCAAAAACTGACCGGCTGCTTGAGAGGGGGGCATAAACTCAAACTGGACCGATCAGCCCTCAGCCCGTATTTTTTCCATCTATTCAAACGTTTGCGGAGCAATTTTGTTCCTTAGAATTCTTAAATATGCTCATGTATACTGTAAGCCCGGCCGATAAGTTCAGTAGAGGTATAACATGGAAAAAGTAATTGAGTCCAATATACTTATCGACAAGATGCTTTCCACCCTGGGAGAACTCCCCTCCTCGCCCAAAATAGTCTCGGCCGTCATGCGCCTGACATCTGATCCGGAAACCGATATCTCCCAGATCGAAAAGCTTCTCTCGGCCGACCAGTCTCTTGCGGCCAAGCTTTTAAAGCTCTCGAACTCATCGTTTTACGGCCAGAGGAAATCTGTTGCCACACTTCGCCAGGCAATATTAATTATCGGATTCTATACCCTGCGATCGCTGGTGGTAGCAACCTCAATCCACAGCCTCTATTCCAATAAAAATGGAAATTCGATTGAAAGTAAGCTCTGGGAGCATTCCCTTGCTACAGCCATCGCATGCCGTATCCTGGCCAAAAAATTGGGTCATTTTCATATCGAAGAAATATTTATGGCGGGACTGCTCCATGACATCGGTAAACTGGTTATGACTCAAAAATTGGGTGAAAACTATGAAATGCTTTGCAAAAAAGTTGAAAATGAGAAACTGAAGTTCCACGAGATCGAGGAAAGCGAGCTTGGGTTCACGCATTGTGATGTGGGTATGATGCTTTTGAATAAATGGAATCTTCCCCAGGAATTGAGCAACGCGGTTTATATGCATCACCAGCCCAAATTCGAGGGCGAGGGCACCCTTTCAGACCTGGAACCGTCTAAAATCCCCATAGAATTCGTGCTTGAGCTTGCCAATCATATGGCCAAACATACCGGACATGGCTTCAATGACTTCCTGGTCAAGGATTTAGGCAATCTTGAACTTGTAAAGGCCCTGAATTTTGAACCGGAGGAGTTGGAAACGATTGTGGAAGAAATAGATACTGAATTTGCAAGCGAATTGGCGCTGTTTGAAGGATAAAATTTGAGCCACATCTGAATGATCGACTCGGGGAAAGGCTTTCTCCGGGTTTTTTATTAAAATCAAATTACAAAGCCATTCGGAAAATCTCGGTAAGGTCATTCTTATATAGCGGTTTATAGCCTTTGATATAATCCTCTCCGCCGCCGCTGACCTCGATTGTGTCATCCACCATCTTCTCGAGCTTTTCATCGCCAATGCCAACGTCTGATAGTCGGCAGTACATTCCCACCATCTTCATCCAACCCTCGAAGTTAGAAATAAACGCCTCGGCCGCCTCCATCAAATCCATCTTCTCGAGATCGATAAAAAAAATGTTTTTCGAAAGCTGAGCGTACTTCTCCGGCCTGTCCTTGAATGTATACCGCATCAGCGGCGGGAAGATAATCGCCAGCCCGCGGCCGTGGGAGATATCATAATGGGCCGAGATTACATGTTCGATGGCATGCATCGGAAAAGCACCGGGACGTCCCACATTCACCGGCCCTAAAAGAGCCATGGTCGAGCACCAGGACATATTGGCGCGGGCATCAAGATTGCCCGGATCATCCAGAAGCCTTTCCAGATTTTCCATAACCGTGCGCATGATAGATTCCGAAAACCGGTCCTGAAGCGGGGTATTCTCCGGGCCTGTTAAATACGATTCGATAACATGGCTGATTATGTCCATTGCTCCATCAATCGTGGTTTGGCGGCCGAGCGAAACAGTAAGCTCCGGATCGACGATGGAAACCTTCGGAAACATATATTCCGAGAAAAATCCAGCCTTCTGCTTGGTCTCCCAGTTGGTTATCACTCCTCCGCGATTCCCTTCCGAGGCGGTAGCCGCAACCGTGGGCACGAGCATGATCGGCAGGGCATCTTCAACCTTGCGTATTTTATCCGTATCTTCATTATATACATAGTCCCAGACCGGATGGCCGGATTTGGCAACCACAGCAACAGCCTTGGAGGCGTCCATCACCGAGCCTCCGCCCACTCCCAGCACCATATCGCATCCATTCTCACGCGCGAATTCGCCCGCCTTATCTATCGTCGCGGCACGGGGATTGGGTTCGATTCCTTCGAAATGGACATGCTCCACCCCGGCCTTTTCAAGAAGCCCGATAGCCTTATCCAGAAGTCCGCTTTTCTTTACATGCGACTGTCCCGTAACCAGAAGCGCCTTCTTTCCAATCTTCGCGG
Organism: uncultured Ignavibacteria bacterium; assembly: GCA_964496505.1. Taxonomy (GTDB): domain Bacteria; phylum Zixibacteria; class MSB-5A5; order JAABVY01; family JAABVY01; genus JAABVY01. The sequence continues at coordinate 13,007 of CAZBZV010000041.1, read as the reverse complement.
CCTCTTCCCCGGTCTTCTGCACTTCGCCCACACCAAAAATAATCTTCACGGGATTTCTGAATACAAAGCTTTCCATGCTCAGCTCCTTTTTGACTATTCATATTTTTCGCTGGTCTCAATGCTAATCCAAAGTATCGAATCTAGTTGTCCTTTGCAAATTGTTAATAATTTTTGAAATGAAATATTTTAATATTGATATAATAGCCATATATTGCAATATATAATATTAGAATAGGCAAAACCATATTGAATACCAGCTAATTGAATCATTAATAATAAGAAGAAGCTTATTGTGGAGGAATTTTGTCAGAATCAAAGAAAAAAAAGACAGATGAGATTTACAGCAAAATTGTTGATAACAATAATCGAAAACATGTAATTACTCTATCTGAATTGCAAGAATTAGGTACGTTCATTCTCGATGAATTATTAAAGGTTAAAAAGAAATCCAGGGAAATTAAAACATGTATTCAGATCATGCGAATAGTGGACGAGTATATTGAATGTATCTTGACAAACTTAAGGAAAGGATTTATAACCCAGAGCTTCGTTTTGGTTAGAAATCTTCTCGAAATATCAAACTTATTCAAACATTTATGGAAAAACAAAAAAGAGCATCAAGCATGGCTTTGTGGTAAGGAGGTAAAACCCTCCTCAGTTCGGGACGCCCTAAAGGAAGAGGGACTTGAACCTAATTCGACCACATACAAAGATCTCACAAATATAACCCATCTTAATTACTCCTTTGTTCGAGTAGTGTAACATATTTTCTGTAAAAGTGAGAATAATAATAAGAAACTAATATGAAAGTGGGTCAAAACCGCACTCCTTAAAGAGAATTGAAAACCGAAAGGAGCACAAGCAATGACCCACAGGGAAGAATCTAAGTTACTCAAGGAAGTAATTCAAGTATTAAGTGAAGACGGCTTTGAAGGGATGCGAGAGGTACTTCAGAAATTGTTAAATGAGGTAATGAAACTGGAACGTAGCGGATTTTTACATGCGGAATCATATCAGCGCACTCCAGAGCGCCGAGGGCATGCCAATGGATTTAAGGGCAAAACGGTTCAAACCCGGCTGGGAGAATTGCCTTTACGTGTCCCGCAGGTTCGCGGTCTGGAGCCTGGAGAGGATGGTTTTTACCCCAGCTCTTTGGAAAAGGGCTTGCGCAGTGAACGGGCTTTGAAGCTGGCAATAGCAGAGATGTATGTCAAAGGTGTTTCCACCCGCAAAGTAGAGAGTATCACCCGTTCACTCTGCGGCCTGGAGATAAGTTCGACACAGGTTTCACGAGCGGCGGCGGCTCTGGATCAGGAATTGGAAAGCTGGCGTAATCGCTCACTGGGCGAGGTTCCTTATCTGATTTTGGACGCCCGCTTTGAGAAGGTCCGTCACGGTGGTTCGATAGTTGACGCGGCAGTTCTGGTTGCCATCGGAGTAATGTCCAACGGTCGTCGCACGGTTCTGGGTGTGAGCGTATCCTTGTCGGAGGCGGAGGTTCACTGGCGTAACTTTCTGACCTCGCTTGTCAAGCGGGGCTTGTGTGGAGTACGCTTTATTACTTCTGACGATCACGTGGGCTTACAGGCTGCCCGCCAGGCGGTCTTTTCCGGTGTTCCCTGGCAGCGTTGTCAGACCCACCTGCAGCGTAACGCCGTCAAGTATGTTCCCAAAGTGGCCATGAGAGCGGAGGTGGCTCATCAACTGCGAGTGATCTTCAGGGCCGATACCCGTGCGGATGCTGATCGTCAACTGCAAGCATTCACTGAACGCTATTGCAAAACGGCCCCGGCTCTGGTCTCCTGGGCCGAGGAGAATATTCCGCAAGGCTTGACTGTCCTGCAATTGCCGCCGCATCATCGTACACGTATGCGCACTACCAACGGACTGGAACGACTGAACCGAGAGATTAAAAGACGGACCAGAGTGGCAACTCTGTTTCCAAATGAGGAATCATGCCTGAGATTGATAACTGCTGTTTTAATGGAAATTAGTGAGGAGTGGGAAACTAACAGAATCTATCTTAACACGGAGTGTGATTGACCCTAAAACTTTTTACAGAAAAATTGTTGCTTTATCTTTGTTCGCGTGCATTTTGATGGACTAAAAAAAGGTCGACTAACTCCTGAAAAAATGACTGCTGTTTCAAAATGCCTTGTAAATGCAATGTATTTCTACTGCCGGGTTCTTACAACTGCCCAAGAAGTATTTCTAGCAAATGTATCAATTGATCAAAAGCGTGCCAAAGAAATTGTAAGCAACCTGGACAGATTGCAGCAAGCGACCCTACAAGCCGCTATGGGCCAAGCAAACGCAGAAAGGGAATTACTAGAAATATTGGAGAACCACTAGAAAACTTTTATAAAAACCTGGAGCTATAATTGTATATTAATATTAAATTGAAACAAGGTCCAATTATAATAAAAGGGCATTCAGGAGAATCCATTGAAAATAGTGCTGAACTGTTCGACCATGTAATCGCCACAGAGAGCTTTCCCGCAACTAGAAATTCGGCATTTTATTTCCTACATCTTAAGAAGGAAGCTCTTTTTTCCGCTGAGGTTTTTGATATTGAGAGAGACCTTTATCTAAATATGGAAAAACTCGCCCATGTGTGGCATTTCGCAGGAGGCTCTATACTGAATATAGGCGATTATACAATCCAATCAAATGGACTAATTGAGAGTAACGCCAATGAGATCAGGATTAACCTAATGAATAAAGAGGGAATAAATGAAACATCAAGAAGCGGGCTTATTCCTATGGAATATACGTCAACATATATCCAACCCCCGCTTAAGTCCGCAGTTGGAATCCTGAATAATATTCAAGAAAATCAGGACTTGATGCGTATGCTAAAGCACTATTATAATGGCCGAACCAGACAATTCGATTGGTTTGTTCAGCTCTATATGGTCCTTGATGTATTTAAGAAATTATTCAGTAAAGCGAATTTGAAAAAAAGAATCAACCAATCTGAAATATCTTTTTTTGAAAAAAAACTTAATCAACTAAGGCATGACCAAAAGGATCCCAAGATAAATTCGGTTGACAAATCAAAATTGTTACGGATTGCTTATAACTGGATTTTTGATTACTTGACAGCCCGTTTGGATTTGGAAACAAAAAAAATGCTGCCAAGAAATTAATCAGCAGCATTTTGTGGTCCTTTGATCGAAAAATGCCTCTCTATTATCCTTCCTGAGAGGAAACCTCCCCTACATGCTTTTTCTTTTTGCTGTAAAAGAGCTTGTTGATGATCATCTCAGCCGGACATAAGCCGGTAACCGAGGATTGAATCAGGTTCAGTCCGATAAAAATCGTAAAAAGCATCCACCAGGGAGATACGAAATATGTCAATGCCACCGAAAGCAGGACCATAAACCCCGCAAACATTCTTACCGCATTTTCTAAAGTCATATTATTCTCTCCTTATTTATATAATACCAAGATTGTCCTGTTTTCATAAAACAATAACCAAATCGCCTTGTTTCAAACTAATCCCTTAATATCCGTAAGTTATTTTTAGATATAGGTTATCATTCTTTTGAAATGTCCCGAAATCGCTGAATTTATCATTACCTGCGAAGATATTCCCGCCGATTGTCAGGGTTAGATGATCCGTGTACTTGTAATCAAGCGAGAATCTTCCGTAGAAATCCTCCTGCGAGGGGGAATAGAATCCGAACAACGACAGCACCACAGTTTCCATGCGCATCAGCCTTGTCACCCTCGTGGTCAAAAGATGATAGACCTTATCGACTTCGCTCTGCCCGCCGACTGATTCCACGAATTCATCATAATTCATCATAACCTCGCCCTGATACTGCAGGTTGACCGTCAGATTTGTAACAATCTGGCGCTCGAAACCGACCAGTCCGGTTAAAGATGAGTTCGGGATATTAGGATTATCGCCATCAGTATCTTCACGGGAATCGTAATATCCGCCCTCGAGCCAGGCTATCCCCTCGAAGATCGGCATACGAATCGAAGCGCCGTAGACATTCAGGCGCGGATAATATGCTTCCATCGTGCTGGGATCGAAGCCCTCGGGATTTTTATAAAATCCGCGGTAACCATAGAGCGCGAAATCGGCAGTTCCGAAATACCTCTTAAATCTGCCCGCAATCTCACCATTTTCGATTTCCGCTTCGGGAAGTCTGCCCTCGAAAAAGTAGTCAGCTCCGCCCACGATATCGCCCACCATCGGATTGAAATAACTTAGACGCATGCCGGTCGGAATCCGGTTGGGCGTAAAGCGAGGAGTATAGACCAGTGAGAATGTTCCGATCGGGCTGTAATAAGCGCCCCGCAAAGCATCCTGGGGAGCTTTCAGGTATTGGTCATCCCGGCCGATGAAGAATGACTGGTAATCCTTGGCAAACAGATCGTTTATGAAGATCAGGTCGCCGGTGCCCCATGTGAGCACCTGGCGGCCGACTTTGAAATCGAAATAATTGCCGAGCCGGAATTTGATGTAGCCCTCACGAAGTTCCCAGTCGTATTCCGGCTCGTCATATCCATCATAGACAAAGTCCATGCGGCCGAAGAATTCGGCCAGATCGCTGTACGATTCCAGCTTGAGCTGGAGACGGGTTTCGGCTGCGGTAAGCTCCGAGGGAGTCGGGTTATCGTCATCCAGTCCACCGCCATAGAGCCCCTGTAGAAATCCGCTGATGTAAACATCCTCGGCAAATGCTGTCGAAGACAGTACCAGTACAATCGCCATAATCGTAATCAGTTTTATTTTCGTGTAGTTCATACCGCACCTCCACCTTTTTTACTTTATATACTGACGCGGGGGATTCTTGAGATACCGCTCAGTGAAAATATTGTCCTTTACACCCACATTATAATCAATGCTCGAGAATTCCACAATCGTATGCTGACCCTTCTCGACATTTTCCATCTTACGCACAGTAACCGTGGGGACTTCTTCTACCACTTCAATCTTTTCGGCCGTATAGACTCTCTCGAGCTCGCCTTTATCGTCATAATACTCTTCCCTGACAGGAAGCATGTGTTCCTTATCGATGTAGGTTATCTTCTTTGCAAAAACACCATCTTCACTTTTCGGTACAGACTCGATCACATAGACCTGCATGCCGTTATATTCTTTTTCTTCCAGAATCTTATGAGTATCATCCGACCAGTGTCGACCGGAAACATCCTCATAGCTGAAATCCGAGCCCACAAAGCTGGAGCCCTTGTCATCAGCGGAAATCCTCTTAACCAGGTCCACCGAGGGAATATAGAGCCAGCGCTGATCGGTCTCGAAGGGATTCTTATGCACCATGAAGGTCAGGCGAGCAACGTCGTATGGCTTATGGAAATATGTGTAATACTTCTGCATGCCGCCCTCTTCATTATCCAGCCTCAACATCGAAAACTGGCGGTTTCTCTCCTTGCCGCTGGAGTTTACGATTGACATATTAACCTCTGCCAGACCATCATCGGCGGCATAGAAGTTATTCAGATGAGCTTCCTTCATCAAATCCTCGGCCACACCATCCTGAGCGCTCAGATTTAGCGAGAGCGCAAAGATTAGAGCCGTAACCAGTATTGAAAACTTCGTGAAATTCATTTTCATCCTCCTTTAATTATTTATGATTGAGCTACTTTTTCTTCAGCTTTAACATTGTCAGTTTCTACATCCGGCATGATTTTTTTATGCCACATCCTGAAGATCGAGGGCAGAAGCAAGAGTGTCACCGCACCGGATACCATCATGATTGCGAAAAAGAACGATCCCACTGTCACATACGGTACCAGGTTGGAGAAGAACATGGGGACGAAACCAATCGAGATAACCAGCACATTGCGGCTGATTGCACGTCCCAGACCCTCGAACATCTCCGGGAATGTTTGCTGGAAGTTGCCGGTTCTTGCGTGTATATATTTCGATCTCTTGATAAAGTGTATTGCGAAGTCAATCGACAGGCCCAGCGTCAAAGACGACAGCACCGCAATCGGCATGTCATACGGCTTGCCGATATATCCGATAGCGCCGTAGATTGCCATAATCGTAATGGTCAACGGCAGCATGGAGATAATTCCGAGGATAAATGAGCGGAAGAGGATTATCATCATGATAAACACTACCGCAAACGATCCCAGAAGCGCCGAACGCATACCACCCACCATCTTCTGCTGCCAGACGATGTTCACATACGGCAGGCCGGCCCAGTTAGCCTCGATCTTAACCGGGGGCGGGTTGGCATCCATAAATTCCTTAGCATCATCGATTACGCTTGAGACCGAACGGTTATCGCCCTCAGTCATCTGTACCCAGATATTCGCCTTGGAATAATCGGTGTTGATCATCTTGAACAGATCATCCGGATCGCCGCCTGAGATCTCGTACAGAAATATATTCTGAGCAACCTCATTCTGATTGTCAGGAATAGCATATTTTGCCGAATCCTGGTTAAAAAGCTCGAAACGTACCTTCTTAACAATATCCGTAATAGATGCGGTCGCTCCCACTATACGGTTGGCGTCCAGATACTCCTGTAGCCTTACCATGTATTTTAGAAGATCGGGATTCTTGATCGCATCCGGCTCACCGCCGTCGATTACCAGATAATTCATATATGTTCCGGCCAGATGCTTGTTCATCGTACGGTCGGCAATTCGTATCGGATGATCTTTCTTGAACCATTTGACCGGGTTATCATTGACCACTATCATATTCAGGCCGATCACGGCGAAGATGATTACTACAACGGCTCCAGCCAGAATCAGCTTATAATATTTGGCCGTAACATCTCTAAAGAAATGTAATGCCTTCGAAAGCGGTCCGGTTTTTTCATCCTGTTTCTTGCCGAAGTTTCGCAGGGTCTTATCTGAAATCATGACTGCGAAAGCCGGATTTAATGTCAATGACAGAATCCAGGCGGAAAATATTCCAAAGGCCACAAAGATTCCAAATACCCTTACCGGCGGAATCGGAGTCGTTGCCAGCGAAAGAAATCCTACTATCGTGGTAAGCGATGTAAATAGCATGGGAATAAACAGCTCGGAGATCGTATTCCTGATGGTTGTCTTTTTGTGTTTGTACTTCTGGTAGCGGTCATGAAACTCGGATATAATATGTATTGAGTTCAGAACTGCAATCGGAATTAGAAATATCGGAATCATCGAGCTCATGATATGAACCGTATGCCCGGTTGCGATCAATAGTCCCATGGCCCAGATAACAGCCACAATTGCCACTATCATTGGCGGAATCACGATTTTAACCTGGCGGAAGAACAAAAGCATCAATAGGAAAATAATCGCTCCCGCCATCGGAGCCGAAAGTGCCATCTGCTTGAACATCTCCGATCCAAAGCTGTCCTGGGCAATCGGCAAACCGGCAATATAATACTCTTCCCCTGTTGAATGCTTATCTATTATAACCTTGATCTCGTTGGAGATACGGTAGGACATATCTTTGGCTTCGATCGGGATAAACATGGCAATCGCTTTGCCATCGTCGGAGCCGAGCTTGCCGCGCAGAATCGGATTGCCCTTGATCCTTCCCAGAACATACTGGGCCGCCGAATCTGTTTCCGGCTCATCTTCAAGCAGCGTCTCCACTTTCAAAACGCCATCGGGAGTCTGCTTGATATCATCGACCGTGGAAGGCGCCATGATATCGTCGGCGATTACACCGTCTATATCCTCTACCTCTTCGATTATCTTATATATATTAGAAAGGATTCTTTTATTAAAAGCTCCCTCTTCTGAAACCACGCCTACTGCGATGAAATCTGAAATCCCAAATTCTTCTTTGACCTGACGGTCGAAGACTCTCACGGGCTCATCTTCCTCGAGCATATTTTCCGGATCAGTGTCGATTTTAATATTGGGAATCTGTATCGCAAAGAATGCAGTTATAACTGCAACAATACCAATAACTATCCAGGGATGGTTAATCGAAAATTCTGTAAGTGCTTTCTTCATAGCTTTTCTCCTTTGGGATTTTATCAAATATATTTAACCGTTTAGATAAGGATTGCCCGCAAACGATTCAGATTTTTTTGAATAAGCGTTAAGTTGTTGGTGTGAAGTCGCATACGCATCAATGTCATTCTGAGCAAAGCCTTCGATTCGGCTTTTGACGGACGCAGAATCTCTACCTTTGCGCGATCAGGAATCCCTTCCTGACCGATTTACGTCTGGCAGTAAAGGATTCCTGCCACCGCAGTAAAAATGACAGCTAAAAGGCAATACAAACAAAAAAAACCGCCAGGTCCGAGCACCTGACGGAACCAAATTGAATCTTCTTTTGTAGATGCCGATTTCAAATCAGGCTTTGCCGAACTTCTTCTCCCAGCGCTTTTTGATAGCCTCATTCAGCTTCGAACTTATAGATTCCGGAAGTTCTTCTTTCTTGCCATCTTTACATAATATAACCGTCTGCTTTAGCGTATCTACCATCAGACGGCAGTTCTTGCAGTCTTTCAGATGATCTTCTATATCATCGCAAAGCTTGGCATCGAGTTCGCCATCAATATAGTCGGCTATTTCCTGAATATGTTTGTTACACTCTCTCATCAGCTTTCTCCTTGAACACCTCCGAGAGCCGTTCACGCAATGCCAGCCGGGCTCTCAGAATGCGCGATTTTGTTGCAGCCACCGAGAGATGCATCGAATCTGCAACTTCCTTAACAGAAAGATCTTCGAAATATCTCAGTATAAACGGCGCGCTGTACTTATCGGGCATTTCCGCCAGAGCATCATCAATCACCTTATTCAGCTCTTTTTGCTCCAGAAGCTCATGGGGATCACCCCATTCAAACAGCTCTTTTGCATCATTTCCTGAGCCATGACCGCTCGGCAAATACTCCTCAATCGGCCTCAACTCAGCTTTTTTGCGGCTTTGGTGAAGCACCCTCACGGCATTCACTGCTATGGCATAAAGCCAGGTTCCGAAGGATGAGTCGCCGCGGAATTTATCGATATTATCCACGGCCTTCAGGAATGTTTCCTGCAGAATATCCTCGGCGTCATGCCTGTCGCCCGAAAGCTTAAGGCCCAGATTATATATCTTGTTCTTGTATTTCTCAATCAGAAGGCTGAATGCCTCGAAATCGCCTGATTGTGCTTTTTTCACCAATTCTTTTTCATTCATTTGGATAGGAATATACATTAAATGATTCAGGAAAAAATAAAAAACTGAGGTAAATCTAATGTGTCCTGAAGCCGCGAACACCCCTGATGAATTCCGCGCCCGCTTCAAGCGGCTGCTTCTCGCCGCTTTTGCTAATCAATCCCAGAAGGCTTTCCCCTGCCAGATAGAGATTTATGTTTCCGAATTCCGGATCAGACAGGGCATAGGCCTGACAGCCCATGATCGTAGTGTCTTCGCCTATCTCGCCTTCAAGTTTGATGAATCTCAGATATTCATTGAGTGCATGTGCGCCGCCCTCAGGGATAAAGAAAGCGGTAATCATACCATAGCCGAAATCATATTTGCATGTAAAAACCGCATTAAGATATTGCTGGTCAAGAAAATATTTGTGAATATAGGCTTCTGAGCAGGGAATCTTGCCCTTGGCAGGAAATACGGACAACTCCTCCGGAAATTGTGTTGGCCCGGGGATTCTGGCCTCTACCGCCTCCGCTAACTTCAAGATTTTTTCATCCATATCAGGCGCCGATTCGAAACCCGCAATATCGGAAACATAGCGGTCCTTAAGAAAGGTCAGATGATTCGAGTCGGCAAAAGCCTCCGTGCCGATCTCGATAACATCGCAGCCCTCGGGGCGAATCAGCGTATAAAGCCCGAATGCTGTAGTTGGATCGGGAAATTTGAAGAGCTCGACAACGAATTGATTGTGAAATTCCAGGTCTTTGTAATCCGCACGCACCATGGTCTGTAGATCGTAGCGCCAGTAAAGCTCAGCCGAGTCGCCGTACATCTCCTCCAGATCAAAAGAAGTGAATCGCACCGGATCGGTAACTCTTTCGAATGCAACCAATTGCCTGTCATCCGGAAGTACCTCGATATCCTCTTTGTCATTAAATTCTTCCGCAACTTCGGCTTTTTCTTCATCCGAAGCACAGGATAGAAATAGAAATGATAAAGCCAGCAATATTATAATCAGCCTTGACATGATTTTCCTTTATGAGTGGGACGATCCCCGCTTGTCCTCGAGGATTATGCGGTTTTCTTTTGAACGGCTTTCGCCTACCGAGGTCACGCGAATAGCAGCTTTATCCGCAACCGGACAGGCATATTCGCAGGCGCCGCATCCGGTACACAGCGCGGGATCGACATATGGCCTTTGAACTTCAACCGTTTCCCCTTTTTGATTTTTGACCTTAACCTTTTCGGTATAAATCGCTTTGGGCGAGGTCGGGCACCATTCCTCGCATACCACACACGGCGTCGCCATCGCCCACGGCAGGCAGCGTCCTTGATCCACGAAAGCAGTACCGATAACATTGGCAGGCACCTCCTTGGAACCGACCTTCTCCTCCAGAGTCAGCTCTTTGATGGCGCCTGTCGGGCAGACCTGACCGCAGAGTGTACATGATGGTTCGCAGTAGCCGATACGCATGATCAGGATTGGCGACCAGATACCTTCCCATCCGGCTTCCATAAATGTTGGATGGATCGCGTTGGTCGGACAGACCTTCATACATTCCCCGCATCTGATACAGCGCGCCATAAAAAGGTCTTCTTTAGTCGAGCCCGGAGGACGAATCAGCTTTTCATTGGGCTTTGCAGATGCTGGCTGGGCTTTGAATAATGCCACCGCTCCCACTCCCAGCGCCGCCGAGGCAACCACTTTCCGACGGGTGATATTCGGCTTCGGCTCGATTTTATCCTGGGATTTGGGGAAGAACTTGAATTTAATAGCACCCCGATCGCACTCGGCCTGGCAGTTTAGACACAGGTGGCATTCACTCTTGCGCCAGGGAACGCCCTTCTCGGGGCCGTCAGCACCCTGGCAATACTTCAGGCATTTGTTACAAAGGTCACATTGATCTTCAGATTTCTCCATCCCGAAGATCGACCAGCGCGAAATAAGACCCAGGAATGCCCCCAGCGGGCACAATCCCCGGCACCAGAAACGTGTAAACCAGCGATTGGCAGCCAGAATTAATAGGAAGAAAAGTCCCAGAGAGAATATTGTATTGTAACTTACAACCGAATGTGTGATCAGCACATTTTCCTGGATCCAGCCGGAAATAAAACCAAGCGCGGAGTTGCCGGGAAAATTGTTATTGAATGAAAAGTCCGCCACGAAATCAAGAATTCCGGATACAATCGGAATTACCACCAGCCCGATAGACCGAATCAGAAGTGAAATCGGATCAAAAATCCCGGCAATCATCAGACCCAGAAAAGCGGAGCCTATGAAGAATATGAGGATGTAATACTTGATTTTCTGGTACCAGTGATACTGATTCGACTTAATCAGATTCTTGCCCAGACGCGATCTTCTTTCGGACTTGAAAGTCGAACAAAGCTGATTGACTGTACCCATAGGGCAAATCCATCCGCAGAAAAACCGCCCGAAAAATATAGTCAAAACAATCAGTATCAGTGAAAACATCAGGCCGGAGAATAGCGTCAGACTCGAAATCGCGGTCATAAACGATGCTAAAGGGTCGAATTGCAGGAATATCTTGACCGGGTATGCCAGCCGGTAGTCCTTGAGTGCATCTGTTGAAAATGTCCCCGCAAATTCTGTTTTGAGGAGCAGAACCAGAAAGAGTATCAGTACCACCGCCTGCACAGTCCTGCGGATATTTCTGACATGCTGTATGGTCATCTTAGCTTCTGATAATCTCCATTGAGTTATAATCCATGGTGCCCAGACCCTCACGGTCTGCCAGTGCGATATGGCCGATATCGGAAGGCTCCAGATCCAAAAACTGGCAGGCGAAAGCATCGGCGGCCACTTGATCGGTAGTCGCAAAAATAGTCTTTGCGGTCTTGACATCATCAAGCGACCCGCCCACCGGTCCGTTACGCATCAGTACACGATACGCATCCACAACCACCAGGGTTGGACGAAGGAATGTCGCCAGATCGACAATCGAGCGATGGATTTTCTGATGCAGCTGGCCGCGTGTCCCGCCGATTATGCCGTACAGGTTCTTCATCCCCACGGTCGCACGGGAAAGCGTGTGTGCTTTCACTATGGGCACATTTATGACTTTATCTGTCTCAATAAAATATTTCAGTACCGGCCAGACTGTCAGAAGTCCGCCTTTCATATCCACTTCGACATAATCCTGCTCGCCGGGGATAATAACCTCGGCTCCTGCTTTCTGCGCGGCCTCCTGGATTCCGGAACGGGCGAAAGTCCGACGGGGATCGTGACAGGTAACATCGGTAACGATAACTTTCGATGCTCCCGCAGCATAGGCCATTGTCACAAGCTCGGCGACAAGCTCGGGATTAGTGGTAGCCGCCTGCTCAGGTGTACGGTCCCAGGCGACATTGGGCTTGATCACCACCCGGTCATCTTTGGCAATGAATTTATCCATGCCGCCCAGTGAATCGATCACTTTGCGTCCCAGCTCACGCGGGTCATCCCCCTCGGCCACAGCCAGTTTGCGGTTCAGCGCGGGATCGTTGATGCGGTAATCGGCATTGACCGCTTTGGCCTCCTCCTCGACCGGAAAGTCCGGTTTGAGGTCGAGTGCAAAATAAGCACCTGCAAAAACCGCCGCGGCAGCCGAGGCTTTGCCGGTTTTAATAATAAATTTTCGTCTGTCCATCTTTTCGCCCATAGGTTGTCCTTTTTAGTTTAATAATGATACGCAGGATATTGAAGCCGGGCAATATTAAATTTGGAATGTGAAGTATTTGGGGAGTCACTGCACAAGCCATAGGATTTCCAAATTGTGTATAATCTCAATCAGTGCTGCCGGGAACCCTTTCCCGGCTGGTGATTTGACCGCACATAAATGGGTGGCATGCCCAAACTGGTTTGGGCATGTATGTATTCCGGGCCAAACAAGTTTGACCCGGCCACCCAAGCGGGTACGGAACGTGGGTG
>CAZBZV010000040.1:0-39277 GCA_964496505.1 uncultured Ignavibacteria bacterium | reverse complement strand
GACTGTTACCTATGTGCCCGGTTTAATGTGTTACCTATGTGTCCGGTTCATACCCGATGTTGATATTCAATGAGTAGGGCAAAACCCTTTAGCGGTTTTGCCTATTAGTGCGCGGAGTACGTCTTCGTGCTCCGTATCACCCGGGCGTACCGAGAGAGGTTGTCCCATAAGTCCCCTTTTGAGTTCCGTCAGATCCTGATTCCGTCGAAGACGGGATTGTGATCTGACGGCATGTATGGTAATTTTGTCTTGTTCAAGACATTATGGCACTGTCAGTTTACACTCCGGATTTCATCAGAAGCAGGGACTGACAGAACTTCAGAAAAATCATTCTTTTGGTACAGCCTTGGGATGTACGCCTAGCACGATCTTTGAATAGCAAATAGGCAGGATCACTTCGCTCTGCTTGGATTCTGCCCTACGCCCATGTTAATTACCGAATACATTTAACCTCCAAAAACCGAATAGCAATCCCATCATTTATCTTGCGTCCATATCAAATAATATATAAGATTCATGCGTCATTTGATCGCAATAGAGAAATCATCTATGACTATAATCTATCTCATCACAGGCGCGCTTTTATTCCTATTCTTTATTCTTTTTGCAATAACCTCTGTCCGAGAGAAAAAGCCACGCGCAACTATCATCAGTCTTCTCTCTGCAATGGCCGTTGGCCTTTTATGGTATGTCTATTTCATAGTTGTTTCTGCAAACAGTCCGCTTCTTATGATACCGGTTGCTGTTGTAATATTTTTTCTGGCACTTTATCTAATGCCGTTTGGAAAACCTCAAACGATCAAATCGAATCCGACGAATGATCGGGTTGATGAGCGCGATATTATGTTTGCGCGTGAGGAATATGAGTCCGGCACAGCGAAATATGAAGCCTATTACAAAATGCGTCCTGAGAACAAAAAGATCGATGATAAGATCCGTAATCTTCCGGCAATACTCGAACCGGGTGGACGGTATTACGAATCCGAGCTGGCATGGTATATCATCAGGCTTTTTGATTTTAATGAATCGATGATTGCTATGGTTGATGATGATGTGAATCAAAAGAAAGAGGCTATCGATCCACAGGCGATGACCAAACGAATTAAAAAGAAAACTCTGGAGTTTGGCGCTGATGAGGTCGGCATAGCTGATTTGAATCCGGCCTGGGTCTATTCGAATGTCGGGCGCGGTCCCGAAAAATGGGGCTTGGCGATTGAAAACAATCACAAATACGCTATCGCCTTCACGCTCGAAATGGATTACAATCATGTCGAGAAAAGCCCGTATATGCAAATCACCGAGGAAACAGCAAAACAGTATATGCACGGCGCTATTATCTCGATCAAGCTGGCCGATTATATTCGCTCTCTCGGATATCCGGCACGCGCCCATATAGCGGGAAGCAATTACCAGATCATGCTGCCGCCGGTAGCTCATGACGCCGGCCTGGGCGAGCTGGGACGGCATGGCTACCTGATCTCGCCTGAATTCGGCTCAAGAATCCGTCTTGGAGCGGTCACTACCGGTCTGCCCCTGATACCGGATAAGCCAATTGCTTTCGGAGTTCAGGACTTTTGCGAAAAGTGTAAAAAATGCGCTGTAAACTGTCCCTCTAATGCGATCCCATTCGCTGATAAAACCACCGTGCGCGGAATCGAGAAATGGCAGTTGAATATGGAGGCTTGCCTGATGGCCTGGCGCGTGATGGGAAGTGACTGCGGGCTCTGTATGAAGACCTGCCCTTTCAGCCATCCGAAAGCATTCGTGCATGATATAGTCCGTCTCGGAATCAAAATCTCCCCCTTCGCCCGCACAATCTCCGCCTGGGCCGACGATCTGTTTTATGGTAAGAAGGCGAGGTATTGAAGGTGGGGTAGAATCCGAAGCGGAGCGGAGCGTAGTGATTCTGCCTGCTTTTCAATCAGGATTATACAGGCAAAAAACTACTAAAAGGAACGGTACCCCACATGAAAATGTGGGTTTATACGGTCATACTGCCATGTTACTTTTTTGAAATAAACTTAGCAGACAAGGGACTTACCCTCACCCGATGGGGGTGTTGATAAACTACCGATTATGCAGAAAAGTGCCTTTATGTTGTCATTCTGAGGGAGCATAGCGACCGAAGAATCTCTCACGGATCAAAAAGATTCTTCGCTTCGTTCAGAATGACATTTCTTTATCACAGGCTTTATCAACAAGCCCGATGGGTGGGATACAGCGCGAGGTTATTACTTCATCCCCTTCATCGAAAGCGAAATCCGATTGCGTTCGAGATCGACTGAGAGAACTTTGACCTTGACCTTCTGATTCACACGCACCACGGTCGAGGGATCCTCGACATACTTATCCGCAAGCTGGCTTTTATGCACAAGGCCGTCCTGATGAACTCCGATATCAACGAAGGCCCCAAAATTGGTGACATTGGTGACTATTCCCGGAAGTACCATATTCTCTTTCAAATCCTCAATGCTGTTGACATTCTCGGCGAACCTGAATACCTCGAATTCCCGGCGCGGATCGCGTCCCGGCTTGGCAAGCTCGTTTATAATATCCTGAAGCGTGGGTATGCCGATCGTATCGGTCATATATTTCTTCAAATCGATTCGTTGTCTCAAATCCTCCGATTCCATCAAATCCTCTACCGTACATCCCAGGTCCTTTGCCATGCGGTTGACAATGTGATAGCTCTCCGGATGTACCGCGCTTTTGTCCAGCGGATTCTCGGCGTCACGAATTCGCAGGAATCCTGCCGCCTGCTCGAATGCCTTGGGGCCGAACTTGGGCACCTCCATCAATTCCTCACGCGTTTTGAAATTGTCGTTTTTATCGCGGTATTCGATAATCTTCTGCGCCAGGTGCGGCCCCAAACCGGAGACGTATGTCAAAAGCTGCTTACTGGCGGTGTTGAGCTCAACGCCGACAGCATTCACACACGACATCACAGTATCATCGAGGCTCTGCTTTAGAGCGGATTGATCGACATCATGCTGATACTGCCCCACTCCGATCGATTTGGGATCGATCTTGACCAGCTCCGCCAACGGATCCATCAGCCGCCGCCCGATAGAGATTGCTCCTCTCACCGTCAAATCATAATCCGGAAATTCTTCACGCGCCACATCCGATGCCGAATACACCGATGCGCCGGCCTCATTGACCATGACGGTGATTATTTCTTCCGGAAGGTCGAGCTTACGGATAAATGACTCAGTCTCTCGTCCGGCGGTACCGTTGCCTATCGCAATCGCCTCGATTCTGAAACGCTGGCAAAGAGCCTCAATTGCCTCTGCAGACTCCTTTTCCTTGAAATCAGGCTCATGCGGGAAAATAGTGGTGTTGTACATCGGATTACCCTGCCGGTCAAGGCAGACCACCTTGCATCCGGTACGAAAACCGGGATCGATCGCCAGGATATTCTTTTGTCCTAAAGGAGGTGAAAGGAGAAGTTCACGAAGGTTTTCGGCAAATACTCTGATCGCCTCATCATCGGCGATTTTTTTATATTCATTGCGAATCTCAGTTTCCATTGAAGGCGCCAGAAGACGTTTGTAGGAGTCTTTGATTGCAAGCTTAACCTGCTCAGTAGTCTGGTAACTGCCATCCAAAAAAAGCTTACTCAAAATCCGGATTGCATCGTCTTCGGAAGGAAGGATATGAAACGACAGGTTGCCCTCTTTTTCTCCGCGCATCACCGCCAATACACGATGTGTGGCCGCTCTTTTGATAGGCTCCTCCCAATCGAAATAATCGCGGTATTTGGCGGCCTCCTCTTCCTTACCGGAAACCACTTTCGACTTCAGCCTTCCCTTCTCACGGAACAGCTCACGGATTCGCGAACGCGCAGTCATATCCTCATTGATCCATTCGGCAATTATATCCCGCGCGCCGGATAGAGCGTCTTCGACATTTTCGACCTCTTTCTCCGGATCGATATATTTCTCGGCTTCTTCCTTGACCTTAACATTTTCCTGTGCAAAAATCAATTCAGCTAATGGCTCAAGGCCTTTCTCTTTTGCAATGGTAGCACGGGTACGGCGTTTTGGCTTATAGGGAAGATAGATATCCTCGAGCTTCGCCATCGTCTCGGCGGACATGATCTGCTCTTCCAGCTCCTCTGTCAACAGCTCGCGTTCCTCCAGAGATTTGAGGATAGCATCACGCCGCTTGTCGAGCTCACGAAGCTGCTGGAGGCGGTCGCGGATTTTGGTGATCTGTACCTCATCCAGCGAACCGGTAGCCTCTTTGCGATAACGCGCTATAAATGGCACAGTTGCGCCATCATCCAGAAGCTCAATCGTAGCGCCCACCTGATGCTGCCCCAGATCGAGTTCCTTTGCGATTATCGCCGTATGTAACGCCAGCCTGTCTTCCAAAATATCTCCTTGAAATTGTCGAGACTGAAAATAAGCGATTATACTCGTTTGGTCAAGGTAATGTGCTGTTGTAAGCGTTATTAAGGGCGCCCCAATCTTTAGATTGGGGTAAAGTGACGATCAAAAATAGCCTCCCAAGCTGAAAGGCTTGTTGAAAAAAGATATTTTTCGTCGCGCAGGGTCTTGGCCCCCGATGGAATCGGGGGTTGTGACCCTGCGCCTTATTGTATGGCATGCATTTGCGTTGGGTCACAATTCCGTCTTCGACGGAATCAAGACCCAACGCTACACCATCAGAGTTTATCAACACCCCCTGAAGCTTGGGGCACCCAGGCTTGAATATTTAAAGACCCGTCAAAACTTACAGAGTTTTGCCCTGCTAAATTCATATAATAGTCTTCGCATAAGTAATACAAAAAAAGCATCCGGCCGAAGCCGGATGCCTGTATCGGTAAAGCCCACTTTTGCAATGAATCAAATCAACTACTTCACAAATTTCTTGTAACGCTCGTTGATTCGGCCCCAATGTAAATTATTCAGGAAATTATCGAGATACTTTGCACGGCCGGGACCGTCCTTGTGATAATAGGCATGCTCGAAAACATCCAGAGATATCAACGGAATTCCGCCCCAGATCGCGCCGTACTGATGTTCATCAACCAGCACATTCATGAGCCTGCCGCTGTATAGCTGATCCCATACCAGAAGTCCCCATCCGGAAAGCTTGGCCGCAAAAGCGGTCTGCTTGAAATCCTTCTTCCAGTTCTCGACACTGCCGAATTCCTTTTCAATAGCCGATACGATATCGGGACCATTGGAGGTATCACCGTCGCCTCCCAGTACTTCCCAGTAGATATCATGCAGAAGGGCGCCGGAATGATTCCAGGTCAGCCTGCGCTTGAGCTCGCCGAACTCGGACCAGTTGCCGTTAGCGGCATCAACATCAGCCTTCTCCAAACCCTGCTCGATTTTATTGAGAAAGGTCACATAACCCTTGTGATGTGTGTTATAGTGCCAGTCAGTTGTCTCCGGGGAGACCACATCCTTCAAAAGCTCTTTGGCCTCATCATCGGAATAAGGTCTCGGGTTAAATTTCCATTCATAAGCCATAGCTACTCTCCTTTTTTTAAATAAATGATATTTATATTCTGTTAAATCTTGCCCACAAGGTTAAGGCCGGGCTTCAAAGTCTTGCCTCCCGGCTGCCAGTTGGCCGGGCATACCTCGCCCTCGGACTCACGCACATATTTGGAAGCCTGAAACTTCCTCAGAATCTCCTTGGCGCTTCTTCCGATGCTGTTGTCATGAACCTCATAAGCCTTGAGGATACCATCGGGATCTATTATAAAACTAGCCCTTAATGACACGCCCTCGCCCTCGGACTCACGCACATATTTGGAAGCCTGAAACTTCCTCAGAATCTCCTTGGCGCTTCTTCCGATGCTGTTGTCATGAACCTCATAAGCCTTGAGGATACCATCGGGATCTATTATAAAACTAGCCCTTAATGACACGCCCTCGCCCTCTATATAGGTACCGAAAGCGCGGCACATATCACCTGAGGGGTCCGCGACCATCGGAAACTCAATCTTTTTGATCGCTTCCGAAACGTCATGCCAGGCCTTATGCACAAAAGCCGTGTCGGTACTGACTGATAGCACTTCGGCATCCGAATCCTGAAACTCGTGATAATGATCAGCCGCATCCTCAAGCTCTGTCGGACAGACAAATGTAAAATCAGCCGGATAGAAGAGAAGCACAGTCCATTTTCCGCGGAAATCGGAAAGCTTTACCTTCCTGATCTGCTCATTCTGATACGCATCCAGTTCAAAATCCGGAATCTGCTGTCCTATTTTTACCATCTTTTACCTCCACAATATTTCTTATAATGCAATTCATTATTATTTAATGTCTTATGTTTTTCTTAAGACCGTCATATTTCTATCATCTTCAGTCAATTCAAATATTAATCTATATAAACTAAGCTGAATTTCTAATGTTCCTTATAGGGATAAAAATTGTACACTTTTTTGTAAAGATTTGGTTAAAGAGAGATAATGAGGGACTCAGGATTCAGTAATATGTCGTTTGAACCAATCCAGCGTTTCCTGATTTGCGGTTTTCATCGGGGTTGGCTGAAAGTTAGGAATCATCTTTTTGAGCTTATCATCATTAAGCTCGATATTATTCTCGAAAAGATATGCCATCTCCTTAACCTCTCTTACCACCGGCACAAATGGGCTGAGCAGGGTTAAAACTAATTTGGAAATCTTTTTTATCTTCGGTTTCGTTCCAGCCAATTCACCTATTTTTTCCAGCCAGTGTTCCACCGAACTAACGGTTATTCCGCCGAAATTGATCACCTCGAAATTGGCCAGATCCTCACGATACATCAGACGCACAAAAAGCTCTCCGGCATCCAGAATGTAAACAAACTGATGAGGAATATCGGTACGTATCAGCCATTTCATCGGTTTGCCCTCCAGCGCGTTTTTAAAGATCGGCATCATCAGGCCATTGGTAACATTAGGGCCGAAGAAATCTGGCAGACGAAGTATCAGCACCCTGCAATTACCTTCGATAACCGCATCCTTCAGCATCATTTCGAGTTTAACACGAATTTTGCCCTTTTTAGTAATAGGGGCGGGCCTGGAATCCTCGGTAATCGGGGTGGTCATACCAAAATTATATATATTTCCCGGAAATAAAATCGTAGCCTTATTTTCTTTGGCTGCTTTGATAACATTGGCGGTAGCATTTTCCATATTGCCTTCCCACTTATCATAAGGATAATTTATGCCGTGGAATATGAAGTTTTTACCTCTGGCAAGACGTGAGACCAGATCAGAATCCAATACATCTCCCTCGACAATCTCAAGCCCGGGCTTTTTGCCGAAAAGTTTTTTGGCTTTCTCGCGACTCCTGACAAGAATAGTTACAGGCCTGTCGGTTTCCAGTACCTTCTTTACAAAGGCCGATCCGACAGATCCGGTGGCTCCCAGCGCCAGACAATATGAATTAACTGCCAAGATAAACTCCTTCTATTTTAAAGAATATCCCTTCATAGCTCTTAAAAGAACGAATTCAGCCGCTCTGTTCCAAATCTTTGTAAAGATGCGCAATTCTTAAGACTGTGTCAAGCAGGATGTTAAGTAAGGAGCAATACCTTCATGCACTATTCGGAATTCCCGAAATAGGTATGAATCTCGCCATTGTCACGTTTATCCGACCAGCTTTTGTATCCCTTTGCCCGCGCTTTGTCAATTATAGGAGCCGGCATAAAGGGTGTAATCAGCTCAAGTATTTGGTCTTTTTCCAGCTTGCGAAGAGCCGACATTATTTTTCCCAAAGGCTGTTCTCCCTCCTCAAGCATAGGTCGGGCATCAATTATTTGCGCAATGGCCTCATCATTGACCCACCCGGGTCTGTCTGTAGATTCATCCCCTGAAACAGACTTGAAATCGCCGGATTCTTGCATTCCGGCCTCACTTCTGAGCCTGTTTATCATCTCCCCCAGCCCGACATTCCCCACTTTTGCGGCCTGGCTAAGCGAGGTCACTCTGGCAATCGTCTTGCGTAGAACCAGATTTCGCAACTTCTTGAAAGCCGGGGCGATATCTATTAATGTCTCCTCCAGATGGGGAAATCTTTCGAGCAATTCTCCCACTTTAGTTTTCGGAGTTATATCGAACTTCTTATTATCAACCATGATCTTTACCAATCGATATAATTCAGAAGTCGCTGCTCGCCTTTCAGCTTGCGCTTCTCGGTCAGGTCCTGGCTGACTTCCAAAACACCCTGATAGTCTCCTTGCCTGTTCCTCAGGGCGAAATATTCGATACTTATGAATCTGCCCTTCATCTCGATCCAGAAGGAGGCGTGGTCCTGGGTACCAGTCTTGAAATCCTCCAGAATCTTTTCGACAATATGCACCGATTTTGGCGGATGGCAGAGCTGTACCTGACGTCCCAGTATCGCTCTGCTGCGCTCAAAGATTCTCTCTCTGCCCTGGGTAAAATAGCGTACAGTATCGTTTTTATCCACAAATGTCAGGTCGAAGGGAATGGTGTTAAGGACAGTATTTAGCTCATCAGCCGTGAAGCTTCCACTGGGAAGCTGAATACGTGCCTCTTCCTTTTCCTCTTCCACGGAAACATCTACATCCTCCGGCTTCCACTCATCTTTCGGATCGTAAAGACAATACCCAATCTCAAGGCTCTGGCTGTAAATATCGTACCACTCTTTGTTATCGAGTGTATCCATACACATCGGGAAGAGTATCTCTTCTTCCTTATAAATCATCTCCTCGATTGCCTCCGCAGCAGGCTTAACCGTGAGATCAATAACACTTTTGGCCTCACCAGCCGAATATTCCCGGGTTGCCCCCAGTGCCTCGACTGCCGCGTTCAGAAGCTCGCGTGCCTCATCATGCTTGCCCCACATTACCGTTGGCGGCCCAGTTATTTCATGTTTTTCCAGATATGGAAAGAGGAGGTTTTCCTTGCGCTTGTAATGCTTGTCCACATCAGTCAGGGCATGTACATGATTCCTGATTTCGGCCATCTCGCCAGAGGCATCCTCATCATCAGCCTTTTTCTCCACACCGGCAAAGAGCTTCTTAAGCTCATTTAGATGCCACCCCAGACCTCGGTTCTCCTGCAGAAATGTGTGTACCGGATGACCCGGAGGAGCTTCCTTCGAGCCCTTCTGATCAATCGCCCCTTCCAGCGCTTTGGTATGTATATCGCACAGCTTCAATATTTCCCCCGGCGGCATGCCCTCGGAGATAAGCTCCTGCTCGACTTTTACCACGTCATCATACGGCACCTTGCCCAGAAGCTGAATAAGCTGTTTCTTTACCGCTTCGGGAGCTTCCCCATCGTGAAGCTGTTTGATCATATGTTTTAAAAGACCGCGTCTTTTTTCTGCATTATTTATCAGCTCACTCATCTCAATCCTTTCATTTTGATTTGACTTTCAATGCCAATATCGCCCCGAGATGAATAATAATCTTTGATCTATATCAAGAAACGGGATTAATTTTATCTTTATTTGTCCTTTAGCGGCTGTAGTGTCAATTATTTTTTGATCTTTTGGAAAATGGAAGTGAAAGACCGAAAAACAGCCCCAGAAAGAGGAAATTCTGCCATCCCAGGCTTCCTGTAATCAAAAACAGGACAGCATTCAGTGCGATCGTTATTAAAGCGCTGATTCCGAGGCTTATGAATATTTGCCTGAGCATAGTATCTATTATAAAAATAATCCCCGCTTAGAACAAGCGGGGATTCTATTCAAACCAGCTTTCGAGTTCAGGAGCCAATCATATCTATAATCGCTTCCTCTGTTCTTTCCGGTGCAGTAAGCCTGATATTTTCAGCTAAGTCACCAAGAAGCTCTTTGGCCTGGCCGTAATGCTCCCGGCCGCATATCAGGAGAATAGGTATTTTAAGCTTAATGCATGTCCAGAGAACATCCTTTATCGTCATCTCCATTTCATGCGTAGGCAAAACCTTGTGAAAATAGCCAACGACAACAGAGATATTGTCTTCCCTGGTCACGTGCCCAACATATTTGCCGTAATTATCGAAGCCGTTTCCAAGCGGCATGGTGGAATGCCCGGTTATAGAGAGGTTAGCCAGTACCAGTGGATCAGTTCCCTCGAAATAGCCTATTACGCCCATGCTGTGTCTCCTGTTTATTTGCCTGATAAAGACTACATGTTCACGGAATCGAAAGAAAAACCATGGCGGGTAAAAAGTCAACCGGATTCTGTGAATGGAACAATCTTATAAACCGAATCGAATAAATCGTTCCTGTTGCGTACCAACAGAATCACCCTTTCGGGCGGAATCTGCGAGAGGTCAAGACTGCCGAAATGTCTCCATTCCCGTTCTGGCCTCCAGTCTCCCCCTTTTTCCCCGGGATTTTGATAAAACGGCTTCTCCTTGTCGCTTAGCTCGTAATATTTTTCCGGCTCATCGTAAATTACCGGCTTGATGCCCATACGAATTGCATAGTCCTTATCGATTGCAATCCCGTACGGCTCAAAATTCCAGCGCACATAACGGGGGCGCCATCTTATCAAAGATACAGCCTCGGGTGGGGGCAGTTCCGTGAAGGATACGACCTTGTGCCCGCCCCGGATATGGTAATACGAGGCCCAGATTTTCTTTACATCAACGATTCGCTTTAATGTCTGTAATGCCGATCGGGGATATTCGTTATCGGATTCGAAAATGGCCTGATAGTATTTGGCGGAGGATTCACCCGGCCAGGGCATGTAGGTAGAGCGGGTGAAATGCGTCAAATGATTCCATTTGAATTTCCTGATCTCATCGGACATCTCATTGCGAGACACCGACACTTTGGCCTTTTTTGCAAACTGCTCAGGCTTGATATTAAAGCGCAGGGTGGCATCGGAAAATTTTGCCGGATTATCTTTCAACAGCGTTTCCAAATTCCCCTCTTCACGAAGACATACAGGATATATCTGATTAGCAAGCGAGACCACGATTTTATCGCGTTCTTTCCAGGCGGTTTTACCCCTCATCCCCCTTTTCTTGCACTTGAAAAACATGAAGCCTGTTTTGGCGCTGTCCAGCTCGAAGTCCTCTATAATATCCTTTCTTATCTGCTGCTGATCATCTTTTTCATCCAGCGGCGCCACTATAATCTGCTTACCCCCCAGGTGACCTGCCGCCCAAAGCAGAAACTCCCATGTGTTCATCCCGATCGATGAGACGATTACACAGCCGTTGGAGACAGCATCCTCAACCGCCTTGAAGCTGTTCTTAATCCAGGGATCGGAGCCGGTGGGCATTTTTGTTTGACGGGAGTTTAGTATAACAGCTTTCTCCCCCTTAAGAATACTATCATCCCCCAAATAGTACATTTTCAAGCCCGCTCAGTTGTTGTAGTTTCAATCCTTCAAGCCCCTAAAAGTAGTATTTCATAAAATAAGCAGCCCTATGGGCATTTTGAGTACTTTAATCGCTATCCAGTTAAGATAAATATATAGATAATTTTTTATTCATACAAAGCATTTTTGAAATTTATGGTATGCCGGACAGCTTGGAAGCCTGATTCAAATCGAGCTTTTTTCGAAGAGAATTCATATGGTTGTGAGGTAAAAGCCCTTCATGCTGAAGCCTTCCCACAATAATACCTGGTGATATATTCTGCTCGGATGCAAAAGCAGCTATTTTTTTTTGGGAAAATACGCCCCCGGTTTTTTCCAAAAAGCTGTTAAACACATCTACTGGAATTAACATCTCTCTGGCGAAATCATCTGCTTCAATCTCATTTTTGTCCTGATCCTTGGCAGTCTCTAAATCAATAAATTCGTCTTTCTTTCCATGCAATAATATATGTCCGGCTTCATGAAAAAAAGTGAACCAAAATATATCTTCATACTTATATCTATCACTTAGCTGGATGACAGCCTTTTTTGGCGAAATCCATCGCGCAGCCCCATTCACATGGGTCTTTTTTAAATGAGGTGTAAATATAAAAGCGATCCCGCTTAGTCTGCACAATTCCTTTGCCTCTTCAAATCCGGTTTGGGAGGATTCTGTTGTTAAATCTCTGATTTCATTCAGAGAATCCTTAAAGACTTCCCTTTTATATTCTTTTGTATCCAAATTGGATGCCTCTATTTCACCCTTTCTAAGCCAGGCGCATAGTGCCTCAGGTGACACATTATATTTTTTTGATTTTCGAAAAGCTGTCTGTTGAAGAATTCTTACTCTTTTGAGCTCGGTAACCCCAAAGAATGATAACAGCTCCGAGACTTTCTCAATTTGGTCCCTGGTTTTTTTTACCCAGCCCAAATTGGACATTTCAGAATAAGGAAATCTTTTAACTAAAGCCGCTTGTTTTTGCAGATTTTTTGTAAAGCTGATTCTTTCTTTTGAGATCTGATAGTTGGCCTCGAGCTTTAACCAGAAGCTCGCTGGTATATCCAGCACCTGTTCCAGTTGATAAGCCGTTTCAGGAGTGATCGATGCCTTACCATTCATTATCTCGCTGATAGTCTTAATCGGTCTATTCATCCGTAATGCGAGCTCTTTTTGGGTGATGCTTTTCGATTCCAAAACCTCCTTAAGAGTCTCACCGGGAGGAATTGCAATATCAGGACTATAGTCCTCCGAATTTTCTTTGTTAATCATGATAATCTAATACCTCATAAATCAGAACAGCATTTATCGATTCAGGATCAATCGCACTTTCATCTATTATCCTGGCCTCTTCGTCACAAGGATAAAATATCAAACGTCTCGGATGCTTTAAATCGGCGGCATACTGGCCTTTTCTGTTCCCGGTCAAATGATGACATCTCCTGTGAACGAGCATGAATATCTTAAGGTTAGATGAAGCTTTAATCTGTTCTAACCGCCTAACCAGTTTCCTTGCCGCTTCGGGTCCCCATTTCTTAGATGCCTGTTTATAATTTTCACATATTTTTTGAAGTTTTTTTGTCCTAAAGAATATACGCATTAAATCAAGGATGTTCCATAACAATATTAACCTATAAGGTTAATAATATTTATCGATGTAAATGTCAATTAAAAACAGCAAAAATGCGGTATACCTTAGCATACCGCATATTAATGCTCTTATTATTTAGCTAATGCTCTACTCATCCCGAATCATCGGCAGCTTCAGGCCCTTCTCTTTCGCTACCTGAATAGCCTTTTCGTATCCGGCATCGGCATGACGCATGATTCCGCTGCCCGGATCAGTCGTCAGAACACGCGACAGGCGCTCATCCATCTCCTTAGAACCATCGCACACAACCACCATACCGGCATGAATCGCCAGGCCGATTCCAACACCGCCGCCGTGATGAATCGAGACCCATGAGGCCCCGGAGCAGATATTCAGCATCGCATTGAGAAGCGGCCAGTCGGCAATAGCATCTGAGCCGTCCTTCATAGATTCGGTCTCACGATAGGGCGAGGCCACCGATCCGCAGTCCAGATGGTCGCGGCCAATTACGATCGGAGCCGAGATTTTACCTTTGCGAACCAGGTCGTTTATTATCAGGCCGAATCTCTCGCGCTCGCCATAACCCAGCCAGCAGATTCGTGTCGGCAAACCCTGGAAATGCACTTTCTCATGCGCCATCTTTATCCAGTTGCAGAGCGATTCGTTATATGAAAATTCGTTCAGGATAACCTCGTCAGTGATATGAATATCCTTCGGATCGCCTGAAAGCGCCGCCCATCTGAAGGGACCTTTGCCCTCGCAGAACAGCGGACGTATATAGGCCGGTACAAATCCAGGAAAATCGAAAGCGTTATCAACTCCCGCTTTCTGCGCCTGTCCGCGAAGGTTGTTGCCATAGTCGAAAACAATCGAACCGGCCTTCTGGAAATCGAGCATCGCCTGCGTGTGCGCCGCCATTGACTCAAAAGCCCGCTTAATATATTCATCCGGATTCTTTTTGCGCAGTTTTAGCGCCTCTTCATACGACATCCCATGCGGGACATAGCCGTTAAGCTCGTCATGGGCCGAGGTCTGATCGGTCACGATATCCGGTACAACTCCCATCTTCACCATCTCAGGCTCGATCTCGGCTGTATTGCCTACCAGCCCGATAGAAAGCGGCACCTTTGCCTTTTTAGCCTCCTCAACCCACTCCAAAGCCTGCTCAAGACTGTGGGTCTTGCGGTCGCAGTAGCCGGTATCCAGACGTTTATCGATACGCGCCTCATCAACCTCGATACCGAGCATAATGCCCCCAGCCATCGTTGCCGCCAACGGCTGGGCGCCGCCCATTCCGCCGTATCCGCCGGTCAGAATAAATTTGCCTGAAAGGTCGCCGTCAAAATGCTGACGGCCGCATTCGGCAAAAGTCTCGTATGTGCCTTGCAGAATCCCCTGCGTGCCGATATAAATCCAGCTTCCCGCAGTCATCTGCCCGAACATAATCAATCCCAGCTTTTCCAGTTCACGGAATTTCTCCCAGGTCGCCCAGTGCGGAACCAGATGTGAATTGGCGATCAGCACCCGTGGGCAATGCTCGAAGGTGCGAAAAATGCCCACGGGCTTGCCTGACTGAACTAAAAGAGTCTCATCATTTTTCAGCTCTTTCAGGCTTTTCACTATCGTATGAAAGCAGTCCCAGTTCCGGGCTGCCTTGCCCGAACCGCCATATACCACAAGCTCTTCCGGCTTTTCGGCGACCTCCGGATCGAGGTTATTCTTTATCATGCGCATGGCCGCCTCGGCATGCCAGTTGTTGCAGGTCAAACTGGTGCCGCGGTCTGCTCTTACAGGTGTGTATTCGGTTGAGGTTTTCGTGGATGTATCTGACATAGCAAAAACTCCTTTATTTTTCGTATGTAATATATCAAGGTAAATAGAGCGGGGCTTCAAAGTCAATAAAAAGTTGACTTTGGCCGTTTATTGCGAAATATTGAAGCTATGGAAAAAGCCAACTATGGAAAATTGAATATTCTGGCGGCCGGACTCGGTATGGGGCTATTTGGAGTGTGTTCCATTGATAAAGAGGTCGAGCGTTTCCATAAGGATATCCGTGAACGAGCTCGCAGTCTGGATTATGCTATCTGCATGGGACTTCCTTTGTCTCGCGAAATCTTTGAAACCATAACTGACGGCCCCAATGATATTTACAAAACACATTACCGTCAGGCCAATGATATGCTCGATAACGCCGCCTTCATGCTATCAAAAAATATCGAGTCACAGGGATTCCGCGCCCTTCCGATACCGGCATCATTTACGGTGGATGAGAAAATGCAGACCGGACATCTCTCGCATAAATGGCTGGCGGAAAAGGCGGGTCTGGGATGGCGCGGCCGCAACAACCTTCTTGTTACAGAAAAATTCGGCTCGGCGGTGCGGCTGACCACAATCCTGACTGACATGCCGCTGATGACGAATATGCAGGTTGAATTCGGATGCGGCGACTGCTATGACTGTATTGCCGAATGTCCCGCCGAGGCTCTAGGTGAGATGCCCTCGGATTATAATTTCGATCGATGTTACTCGCAAATTTTAAAATACTCACGCCGCAATAATTTCGGATTGATGATATGCGGCCATTGTATCAAAGCATGCTTACCAAAAACAAAAAGGAAATGACCGAGGTCAAGTTATTCTGCGGGTTGATCTACCGCGATCTTGATCTCCTGCGCGAGGCTACCCGAATGCTATCGAAGGTCTTCGGCCCGCTCGATAACGAGAGCGGTATCTATGATTTCGATCATACCGAGTATTATCAATCGGAGATGGGTTCGAATCTGATTCGCAGGTTTATATCATTCGAGGAGCTGGTCGAACCAACCCGTCTGGCCGCTATCAAAACCAAGACAAACGAGATCGAGAAAAAGCTGGCTGACAAAGACGGCGACAGCTTCAAAAGAAATATCAATATCGATCCCGGGTATTTGGAGCTTTCCAAAATAGTGCTGGCTTCTACCAAAAATTATTCGCACAGGATTTATCTCGGCAAGGGCATCTTTGCCGAGGTAACTTTGATTCGCAAAAATAATAAGCTCAAATTCCTGCCCTGGACCTACCCCGACTATGTCCACCCGATAGCGCTTGCATTTTTTGAGGAAACACGGACAATCTTAAAAAATCAGATTTCGGAATAAAAAAAGCGCAGGTTCACAGTCTGATTATAAATCAGGTCAGGAACCCGCGCTACCTGCAATTTATTGCTTACTTCCCTCGTATCAGACGGACATCCTCGCTGATCGGAAAAGCCTCCTCCGAAAATCGCTTCACGAATTCCTGTAAATCCGGTGTCGACGCTGTCAGGACAATCATATCGTCTCTTTTTTCATGCTTTAAATTGACCAGCCCATCCTCAAGATTCTGCTCCAGCCATTCCAAATCAAACAAGCCAATCCAGAGTGTATCCCGATCTCGACCGGTCGTGTTATCCATGGTGATATTAATCCGGTAAAATGAATGCGTCGGCACCAGGTGCAGGTTGTAAAAATCATCTCTATCTTCCGGCTCTCGCGGAAAGAAATCCAAATATCTTTTCCCCCCAATCTCAGCCATCATAACATCAAACTCCGCCGCTGGTTCCGCATTGATATTTTGCTCCTTGAATACTTCGAGATGGTACGAGTCTATTCCGCGCCGGCTGAAAGACCAGACATCCCCTCGCGGCTCATCCGGATCATACCACATCCCCAGCAAATCATTATCGAAAACAACATCTTGGTCGGTATATAATTGGTGCACCGAAGTGGGAAGACATCCCGCTATAAAAGCTGTGGCAATAATTACCAAAAAGATATTCCAGTACTTCATATTACGCTCCGTCTTTTAATTTAAATCCCGGTTTATACTCCTCTTTGATTTCCTGCTCAATCGACTTGCGGCTTTTCCTGTTGGACTCCGGCATAAGGCACACGGCCACAAAGACGTCCTCAGAGCCAGCACGCACAATCATGTCATTTTTGCGCTGGCTGTACCAGGGATAGGCCATGAACGACGACAGATTCCCGGACTCATCGATATATACTATCCTATACCTGTCCCCATTCTCTTTTAGGATCACAGCAAAAATTCCCGGCTCAGAGGGCGGCTGCCAGCTATCCAGATCATAAGGCCCCTCGAGGCAGTTGTTGAATGCCGCCTTCAAATTTTTCCATTCAACCGTGGAGGGATCGCTTTCGGCTATTCTATCATCCGATTTGAAAATATCTGTGGTCAATGCCAGCGCCAGTACTACAATTGCCGCTGCGGCAAACACAAATGCTGCCGCCGGCCTGAATACGAATATCCGCCTGACGCTGTCTTTCGATCTTTCTTTAGCTTTGATATCATCAACATCCGCCATCACCTGCGCGGCAAAATCCGAGGGCAAATCTGCGGGCTTGTCATCTTGAACAGCATCACTTACGATCGTCTTTGCCGATTTCATTTCATCCAGCTCGGCGGCGCATTGAGAGCAATGCCGTATATGTTTCAGCAGCTCATCACGGTCGTCGTCCTCAAGCTCCCCGCCCACATAAAGGGCGATCTTTGTCCTGGCATCATCACATTTCATATCTATTACTCCTGATTACTTACTCTCAAACAACTCCGGATATTTTGCCTTTAGCAGCTCCTTGATCTTAATCCGCGCCCGCGCCAGATGCACACGAATCGTGCCCGGCTTACTGCCGAAAATCTCGGCGATCTCATCGGTAGTAATACCCTCAAAATCACGCAAAACCAGAACCACGCGCTGATGCTCGCTCAGCTCGGGCAGACAGCCTCGGATAAAATCGATTCTCTGCTTTTGCTCAGCCTCAACATCCGGCCCGGCGGACTTAACTTCGGCCGTATTCACGTTGACTTCCCGGCTCCGCCAGCGGCCGCGCTTGCGCAGGCAATCAATCGACTGGTTAAGCGTAATCCGATAGAGCCAGGTCGAGAGCTTAAACTGCGGATCGAATATTTTGAGAGCCTTGTACAGCTTCAAAAATACATCTTGGGCAATATCGCGGGCGTCCTCATACGATCCGGTAAATCTGTAAGCAATCGAATTTATTCTGGCGGCATACATATCTACAATCTCCTCGAACGATCTCATATCACCGTTGATCGCCTGTGCAATCAACTTCGAATCCGAGCTTGTGCCGGCATTCAACCGGCCGTTAGCCTGTTTCAAAACCTCTCCATCCAATTTGACTGTCTATACGAAAACTTCCGGATTTGCGCTTACAGCATCAAATTAATCTTTGCAAATTATTTCAAACATATTATAAGTCATTACATTTGTTTTTCATTATAAAATACATGCAGGCCTCTTCTGTAAGTTTTATCCTTATTTTGATAATTTGTTTTCAGGCTGAATTTTTATATATTATTTGATTATCATAAGTTCAATCCATCAAAAGAGATTTGTGCATCCATGGCGTCGTCCGAAGATAATGCAAGAGAAAAAAATGCGAAAGGCATTTCCGGATTATACTGGAATTACTTCATAAAAGCTTACGACTCGATTTCACGCAAAGCCGGCGATTTCTTCCACAATCTCAAAATGACCGAAAACCTGATAATGATAATCCTGGCGATTATCATCGGCGCATTGGCGGGCCTTGGCGCTGTGGGGATCCGCGCCCTGATTAAGGAAATCTCGCACTTCTTTTTCTCCGGCCCCGGCACTCTGCTCGAAAACATGACCAACACTCCCTGGTACCTGAAGCTCATGATCCCCGCACTGGGCGGGCTAATAGTCGGCCCGATAATACATCTGTTCTCGCAGGAGGCCAAAGGCACCGGTGTTCCGGAGGTAATGCAGTCGGTGCTTTTGAAGGGCGGAGAGATACGTCCCCGAGTGGCTTTCATAAAAACGATCGTATCCACCATCACAATGGGCTCGGGCGGCTCGGTTGGACGAGAGGGTCCGATTGTACAAATCGGTGCAAGCCTGGGATCGACAATCGCGCAGTTCTTTCATATCTCCACTAATCGTATGAAAACTCTTGTGGGATGCGGCGCAGCGGCCGGCATTGCGGCGGCTTTCAATGCTCCAGTGGCGGGGGCGCTGTTTGCGGTCGAGATAATCCTGATGGATTACGCAGTGGCTAAATTCTCGCCTATCGTTATATCCTCGGTGATGGCGACCGTTATTTCTCATGCCTTCGAGGGCGACTTTCCTGCCATGATCGTAACGGGTGATCATTACCTGCACTCGGTCTGGGATATCTCGCTCTACTTCATACTCGGAATACTGTGCGGCCTGGCTTCGTTTATCTTCATCCGAACTCTCTTTCACTTCACCAATATCTGGGAAAACCGTATCAAAATGCCGCCATACCTTAAGCCTGCCCTGGGCGGTCTTTCAATCGGTATAATCGCGCTATTCTTTCCGCAGATAATGGGAGTCGGCTACGACTCGATCAATCTTATACTACTATCGGAGGATATGCCCTACATGGGGCTCGGCTCCGATTGGATTAACTCACTCCTTGGAAACCAGACATTCTGGCTCATGGCGCTTCTGCTGGTATTTATAAAGACCTTCGCAACTTCGATGACACTCGGTTCAGGCGGCTCGGGAGGAATATTTGCCCCGTCGCTATTTGTCGGTACCATGCTTGGCGGAGCATTCGGATACTTGGCGCACCAGCTCCTTCCGGGCGAGACCGCAACCGCGGGAACATACGCATTGATAGCAATGGGCGGCCTCGTGGCCGGTACCACTCGTGCACCGATTACCGCTATTTTAACGGTTTTCGAACTAACAAAAGAAACCAGTATAATCCTTCCGCTTATGATTACCTGTATCCTCAGCACGATCATGTCCGGCAAATTCTCGACCGAATCGATTTATACCCTGAAACTGATGATGAAAAATATCAATATCAAAGAGGGCCGCGAAATCGATATCATGAAGACCCTGAATGTACGCGATCTTTATTCAAAGAATTTCACTTCATTTCCGCATGATACCGATTTCAATCGTATCGTTACCACCTTGATTGCCAAAGAGCTGCCGTTTGTGTCGGTGCATCACAGGAGCACCGGCAATTACCTCGGGATTATCTCTTCGCATGCGATCAAGGATGTTATGTTCGAGAAGGAGACATTGAAGGATTTGATGATTGCGCAGGATATTATTGAGAACGATATACCCCATATTCATCTTGATGAAAACTGCGCCAATGTTGTCAAAAAAATGAGGCAGAGCAAACTGGACGTACTTCCGGTGCTGGAGGCAAAAAATCATAAACGGCAGATTGGGATTATCTGGCTTCAGGATATTGTCGATGCCTACGAACGCGAGATGGAACATCTGGATATGACCTCCAACCTCGCGAAGAAAATCAGCCTGGCAAATATCGACAGCGATGTACGTTTCATGGAGGGCTATATCATAACCGAAATCCCCGCACCTTCAACATTTCAAGGCAGATCGATAAGAGAACTCCGGATCAGGCAAAAATATGGTGTGGATATCCTATCGATTAAAAGCACTACTAAAACCGGAAGGCTGTTGACCGCTATCCCTCAGGCTGATTATGTCATAAAGAAAGACGACAGACTGATAGTGGCCGGCCGTTTTGACGGCATCAACCAGCTCAAGATTCTGGAATGATTAAAGTAAGAAAATGTCATTCTGAGGATGCGTAGCTGCCGAAGGATCTTTATCTGATCAAAGGATCCCGCAGGTCAAATCTCTCTCAGAGATTTGACATTCTAAAGCGCGTCAAATGTCACATACATTTGCTCTGCAATAATTCCGGATAATGAATTTACTCCCGCAAATAATCAAACGGTAGGAAAGAATCCGGAACTCAATCATAGCTTCAGCTTTGATTGAGTGGAGTGGTTCTGCCTATCCTCTTTTAGAAATCAAACACACAAAACCACTCCGCTTTGCCCGGGGTGCCCCATCCCCGTTGAGCCGATTTCGGCTCATAAGGGGTGGGATATTCTTCTACTAATAAAAGTCGCCTGATAATAGAAAACCCCACCGCTTTGCCCGGGTGCCCCATCCCCGTTGAGCCGATTTCGGCTCATAAGGAGTGGGATATTCTTCTACTGATAAAAGTCGCCTGATAATAGAAAACCCCACCGCTTACGCAGTGGGGCACCAAAATTCAAATTTGTTCAATGCCCTACACCTGCTGTTCCATCAGACGGCTTATCGAACCATACCACTTATCATCCAGCTCGGGCAATTCCAGATCTATCAAATCATTGATAACCAGCTTTCTGCCCTGCACATGCCCGATAAAGCTGTAGTCGATCCCGGCAGCCTTCAGGCGCTTTTCAACTGCGTCGTTGTTTTTGGGATCGATAGAAATGATAAATCGAGACTGGCTCTCCGAAAAGAGGAAAATATCCGGTCTTAAATCCATCCCGACATCAATCCGGCAGCCGATCTGATTTCCGCGATCCATAATGCAGCATTCAGCCAGGGCAATCCCAAGGCCGCCCTCTGCCAGATCATGGCATGATTTAACCAGCCCGGACTTTATCAGTTCAAGCACCGCTTCCTGATTTTTCTGCTCATAATCCAGATCGAGTTCGGGCACATCGCCCTTTATCAAATCATGGATCACTCTGATATATTCGCTGGCGCCGATTTCATTATGAGTTTTGCCAACCAAAATAATTGCATCCCCCTCATCCTTGAAATGCGAGGTCATGCGATGATCGATATCTTCCAGAATGCCCATCATCCCGATAGTCGGCGTTGGATAAACAGCCCTCCCGCCGATCTGATCTTCATTATAGAAGCTGACATTTCCGCCGGTTACCGGGGTATTAAACTTGCGGCAGGCCTCACCCATACCCATCACAGCCTCATAAAAACACCAGAACATCTCCGGCTTATAGGGATTCCCGAAATTCAGGCAGTTGGTAATTGCCGCCGGCTTTGCACCCGAAGCGACCACGTTTCGTGCCGATTCCGAAACTGCAATCATAGCTCCCCTGTGAGGATTGATATAGCAGTAACGACCGTTGCAGTCGGTGCTGAATGCCAGGCCTTTTCTGGTTTTTCTCACGCGCAATACTGCGGCGTCTCCGCCGGGGAAAATGGTTGTATTGGTGCGAACCATATGATCGTATTGATGATAGATCCAGCCCTTATTGGCGATCGAAGGCGCAGATAAAAGATTCAGCAGAGTCTGATTGAGATCATCCGGTTGCGGAACCGAGTCCGCATTAAAGTCACGGATTTCATCAAAATATGACGGCCGCTTCCTTTCGCGTTCATACACAGGCGCTCCGCCGCCCAGCACAAGATCATAAGCGGGCACCTTGGCCACAACCTCGCCATTGCGGCTGACAGTAACCAGACCATCATCGGTAACCTGGCCGATCTGCACCGCAGGAAGGCCCCATTTCTTGAAGACTTCCTGCAATTCATCCTCTTTGCCCTTTTTGCCGACTACCAGCATACGCTCCTGGGATTCGGAAAGCATGATCTCATAGGGAATCATACCCTCCTCACGCACTGGGACCTTTGAGATATCGATCTTCATACCGGCTCCGCCGCGGTCCGACATCTCGGTCGTAGAGCAGGTGATCCCGGCCGCGCCCATATCCTGCACACCAATAACCAGCTCTTTTTTGATAATTTCCAGTGTTGCCTCGAGAAGAAGCTTCTCGGTGAATGGATCGCCGATTTGTACCGAAGGTCTTTTGGATTCCGTTTTCTCGGAGATTTCCTCCGAGGCAAACGTTGCTCCGTGAATACCGTCACGGCCGGTCGACGATCCCACTATAAAGACCGGATTTCCAGTGCCCTCGGCAGTACCGGATACGATTCCATCCGATTTGACGATTCCAACAGCCATGGCATTGACCAGGGGATTTCCCAGGTAGCAATCATCGAAATATATCTCACCGCCCACTGTCGGCACACCGAAGGAGTTGCCGTAATCGCCAATTCCGCGCACAGCGCCGTCCAGAAGATAGCGGGCACGCGGATGCTTCAGATCTCCGAAACGAAGTGAGTTCAAGGCGGCAATCGGACGTGCACCCATGGTGAAGATGTCGCGCAGGATTCCGCCGATTCCGGTGGCCGCAGCCTGGTATGGCTCGACTGCCGTGGGATGATTGTGGCTTTCGATCTTGAACACCACCGCCAGACCGTCCCCGATATCCACAGCCCCGGCATTCTCCTCGCCCGCCTTGGTCAGAAGTGCTCCCCCCTCGCGAGGGAGGGTTTTCAGGACGGCAATCGAATTTTTATAGGAACAGTGTTCCGACCACATGACCGAGAAAATGCCCAGCTCGGTATAATTGGGCACCCGTCCCAGGATTTCCACCATGCGGTTGTATTCTTCTTCGGAAAGACCATGTTGAAGGCCAAGATCCAGATTTACTTCAGGTTCTTTCATCGCATTCTCCTCGAGTAAAGAGGACATTTACACAAAATCCGCCCCGATGTCAACCAAATCTTTGCCCCAAAGTAAAAAGGCCGTCCAATCCCTGGACGGCCTTCACATAATCCGTTATGTATTAGTATTCCGCTCCAAGCGAGAAATAGTATCGCGGACTTGATGTCTTATCCAGATCGGTTCTCCAGGCGGTGTCGAACCTCAAAAGCAGGAAGCCCAGATTCACACGAGCTCCCCATCCGAAAGCTGCCTTGATATGATTCAAACGGTTCTTATCGCCGCTTCCGCCTTTAAACTCGCTGTTCACATCCCAGGCCGCACCCATATCCCAGAAAAGAGCACCGTTGATACGGCTGAGGAACAGGGGCAGAGGGAAACGTGTAACCAGATAATCAACCAGCGGGAACCTCAATTCGATATTGGTCAGGAAGAATTTCTTTCCGCCGATTTCGTAGTAGTCATAACCTCTCAAAGGCGTAATAACCTCTGAGAAATATAGATTGTCCACGTTATAAATATTCTGATCGACATTGATATTCTTGATCCAGTTGGTATTACCGCCCAGGAAAAAGCGCTTGGGATTGGAGCCTCCCGATATGCCGCCGGCAAATCGTAAAGCCGTCGAAATCCCTCCGCCCAGAGGTATATACTTCCTGTAATCCAGGCTGGTCGACCAGTATGATATCGAGCTGTTGTAAATATCCAGCGTTCTTTCAGCCTTCAGCTTATAGCGCGTTCCGTCGAACGGCCCGGTGATACCCCAGAGCACATTATCGAAAACATATGAAAGCGTGGCGGTTGTATTCTTATTATATGAATCATCATAAGGCGGATCATAATATTTGCGGTCGATATACAGATGCGAGAAATCGAGCTGGAGGCGCCGGAATGTGCTAAACGGATAGGCCGCCGAAAACATCGCACCGTAATAACGGTCTGAAAACAGCCGGTCTATAGCATCAATGTAATAGTATTTTGTATGATAGATTCCGCCGCCCCAGTCGATACGATTCGTGTTATTCAGGTAATATACCTGAAAATTGGTCTGATCGATCGTATTCACCAGATCGGTGAAGACCAAAAATTGATGATTGCCGAGATAATCGGAAATAACCATCACCGACTGACCGCGCAGTCCAAAGAATGTATCATAGGATACACCTCCGGCCACGAAATCCGGCGTAAATTTTGTCTTATACTCCTTAACCTCATATTCGCCGTTATCATTCATACCATAAAGAGAATCGCGCTCGGCCTGGGCCGAATCAGGATTAAAATCGACATCGGTCGAATCCGAGGGCAAGGGACTCATGGCATCTGTTCCCGAACGGAAGACATAGTCACCATATTCCACGGGAGCTTCCTCTTCCTCATCCTCCGCCTCATCCGAATCACCTTCCCCGGCCTCACCTTCTTCCTTGGTTTCAGCCGTTGCAGTGTCGCTTTCGACATACTGCTCTTCCTCAGCCGCAAGATCCTGCGTAACGAATTCCAGAGGCGCACTCATCTCTCCCTTGTAAAGGGCGGTCTTCTCGAGCTCATCCGGCGAATCCGCGGTTGGCTTTATCTTGGTTAGAAGAAAGATGTCGTAGCCGCGATTGTTAAAGCTCGAAAAAGCTATCTTATCGCCTTTGGGTGACCAGTGCGGCGACTTGACATCAGTCAGCACATCGGTCACAGGGAAAAGATCGCCGCTCTCGAGGTCCTTCACATACAGGTTCATAATTCCGTTATAATCGGCTGTAAAAGCCAGCTTCTTGGCGTCCGGAGACCAAGTCGGGCTGCGCTTCTGGTCCTTGCCGCGAGTCACGGCCACGATTTCATTCGTGGCCAGATCGTAACGAAATATATTGTAAATACCGTATTCGAAATCCAGAACTTCCGGATCGATCATTGGATTATCCGGATAACGATC
The DNA here is from genome assembly GCA_964496505.1 of uncultured Ignavibacteria bacterium. Taxonomy (GTDB): domain Bacteria; phylum Zixibacteria; class MSB-5A5; order JAABVY01; family JAABVY01; genus JAABVY01. The sequence goes on along the minus strand of CAZBZV010000040.1, from coordinate 14,153 downwards.
CGAGGCAAATGCGATATAACGGCCATCCGGTGAAAACGAGGCTTCAGTATCATCGTAAAAATCATTGGTCAACTGTGTCAATTCCTCTGTCTCGACATCTATCATATACAGATCATTCTGGCCCTTTTTAAGCCCGGTAAATACGATTTTGTTCGAATCGGCACCGCCCCAGGTCGGATTGACGATGCTAACGAATTCTCCTTTGAGCTTCTTAACAATTTTCTCTTTATCCAGATCATATATTCTTAACTGATCCTCGCCATGAGTTTTGGATACAAAAACCAGATACTTGCCGTCAGGTGAGAAGGACATGCCGGATACGAAGGAATGCAGCGATTCGATATCCGCTGAACGGCTGCTCTTAACCAGTTCCTCCAGAACCTCACCGTCCACCGTAGAAATCATCACAATTTCTGTATAGCCGTTTTTATCGGTGAAAATCGCCATCTTATCGCCTGTAGGAGCAATCACCGGCTTCTCGTTATAGTATGAGCCTTCCTCTTCATGATCCGTCAGCCGCTTCGAGAATTCCTCGGCCTCTTTACGCTTGGACAGCTCCGGCCAATAAATTCGCCGGCAGTATTTGGCAAAGTCTTCATCAAACTCCTCAGTCTCGAGCCCCAGAGTCTTCTTGATAGCCTTGGTCATGCTCAGATATGATTTGCCCTTGAAAAGAAGTTCGGGAATCTTCTCCTCGCCGTACTTATCAGCGATATAAATCATCATCAAATGACCCTGCTTATAGGCCTGGTATCCGCCGATGTAATCCAGGGGTAAAATGTAATCGTTAATAGTTGCATCACGCATGAACATATCGCCGAAAACATCCCATCCGCGCCGGGATGAATACTCGGCAAATCCTTCGGCATACCACAAGGGCAGCTGGAAAAGCGCTCTGCGCGAGAACATCGATCCGATTGCACCGCCGTAAAGAAGATCATATGTAAAGGCATGAGTCAGCTCATGATGAAGTACATGCCGAAAATCCTCATAGGATCCGTTGAATGGAAAGACCATACGGTTTTTGAACGCCTCGGTGAAACCTCCAACACCTTCCGGCAGAATCTGACCTATGATATTCGTTTGCTGGAATTCATTTGGCGCATTGTAGAGAAAAACCGGAAAGCGGTTGCGCGGCCAGTATTTCATTTCCTCGGCCACCATTTCGTAAGCCTTTTCCATCTCTTCAGCAGCGAACTTGGCCATTTCCAGTTGATCGGCGTAGAAATAAATATCGAAATTCGGCGTCTGAATATATTCCCAGTCGAAATCCCGATACTGGACCTTGTTCTTGCCGAAATATACCTCCTGGCTCAAGCCGGAACTTGTCAGCAGTACTCCCAATATAAGTGCGGGCAATAGAATCTTGAGTACTCGCATAATAAACCTCATCTATCTTAAATTAATCTTTTACTCTTTTGATGTCCGCGCCAACCGCGGCCATACTTTCCTCGAGGTTTTCATATCCTCTGTCTATGTGATAAACTCGTTTTATTTCTGTTTCATCTTTGGCCGCAAGGCCCGCTACAACCATAGCCGCGCCCGCCCTGATATCTGAGGCCATAACATTGGTTCCCGAAAGACTCTCCACACCTTCTATCGTGGCCGTATCGCCCGAAATCGTTATCCTGGCACCCAGGCGAATAAGCTCCATGGCATGGGAGAAGCGGTCCTCGAATATCGTCTCCCTTATCCTGCTGGTGCCCTCTGCAATTGTCGCCATTGCCATCAGGCAGGCCTGCAGATCAGTCGGAAATCCCGGATAGGGAATAGTCACAATATCCACCGCTTTTAATCGTTTTGGCGCTCTTATAGTAAGTCGGTTGTGATTGGATTCTATTACACAACCCATCTCATTAAATTTCTGTATGACTATTCCAAGATGAGACGGGACAACGTTTTCCAGGGCCAGTTCTCCCCCGGCAGCGGCGGCCGCAGCCATAAGTGTCCCGGCTACAAGACGGTCGGGAATCGGTTTATGTTCAACCGCTGTAAGCTTTTTTACGCCTTTTATCGTAATCGTTGCCGTTCCCGCACCCTCAATTGAGGCGCCCATGCTGTTCAAAAAATTGGCAACATCCACAACTTCGGGATCCATGGCCGCATTTATGATCGTTGTTGTTCCCGACGCAGTAACTGCGCCCATCATGATATTTTCGGTACCGGTATGCGAGGGGCGATCGAAGCAGAAAGCGCCGCCATCCAGACGATCACATTCCGCAATCACATACCCCGCATCCTCTACAACCGTAGCACCGAGCTTCTTGAAGCCCTTAATATGCAAATCAACCGGCCTCTGCCCCAGAGAGCATCCGCCCGGAAGCGAAACCTTGGCCTTGCCCATACGAGCCAGAATCGGGCCTAAAACCAGAAATGACGCCCTCATCTTGCTAACCAGCTCGTAGGGAGCCACATAATCGGTCAAGTTTTCCGCATTTATAACCACGGTTTTCTCTTTCTTATCCCACTTGATCTTGCAGCCAATGGCTTCCAGAAGCTGCAAAATCGTCCTGATATCCCGTAAATCGGGAATATCGTGTATAATTGATTCGCCCTTATCGGCAAGAATAGAAGCGGCCAAAATCGGCAGAACGGAATTTTTTGAGCCGTTTACACGGAGATGGCCCTCTAATCTACGGCCTCCCCTGATTCTGAATGCATCCATAAATCCCTTCCAGTTCTTTTAACGAGATTACTCCCCGGCAGTTCCCTTCATTAAAGGCTCGCAGACCGTTTGCTCACAAGCCCATAGAGTTAAACAAATCATTTTATGAATGTTCAAGAAAAAACGCAAACTCTCAATATTCTGTCCTTATATTTACGAAAAAATGACTGTTTTGATCCATATATAAGACAACCCCTCAAAAAAATACTTTCAAAAAAAATCATCCTGAACTATACTCAAATCATGTCAGTCCTGTTTATTTCCGATATCCATCTGGGCGAAAGCTTCCCGGAAAGGGAAAAGATCAAGAAGCAAAAGCTGTTCGCTTTTCTGGAAATGGCCTCTGAAAAAGCTGACCAATTATTCGTGGTAGGCGATCTTTTCGACTTCTGGTTCGAGTATAAACACGCCGTCCCCAAAGGACATCTCAATATCATCCTCAAGCTTGCACAGCTCAGAGAAGAAGGCGTCGAGCTTTCATACATAACCGGCAATCATGATTTCTGGCTGGGCGATTTTCTCTCAAGCGAAGTCGGCTTCAAAATCTACCGCGACCAGGTTGATATCGAGCTGGACGGAAAACGGGTGCATATAATTCACGGTGATGGCCTGGCAAAAAACGACCGCGCTTACAGAATCATGAAGACGATATTTCGTAACCGCTTCAATATTTTCCTCTACCGCCTTTTGCCGCCCGATATCGGAATCCCCTTTGCCAAGTTCATCTCCGGTAAATCCCGCGGACATACCCAGAAGCGTCCCAAAGAATCTTTCCTGCATGAATACCGCAAGTATGCACGGTTGAAGCTGGATGACGGATTTGATGCGGTTATAATGGCACATACACATGTGCCCGAGGAGATTTCATTCGAAAAGGGAATCTACCTTAATACCGGAGACTGGGTAGAAAATTTCACTTATGTTGAATATTCGGAAGGGCGTTTTGAATTGAAGAAGTGGCAGTGATCAATTTGTTTTCCCTGCTACAGCAGCTTTGACTGCTGTCTCTCCCGAAGCAAAAATCAGCTTCAAATCTTCCCTGGCTTCAGGCGGAGAATCAGGCACCGAAATTACAGTGCCCTTAACATTTCCCATAATCAGGAACTCAATGAGCGACATCCCGGCCGGAAGTATCTGGCAGCCATAGTCGACCAGTGTCGAAATCGACTTCTTTTTGATGCCCTCGGAGAGATCTTCCTGTGTCAAAGGCGAGATATAGCAGGAGGTATGTTTTCGCAGATGTTTTCCGCGCGCCTGATCCGCAATCGATTTCAGCATAGCCGCCGAACCGCCGCAGGGGCCGCCGATGAATACAGTGTCGGGACGAATCGAATCGAGGCTTCCCGCTTCACGGGATACACAAAGACTGCCCTCAGGAAAGATATAGTTCACGAGCCCCACCGAATTCAGCAGGAATTCCGACTCGTAATGTGCCTTGCGGTCGGAGAAAAATATCTTGTCCTGCACCTTGGTTTTTTGAGCCAAAGATTTGCGGGTGGATTCATCGAAAAGACAGAAGGCCGATTCGGCTCCCGCGAGATGAGCCATATAACAAAGAGCCATCTTATCTTCGCCCGAGAGCTTCTCCACTCCCGCGCCCGAAAACTCTATCATCTTGTCCTTAAAGGAATCCTGCGGAAGATTAACAAAGAAAAAACCCAGAAGATCAACCACCGAAAGCCCCCTGGGAATTCTCCCTGAAACAGTCACTTTAATTGCCGGCGGCACAACCAGCTCCATCTGCCCCTCCAGTGCCGCGGAGGCCAGTTCTTCATCCAAATTCACAACTGCCGCAGAAAAGGCTCCCAGGGCATGAATCTCGGGCAGTGCGGTGGCAATTAGCTGATTGGGCTTAACCTGCCCTTTATTCAAAATATCAAAATGTCCCTCAAGCAGGCGGGAGGATTTGCCGGCCGGCAAATCCACATTGGAAAAACCGTCCGACTTATACCACCAGCATCTTTTTTCTATCTCCGGGTCAAGATCGGTATCCGCAAGATGTGCCGGGAGAATCATCAAATCCGGTTCAATCCTGACTGCATCCCCCGGCTGGACAGTCTGCTGCCCGCAGGTACGCGCCAGTATTTTCTGGTAGGCGGTCTGGTAATATTCGACATATACGCCGTTGGTGCCAAGCTTGGTCTCCCAGCCAAAACTCAATTCAAGCTGCTCCAGTTTCAGGGCCTGTGGCTTTTCCTTGATGCCGTATTTTCTCCGCCAGCTATAAAATGCCGCCTTGGAAATTCCCAGTTCACGGCCGCAATGAAAATCATCGCCGTAACGTTCCCACAGCTCCCGAATCTGGGATTCCGAATACTTGGCAAAGCTGGGCTTGGGGATTCCCTTTTTGCGCCGCCAGTAGGCCACCAGATATTCAGGAATTCCGCCCAGTGCTTCACCAATCTTTTTATCCGTACGGTAGATCTTCTGGAGCCTTAAAAGCTCCTCCTTGGTCGGCATTTTCACAGTTCAATTTCCTGAAACGGCTTTATAAGCTGCTTATAAACTCTTGGAAGCGAAACAGAAACTACTCTCGTATTTCCAATAACCGAAAGAAAATTGGTGTCCCCATGCCAGCGCGGGACTATATGCTGATGCAGGTGGCCGGGCACTCCGGCGCCGGATTGATGTCCCAGGTTTATGCCGATATTCAAAGAATGCGGCCGGAGTGTCAATTTCAGGATTTTTACCGCCCGCTGTGTCTGGTACATCAGCTCCTCCGTTGTTGCTATGGGAAGCTTTTCGATATGTGCCAGATGCCGGTTGGGAACAACCATAAGATGTCCCGAGACATAGGGATATCGATTCATGATAATAAAAACCCTTTCGCCCCGGTAAAGCACGTAATTCTGCTTATCCTTGTTTTCTTTGAAAATTCTGCAGAATAAACAACCCTTTTCCTTGGGGCCGAGGATATATTCCTCTCTCCATGGTGCATACATCTTTTTTTCCATGAAAGCATAATAAAAAATAGGTCAGCTTTTGGCAAACAAAAATAAAGCCCGGAATACGCAGTCCATTTACAGACAGCATCTTCCGGGCCGTTCGTTGAAATGTCAGGGTAGATTTATTAACTCATATCCTACAAATAGTTAAGCTCTCAGGACAATATTGCTCCCTCGCAGGCCTGATTTTTCGGTCATTTTAGGACAAAACTTTATCACACATCTATTTGGGAACTATACGCCCTGTCCGGTCTCTTTGAAATGTCCGGTGGGCCGGGCTCTTTGCTGCAAGTTTCTCCAGCGCATCTTTAGGATTTGCTTTCTGTTCTCGAGCCTCGATCTTTTGCTCAACTACCGAGGGCTTTTTCTCTTTGGCCTTTTCCTTGCGGTTTTCCGCTGTAATCTGAAGCTCAGTCGCCTTTTTCGGTTCTGCTCTGACTTCGCCGCGAATAATCAAGCCGGGCATGACCTTTTTCTTTTCATTCTTTTGCGATACAACACTATTGATTTTTTGTACCATCGGCGGCATCGCTCCGATTTTCGGCGGCGGTGTATTACCGATATTCATTGATTCACCTCCTAAATCCACTATTTTGGAATTATTAGTACAAATTACATGCCGTCCTTCATAAGCATTTAATCACATTTTCAAAACTCCTTTCAAACTGCATGAATAGAGGCATCTAATAATGTGCAAAATTTCAATAGGCCGAAAGACAGTAAATCATCGTAGAATGAATGCATAAAATAATGTTGGATGCTGTCAATTTTGATAGGCACAATCCCATATATTTATCTGCGGTCAAACCTGACCTGGACGCATCAGTTTGGACTTATCGCATTGGAAAATAAGGGCTTAGATTGCCCGTAACGATTCCGGACTGGACGGCATTCGGCTTGCTTTATACATTTTATGCACACAAAGGAGTGTTTTTTTATGGGCATATCCATCATGAACAACGTTGGTGTTATGAACACCATCCGAAACATCTCCACTATCCAGCGCTCGCTATATAAAGCGGGCTCCAAGCTGTCATCGGGCTTGAAAATCAATCAGGCCTCCGATGATCCGGCTGGATTGGTGATTTCGGAGCGAATGCGTGCCCAGATAGGATCTATTGCCCAGGAACTGGCTAACCTGGACAACAACATTAATATGAGCAACACCGCCGACCAGGCCATGACCGTCCTGGAAAGCAAGCTGGTGGAATTACGTGAGCTTGCCCTGGGCGCCGCTGATTCGGCTGCAAATGATGCTAACACATCTGCCGCCTATCAGGATGCCGCTCAGAATGTTGTGTCCTCGTACAACAGGATTGTTGAAACATCATCCTTTGGTAGTCAAAAACTACTGGATGGGTCCGAGGGTTCGGTTACGAATGTCGATAAGCTTGCGGATATCGACCTGTCGTCCCCGGAAAAAGCCGCTGAAACGGTTGAGCGAATCGATGATGCTCTGAACGAATTAAGTCAGAAGCATGTCGAGGTAGGCGCCAACACGCAGAACTACATGGTATCCTTCCGCAACAATCTGGAGGTTTCCCAGAACAACCTGGTGGCGGCCGAGTCCGCTATCAGAGATACCGACTATGCCATTCAACAGACCAACTTCATCAATCTCCTGCTTCAGGAGAAATCGGGGATGGCTGTTCTGGCGCAGGGCAATCTGCAGGCGTCTACAGTCTTCGGACTTATGAGCCTATAGGATTTCAGGCTGCCCCTGGGCAAAACCAAAATGCGGGGCAAGCATGAAAACCGACTGAGTATTCCGATTGTCGTCCGCGACATGGGACCTATAGGAAAAGATAGAGGGAATCCAGTAAGATGGGATGCAAAAGCATCCCATTTTTTTTAAACTTTCCAGGGCAGATTTCATATATACTAAGTGAGGATATTCTATGGAAAGTATAAGCTCTGATTTCGACATATTTGCGCGGGGAATTCTGGACTCGCTCTTATTGTTTCTGGTAATACCCTTTTCAATACCGACCTTTATCGGATATCATCTTCTGGCATTGAAGCGAAACAAACATGCCGGCATAGCCTTCATCTTCAGTTTCCTGATTGCGCTTGTATACATAGCCTGGATCGGTTTTCTGGCAACACTGGTCATATTCTTCTATATATCGATCTTTTATCTCCTGGTAATGGGGCCGTTTTGGCTTTTGGATAAGCTTATCAAATGGTATGAGAATAAATATATTTACGATAAGTACAAAAAATATCTGGCCGATAAAAAGCAGCAATCCGATTCTAAAGGCTGAATCTTTCGGTGTCATTCTGAGGGAATGAAATGACCGAAGAATCTTTGTGATTCAAACAGATCCTTCGCCCCGATAAATCGGGACTCAGGATGACAGAATTATACTGACATCTTCAGTCAAAATCCTATTCACTAAGCTTCAGTACTACAATTCTCTCGATCCCGGAATAATCCTTAACAGTCTCCACAACCTTGTATCTGGTCTCATTCTCCACCAAATCCTTTATAGTATCCATCCGGTCGAAAGCCACTTCCGAAATCAGGTACGCCCCCGGTTTCATAAAATCAGGCCCTTCCGAAAACATCTGACGAATAAGTTCCATGCCATCCTCGCCTGAGGTCAGCGCTATCTGCGGTTCATACTCTCTGATCTGTATATGCAGGCTCTCCAGCTCACTTTCTTTTATATATGGCGGATTGGCAAGTACCATATCAAATATGATATCCTTGTCTTTAAACGGCGCAAAAAGGCTTCCGGAATGAAACTCTATTCTATCCGCCACCTCATTCAACTCCGCATTTTCCTTAGCAAGCGCTATCGCATCGGGCGACAGGTCGGATGCATAATAATTCTGATATGGATTACAGGAGGCCATTGCTACCGAAATATTCCCCGAGCCGCAGGCAAGATCGAGAATATTTAAGTCCCGGCGTCCCTTTATCAGATTCAGCCCCTTCGACACAACGAATTCTGTTTCGGGACGGGGTATCAATGCGCGCCTGTCACACTTTAATGGTATGCCGTAAAATTCGGTCTCGCCCAGAATATACTGCAAAGGCTCGTTATTTAATCTGCGGTCGATCAGGCCCCGAAGCTGAGCGGCATCCTCATCGGAGATTTCACGCCCGGGATCCAGATAAAGCTCAACCTTGCTCAGGCCCAGAACCTTCTCAAGCATTCGCTCCACATTCTGGCGCGGCGCCTCTACCCCGGCAACATCCAGAATCTTATCCGATGAATTTATGAGATCGATTAATTTGACAGGCATAAATTATAATATATCCGAGGGAAGATTATAATCGTTACAGCAGCTCCAGCCCGAACATCCATGATACTTATCCCCATGCAGGATTCGTCGGGGCTGTTTGTATTTCGGATCACGCGGAGATTCGGCGAATGTCAGGCTGTCCGGCAGAAGTATGATTGCAGTTGCACTTAAACCCATAATCCTGATAAAGTCTCTGCGTCCGATCATTTAGCCCTCCTCCACTGACAGGTTAAAATCTTCCACCTTCAGATACGGTAACAACATGACTACCGAGTACTGCGGATAAAGCTGTCTTTCGGTCGAGATCATACTGCATTTTTGAAGCATTTCCTGTATCGACTGAGCCATACGCATATTCACAATCGGCTTTGTAATCTTGCCATTCTCAATAAGGAAGGTGCCGTCAAGAGTAGTGCCCGTAACCATTGTGCGCATCGGATTGAGATAATTAACATACCAGAAATGAGTGATATAAATTCCCCGTTCAGTCGAAGCAATCATCTCCTCCACACTATTTTCACCCCCACCCATAACCAAGTTTTTGGGATACGGGGAAAAGGTCTTGTATGCGGGATGGGCATGTCCGGTCGATTTTTCCCCGGCGATACCGGCATAGTACGAATTCCAGACAACTCCGCGCGCAACGCCGTTTTCGATCAGGTAAACCTGTTGACGGGGCACGCCTTCATACCCGAAGGGCATGCCCTTTATGCGTTCGTTATAGGGATCTTCAATGAATGTAACATTACTGCCAACAATCCGCCGTCCGATATTGCCGGCCATGAAGGACCGTCGGGTTATAAACGATTTGCATCCGAATCCCAGAAACGAGTAAAGCAGCACCATCTGCCCCACCGCCGGAGGCTCGAGGATCACGGTATACGGTCCGGAATCAAGCTTAACCGGATCAACCGATCTGACCGCCTTATCAGCCGCTTTTTCAGCAAGCATAACAGGATCGATAATGCTTACATCGCGGTTATAGCCGATAGCATAACCGGAGTTGTCATTGTCACCTGAGAGCGTCAGAGAAAGCTCCGCCTTCGTGCCCTTGAAAAACTGCTCTGTGCCGAGTGAATTCACGACTGCGGCACGGTCTGTGGTAATCCTGTATGCGCCCGATGATAAAAGGTCATTCTTCTTGCCAACCTCATTTATTTTACCGATAGCATCAGCCCGATCCACAGGAGAGAATCCGGCGGTCGATTCATGGTATGCTTTCGATGGCAGCGCCGCGGGTGACTGGGGTAAAGATATAAAATCCTCATCCGGCTTCTGCACCGAGCTGATTTCCTGCGCGGCCCGCACTGCCCGTTTCAAATCCTCAGGATCGAGGCTGTTTGAAACCGATACTCCAATCCGCTTGCCATCAATCGTACGGACAATGACTTTGTTATCGGCAGTGGTCAGATTCTGGGTAATTTTGCTGTCGGCAAAACGAGTCAGCGAAAGCTCTTCCGATTCCAGCACAATCTCGGTCTGGTCGGCATTTGAAAACTCCAGAGCCTTTTTGAATGTCGAGAGGATATAATCCCGGCTTAATATTTCCGATCTTTCCGGCATAAATCTAACCGATCTTCACCTTTCTGAATCTGCACGGCGCGCATCCCTGCGCAGTTCTCATATTCTGTCCCGGCTGTCCCTTGCCGCAATTGGGCGTGCCCCAGACTACCCATTCGTCGGAATTTCCCACAGCATCGCAGGAATTCCAGAAATCGACAGTGTTGCCTGAATAACGAGGGGTTTTCACCATATCCCCGAGTTTGCCGTTCTTTATTTCCCAGCCAATCTCCCCGCCCAGGGTGAAACCTTCACGGTTGTCATCGATAGACCAGCTATTGGGAGCCTTTATATAGATACCGTCATCAATACCGGAGATCATCTGATCCAGACCGCTCTCTCCCGGCAAAAGCATTAAATTCGGTATTCTCACAATCGGCGTATTCATCCAGCCCTCGGCACGAGCGCAGGCGGTCGACCGCTTGCCGATCCTCTGCGCGGTTTCCCTGTCCGAGAGGTAATTCACCAGAACACCTTTATCAATCAAAACATCACGCTCTGTCTTCACGCCTTCATCATCGTAGGCATAAGTCGCAAGCCCGCCGGGATAGGTTGAATCTGCCACAAATGTCAGAATATCCGAGCCGTACTTCAGCGTGCCCAGTTTATCCGTGGTGGCAAATGATACCCCCGAGAAATTGCGCTCGTACCCGAATACCCTGTCCAGCTCCAATGGATGCCCAACCGACTCATGAATTTGCAATGATACCAGATCACCTCCCAGAACCAAATCCATCTCCTTCTGTGGGCATTCTTTGGTCGTGAGAAGCTGAATCGTCTCCTCGGCGATTTTGGGAAGCTCGTTTTTGAAATCGAACATATCGACTATCTCATACCCGCCTGTGATCCACTGGCCATTCGGCGTCGGGAACGATCTTTCGGTTCTGTCGCGATGCGATTTGATCACACCGCATGACGCCCCGCAACCGGCCTGATAAAGGTCCTGGCTAATACGGGAGCCATCGAGGGAGGCATAAAACTTCTGAGTCCTGATAAAGGTCATAAAGGCCGAGGTGGAATTTATCTGCGAGCTGGTTCTCATCATCTGCTCCAACTCGCTCAGAAGTTCGAGCTTTTCGGCAAAGGGCACCGCATAAGGATCCTTTTCAAATGGAGTAGTATAGCTGTCTTCAACTGGCGGCCTTTCTGCCAGATCGAGCTCAGATTTATTGATCCTGGCCGAGGCTTTCGCGATCTCCACCGCAGTCGCCACCGCTTTTTTCACCGAATCCTCATTGATAATCGAATCAGCCGCGAAACCCCAGGCGCCATCTGTAATCACACGCACCGCAAAGCCGTTGGAATAGGTGCGGTTCAAAAGCTCGGGAGAACCATCGGAGACAGAAAGGCTCTGTTCGGTAATATCTTCCTCACGGTAGTCGGCGTACGATGCCCCCAGACGTTTGGCCTCATCCAATGCTGCGTTATAGATATTTTCCTGAGGCATCTTCTAAAACTCTCCCATGCCGTGCGGTACAAGATATGCCGCAGTGGTGATTATAAAACCGATTATGACCAGTACACGCGCCCCGCCGGGAGGCAGAATATTTTTTGACGGACTGGATTTAAAGGCAGAACCCTTCATCAGTATTAGCATAATTAACCAGTATAAAAATATTATCAGCGCCAGGCTGGCGGTTATATCATTTCCTAATGGTATTCCATCCCAGTAGGTTCCAAACATCTGCTTGTTCAATCCAAGAGCGGCCGATCCAAGCAGTACAAAAATCACAGCCCACAGAATCTGTTTTCCCAGAACTGTGTTATTCAGGCTGTTCTGCAGATTGGAAAACGATGTTAAAAATGCCAGCGATACGAAGAAAAACCCGGCCAGCATCAAAAGCACATGTCCCAGAAACAGAAGCAGTGGACGTTCACCTGCAAAAACCACCCATGTTTCCTTTGAATCATCTTCACTCGAAGTCAGCGATGCTACTGTGTTGCCGTCGGAATCATTAAGTTCGATGTAATAAAATATCTTGTCGCCTTTTTCTCCGCGCGGGATAATAATCTCGTAGCGGTTCGGATTGGAGACTGTCGGCTTCATCTCATAGCGAGTATAAGATATCTCTCCCTCGTAACCCGCCAGACGTGACGGCTTGTAGAAAAAACCGATGCTGTTCTCAAAAGGCAGTCTTCCTCCCTCAACATCAACGCTGATTACAACATCACCCTCATCTCCGTAGTAAAAATGGTTGAAATCATGTTTCAGCGCCAGGCCGCCGGCATAGGCCCTTTTTTCGATTTGATTAAAATTTTGATTGGTGTATCTGATTCCGATTAATATCGCTAATGTAAACAGGAGAGCAAGAAAAATCTTGTACGGCTTCATCATCCCCCCGTCAGGCCACCTCGATTTCGCTCAGCCTTTCGGCGCGGTCCTCGAGCTTCAATGCTTCAATCACCTCTTCCAGGTCGCCCTCCATTATAGAATCAAGTTTGTAAAGTGTCAATCCAATTCTGTGGTCGGTCAGTCTTCCCTGCGGAAAATTATAGGTCCTGATCTTGGCCGATCTGTCCCCGGTCGAAACCTGCGCCTTTCTCTGGCTGGCGATTTTGGCGTTCTGCTCGGCTATGGCTTTGTCCAGTACGCGGGCACGAAGTACCTTCATGGCCTTATTCTTATTCTTCAACTGCGACTTTTCATCCTGACAGCTCACTACCAGACCGGTAGGCTCATGTGTAATTCTGACCGCGGAATCGGTAGTATTCACCGACTGCCCACCCGGGCCGGATGACCGGTAAACATCGATACGAAGATCATTCGGATCGATATCGATATCCACATCCTCCGCCTCCGGAAGCACCGCCACCGACGCCGCCGAGGTATGAATCCGTCCCGAGGCCTCGGTTTCGGGCACACGCTGGACACGATGTACTCCCGATTCGAATTTCAGGTTGCCGTAGGCGCCGTCCCCCTCTACCAGAAAGATTATCTCCTTGAAGCCGCCCACTCCGGTCGGATTGGAGGTCATTACCTCCAGCTTCCAGCCGTTCTCCTCGATATAGCGCTGATACATACGAAATAAATCGGCCGCAAATAAAGCCGCCTCCTCCCCGCCAGTACCGGCGCGGATTTCCATGAGGGTGTTTTTGGCGTCATTTGGATCTCTCGGCACCAGCAGAAGCTTAAGCTTCTCCTCAAGCTCCTCCAGTTTGGGACGGAGTTCCTCCAGCTCGGCATGGACCATTTCCAGAAGCTCTTTGTCGGATTCCTCGCGCCTGACTTTCTCGTCATCCTTGATAGTCTGGTAAACTTTTTTGTATTCCCTCCCGACCTCCAGAATATCGATCAGCTCTTTTCTCTCACGCGAGATATCTCTGATCTTTTTCTGGTCGGAAAGGACATTCGGGTCGGAGAGCTTCTTGTCCAGTTTTTCCAGCTTTTCTTCTAAGCCGTTTATAATATCTAACATACTTACTTAGCCTCTTCCGGCTCTGCTTTTGCAACCGGTTCCATTCCCAGCGACGAACGCAGGGCCGCCATTGCAACCTCGAGCTGGCTTAAATCCGGCTCCTGTGTGGTTATTTTTTGCAGCCATAACCCGGGCTGAATCATAATCTGTGTGAGTTTATTGTTGCGGGTCTTGCCCGAAAGCTTCAAAAGCTCATAAGATACTCCCGCCACCAACGGCAGAAGCATCAGATGTATCCCGAATCGTGTAAACAGCGCCGGCGGATATCCGGTGATCAGATAATAAATCGTGTCCGAAATCGAATAAGTCAGTATC
>CAZBZV010000039.1:0-40784 GCA_964496505.1 uncultured Ignavibacteria bacterium | reverse complement strand
GGGTTCCCTCAACGCTCGTCGCGGCGCTGGCGCGCCGGCGGTGTGCGCCGCTGGGCGTCCATTCAACACATATAAGCCTACATAATCATCAATTGTCAGATCTCCTGAATAGTCATAATCCTCCCAATCAACAATCTGATAAGCTTTGGTATAATTGGGATTGATTTCAACCCAGTATGTGCCTATTGGGACCGGCCAATCCGATATAAGGGGATTATAATCGATCATCTCGAGATACATTTCAGTTTTGTACCTAGTCACTTTCATTATCGGCGTCACAATGCTAATACTTTGTTCGGTTGTGTCATAGGTACTCATGTCGTAGATTTCGATATATCTCCTGCGCTGAGGATGTTATCGCCGTCATCCTGCCAGTCGGATATTTCAAAATTGCTTGTTGAAGATGGACGCAGTTTCTGCCACTCTGTACTAATTGGAATATTTTCAGGCCTGTATCCATAGGGATTGGCGAAATATATCTGATTGGAGCTGTCTACAAAAAGCCTCGTAAAATCATCTTCCGAGGGCCCTTTTGCGTTGTAAATCCCTGATCCGATCGGCTTTGTATTCCCATCCAAAGCTGCCCAATTGTTGGCGCTATAGACTTCATCCCAGGGCAGAATGAATGCGAAACTATGCGCTTTTGGCTCGGGCGTCCAGGTGCAATGCCCTACAATTGTCAGAGAGTCTTTCCAGTATTCATTTTCAATCAGACAATGAAGTCCTATTATATCGGGCTCATGGTTTTCGTCTCCGTTTGTTTCCAGCTTGATTATAATGCTGTCTCCTACCTCCAAAGGCGCCGAAGCCCATACTGAATCAACCGAGGGAGAGAGGGTAGTATTTGGCAATCCATCCCAAATCAAGCACGTATCCAGATCCCCGACTGCAGAATCAGCTCTTCTATCGTATTGTCCATCAGGACCATATCCATCCATTCGCTCAAAGAATTTGGTTATTTCTTCATGCAACTGTGCGCAAGTCACATTAGTGTCGGGCCCAACCGCAAATCTTGCATTGCCATAAACAAAATCATCCGCCAGATAACCTCCATGACATGAGGCAATGAATACAAGGCTTTGATTTAGATTTCCATGGCTACGAATAAAATAATCAGTTATTGCAATATTATAATAGCCACTTGAAGTCTGGCCCATATAAATATCATTCCCATATATTAATGACGGCAATGATGGATCCACTGTGCCAGAAATATATCTGTTAATTTGCGCTATACATTCATAGAATCCCAGGGAATCTCCTTGATAAGCTTCCACGGCCAGTGCATCTATAGAGCCATGTCCGAAAAAAAGCAGTGTTCCAAGATCGACTGTACTATTATTAATGATGTTATAAAAGCTCACTACATTGCAATGCAATGGCATGTTTAAGCCAGGTTGCTGCCATTCTCTCATTTCTTCTGTGCTATATTGTTGGCCGATTGTTGAATCCAAATTACCTACATGGAGCAGATAATTGTCTTCTCCACAAACACCTTCGAAATTGAAAGGCGCAAATAAGTATGCCTTATTATCATTCCCATTCTTATCTCCTACAGTAGCATTTTGGCAATGCCCCATTGATACCCGTAAGAAAGAAGTCAGTAGCGAAAGCAAAATAATGAATAATAAAATAGTCCTCTTTTGCATGTTTCCTCCTAGAAAATCATATCCATTTAAAAAATAATTTAGGCTTTGAATTTCTTATTGATTCCAATGCTCAAGGATTTGCATAGCATGGTGTCTATTTATCCCGATTTCACTCATGGCCTTAATTTTTTCTTCATAATCAAGATTTGACGATGATAATATTTGATTAATCATTTTTAAATGTTTCTGAGCATATTTTAAATATATACTCCCGCCCTTATTGCCCACAATTACCAGATTGCCATTTCTTATAGCCTTCTGAAAAATATACGCCTCCCTATAAAGCCCGCTGTCCTGAAATGCCTCACTTTTCAGCGCTAAGTTATCCGGCCAGGGCGATTCGAAGAGGAATCCCACAGGGATATTTATATCTCGAAATTTGACAAAAAGGGTTGAGTCTCCACCTGCATTCTTGAAAAAATAGGTTGAGTCGATTATGTCTTTGTCAAGACTATTTAAATAATGATATGTAACCATTATTGCTGAATCACGTCCTACTCGATCATAAGCAACCTCAAAGGTGTCCTGCGCGGAATTATATATGCCATAGGAGGACTTTGTATTTGAACCCTTAATAATTGGGCCTCGTTTTTTAATGAATCGAAGCGGCATGCCATTAATAAATAATGTGTCACTTTCAACATTAATCTCATAAGGCGGATCAAGCAGTCTGCCGTTGAGGATTATTCTTCCCGATCCTTCCTGTAAATCCGCAGACTCCGGCCCATGGTATTTTTTCTTTTCGCTGACTTGGGAATACCCGGATAGATATCCAAGCATCAAAAGAATCAGCACAAAAATAATCGTACTTCTTTTCATAATTCCTCCCATGATAAAAGATTTCTTCCAATAACTATACCATTCCAAAAGCCAATTATTCCCCGATGTCTATGCGATAATGGCGTATATAATCTATTAACGAATAAGACGCCGATTTGTCAAATATAGACCGCCAGAAAATAAAATTCCCCCCGAAGGCATCTATATTTTGACAAATGCGAATTCTGATATGTATATTAGAGGCTTATGAAGAAGAAAGTTATTGTTGAGCCGTCGGAAACGCTTTTCAAGCTGCCGGAACCGCTGGGCGCACAGTTTACAGGTCTGGCAAGGCGTGTCGAAAAGCGCAATATCGACATAATCGACCTGGGTAAGATCAGTATCGATTTTCCCGATAAGCTCAAAACCCTGTTGAAAATCGACCAGTCCGAGATATGGGGGGACGCCGCCCGTCTGGCCAAGTTCGAGCTGCGCTTAAAACAGAAGATCGCCGACTGGATCAAAAACGATTACGATATCACTCTCGATCCCGAAACCGAGATGCTTCTGACTACCGGCAATACGCCCGGATCGTTCATGACAATCATGAGCCTTCTGGATAAGAGCTCGCGGATTTTTATACCCGAGCCGGGATACTCGCTCTACCGCTCATGCGCGCTGGCCTCGGGCGCCGAAATCGAGACCTACACAGTCTCGGAAATCACAGATTTTCAGCCCAATCTGGAAAAAATCAGGTCAAAGCTGGGGCAGAATACCAAGGCGATAGTGGTCAATTATCCGCACAATCCGACCTCCAGAGGCGTCGACTTGAAATCCTACGACCGTCTATCGGAATTTGCCCGCAAGAACAACCTGATCGTTATTGCCGATTCGGTATATCTGCTTCATGGCGGGGATGGTTTCTCGCATCCAATGTATTTGCAGTCGGTTCACGGCAAGGCCACCGGGATTGAGCTTATCACCTTCTCCTTCCTGTTCAATCTCCCGGCCTTCAAAATCGGGGTGGCATTGGGACATCGTGATTTCATCTCTCCCTTGCGCAAATTCCGCATGACGTTCAACCAGATACCGTCGGTCTTCGATATGGAAATCGCTGACAAGCTTCTGGACAACCGTGAGGAAGTGCAGGGCTTTTTCTCAGAGAAATTTGCCGAAAACCGCAAACTGGTTTACGACAGGCTTGATAATCTGGGATGGGAGTACCTGCCGTCAAGCTATGCGCCTTTCGTATGGATCAAACTTCCGCACAGGAGACGTGTGGCGCTGACATTCTGCCGTATGCTCTTAAAACGCACCGGCGTTATTATGCTTCCAGGATCGTTCTTCGGCGAGGAGGGCGAGGGGTATATCCGGCTGGCATTGGGGCAGTCCACGGAGAAACTGGAGGAGGCTTTCAGGCGGATCGAGAATTACAAGAAGATCTACAAGGTGCCGCGGAAAATGAAGAAATCGAAGAGGAAATCAGATGCCGGATAAGATCAAAGTCTCGAATATGATATTTTACGCTTATCACGGCACCTCCTCGGCCGAGAGAAAGACCGGCAATCGCTTTGAGGTTGATGTTGAGGTGCAGGCCGATTTGTCTAAGGCCGCCGAAACTGATAAGTTGGCGGATACGATCAGCTACACCCGGATTTATCATATGACCAATGAGCTTTTCGGCTTCAAAAAATACAATCTGATTGAAAAGGTGGGGTATCTTCTTGCAGATCAAATCATGCAGGAGTTTTCACCGGAAAAGGTGATAGTAAGAATTCGCAAAAAAATCCCCCCCATTCCCGGAAATCTCGATCATGTCGAGATCGAAATAGAAAAACCCTAAGTTAGGATTGACAACTGCTCAATCTTTTGTAAATTCAATTTATGCCTGAAGATAGAATTTACCTCAGCCTGGGATCGAATCTCGGACAGCGGGAAAAGTTTCTAAAATCCGCATTGGAGAAGATCAAGGCTTCACACAAAGTCGTACTGAAAAGGATTTCGCCGGTTTATGAAACCGAGCCGGTCGGTTTTTCCGATCAGGACAGGTTTCTTAATATTGCGGTCGAGGTTAAAAGCAATCTTACGCCTGAGGAATTGATGGCGTATCTTGAGAAGATTGAGGCGCAGGTTGGTAAGAAGCCCGAGTTCAAAAACGGTCCGCGCGAAATCGATATCGATATACTTCTTTATGGCATGCAGGCGCATGAGTCGGAAAAACTCAAGGTTCCGCATCCGGGATTGCCAAAGCGTGAGTTTGCACTCAGGCCTCTTCTGGACCTTGACCCGTTTATAGCCGATCCCACCACAAATATGCCCTACAGCGCCTATCTTAAGAGGATAAAAGGGGAAAAAGAAGTCAGTATCAAACGCGAGATAAATCTGGGGATTTAGGGATAAAGATGAAGTCAGTGAATTACATTGCAGTAGAGGGCCCGATTGGAGTGGGCAAAACGAGTTTGGCCAAGCTTTTGGCCGATAGAATTGATGCACATCTGATTATGGAAGAGGCGACCGAGAATCCGTTTCTGGCGGATTTTTACAAGGATAAAAAGAAATATGCCTTTCAGACCCAGATATTCTTCCTGCTGGCACGTTATCAACAGCTTGCCAAGCTGAATACGCATGATCTTTTCCATAGCCGGATTGTCTCCGATTACACCTTCGAAAAGGATCAGCTTTTTGCCAGGGTAAATCTGGAGGACCGCGAATTGATTCTCTATGATAAGATAGCCGCCTCGCTATCCAAGGACGTGCCCAAGCCTGATCTGGTGATCTTTCTGCAGGCCGCTACTGAAACTCTTTATAAAAGGATCAAGCAGCGCGGAGTACCATTTGAAAAGAATATCGATCTTTATTATCTGGACGAGCTGAATGAGGCCTATAATTATTATTTCTTCGAATATGACGAGACTCCGCTTCTGGTGGTTAAAACCGATGAGATAGATTTCGTGAACAATCAGGATGATTTCAACGATCTGATAGAGCAGATTCAAAAGCCTCTCTCCGGAACACATTATTACGTTCCCCCCGGATCATTGGAACTTTAATGGAGAAAATCGATTAGAGGTATATGTGAAATCCGATAAAATTACAGCCCCAAAACTGGTTAAGAAAAAGGGTGACGGCGAGAAAATCGTCTTTCTCACCGCCTACGACTATTTCACCGCCAAACAGCTCGATGCCGCCGGAGTGGACGGTCTTCTGGTGGGCGACTCCCTGAATATGGTCGTTTACGGGCATGAGAATACACTTTCTCTTCCGCTGGATCAGATCTTGTACCATACCGAGGCAGTCAGCCGTGCCGCCAAACGAGCTCTGGTTGTGGGCGATATGCCCTTTATGTCGTATCAGGCTTCTTTAAGCGAGGCTGTATGGAATGCCGGACGCTTTTTGAAAGAAGCCGGTGCTCATGCTGTCAAGCTCGAGGGTGGAATCGAGATGATCGATGTTGTCATGCGCATAGTCGAATCGGGAATACCGGTTATGGGTCATATCGGGCTCACTCCGCAATCGATATTCAAATTCGGCGGGTATCGTGTACAGGGTAAAGAGGCCACGGAGAAAAATTATCTTTTCGAATCAGCCGAGGCTCTGCAGGAAGCAGGATGTTTCGCCGTTGTTCTGGAGGCTGTTAAGAGCAAAATTGCCAAGGAAATTACCGGAAGAATCGATATTCCCACAATCGGAATCGGCGCGGGGCCGGGATGTGACGGCCAGATTATGGTTATTAACGATTTGATGGGCATGGATGAGGATTTTTATGCCAAATTCGTGCGGCGCTATTTCAACCTGGGCCAGAAAATCCGCGAGGTGGGAGAAAAGTACGCCGATGATGTCAGGTCGGGCGATTATCCCTCCAAAGATGAAAGCTATTAGCTAAGATAAATACAACCACACTTCTCTTATGCCATGAAGACTGTAAAATCCATAAAATCGATGCAGAAAATTGCTGGCCGTCTTAAATGTGAGGGAAAGAAGATTACCCTTGTGCCCACGATGGGCGCGCTTCATGACGGTCATCTGGCGCTTATAAGAAGGGCAAAGAAGCTGGGAGATATTACAGTTGTCTCGATTTTCGTAAATCCGGCCCAGTTCGGCCCCAATGAAGATTTTTCGAAATATCCCCGGACCTACAGGCATGACCGCAAGCGTTTGCGGGACTTGAAGGTGGATTATATATTCTATCCCGATAAGGATGATATGTATCCTCCTGATTATGAGACTTATGTCAATTTGGAGAAGATGTCCAGGGTCCTGGAGGGGGAGTTTCGGCCGATCCATTTTAAGGGCGTGGCCACGATTGTCACGCGACTTTTTAATATAGTCCAGCCGGATATTGCTGTTTTCGGACAGAAAGACTATCAGCAGTCTGTTATTATCAAAAAGCTGGTAAGGGATTTGAATCTGCCGGTTAAAATCGTTGTCGGAAAGACAGTTAGGGAGAAATCCGGGCTGGCGCTATCATCGCGTAACAAGTACTTTGATACGGAACAGAAGGAGCGTGCCACTGTTCTATACAGGAGCCTGATGCATGCGAAGGATATGATCGGCAACGGTGAACGGAATGCCTCTAAGATCAAGCGGTCGATGAGATTAATGATCGACAAGACACCGGGAACAAAGGTCGATTATATTGCTATAACGGATGACGAGAGGATGGAATCGCTTAAAAAATTATCGGGAAAATTTACAATTTCGCTGGCGGTATGGCTTGACGAAGTTCGTCTAATTGATAATATTAGCGTTTCCCTTAGGTGATTTAAGATGACTATTGAATATCTGAAATCGAAAATACACAGAGCAACGATTACCGAGGCCAATCTCGAGTATGAGGGATCGATCACAATTGATAAGACCCTGCTCGAGGCCACCGGAATGCGCGAGTATGAAAAGGTGCAGGTATTGAATATCAACACCGGAGCGCGTTTGGAGACCTATGTTATCGAGGGCGAGGCCGACAGCGGAGTAATCTGCTTAAATGGCGCCGCCGCCCGTCTGGGACAAAAAGGGGACAAGGTAATAATTATATCCTACTGTTTTCTGAGCGAGGAAGAGGCTCTGAAGCATAAACCCCGCGTGATTTCTGTCGATAACGACAACAGAATTAAAAGTGTCTGATAAAATCAAAAATACAGCAGCAATAGTACTGGCCGCCGGCAAGGGGGTCAGGATGAAATCCGATCTTCCCAAGGTTCTGCACGATATTAAGGGCAAGCCGATTATCAAATATCTCGCTGATACCTTGAAGGAAATGGGATTGGATAAGGCTGTCTTTGTGGTCGGATACAAGCGTCACCTGGTCGAAGATGCATTAGCTGATTACGGCTACGATTTCGCAGTGCAGGAGAAACAGCTTGGAACCGGGCATGCAGTTATGATGGCAGAGGAGGCGCTTTCCGGTTTTGAGGGAAATGTTATCGTGCTGGCCGGGGATGTGCCCTTTATCCGCAGGGAAACGCTTGAAAGCCTGATAGACCTGCATGAGAAGAAGGGCGCTGTGGCTACGGTTCTAACCTCACAGCCGCCCGATCCGTCCGGATACGGCCGGGTCGTAAAAAATTCGCAAGATTTCGTGGAAAAGATTGTCGAACATAAGGATTGCAGCGATGAGGAATTGAAAATCGGAGAGATCAATACCGGCACGTTTGTATTCCGAAAACGGGAACTATTCGAGAATTTGAGACATATTGATAATAGTAACGCCCAGGGAGAATATTATCTAACAGACCTGATGGAAATTTTTCTTAGGCAGGGCAAGAAAACCGCAGCATTCAAAACCGATGATTATCGTGAAGCCCTGGGTATCAATTCAAGAGAACAATTAGAAGATCTTGCTAAAGCGTATAATTTATAGCATTTAAAGCTTGACAAATCTGAACAAATTCGATTTTTATCAGTATATACTGGGGGTGGTGAAGGAGCAATATATGAGACATTTATTAATTACAGCACTCTTGATAATGCTTCTGTCGATCCCTCTTCATGCGCAATCCGGCCTGGAACGCCAGCAACAAGAGGCTACCAGCGCGGATGCCATCGGGGATGCCAGGATAGATAACAAGTTTTCGCTTCTGGACCTGTCCCGTTTGGATATGAGCCATTCGTATACTATTTCTTATTTCTCGGCTAACGGACATGGAACGACTATCGGTATGTACATGAATTCAATCAGATATAGAATTTCAAACCCGCTAACCTTAAACGTGAATCTAGCATGGGTGCATCAGCCCGGACAGATTTTCGGGGGAGACAGGGGCACACCAACAGATTACGGCTCAATTTATCCCAGCTTCAGCCTGGAATATCGTCCATCCGAAAATTTCTATCTTGAAGTCGGATATCATTCTGTCCCGGCTTATATGTACTATTATAATGCGGACAGGAAGCACCGTAAGTGGTTCTACTAACGGTTGCTCCAGAATTAATTTAGATGCTTCGCAAAAAGAAAAATCAAATTCCACGACAAAAAAAATTCAGGCAGAGGATCGCACCCAATAGAAAAGGCAAGCTTTTCGATATAACCCTTATCGTGCTGTCTGTTTTCGTGGTTGTGCTTTTGAGTTCGACTGCAATACGGTTCGTGCGGGGTGAAACCAAGGAGCTTCCGCAGGAATTGACAATTCTGAGGACACAGATTGCCAATGGCTGTGAGGTCAACGGCGCGGCCGCCAAAATGGCCGAATGGGTCAAAAAACAGTCGAGCGCTGTCTTGAAGTACGATGTAATCGATGTCAAAAACTTCGAAAATACCGCGATTCCGGAGACCATGATTCTGGTACGCGATCCTATGGCTCTTTCGAAAGCGGATATGATTGCCGAACAGCTCGGTATTCCCAAAAGTAACATATCCATGAGTGAACTTGAGGATAACTTTTTAGCATTGGACATTACAATCGTGGTTGGAAAAGATTACGAAAAATACGAAAGTCATCCAGAATTGATTTTAACGGAGATTTTAAACGGCTGCGGTATCAAGGGCGCGGCCAACCAGTTTTCCATACATCTGAATCAGCTTTCCGATGATGATATGACATTCAAGATTACCAAAACCGAGAATTTCAGCAATTTCGATGTCAGGGAAAGTATGATAATAGTTAACACCGATAAGGCTGAGGGAATCTCGAGCCGGCTGGCCAGAAAACTGGACATCAAAAAGGACAATATAATCAAGGATAATTCGGATAAACAGGCTCCCCGGTCGGACCTTACAATTGTAGTCGGGCATGACTGGGGCAAGCGCTTAACCGCAACCAATTAACGATTTCGAAAGGAGAACAGCCAGCGCATTTGGTAGCAGAAAAAGCATACGACCTCGCCCGTAAAGCAGGCGAATTAGCCCTGCTTAGAAAAGCCAATGAGGTTCAAATTTTAGATCTGCGCAAGATCACATCCATAACCGACTATTTTGTAATCTGCTCAGGCGATGCCGATGTTCAGGTTCGGGCAATCGCCGAAACAATAATCGAAGAATTGAAGGAAGAGGATATCAAAGTATGGAATGTCGAAGGCTTAGATACCGGAAGATGGGTACTGCTCGACTTCGTAGATGTGGTTGTGCATGTGTTTCTGCAGGAGGCTCGGGAGTTTTACGGGCTGGAACGATTATGGGGTGATGCTCCAACGGAAAGCATCCAGTAATTCTCCGAGCAACCATCACTAATCCTCCTCTAAGGCAGTAACAATTTTATCTTTAGAAAAATAAGATCCATTTTTTTCATTCATAGAAAGGATTGCGATAATGGACATTGTCGATCTGAAAAACAAAACCATAGCCGAGCTTTTAAAGACGGCTGAGGAGCTCGATATTCCCGGCGTATCGGGGCTCCGAAAACAGGAGCTTATTTTTAAGATCCTGGAAGCAAATACCGAGAAAGACGGGTTGATATTCGGTGAAGGAGTGCTGGAAATCCTCGACGAGGGTTACGGCTTTTTGCGTTCGCCCGATTACAACTATCTGCCCGGCCCGGATGATATCTATGTCTCCCCTTCACAGATCAAAAGATTTGACCTGAAAACGGGCGATACCGTGTCGGGACAGGTTCGTCCACCCAAGGAATCCGAGCGCTATTTTGCGCTCCTGAAGATCGAAGCGGTGAACTTCGAAAATCCCGAAATCGCCAAACACAAAATTTTGTTCGATAACCTCACGCCGCTTTATCCTAATAACAAACTTAAACTCGAGTTCAAAAACACCGACTGGACCACCCGCATCATGGATTTGATGACTCCGATCGGCAAGGGGCAGCGCGGGCTGATCGTCTCCCCGCCCAAGGCCGGTAAGACTATCATCCTTCAAAAGGTTGCCAATGCCATCATCGACAACCAGCCGGAAGTCAAGCTGATTGTGCTTTTGATCGATGAGCGCCCGGAAGAGGTGACCGAGATGGCGCGTTCGGTCTCGGGCGAGGTTATATCCTCGACTTTTGACGAGCCCGCCGAACGCCATGTGCAGGTGGCCGATATGGTCATCAACAAGGCCAAGCGGCTGGTCGAGCATGGCCAGGATGTAGTTATCCTGCTGGATTCGATCACACGTCTGGCACGCGCCCATAACGCCGTTGTACCGCACTCCGGCAAAATCCTCTCCGGCGGTGTGGATTCCAATGCGCTTCACAGGCCGAAGCGATTCTTCGGGGCGGCTCGTAATATCGAAGAAGGCGGGTCGCTGACGATTATCGGCACTGCCCTGGTGGAAACAGGCTCGAGGATGGACGAGGTTATTTTCGAGGAATTTAAGGGTACCGGCAATATGGAGATCGTGCTTGACCGCAGGCTTTCCGACCGACGTATCTTCCCGGCTATGGATATCAACCGTTCCGGCACCCGTAAGGAAGAGCTTCTGCTTTCCAGCAACGACCTGAACAAGGTCTGGATTCTGCGGAAGTTCCTGGCGGAAATGAACCCGGTCGAGGGCATGGAATTCCTTCTGGATCGTATCAAAAAGACCAAGACCAACAAGGCCTTCCTCGATTCCATGAAAGGATAATCCGCTGATTATATAAATCTCGCAATCAATTCTATGAATTTGGCGGCAGGTTTCAAAGCCTGCCGCCGAATAATCCCTTCAAAATCTGATTCAACTTTTCGAGAACCATCGAATATTTGCAGATGTTATCTCACATATATATTTTTATACAAAAATTCTGTGAAGGAGAAGCTAAATGAAAGTATTGATGGTTTATGGCAGTCCTGACGGAGAGGGCAACAGCAGGAAGCTTGCCAAAGCGCTTTTCAATGGGCTCAAAGAGGAAAACGCCGAAGTTGAGGAAATTAGTATTTATGATTATAATATTGCCGATGTCTGGCCGGATTATTTCGGAGATGCTCTCCAGAATAAATTCGAGAAGGCCGGTGATGATGATATGCCGAAATTGAAAGATAAGATGATTGCGGCCGATGTTATCGTATTGGTCAGCCCGGTTTACTGGTATCAACTGGGTGGTAAGATGAAGACCTTCGTGGACCGCTGGTCGGATACGATCAACACCGATTTTTCATCCGACCTGAATGGCAAAGGTCTGGCGCTGGTTACCACACATTCCGGTATAAACATCATGAACAGCTCGAATTATCTTCAGCTTGCCATGGAGGCGACAGCGCGCTTTATGGGTATGGTCTGGATGGGCGGTGTTGAGGCTCCTGCGGCTATGCCGATATCCTCCGGCCCGCTCGATGCTCATTTCCTGATTGCGAATGATTTCGGCCAGAAGCTGGCCCGCGGCGAGAATCTTATAGGCCAGAAGATTTTGTAGATGGTTCAAAACGGGTGGCCCGCCGCTTTAGCGATGGGTTTCCATGTTATGAGGTAATCACATCCCAACCCTAAAGGGGCTTGTTGAAAAGGTACTTTTTGTCGCGCAGGGTCTTGGCCCCCGATTGAATCGGGGGTTGTGACCCTGCGCCTTATTTTATAGCATGCATTGACGTTGGGTCACAATTCAGTCTTCGACGGAATCAAGACCCAACCTTACATCTCAGAGATTATCAACACTCCCCTAAAGAGATGGGGCACCCTTCCATGTGCGCAGGCAGGAATCCCTTCCTGCCGGGAACAATTAAATCCTATAAGGAATTGATATACGATTTATTCAAAACGTAAACGCCAGACCGATGTCAAACCGCCCGGATTGATTTGACCTGAAATAGATTTGTGATCTTATCTTATCATTATATTCTCTTACCGCTGCATCAGCATGTACAAAATCATAAATCCAACCACCTAGAAATATTGCAACTCCTGCCACTCCCAATGCTGCCCTATAACCGGACTCATCTTCATCTCTATTTTCCATAAGTTGATAACCAAACCATGAGCCTATCATATATAGTGATGGTATCTCCAATCCCAGAAGAATGAATCCTGTCATAAAATCACCTGCATAGAAATGCCCACTTCCATGAATCAGAAAACCGGGTATAATCGCAAGCATAGTCGCGGTTGATTCGGATTTGTATTCAGGATAATATCCATTGCGTGAGTAGGAAATCCCGTTTGATGCAAGCAGTACCTGATTCTGAAAGGCACCCTGATTTTGAGAGGCGATGCTTGAACTATAATCCGGCTCGGATTGATCTGCCGGTTCGTTGCTATTGGCAAACAGCGGTGGAGATATTAATCCCATTAAGATAATTATCATAACAGCAAGATGTGATTTCATTAAACCTCCGTGGTCTACTGAACATGTAATCGACGGCGATGGAAATGTCAAGGCTTTTTGTGGGATTGTGCCACTCCATATTGTGCCGGGAGTACCTATTTATACGCCCGGTGGACGCAGAGCATGAGGACGTACCCCATCTGAGCCGGACAAGTCCACGCATGAAT
Organism: uncultured Ignavibacteria bacterium; assembly: GCA_964496505.1. Taxonomy (GTDB): domain Bacteria; phylum Zixibacteria; class MSB-5A5; order JAABVY01; family JAABVY01; genus JAABVY01. The sequence goes on along the minus strand of CAZBZV010000039.1, from coordinate 27,548 downwards.
TATAATTTTAATCTCGGATTTGTAATGGCGGCTGGTGTTCTTTCAGGCGTTGGGCAATTTCGAACATGGCCGGCTGGGGATTGATATTGCGATATGACAACTTCTGCATTGTCAGGATATTGCCTAATCCATTTCTGGCATTCTCGAACTCTCTGACGCGCCCGGCCAGCTTGCGCAAGGCTTTCATCTGATCCTTGTTTATTATGTGCTTATCATCGCCCTCACCCAACATAATCGCCAGGTCATGATATAATGTCTGCCAGATAGCCATCAGGTTTTCAAGACGCGCCTTGTCGCGCAGATTGACCAATCCCAGAAACTCTGTCCAGAACGATTCCAGAGGATGGCTCAATAAGTACCCAAGCAACATAATGGCTGTATCGCGTTCCTCGAAGAAATCCGATTCTGCAAGTTGCTCGGCTCGGCTGATCGATCCCGAGGCAAGCGAGGCCGCAAAATCCGCCTTGCGCTCATCCAACCCTTTTTCCTCCAGGAGATACTGCCTTATAAAATCCGGACTGACACGCTTGAATCTGATTTTCTGGCACCTCGAGCGGATCGTCTCGGGCATGCGGTCGAAGTTGTCGGTCAAAAGCATCAAAAGGCTGTTGGGCGGCGGCTCCTCAATGGTTTTTAAGAGGATATCGAAGCTTGTGCGCGGCATAGTCTCGGCCTTCTCGAAAATCGCTACACGATATCCACCCTCAACCGGTGATTTATAGAGATTTTGCTGGAAGTCGCGGACATTTTCCTTGAGTATGTTACTGACCCGTCCAAAATCAACCGGCAGGAAAGGCTTCTCCAGCTTCCATTCCTTGAAGAAATTGATAAACTCACGCTTCTCCTCCTCCTTTTTGGGAGCCGGCATAGGAAAGACAACCATCAAATCGGGATGAACCAGCTTGCGCACACGCATGGCAGAGGAATCATCATAGCCGTCGTCTGTTTTGGATAGGATTTCTGCCGCAATTTCCACCGCCGCCTGCCATTTACCCGATCCGGGAGGGCCGTAAAATAAATAGCTTGATGCCAAACGGTCATTTTCGATCAGGCGGTTGAATATCTCGCCCACACGCGGTTGTATTTGGGTCTCGATCATGCGGGCAAGATAAGAAATTAGGCTGGATTTGAAAATAACATTTTCAAGATTAGATCAGCCATTCAATCGGATCGTAAGACTGGCTGCCCTTGCGCACCCCGAAAAACAGTACTGGCCCGAGATTGGAGCCACTTTCGCCGGAATAGCCGATAATTTCGCCTCTGTCGATGTTTTCTCCGATTGAGCGGGTAATGCGCGAAAGATGGCCGTAGAGGGTATACCATCCCCTGCCGTGGTCGAGAATAACGATGTTGCCGTATCCCCGCAGATATCCGGCATGAGCCACAGTTCCGGCGGCGGAAGCTTCGACCTCGGTACCTGCTGATACTTTGATCTGTATGCCGGGAGAAAATGTCTCGGTGTTGGTGGTCCGGTCGTATTCACGCCCAAAATGCCGCACTATTTTACCCTCAACCGGCCAGGCCAGCCGTCCCTTGAGGGTCTCGAAATCGACTACATGCGAGATCGACTGAAGCTTTTCGGTTAAATCGGCAAGCTGTTCCTGGTCCTTCTGGGTTTCTTTCAGGTACTGGCTTTTCAGTTCGACATTCTGATCGATTTGTGACAAAAGCCGCGACTTATCCTTACGCCTCATCTCCAGCACACTTTCCTCGACGTTTTTGCGTTCCATCAGCTTCTCGGTTTGACGGCGCATACTGATTAAGCGTTTCTGATTTTCTTCCAGCTCGTTTTTTAAATGACTGATGCTGTCGAGCTGAGATTTCATGAAATCGACGGTGGTCTTGAAATAGTGAAGCTGACGTGCCGCTTTTTGTATGTCGCCTGCTGAAAATATCGCCGCCGGTGCAGGTTGATAATTGATGTAGAAGCCCTTGAGGTTTTTGCCCAGACGTGTGCGCATCTGCTCCAGCCGCACCTTGCTCGAATCGATGGATATATTAAGATCGCGAAGATCGCCCTCCATACTGCGCATCTTGCGCTCCAGCCGCTGTATCAGGCGCGAGGTCAGATTCAACTGCTCATCTATCAGGTAAAGCTGTTCTACCTCCGATTGCTTCAATTCCAGAAGACTGTCGATCATTGCCTTTTCCATGCTCAAAGAGTCAATCGCCTCAGGATCATCCTGGGCGGTCAAGCGGTATGCAGGCACAAGAGCAATGATAATCAGTAATATGCAAGCGAATCTATTCATAAGTAGGTATCTTCATCGGCTTGAAAATTGTCAGCAAGACCGAAATGGCCGTAAATGATATTATAATCGCGAAAACATGCCTTGGTTCGAAATATTGCAGTTCAATGAAATATTCCGAGACGATAGAAGCCGCGACAGCCAGAATCACCAGTCCCAGGATGCTCGTAAATACCGATGAAATCAAGGCCCAGATATAGACCGGGAGGCGCAGGTTGAAGCGGGACATGCCCAGCAAGTGCAATTTGCCCGCGGTATCCTGATGTTTGAGCCAGAGATGGTTTAAGATCATATATAAAAGCAGTATGTAAGCGATTAAAACCAGAATCAGAAACGCGGTCGTAATTCGTACGAATATGTCATTGAAGTTCTCCAGCTCCTCCAGCCATTCACCTGCAAAGACTCCTTTTCCCACATACTCGAATTTCTCAACCTGGCTCTTGAGGATTTCCAGGTATGTTCTGTTTTTGTAGCTGTCTATGGGATAAAAGATCAAGCTGACCGGCAGCGGATTATAGCCCAGCACCTCGGTTAAATCCTCGCCCAGGATATTTGACATGCGATTAAGGGCATCCTCACGGGTGACAGTCTCCAGTTTATCAAATGCCGGCTGTTGCACCAGAAAGGCTCGGAGTGAATCAATATCCTCCTGCAAAGCCTCATCCTTCAGAAATATCTCCAGCGCATATCGTCCCTCGATGCCATGCGCCGCCTCCTGAAGGTTATAGCCCACCAGCAGAAAGGCGAAGCCGATCAAGAGTATCAACGAAAGCGGCAGGGCCGATTTTAGAATCAGCAGTTTGTATTTATTCAAAAATCCCAGACACTGGTTAAACATAATCTATCTCGTCAAATCTATTTCCGGCCAGTCCAGATGATCGCGTACCTCGGGACGGGAGAATGTCGCCAGCACTGCCGAGCCGGAATTTACCATCGCCCTGAATTTGGAGGCCAGCCACTCCATAGTATCGTCATCAAGGGCCGCAAAGGGCTGGTCGCAGATAATCAGCCGCGGCGACTTCATTAAAATACGCAGTGCCTCGATCATACGAATCTCACCCCATGAAAGCGCGCTAAGCCTCTTGTTCCTTAGCCCGGAGAAGCCGTTTTCGTAGAGTGTGCTGATTATATCCGATTTGGTATGTTTCTGTCCAGATAGATTCAGGTACACGCTGATATTCTGCATCAGGTTCATCTCCTCGAAAACCACCGGCTCCTCCATCTGGAATCCGATACTGCGTCTGAGCTCTGTCGTTTTGGCTTTGGATAGGCGTTTAAGCTCCCTGCCGAGGATCTCCACCCGGCCCCGATAATGCCGTGTCAGGCCCAGCAGTATTTTCACCAGCGATGATTTCCCCGAGCCGGTGGGGCCGTAAATCAGAAGGCCCGCCGAGCTGTCGAGCTCGAGCGAGAAATCCTGATACAGAGCGCGGCCATTGGGCAGCTTGTATGTCAGTTCATCTATTTTCAGAATAGCCATCGAGTAATGATAAAATAAAAAAAACGCCATGTGGCAAGGGATTTTGGTTGACATTAACCACTCCCGGCTTAGCTTTATAGCTCTGAAGGAGAAAGATTTATGAAAAATGCAATATGTCTGTTAGCGGTCTGTCTATTACTAATCGGATGCGGAGGCAAGAAGGCCTCGGAAATGGCCTGGGAATTCCAGGATTCTAATATTAGTGAAAATATCAGAAGCATAAGCTTCGGCAACGGCGATCACGGCTGGGCGGTTACCGAAAACGGCAGCCTGCTGTCGACCGAGGATGGGGGCAAGACCTGGGAAAACTACAATATATCGGATAAAAAGCTGACTGCGGTTGCGGCAGTCGATGATAAGACATTCTGGGTGGCCGGTGAAGAGGGCGCGATTTATACCTCGATGGAGGGCTCCAAATCGGTCGCCGACCGTTCGGTGGACGAGGATGTTGATTTCGTGGATATGGCTTTCTGGAACGAGGACAACGGTGTTATCATCGGCAACCGTTTCGATGAGCGCGACAGTGTAACCTACGGCACGGTTTTCCGCACCGACAACGGAGGACAAAACTGGAGCGAGGTTTATGTTGCGCTGGACAGCGTGACCTGCCTTTACATCCTGGGCGAACAGCTTGGATGGATCGGTACTATGGGGCATGTCTGGACCACCAGCGATGCCGGCGCAAACTGGGAGGACAATTATCTCGGCAGCGATATCAGCATCAACGATATGCATTACGATGAGTTCAATTCCGGATGGCTGGTGGGCGACAGCGGTACCTTCTACAGCTCGCAGGACGGCGGGTGGTCATGGGAGGACCGTGGCGGGCAGTTCCCGAACCGCGACCTGAATGACATCGTATTCATAGACCGCTTCAGCGGATTTATCGTCGGGGAAGGCGGAATGATCATGATGAGCGGTGACGGCGGGAACTCGTGGCAGTTCGATGACAATCTGACCGCCAACACGCTTCATGATATCGCCCGCGACGGCAATAAAGTCTGGATATGCGGCGACGACGGCACCATCGTATTCGTGCATTAGGGCTTTTCTGTACGGCATTTCATAATCCACATGAAATGTGGTGTTAAAGCGGGCATCTTGGTATGTTAGCATATCGCAGTTCAATAAATTAAATTCCCACCGCTTCGCAGTGGGGCACCCGGTTAAAGATTGGCAACAGTTCGACATCCCCCGAACATTCCACGATAATATAGGTTACATTAGCTATTTAATCGGGTTGACATTCAAAAGGGAAAAGGCGATTTTGACATCTTATGACCAACAGTGAACTGCGCAAAGAGATCAACCGTCTGGCCTGGCCGATCATCGCATCCATGGTACTGATCAGGGGCGTTGGAATCGCCGATGTTATCATTCTCGGCCACACCGGCAAGGAGCCGCTGGCCGCCATCGGCCTGGGACAGCAGATCACATTCGTGGGCATGGCGCTGGCCTATGCGCTTTCGGTGGGCGTGAATGTCATGGTCTCCTATTACACCGGCTCCAAAAATCCGGAAAAGCGCACACGCATCATAAACAGCTCGATGTGGCTCTCGGTGATTGTAGGACTGGTCATGATTATGCTGGGCGAAAATTTCTCGCGTCCGCTGGCAGGGTTCATGGGCGCGGAGGGCGAGGTGCTTGATCTGGTCTGGAAGTATCTGCGCTTGATCTGGCTCTTCTATACCTTCAGGGTCTTTGTTTATGTTTTAACTGCGATGTTTCAGGGCACCGGCGACAGCCGTACGCCCATGTATGTGGTTTCGATCACCAACGTTGTCCATATAATAATCGCTTATGTGCTGGTTTACGGCAAGTTCGGACTGCCCTCCATCGGAATCGAGGGCGCGGGCTGGGCTACAGTCGCTTCGGATTTTTTGGGCGCGGCGATTATGTATATCATCGCGCTTAAACGGGGCCTGATAAGCTTCAAGCTGGGCTGGGCAACACGTGTGCAGATACGCCGCCTGTGGAATCTTTCTTTGCCGGTTATCGGGGAACGTACACTGGTATCGACCGCTATTATGCTATTCAATGCCATCGTCCTGCATTATTCGGTGGCCGCTTACGCCGCCACGCAAATCGTTATAAATATAGAGGCCTTTTCGTTTTTGCCGGGGCTGGCGTATATGCAGACAGCCCAGATTCTGGTGGGGCAGAATCTGGGGGCGAAGGATCATGAGCGCGCGGTGCGGTCGGGATATCAGGCGGGATGGATCGCGCTCGCCATTATGAGCATATTCGGGCTTACCTTCCTCCTGTTTCCCTCAATCTGGGTCAGTATATTTACCAATGATCCCGAGGTGGTGCCGTACGGCCTTTATGTATGCAAGATGGCTGCGGCAATGCAGCCGGTGCTGGCAATTACAATGGTTTTCGGGGGCGCGTTGCGGGGTGCAGGTGAAACCCGCTGGGTTATGTATATATCTTTTTTGGGCGCCTGGTTAGTAAGGCTTTCCTTTGCGTCATTTTTTGCTTATATATTGAAGTGGAGCGTACATCTTGTCTGGTGGGCCATGTTTGCCGACTGGGCTGCCCGGGCCATGCTGTCGCTCTGGCGTTACCGCAAGGGGGGCTGGAAACTTGCGGAAGAGGATGAAGAATAAAACTTTTCAGGGAGAAAATGAGGATGTCCAAGAACAAACTGTATCTGCACCCGAAGTATTATGATATCGCTTTTGACTTTCGCGACCTGCCCAAAGAATATAATTTCATGACCAAGCTGTACAAGAAGACTGTGGGACGATTTCCCCGCTCAATAGTCGATATCGCCTGCGGACCCGCTTATCATGCGATCTATTTCTCTAAAAAGAAGGGCATTAACTATTCCTGCGGTCTCGATCTTTCGGAGGCGATGGTTGAATATGCGCGCGAGAAAAATGAGAATGAGGGCGCAACTGCTGAAATTATCCAGGGCGATATGGTCGACTTCAAGCTTCCCAAAAAAGTTGACATGGCTATGTGTATGATCGCCTCAATTCATATGCTTACCACCAATGAGGACTTCCTCAAGCATCTCGATTCGGTTGCAAAAAATCTCAATCCCAAAGGGATTTATATAATAGAGCTTCAACATCCCCGCGACAATTTCGAAGAGCAGGAAGATGATACCAATATCTGGGATATGGAGTCGAACGGCACCAAGGTCTTCGTGCAGTGGGGTACCGAGGATGATCCCTTCGATCCGATTACACAGGTTCACGAGACCAAAGTTACCATGCAGGTTAAGGAGAAGGGCCAGAAGCGCAAGACCTTCAACTTCACAGATCCATATAAGATTATACCCTATCAGGAATTCATGCTCTTAATTGAGTGCTCCAGAAAATTCAAGTATCTGGGCTCTTACGGCAAGTTCGATCTGCGCAAGAAGATGGATAATTCCAAGGCAAGCTGGCGCATGATAGCGGTTTTGCAGAAGAAATAGCCTCTAATAAGATTCCCCGGTAATTATTTCATAGGCCAGGGCGAGACCGTTGAGAACCAGGGAATCATTTACGATATTAATCACCTCGGTATGCTTCGAAACCAGATCGGCATAGCCGCCGGTGGCGATTACAGTGAATGATGTTTTTAGCTCCTCGGTGATTTTCAGTACAAAGCCCTCGACCATCGCTACGGTGCCGTAAAACAGGCCGGATTTGATCGAATCCTCTGTGGTGCGCCCGATAACATTTCCAGGCGGGGCAACATCAACATTAAACAACTGTGCCGCGCGGTTGGAAAGCGAATGGGCCGAGGTTTGCACCCCGGGACAGATCACACCTCCCAGGTACTCGGCATCTTTGGTGATGACATCAAATGTTGTGGCGGTGCCGAAATCGATGATAATACATGGGCCGCCGTAGAGTTTATGGGCGGCCAGCGCACACGCCACACGATCTGTGCCGACCTCCTGCGGATTGTCGTAAAGAATCTTGATACCCAGAGGCGACATACCGTCAACAACCACAGGCTCGAGACCGAAATACTGACGTGCCATCTCCGACAGCCGTCCGGTGACATGCGGCACTACCGAGCCGATTACGACCGCTTTGATTTCCTCCGGAGCGAATGATTCGCGCTGGATGAACCAATCAACCGCCATAGCGCATTCTGAGGACGTTCCCAGCTCGCGTGTGGTAAAACGTCCCTGGCCCAGAAGCTTTTTATCTTTATAAACGCCGAAAACAGTATTGGTATTTCCGCAGTCTATGGCTAAGAGCATCGTTCTTCCTTATAATCTTTGCATTCAGATATGCATAGATTTTTGAAGTGCAGTTTATGTTCTGTCAGTTCTCATCCCGCCTATGACGGGATAGGAACCGACAGAACTTAATATGTTTAGCCTACTAAAAGCTTTCTGAAATTATTGGCCGCCCAGAATAATTGGCAGACCATCAGCGGCATTTCCGATTACAACCACCTTTGTATTAGGTGAATTGGCCAAAAGCTGCGTTGCCTCGATTCCTTTCCATTTCAAAAAATCCTTGGTCAAACCGGCCGAGACAATCTGCTGGAATTGACGGATACCCTCTGCCTCGATCACCTTACGTTCCGCCTCACGTTCCTCCTTGAGCAGGACGAATTCCATGCGTTGCTGTTCCTGGTCGGCTGCCAGCTTTTCATTGATAGCATTGGAGATTTTCGCGGGAAGAACCACATCTCTGATGATAGTATTATCGACATTAATGAATTTACCTGCCATCAAAGAATCCATTGATTTTATAATCGCAGTAGAAATCTCCTCCCGTTTGGTGGAATAAATCGCCTCCGGTTTATAGCGCCCCACAATCTGCCGTGCCAGCCCCCTTAATGCCGGGGCGACTACCACATTATAATAATTGGGCCCGATTGTGATCTGAAGACTGTCCAGCTTGCTGGCAATCGGACGATACCATACTGACACTTCAAGCTCAATTGTCGCACCATCTGAGGTAAGAACATCCAGAATCTCCTGCTTCTCCTGGAGCTGGGTCTGGTAAACGTACATCGAGTTCCACGGCATATGCCAGTTAAAACCCTCTCCGTAGATCTTACCCATCTCGGTACCGCCTTTGAATTTGAAAAATTTAACGGCATGATGTCCCGAGGGTACCTGGGTCCCGCAGCCGGTAAACATCAACGGAACCAGTAAAAAAATAAGTAAAAGCAGCATCTTAGATGATTTTCTGTTTGTTGCCCGCTTCATATGAAGACCTCCATGTTTAAATGTTATTATCCCTTTTGGGGTAAATAAACTCCAAAATTATAAAATGCAACTACTTTCGTTAGCACCGGGCTTATCTTAAATGCCTTATATACAGCATACAGGCAAGTCAGCTTTTTATTCTGGAGAAATTGCAGGTCAATTTGGGAAATGGATTGTGTCAATAATTTTTATTTACCGCATTGCGGCTGCCATTCGAAATTGGCGCAGGGCCCCATGCCATCCTGGAAGATATAATTAATCATCTGGACTATATCTACCAGATTGACTTTTCTGTCGCAGTTGAAATCTCCGCTGTAAAACGGCTCGGGGACAACTCCGCCCTGGAAGACATATTTGATCAAAAAGACTACATCGGTAATGTTATATTCATTATCGCTGTTAGCGTCTCCAACAAGATATTGAACCTCATAAAGACCGATATCCGTGCGCAGGCCGTTCCAGGGGAATTCCGGATTGTAATCCGATCCGGCGTCTATAAGAAGCGAATTTCCGAGCGGATAAAAATCGCCGTTAACAGGATCGCGAAACATGGGATCGCGGCTGAAATTGAAGCTCGAGTCAGAGGGTATCAGATTGAAATTAAGGCAGGCCAGTGTATCTCCGAAGCCCTCACCGCAGTCACCAAAATTGGCCTCCTGGTTGTTATAAAGATCGTTAAACGATATATCGGGATAAGAAAAGAAGCAGCTTATCCCGCCCACTGTAGCGGAGCTGTTATTGTAGATAACGGAGTTTTTTATGACCGGATTGTCACACAAAAGGATATATATGCCTCCGCCGTCCTCGGTGGCGGAATTATAGGCAAAAAGATTGTGATCCATAACAGCCCTGGAATTATCCAGATAAGCGCCTCCACCGCGTACGGCATTGTTATTCAATACCTGGTTATAGCAAAATTCCGGATCGGAATCGAGAAAGGCGCATCCTCCGCCACTGATAGCGTTATTGTCCCTGATGATATTATTGCAGATCAATGGATTGGAATTATTCATACAGAGAATACCCCCACCGATATAGTTATCCGCGATCAGAGTACCGAAACCGGCCCTGATCGTAAATCCGGTCAAAACCGAAGATCTTTTCTCGCCGCTTTGAAATGTGACAATAGTGCCGGTATCGGGATGCATCCTTCCGGAACCGCATATTATTGTGCCGGTGATGCTGTTCAGGCTGGAGTCAATAATATAATTGGAGGCGACAACGATAGCTTTGCCCCAAAAGTCTATGTGCCCGGGATAAATTCCGGGAGCGGCCAAAACAGTATCCCCTTCTATGGCCTCGAGGATAGCCTGATCTATTGTCTCATACTGCTCGGGGACATGCAATATCACTGCTGAGGATGGGATAAAGAACAGTAGCAGATATAATAAAGCCGACACCAGTATTTTCATAATCCTATGAATACAATAAGGTTAAGTAACAGACCACATACAAGGTCTTATCCAACCAGATAGTGCCGACGCTTTATATTATACAGTATTTTTGTTAAAAAACAAGATATTGTTTAAGAATAAACGCCATATATTTTATCAAAACCTAACCTGAACCTATACAGCCGTCGAGCTTGACAAACTAACGGCAGTGGAGTATCATTCCACAGCCTTTTTATTATACGAAACGGCCGACCGAGTATGAGTGATTTGGAAAAATTCGAAAAGCGGATTTTGATTACGGGCGGGGCAGGATTCATAGGCTCCAACCTTCTGCATTATATGGTGCCCCAATATCCCGATTACCTTTTTGTGAATCTCGATAAACTGACCTATGCCGGAAATCTCTCCAATTTGCAGACAATTGAGATGGCTGAAAATTATATCTTTGCCCGGGGAGATATTGCGGACAACGATATGGTAAGCGAGCTTTTCAAGGTCTACCAATTTGACGGCCTTATTAATCTGGCGGCCGAGTCGCATGTAGACCGCTCGATTCTGGGCTCGGAAAGATTTTTGCGCACCAACATCATAGGTACTCATAATCTTCTTGAGATTTCCCGTAAACATAGCCAATTCAAAAGTAACTTCCGCTTTCACCAGGTCTCCACAGATGAGGTTTTTGGCTCTCTCGGACCTGAGGGAAAATTCACCGAGGAGAGTTGCTATTTGCCCAATTCGCCGTATGCCGCCTCCAAAGCCTCGGCCGATCATTTTGTGCGGGCGTACTGGAAAAGCTATGGTCTTGATGTAGTAACCTCAAACTGTTCAAATAATTACGGCCCCTATCAATTTCCCGAGAAGATTATCCCGCTAATGATAAACAATGCTTTAAAAAAAGAGCCGCTTCCGGTTTACGGCAATGGTGAGAATGTACGTGACTGGCTTTTTGTAAAGGATCACTGCAAGGCAATTGATATGGTTTTTCATAAAGGTCAGACCGGCAAGACCTATAATATCGGCGGGGATAATGAGATCAGGAATATTGATCTGGTGAAAATGCTCTGCCGGATTATCGATGAGCTGAACGGAGAAAGCGGTCACGAGGAACTGATAAAATTCGTGGAGGACCGCCCCGGACATGACCTGCGTTATGCCATGGATTATTCACTGATCGAGAGAGAGCTGGGATGGAACCCGGAGTATGATTTTGAACGGGGACTTAAGGAAACGGTTGAATGGTATCTGGATAATAGGGAATGGATGGAAAAATGTACCAGTGGAGAGTATAGAACCTATTATAATAGCTGGTACAAAAAAAGGCTGGAAGACAAATAGATGGGAATTAATCTGAAAAAGGGAATAGTGCTGGCCGGCGGCAAGGGCAGCCGTCTCTTTCCCGCCACCAAGGTCGGCTCCAAGCAGCTTTTGCCGATTTACGATAAGCCGATGGTTTACTATCCTCTCTCCACCCTGATGCTTATGGGTGTACGTGAAATCCTGATAATTTCAACTCCGCTGGATATTCCCAGATTCAGGGAGCTATTCGGGGACGGATATAATCTGGGCCTGACTCTTTCGTATGCGGTGCAGGAATACCCCAAAGGTATTGCCCAGGCTTTTCAGATCGGCGAGGAATTTATCGGGGATGATTCGGCGGCCATGATTCTGGGCGACAATATATTCCACGGCAAATCCGACTTTATCCGCAAAGCTTCGGAATTCAAGAGTGGCGCTATGGTTTTCGGCTATAATGTCAATAATCCACAGAGATACGGTGTAATAGAATTCGACAGGGAGTGGCGGCCTGTTTCGATCGAGGAGAAGCCGGAGAAACCGAAATCGCGATATGCCATGACCGGCTTATATATATTCGACAACCGCGTGGTGGAAATGGCCAAGACATTGAAACCGTCCGGACGCGGTGAACTGGAAATTGCCGATATTGTCAATAATTACCTGGACATGGGCGAGCTCGAGGCGATTCGTTTGGGACGGGGCACCGCCTGGCTCGATACGGGTACTCACGATTCCATGCTGGCGGCTTCGAATTTTATCGCCACAATCGAGAAAAGACAGGGGCTGAAAATCGCTTGCCTGGAGGAGATCGCCTTCAGGGAGGGTTTTATTGACGAAAATCAAATCGATAAGATTATTGCAGATATGAAAAACAGTTCTTATGGAGAGTATCTGCAAAATATTGTTGAGCTCATCAAAGAAGAACGCAAAAGCTGAAAGCGGTAGAAAATGGATTGCAAAGAATCTGTAGTATCGAAAATAGACGGCGTAATAATCCGGGAGCTTGAGATTAATACCGATAAACGCGGATGGCTGATTGAGCTTTTCCGTGAAGATGAAATTGATTCGGATATTATGCCGGTTATGGCTTATATCTCCATGACCCGTCCGGGAGTGATCCGCGGTCCTCATGAACACAGGGAGCAGACCGACAATATCTGTTTCTTTGGCCCCTCGGTTTTCAAGGTCCAGCTCTGGGATAACCGCGAGGATTCCTCCACCGGCGGCAAAAGTCAGGTAATTGAGACAGGCGAAAAAAATCCACTGGCGATATCAATTCCCCCGGGCGTGGTACATGCCTATAAAAATGTGGGTGTGCGTGACGGCCTGGTATTTAACGCTCCCAACCGCCTGTATGCGGGTAAAGAGAAAAAACAGGATGTTGATGAAATAAGGTACGAGGAAAAGGAAGACAGCAGGTTCAAGGTCAGTTTTTAGCCGAGCCGATACCCTCCTCGAAATTATGCGTTCTCACATCAGTCGCATGGCCGTCTGAAGGATCAACCTCGATAATCAGCGAGTTGAAAATATAATCCGACTCTTTCACCCTTTTGCGCGGGAACAGTCCGCTAAGATATGAATCTATAATAGTCTGAGGCTCATAGCCGCAAACAGAATATTTGCTTCCAACCATACCGACATCAGTGATATAGGCCGTACCGTTTTCGTCAAGCCGCAAGTCCGAGGTTTGGGCTGAGAAATTGGTTCCCACAACCCCTGTGATCTTGCCGCTCATATAGAAGCCCATGCAGAGCTTTTCGGAGGTGGCATTGCAGTGGAAATCCATAATTATAATCTTCGATTTGCCGGAGATATGATTTAAAAGGCGCTTCATTCCCAGAAAAGGATTTTCCAGCACGGGATTCTTGAAATTGGTGCGTCCGAAAGCGGAAACCACACATACCGGGATACCCTCCCGGCTGTCCATGATAATATATCCTTTACCGGGATTGCCGTAAAATGAGTTTATGGGTCGCAGGACGGCGTTGGCATCCTCCAGAAAATCAACCGTTGCCTTTTTCTTGAAGCAGTTGTCACCCAGCGTGATAACATCTACACCGGCGGCATGAAGCTCATCCGCTTCAGAAGCCACGATCGAAAAGCCCTTGTTGATTTTATTACCGTTGGCGATTACAAAATCCAGATATTCATCCTTGATTAAATCCGGAAGGACTCTCGTTACAAGATCAAGCCCCTTCTTGCCGACAATTTCACCGATAAATAGTATTTTCATAATGCTGAATGTTTCCTTTTGTAACGGCTATTATAACCCGCTTCTCAAAAAATGCAATCTGAATATAAAATTAAAAACAAAATGCCTTCCAATAAGTTCAAAGCCACGATATTCTTAAATTTTCCCTCGAACTGCCGATAGATATAAAAGTAACAGCTATTTTGAGCTTTTCAAAAGGGGAATCAGATAATCGATGCAAACCGCATCAGACTACAAAATAGCCAGGATAAATGATTCAGAAAGCAGGGACATTAACCAGCTTCTGGATTTGATATCCCTTTTCGTGCACGACCTCGAGGGTCCCACGGTTGTGATGCAGACTATCCTCAGGCTCCTGGAACAGGGACGTCTGGATATGTCGAATATGAATCACTCCGAGCTGGTACAAAGCGGGGGGATCGCAATCGAGAGAGCGCGTTCGATTATAGGCGATTTGATGCTTATATCCAAATCGGGCGAGATGGGCATTCCTGTCAAGCTGGAGCCGATACCGTTATGCGAAAGCTTGCAAAACAGCATCGACCTGATCCGTCCCTCGGCACGCGAGAACGGTGTGCATGTGGACTTTGAATGTCCGCGGGAGAAGTGTACTGTCTCAGCAGATACTGACCTGGTATTGAGAGTTATGGATAATCTTCTGTATAACGCTCTCAGGCATTCACCGCCGGATTCGACCATAAAAGTTGTCGTATCCAAAATCGGGAAAAAGGCAATTGTAAGTGTTCTCGATGACGGTCCCGGATTTGAGGGATTCGATCCGTCCGATCTTTTCGATAAATACAAACAGCTAAGCCTGCGCATGCAGGGCAAACATAGAGGGGTAGGTCTGGGGCTGTATTTTTGCCACATGGCCGTGACCGCCATGAAAGGTGAAATCCGGGCCAAAGCTCGTCCGGAGGGCGGCGCAGAATTCAGTTTTACATTAAACATAAAGAGGTAAGCAGATGGCACATTTAGATGGATTCGAGGCTAATTCCTATCTAAAATCCGGAGCCAATGAACTCCGCGTGCTGGAATATAATGTGTGCGGGATGTCTTTTGGCATAAATATTCTCAAGGTGAAAAAGATCGTGTCACATATGAATCAGTTTATGTCGATGCCGGAGTCGCATGCCGCCATACGAGGTGTTTTCGAGGAGCGCGGAAATGTCGTGCCCCTGATCGACCTGGCATTCTTCCTGGGCATACCCCGCGACGAGGACAAACCGCCGGAAAAGGTTATTATAACCGAATTTTTCGAGATGCAGAACGGTTTCTGGGTGGATAGGATTGACTGGATTCATCATTTCAGGTGGGAGGATGTTATAGATGCGGCCGGTGTTATGCATGGCTTCGATCAGAAATACGTGATCGGTATCGTCAAGCCCAGCGAGGATAAGATGATCCTCCTTCTGGACTACGAAAATATCATTCTCGATATCTGTCCGCAGCTCAGGCGCGACACCAATGAGATGGCCGAGAAATCCGAGGTTGAGGGACGCGGACGTAGAATTCTGGTGGCCGAGGATTCGCCCGCAATTCGTAATATGCTGGCAACCGAGCTTTCCGAGGTCGGCTTCGAGGTCGAACAGGCTCGTGACGGCCATGAAGGCTGGGAGAAATTCCAGGAAACGAAGGAGCCTTACGATCTGGTTATCTCGGATGTGGAAATGCCGCGTATGGACGGCCTGGCACTCACTGTGGCAATTCGCGGCAGTGAGCAGAAGGATACACCGGTTATCGTGTATTCATCGATCGGCGATATCGGCATGAAGGCGCGTGCCAGTTTCCTCAAGGCCAACGCCCATATCACCAAGCTGAATTTCGAGGAGTTGCTGGTCGAGGTGGATAAGATGACCCGCGACAAGGGAAGAATCGAGGTTGATTCTGACAATTTCGAGGAATCGGCCTCGGATGATTTGATCCTCAAAGAAACGGAGGATGAAGAACCCGAAATGGAGACCGCTTCCGAGGAGGCGGAGGAAATTAAGAAAGAAGCTGAACCTGCTGAAGACAAAGCCGGGGAAGAGCCGGGAAAAGATAAAGAGCTGGCAATGACACTGGAGCCGGAGGAGGATAAATCCGAGTCCGAAAAGCCAAAGGCCGAGGCAAAACCAAAAAAGAGCACATCAAAATCAAAGGCCGGTTCTGCTAAGAAAAAGACTTCCACTAAAAAGAGCGTTGCCAAAGCGAGCACGAAAAAGAAAAAATCAAGCACAAAAAAGAGCACGGCAAAGTCGAGTACCGCTAAGAAGAAATCGGCCTCGACCAAGAAGACTGGATCGAAGAAAAAATCTGAGGGAGCGAAGAGGGCCTCCAAGAAGAAAACGCCAGTCGCCTGATTCAATAATCTACCGTATATAGATTAGGAGGCGGACTTCCGGGGTCCGCCTTTTTTTATTGTCATTCTGGGTGAACGAAGTGAGCGAAGAATCTGTATGATTTGTGAGAGATTCTTCGGTCGTCCACGCCAGTGGCGGGACTCCCTCAGAATGACAGTTTGGTTCGTTCTGTCATCTGGAATGACAATTGGAAGAAAGCGCCTTCATTTTCCCCGGGTGACCTTGCGCAAAAACTCGCCGGTGATTTCGAAGAATTTGACGGGCTCTTCGATAAAAGGCCGGTGGCCGGATTTGTCGAAGATCACAAGCTCGGCATTTTGAAGCGCTTTCACTATTTCAGTTTGCGCCGCCGGGGGGCATACACGGTCGTAGCGGCCGGTCATAATCAATGCCGGGCAGTCGACCACACCCAGAAGCGGCACGGTCTCCAGGCCCTTCAATGTTCCGCTGACAACCCATTCAGGATCGTCGCCCACTATGGTTGTGTAAACATCATAATTAAAGCCAACTGAAGTGGAATCGCTGAACATACTCCAGAACGGTACAATCTTTTCATTATTTTCGGGGTGATAGTAATACATTTCAAGCAAGTCCGGGAAAACATTTTCATACACCGCGTCGGATGTCAGGAATCCATTGGTATGCAAAGTCGAAATCGTATCCCACGCTTGGGGATAATGCCGTCTCATGAAATACTTAACTCCGTCGATATTATGCTCCTGAAAATCCTCCTCACCTGATAATGCTCCGGTGGTCATAAGCGCCAATGTATTCTCAGGGTGAGTGGCGGCATATAAAAGCGCAACCATGCTGCCGTATGAATGCCCATAGACTATAACCTTATTCACTCCCAGATCTTTTCTGACAGCATCAATATCGAGCGCATCTTTTTCAGGCGAGTAGGCGCCGGGAATAGAATCGAGTATTTCCGATTTACCGCGTCCCCGATTATGGACGTAAACCAGTTTGCCGTAAGGCAGCCAGAGTTGATGAGTGCCTCTATAGAAGGAGGGGCTGCCGCCGGGTCCACCGGCAATCATGATAATCGGTATACCATCTCCCTCGGTCTCGTAGTAAATCCGCACGCCGTCCGAGGTGGTGATGTTGTGTGTTGTGACCTCGCCGGCTGTTAATGGAACTGCAATTAGAAATAGCAGCGCTACAGATATAAATATACTTCTCATAATTTTCTCCCAATTCGATAATAGATTCATTAAACTGAAAGATAAAAATAAAAAGCCGGGCGGCAATCATAAATCCACCCGGCATTTCTACTGTCAGTTCTCATCCCCGATTTCATCGGGGACAGGAACTGACAGAACGAACAATGCTTAACTATCTATTCCGAAATGATCCAGAATGAAGACATATTCGAATGCCAGATCCTTGAGATAATCATAACGTCCCGAGGCTCCCATATGTCCTGCGCCCATATTGGTTTTCAAAAGCAACGGATTGTCATCGGTCTTCATCTGACGCATCCTGGCCACCCACTTGGCCGGCTCCCAGAAGGCTACACGGGGATCGTTGAGCCCCGTTGTGACCAGCATAGCAGGGTACTCTTTGGCTTCCACATTATCATAGGGAGAATACTTGAGCATGTACTTGTAATACTCTTCCTCCTGCGGATTGCCCAGCTCCTCCCACTCGATTGTCGTGAGCGGAATCGAGGGATCCATGAGAGTGTTGATGATGTCGACAAAGGGCACATGCGCAATTACGACCTCAAAAAGATCGGGACGCATATTCATGGCCGCACCGACAGTGGTACCGCCCGCCGAACCGCCCACCAGGACCAGCTTCTCGGCTGAAGTGTAATTCTCTTCAATCAGATGCTCGGAGCAGGAGATGACATCCTCGAATGTATTTATCTTCTGCAGCTTTTTGCCGGTGTCGTACCATTCACGTCCCATCTCACCGCCGCCTCTGACATGCGCGATACAGAAGGCAAATCCACGGTTGAGAAGGCTCAGGCGGCTGGAGGAGAACCAGGGATCCATTGATGATCCGTAGGCGCCGTAGACATAAAAATACATCGGGTTGGTGCCGTCTTTTTTGAAATTATCTTTCTTGTACATAATCGAGATCGGAATCTTTGCCCCGTCATGACCGGTTGCAAAAACGCGCTCAGATGCATACTGGGTTTTGTCGTATCCGCCCAGAACCTCGCGTTGCTTTTTGAGCTCCATCTCTTTGCTGTCCATGTGATAATCGAAAACAGACTGGGGCGTGACCAGCGAAACGTATTCGAGCCTGAGCATCTTCGAATCGAACTCCGGATTGGTTCCCGAGCTTACAGAGTAAACCGGCTCAGGGAATTCCACATAATGCTTCTCGCCTGTCCCGAAATTTCTGATCTGCACCTGGCGCAGACCGTTGGCACGTTCCCAGACCACCATATGATCCTCGAACAGATCGATATAATCCAGTTTGACATCCTCACGATGCGGGATAACCTCTGTCCAGTTATCCTTGCCGGGATTTTCGACTGAAGCCTTCATCAGCTTGAAATTGGTGGCATTGTCATTGGTGACGATGTACATGGTGCCCTTGTAATGGTCGATAGAATATTCCAGGCCGCGGGTACGAGGGTGAACCATTTTGAATTCACCTGAGGGATTATCGGCGTCCAGGAAGTAGTACTCGTCGGTGCCGCGTGTACCGGTTGCCATAATCAGGTATTCGTCATCCTTGGTTTTGCCCACACCCATCCAGTACATATCATCGGTTTCGTGATACACCAGCGCATCATCCTCCTGCTCTGTGCCGAGCTTGTGGCGGAACAGCTTGAAGGGGCGGTTGGCGCTGTCACGAATTGTATAGAACAGGGTCTGATTATCGTTGGCCCATTCAATGGAATAGCCGCAGTTTTTGATTATGTCGGGATGGAGGGCGCCCGATTCTAAGTCCTTCACGAACAGCGTAAAATTCTCGAATCCGGTCGTATCGATCGTGTAGGCCAGAAGCTGCTGGCTGGGACTGATTTTCATCAGGCCGATATCCATATAATCATATCCCTCGGCTAAGACATTCTGGTCGAGGTAAATTTCCTCCTCAGCCTCCAGGCTGCCCTTCTTGCGGCAGTAGATCGGATAATCCTTGCCCTCCTCGGTACGCGAATAATAGTAATAATCGCCCAGACGATAGGGGACATTGATATCGGTTTCCTTAATAC
Organism: uncultured Ignavibacteria bacterium; assembly: GCA_964496505.1. GTDB lineage: Bacteria > Zixibacteria > MSB-5A5 > JAABVY01 > JAABVY01 > JAABVY01. The sequence goes on along the minus strand of CAZBZV010000039.1, from coordinate 8,230 downwards.
GGCTCAAAATTTCCTCGTACATATCCTCCTGGAATTCCTCGGTATGTGCCATAACTTTCTCGAGATATTCATTTTCGGCTTCGAGGTAGGTAATAACATTGGTGTCTTCCTTATCACGCAGCCAGTAGTAATCGTCGACACGGATATCACCGTGCAGCGTATCCACATGCGGTTTCTTTTCCGCTGTGGGCGGGACTGCAGCCTCCTGCTTTTCACCTGAACATGCTATACTCACGATCAGGCACAGGCCTGCCAGTCCGAGGAGAATAGCTCTCCATGCGTTCATCCTTCTGGATATCATCTAAAATCTCCTTAACGGGTAATAACGGTTAATTATTTTCCAACTGAATTCAGCAAAGGGTTAAAATCTCTAAATGCTTTCCAAATGTCAATAGAAAGATGATTTGATATATTTTAATAATGCAAATTCATTTCATGCGTTCCCTCAATAGGCTTTAATACGGAGGTTAAGCCTAATGGTTTCTATTACTTTAACTGGAACTGAGAGCTGGAAATTGTTATTATTATTCTGATATTCAAGCAGAGGGGATTCTTTTTATGAGCTTCTGCATAATGAACATTTGGAAGCTTGATCTGTTGTAGTAAAAGGAAAGGATGGCAGATGAAAATGAAGACGGTTATATTAATTGGGGCGGCTGTTTTTATGGCAGTTGCTTTTTTAATGTCCTGTTCCGAGGGCAAAACCGAGGAGACAGCAATTGAATTCAAGATCAAAGGGATGACATGTAATCACTGCATTGAGAATGTGACCAAGGCATTGCAGACGGTTGAGGGTGTCGATACCGCGGTGGTCTATTTCGAGACTGATTCCGCGGTTGTGCATTATAAAGATACAAAACCGTCCGAGGAAGCCCTGATTAAAGCAGTGGAAAAAGCCGGATACGGAGCAGAGATTGTTTCTGAGACTGCGGCTCAAGAGGAATAAGCAAGTATTTAAATTACGTGGCGCTTAAGGATATGTATTGCGCAGGATTTGTGATAAATCGAATTTAAGAAAGGTGGGATAGAGATGAAACGTCTGAAGATTACCGGCATGAAATGTGCCGAATGCGCCCAGGCTATCAAGAATTCGCTGGAAAAGGTCGACGGCGTCGATTCGGCTCTGGTGGACTTCGATACTGACGAGGCCACGATTATGTTCGAGGGCAGCGGCCCCAATGATGAGGCGCTGATTACCGCGGTCAAGGACTCGGGCTATACGGCTGATGTGATCACGCCAACTTCGAAGAAGTAGATGGATAGATATTAAGGGGTGCCCTATCCCCGTCAGGATGCGTTCTCATCCTGTAAAGGGTGGGAGTATTGCTAAAATAAATAAATCCGAAAGGAGGGCGTTATTATGATGAAGCATTTGAGAATATCCGGTATGACCGGCGCCTACAGCGCCGATACAATCAAGAATTCTCTTGAGATGGTTTCCGAGGTCGATTCTGCTTATGTTAACCATGAAAAGGATTCTGCCCAGGTCAATTTCAGCGGTCTGGAACCGTCCGATGACTCGTTGGTCAATGCTGTCAAGGATGCCGGCTACACAGCCGAAGTCATCAAGGAAGAACGCAAGAAGTAAGCTTTAGCAACCCAAAAAAAACAGGCGGCAGCAAGGAGCGTTATTTATGGATTTAGCTCCATGGCTGCCGCCCTTTTTTATTTCATCATTTTATCCGCTATTTACTGCCGTTGCCTGAAAGATTCATAAAACCGCGGAAGAAATTGTCCGGATCATATTTGCTTTTGATATCTTTCAGCCTCCGATAATTGGGACCATAGGTCTTGGCCAGCATCTCCTCTCCCTCCTCGGCAAAACCGGGGAAGTTGAGGTAGAGTCCGGCATCGAGATCATTCTTGAACTCATCATGAATATCCCGCGCCCATTGAATATTGGCCTCGGAATCGTCGGGATCATTCCAGTTAGCCTCGATTCCGATCATGTACGGGGCATTTCGCTGGTAGAATGCTGTGCTTTCGGGATCGACACGATTAACCTTTCCGCCCAGAGCCCATACATCCACTGAGGATAAAGGCGAAGGCCTCCTTTTGGCATATTCCATCAGCTTGTCGATGGTCTGATTGCTGATCTCTTTCAAATATACTGATTTCCAGTAATAATAGCGGCCGTTGGGATAATCCTCATCCAGAACCTTCTGAACATCCTTGAAGGGCATCTTTTCGCTCAGATCAACGATTGGTTCGGCGATCTGCCGGAAGGGTGCGATTACTTTCTCGCCCTCAGCGGGATCACCCATATAACATCCCAACGATACCAGCACCGGTTCTCCGTGGTATTTTTCGGGAATGAAATCAGCATCCGGCGCGCTCCAGAAAACATTGATTATGCTGAACTCGTCCGGTGAATTCGGGACATTCTCACGGTAATATTCCATGCATTTCTTTGCTTCTGAAAGCGGATAAATAGTGAACAATAACCAGACCTCCGATTCAATCGGATGCAGCCTGAATTCAAACTCGGTTGCCACACCGAAATTACCGCCTCCCCCGCGCAATGCCCAGAAAAGATCCGAGTTCTCACTATTGCTGGCTCGGATTACTTTGCCGTCTGCGGTAACGATCTCAACCGAGATCAAATTATCCGAGGCAAGCCCGTGTTTGCGTGAATTCCATCCAAAACCACCATGAAGGGTCAGGCCTGCCACACCTGTTGCGGACACAACGCCAACCGGGGCAACCAAATTATACGGGCTGGTGGCTTCATCCAGATCACCGAGTTTTGCACCGCCCTGTACACGCGCAATATGTTTATCGGAATCGACCTCGACCTTGTTCATTTGAGTGAGGTCTATCACCAGGCCTTCGTCACATATAGATTTTCCGGCCACATGATGTCCCCCGGAACGAATGCTTGTCATCAGATTATATTTGCGGCCAAAATTAACCGCAGCGACAACATCATCTTTGTCCTTGCATCTTGCGATTAAGGATGGCTTGCGGTCAATCATACCGTTCCAGATCGATCGGCATTCGTCATATTCGATGTCTGCGGACCGGATTATTTCCCCCTTGAAACCCGACTCGAATCTTTCAACGTCTGATGAAGATAGAGCGGTTTTCTCTCCTGCTAATGTCTGCATATTTACTGATGCCATAATATCACTCCCCTGTCTAAATTATGTAAAGGTTAAGTTGTACTATACAATACAAAAATAATCCGGTTTTGTTTAGAGTTTTTTTAGGGTAGAGTATATATTTTTTATAAACTGTTAAACAACAATATATTACTATTCGCCGCCAAGCTGCTTTTTGGCGATTTTTGTGGCTATCTTGCGGGGAGCTAAGCGAATTGAGAAAACAAGCAGTTTATAGAACCAGCTTGGAATTATATTTCGTTTACCTTTCATTAAGGCCTTATAGCCAATTTCGGCAACCTTGTCGGCCTCCTGGGGAAACGTGCTTTCCAGAGGCCTGTCCTCGATTTCGGCGCGCTTGAAGAATTCCGTTTTGACCGGTCCGGGGCATAAAACTGTTACTGAAACCCCCGAGCCGTCAACTTCCTCGGCAATAGCCTCGGAAAAATGGATTACATAGGCTTTGCTGGCATAATAAACCGCGCTGTAGGGTCCGGCAACATATCCTGCGCTGGAGGCGACATTCAATATCCTGCCATGTCCGCGTTCAATCATATCCGGGAGAAAGAGCCGGGTAAGCTTTGTGAGGGCAGCTATGTTGACCTCGATCATATCGAAAAGTTTCTTTGAATCGGTTTCATGGAAGCGTCCGTACTGTCCAAATCCGGCATTGTTGACCAGTATGTCTATCCGGATATTTTCCGCTTTCAGCTCATCATAAATCTTCTGCGGACATTCAGGATCGCTGAGATCGAAGGGCATGATTTTGATTTTGGTCGCCCAGCGTCCCTGAATCTCGACTTCAAGCTTCTTCATACGCGCCTCGTCACGCGCGACCATAACGATATCGCAGCCATCCTTTGCAAACAGCTTGCAAAGCTCTCTACCGATTCCCGAGGATGCACCGGTTACGAGGACAGCCGGGCTTTGTTTATCTTGAGGCCCCATGAATTGCTCCTTTGTTAAATTATATATGCAGAGGTAATATATAAGATTGATTATTACGCAATCAATTAAAAATCTTTGGAAACGGTATGGCAGGATCAGACGAACATTTGGGATATGCCATTGTTTTACTGCTTGACCCATTTATAGAATTAGGGTAGTTTGGAAGTGTAATCAAAGGGAAGGAACGGATTTGGAAAAGGAAATCCTTGTAGGGCTGGCATCCATAGTAGTACTCGGAATCCTGGCGCAATGGCTGGCATGGCGGCTTCATCTGCCCGCCATACTTCTGCTTCTTATATGCGGGTTTATAGCCGGACCCGCCACCGGCATATTAAATCCGGATCATGTTTTTGGCGAACTTCTATTTCCGCTGGTCTCGGTCTCTGTCGCCATAATTCTTTTTGAGGGAGGGCTGAGCCTGCGGGCCAATGAACTTAAGCAGGTGGGCCATGTTGTCCGCAATTTAACGACAATTGGAATAATAATAACCTGGGTTCTGGCTGCGGCGGGCGCTCATTATATCGCAGGCGTGCAGTTCGGCCCGGCTATGCTTCTGGGGGCTGTACTGGTTGTTTCAGGTCCGACTGTCATTATTCCTCTTTTGCGGCAGGTGCGCCCCAAAGGAAATGTCGGCTCGATCGTCAAATGGGAAGGAATAGTTAACGATCCGATCGGCGCAATACTGGCGGTTCTGGTTTTCGAGGTACTGGTTTCAGGTTCGGCCGGTGAGGGAACTGCTGCGGTTATATTCGGCGCAATTAAGGCCGCTGTTTTTGGCGGACTTTTTGGGGTTATCGGCGCGGCCGCAATCGTGATTTTACTCAGAAAATATCTGGTGCCGGATTTCCTTCAGAATCCGGTTTCGCTTATGATGGTTGTAATCGTCTATGTCGCCACCAATGCCATACAGACCGAGTCCGGGCTGCTTGCGGTTACGGTTATGGGTGTGGCGCTGGCAAATCAGCGTTTTGTATCAATAAAGCATATATACGAATTCAAGGAAAACCTGCGTGTGCTTTTGATATCAAGTCTGTTTATAATACTGGCGGCGCGACTGCCTATGGATGATATCGGTCTGGCCAATCCGATGGCCTGGGTATTTGTGGCCTTTTTGATAATCATCGTACGTCCAGCTATGGTATTTCTTTCCACGATCGGCCAGAAGGTAAGTACCCGCGAGAAGTTCTTTCTGGCCTGGATGGCCCCGCGCGGAATTGTGGCCGCCGCGGTTATATCGGTTTTCGCGATCCGTCTGACCGATCTGGGCTTTCCCAACGCCGACAGCCTGGTACCGCTGACATTTCAGGTCATAATCGGGACAGTTGCAATCTACGGCCTTACCGCAAATCTGGCGGCGAAAGTCCTGAAGGTTTCGAGCAAATCGCCGCAGGGAATACTTTTCGGGGGAGCAGCGCCCTGGGTGCAGGAAATTGCCGAGCTGATTCATAAAGAGGGCTATGATGTAATTGTTGTTGATTCCAACTGGAATAATGTCAGGAATGCCCGACAGCGCGGACTGAGATCATATTATTCCGATATACTCTCGGAAAACCTGATGAGTGATATCGATCTTGACGGTATCGGGCGGCTTCTGGCCATGACTCCCAACGATGAGGTCAATTCACTGGCGGCATTGCACTTCGAGGATGCATTCGACAAGCAGGAAGTATACCAGCTTCCTCCGCAGGGCAGGCTTGATTCCGAACCCGGCAGCGATTACCCCAAACATCTGCGGGGACGGTTTCTGTTTGGCGAGGATGCCACATATCAGTATATGACCTCACGTTTCTTTACCGGCGCAATCGTCAAGAAGACTCAGATCACTAAGGAATTCGATATTGATTCATTTAACGCCATGTATGACTATTCGGCGCTTCCGATGTTCGTGATTCAGGAATCGGGTAAGCTGACAGTATGTACCGCCGAAGATGAGATTGAGTTCAAACCGGGACAGATTTTGATAAGCGTAGTTGATCCCAGGGAAAAGGATAAGAAAACCACCAAAACCCCGAAAACTCCAAAGGAGAATAAAAAATAGCATACCACGATGATTGATTTTCCGGTTAGCGGAGTGGAGACATACTGGTGGCTGCCGATATTGGTGGCCTTCGGGATTTCCTGCCTCACATCCATGGGCGGTATATCCGGCGCATTTATGATTTTGCCCTTTCAGGTAAGCGTGCTCGGATTCAGCTCGCCCGCGGTTACCCCCACAAACCTGATATTTAATATAATCGCCATCCCCGCCGGGATTTACCGCTACTTTCGCGAGAAGCGCATGATCTGGCCTCTGGCGCTGATTATTATAATAGGCACTCTTCCAGGACTTTTTCTGGGAGTTATTGTCAGGGTTAAGTATCTTCCCGATCCGGCCGCATTCAAGTTCTTTGCCGGCTTCGTGCTTCTTTATATCGCGTTGCGGCTGATTTATGATATAATTAAAGGAGAACGCAAAAAATCAGGCGCGGCAAGAGCTAAAATCGCCGACTACACCGCTTTTGATGTCAGCGGCCTGAAATTCAGTTTGAAGCAAATAAGTTATCGCTTTATGGGTGAAAAATACGGCGCCTCAACACCGGGAATTTTCATGCTCAGCCTGGCTGTGGGTGTGATTGGCGGTATATACGGTGTTGGAGGCGGGGCCTTTATCGCGCCCTTTCTGGTCTCTGTCTTCGGCCTTCCGGTCTATACAATTGCCGGAGCTGCTCTTGCCGGGACTTTTTTAACCTCTATTGTAGGAGTATTATTCTATATTTTGATTGCTCCCTATTATTCGGACAGCGGCATTAATATCCGTCCTGACTGGCTTTTGGGCCTGATGTTCGGGATCGGCGGCGCGCTGGGGATGTATGCAGGAGCGCGAATTCAGAGATTTGTGCCTGCCAAAATCATAAAGGCTATTCTGACAGTATGTGTTATGCTGATTGCCGCCAAATATATAATTGGCTTCTTTTGAAGAAAACAATTTCTGTGAATTAATTCACATATTATAATTGACAGAAACGGTAATAAATATATATTTCCCGTATGAAATTAGCGCGTACAACTCTGATTATACTCCTGATTTTGGCGGTTTTCACGCCTGTTTTGGCGCAGGAAGTGGAACCCAACGATACCACAAAGGATATAATTTCCAAAGCAAACAGTGGAGATACTTCGAAAGCAATAGCTTCCGAAGAGGAAAAAACTGTTCAGGAAAAGCCCAAAAAAGCCGGTCCTCCCGGAATCTGGGATTTCCTGCTGACCTATAAATACCTGTTTTTTGCGATTTTAATGATTGTTGGGCTGGTTTTACTGCTTTCCAAAAAGCTCAACAAATGGATTCGCGTGGGGGTATTGCTTGCGGGCTTTGTTCTTTATGGTCTGGACTATTTTTTTCCACTGCACCCCAGCCCGATGTGTGCAACTACCAAGCTTTTTATGTTCAAGTTTACCATAGGGAAATTCTTCCCGGCTTTTCTAGTGCTGTTTCTGGCTATGATTATTCCCAGCCTTTTTGGACGCAAGCTTTTCTGCGGATGGGTTTGTCCTCTGGGAGCGTTTCAGGAGGTTATCAACAAAATCCCGCATAAATTCAAATGGAAAAACTTCAATTTTACCGCATTCAATACAGTCCGTTTCGCGCTTTTGCTCCTGTTCGTAATCACATTTTTTGCGGTGAAGGAACATATCGCCTATCTGGCTGAAGCTGTGGATGCCGACGCCTCCAGCGGTATCTGGACCGCCTTTTCAGCCTATACCGTATATGAGCCGATTAATTTCTTCGAGCTTCTGCATTGGGAAATCGATACGATCTTTTTCATTATGATGGGGTTTTTAGTAGTGTCCAGCCTGATAATCTATCGTCCCTTCTGCTATTTGATATGCCCAATCGGCGCTTTGACATGGCTGTGCGAGAAGATTGCGCCGGGACGGGTTCGTATTGATCACAATAAATGCACTCAGTGCGGTAATTGTGAGGAGAAGGCTCCCTGCCCCACGATCAAGCCGATGCTTGAGGAAAAGAGCAATGTTCTTCCCGATTGTACCTCCTGCGGCGACTGCTTGGGCAGTTGCGATGAGGATGCCATAAAATTCAGCTTTAAGCGTTAATCTGCAGAAAAAAATCAGGCCTCCCATAATCTCAGGTAATATCTTTAATAGTGTGTAAAAAAGGCAAAAGGTGTATCCTACAATCTTAA
>CAZBZV010000038.1:0-42833 GCA_964496505.1 uncultured Ignavibacteria bacterium | reverse complement strand
GACCAAAGCCGCCAAAATCCTCGGCATCGACGCCTCCACGCTATACCGCAAAATCGACCGGTATGATCTAAAGCAGTAAAGCTCAATGAAATCCCGGGAGCCGTCCACCGGCCAGAAGATGGATATGCAGATGGAAAATTACCTGCCCGCCGCCGCGCCCATTATTTATAATCACGCGGAATCCCTTCTCATCAAGGCCAAGATCTTTGGCCACTTTCTGCACAACCTCGAATAATTTCGGCATAATCTCCGGAGGGGTGTCCACCAGCCTCTCGTAATGTTTTTTGGGCATGATCAGGAGATGAGTAGGGGCGGCCGGATTTTTATCGTGAATTGCGATCGTATCATCGTCTTCAAAAACGACTTTGGCATCAGCTTCCTTGTTGACAATTTTACAGAATATACAGGACATAATTAGTTTCCCCTTTATTGAATTTTCCCTAAAATAAAGGCTGAGTCATATTTCGCAAGGCTTTATCTGAATTAATTTGCAAACGGGAGTTATTTACATGTTCAGTTTTTGGGTGGCCTGCTCAAGCCTTGCTTGGGCAGGATTTTTCTCACGCCCAAATAAATTTGGGCGTGCCACCCAACTCTTTGGAAGCGGGAGTCCTTGCCGGCCCAATGGTGTATTTTTCCTATAAAACCATGCTATATAAACAAATAATACTTGACAGGGCGAGCTCTAATTTATTTATTGTGAATTCTTTCACAACACATTGCGTTTTCAGGCGCGAATGATTATATTGGGCAATCTGAGATTGAATACAAAATTTACCAATTCTAACCTATTAATATGTGAGGAGGAAGTATGGCAAGTTTAAAGGAAAAATTTGCCTCCAAGATCCCCGTCTGGGGTGAGGAAATAAAAAAGATCCTGAAGGAAAAGGGAGATGTGAAGATTTCCGACGTTACTGTCCAGCAGGCCTTCGGCGGCATGCGCGGTGTTAAGGGTATGATCTGCGATACCTCGCTGGTGGAGCCGGACAAAGGCTTGATTATCCGCGGCACGCCTATCCTCGAGCTGACCGACAAGCTTCCGGAAGAGATTTTCTTCCTGCTTCTTTCAGGCGATTTGCCGAATGACCAGGAAATCAAGGACCTGCAGGGCGAGTACAAGAAGCGCGGCGAGGTGCCCGGTTATGTCTGGGATGTCTTGAAAGCCATGCCCAAGACCTCACATCCGATGGCTATGTTCGACACTGCCGTTCTGGTCATGGAGAACGAGTCGATCTTCAGAAAGAAATATGCCGAGGGTATCCCCAAGGGACAATATTGGGATGCCGTATATGAGGACGGCATGAATCTTCTGGCCAAGCTTCCCGCTATCGGCGCAGGCGTCTATCGCATCAAATACGACAAGGGCGACCTGATCGATCCCGATCCGAAGCTGAGTTGGGGCGCCAATTTCGCCCACATGATGGGAATTGATGACGAGACCTTCTACAAAGCTATGGAACTCTATTTCACCCTGCATTGCGACCATGAGGGCGGCAATGTCTCGGCCTTCTCATGCCACACCATCGCATCAGCGCTGTCCGATCCGTATTATTCGGTTTCCGGCGGCCTGAACGGTCTGGCCGGCCCATTGCACGGTCTGGCTAACCAGGAATGCCTGAAGTGGGTGCTTGAGATGATGGATAAGCTCGGCGGCGGTACACCGTCCAAGGATCAGATCAAGGATTATGCCTGGGAGACATTGAACTCCGGTAAGGTTATCCCCGGTTATGGCCATGCCGTTCTGCGTGTGACCGACCCGCGTTTCACCGCCTTCCTGAACTTCGGCAGAGAGCATCTTCCGGATTCACCTGTTTTAACTACCGTATCACGTGTTTACGAGGTCGTGCCGGATGTCTTGAAGGAGCACGGCAAGGCCAAGAACCCGTGGCCGAATGTTGACGCCGGTTCCGGCGCAATCCTGTACCATTACGGCATCACAGAGTTCGAGTACTACACAGTTCTGTTCTCGATTTCTCGTGCTATGGGTATGGTTTCGCAGCAGGTCTGGAACCGTGCTATGATGATCCCGATCACCCGTCCGAAATCGGTCGGCACTGACTGGATCAAAGAGCAGGTTGGCATGTAATCACCTCAGACCATACATCGTTTGACATAAAGAGCGCCCTTGAAAAAGGGCGCTTTTTTAATTTAAAATTGACATTTTACGGCCGCATGAGTATTTAATAGTAGGCGACACATTAAAGATGGCATAAATATGGAGCCTGCCGCATGAAAATAAAATTGATAATAAGCCTTATGCTGCTTTTATTTGCATCTGTATCCCCGGCACAGACAGGGGAAAATGTATTTGAGTCGGAGTTATCCCAGCTCAGCAGAGAAGAGATGTTTTTCGTATTCGAGAAATATGATGAGTACAAGGAGGCATTCGAGAAGGGTGATTATGTCAAGGCTATAAGCGCAATAAATGAAATCCGCACACTTGCGCTGCAAAAGGGAAGCCTGTACCTCGAACTGATGACATCATTCAAACTTGGTCACATATACTCGTTAATGTCTGAGAAAAGCAATCTCGAGGAATATTCCGTAAAAGCCATCAGATATTTGAGCGAATATATTGATAAAGCCCATGTCGATAAATATCCTGATGATTATGCCACAGCTCTGGAACTGCTGGGATGGTCGTTTTACAGGCAGGCCCGCTTCCGCGATCAGGCCTACAACCATGAAATGGCCCTTGATTATCTTTATCGGGCGCGCTCTATGTTTGAGGAACTGGGGCTTACCGACAGTTTCAATTATTTGACGTTCCAGCTTGCTTATGTACACGAGCAGTTCGCTATTTTCGGGCGGGAGGAGGAGCATATCAGGAAGGCCATCGATTTTTATAAGCAGTCTCTGGCATTTTATAACCTTGAAACGCACGTCGATTTCTACAGTAAAGCCACAAACAGGCTTGCCAGATGTTACACCATGATGAGCGAATTCGAAAAAGACCCTATATATCTCGACAGTGCCTATGAATATATTCAACAATCGCTGGAGGTCTTCACACCCGAGGCTTATATCATCGAATACAGCTATGCTATGTATTCGCTGGCACAATACTATTACCTGGCATTATCCTATTATGAGGATACTGAAGAGAATTTGCGGAAAGCGATTGAGACTATTAAAAAGGCAATGGGCGTAATCAAAAGGGAAGAGTTTCCATTCAGATATGCCGATTGCGTGAGTATTATTGCGATGGCATATCATCTGCTTTACGATCATGACAGCAAGGTTGAATACCTGGAAAAAGCAATCGATGCCTGGAAAACTCAGGCGGAAATTTACACATTCTTGCAGAATCCGATGCAGCATGCCGAAATACATTCCAAGCTGGCAGAAGTATATCTGCGCTACGCCGAGAGCCGGAATGCCCGGGAGGTTCTTCCTAAGGCGGAGGAGGCCATCAATAAGGCCCTGGCTGTTTTCAGTATGGATAAAAACCTGTACTTTTACGCCACATCAAAAGCCCTGCAAAGCGCCATACACACTGAATATTCCAGGGTGGAGAATAAAGCCGAGCATTTAAGTAAAGCAAAACGGGCATTGGATGATGCGATTTCGGCGATAGACAGCCTGATGTATCCGGAAATCTATGCTTACATCTGCTTAACAGGAGGAAACTTTTATCTCCAATTGGCAACTGTGGAGAACCGCGAGGCAAATATCAGGAAGGCCGTTGATTATTTTGAAAATATAACCGAACTGCTTGAGTTTAATGACAGCCCGGATTACTACTGCAAAGCGATGATGGGAATTTCAGGGGTGATTTGTTACAAAGCCAGATTCGAGAAGAGGGAGGAGCATTTAAGAGATGCGCTTGGATATCTTGAAAAGGCTGTGGAAAAAATCTCTTTCGAGGAATGTCCCAGCTCATTCTGCGATATTCAGGTGAGAATGGCGGAAATCTATAATCTCCTGGCGCACATTCGCAACCGGGCCGGCAATGCACATACCGCTCTCGAACATCTCGAAATTGTTGATGAATTTATAAATTCCCGGCCGCAGAGCAGGTTGTTCATGAATCAGAAAACGCAATACGGCATAGCCTACTGGAACCTTGCATTCGAAAGCGATACTCTGGCAAATTCACAGAAAGCTCTGGAGGCCATCGAAAAGACTTTGGAATATTGCGATTCCACGAGGTATGAGCTTTACTATGGTTATGCCCTCCACAATCTGGGAGAGATTCAACGGCATGTTGGAAAAGTCTCCAAAAGCAAGAAGGATTTGAACGATGCCATATACAATTATCAAAAGGCCCTGGACATTTTTGATCTGGACAATTATCCATATGAGTATTCTCAAACCTACCAGGACATGGGTGATGCCTTACGCCAGCTGGCACAAATTGGAAATTCAGAGGAAAACCTGCAAAAAGCTTATAAGGCATATGCTGAGGCATTGCGGGTCAGGGAAAAGAATGATTACATCTATGGGTACTCAGAGACCTTGATGAGCATTGCAGAGGCGGACCTTTTGCAGGCCCGGATGAATAATGATTTCGATGCTCTCGAAAGGGCGGAGAAATCATTGCGCCGCGCCGCGCTGACATTTACTGAAAATGGTTACCCGATATTTCATAGCAGAATAGAAAATATTCTGGAAAAGATCCGGAGCCTTTCAATAAAAGCAGAATAAAAAAGATTCCCTGTTCTGCTGATTGGAATAATAAGCAGATAAGACAGAAAACGGAGCCTGCTTAATGAAAGTCACATCAATTATAATCGCTGTAATTATTGCACTCTCCATAAATCCCACACTGCAGGGCCAAAACAAAAGCGACTGGGATTTGAAGGATTCCGAAGTCTCTCCCAAGGATAGGGAGTTCATGCAGTTGAAACTGGAGGAGGCATCCGATTATACCAGGGCAGGGGAGTATGAGAAAGCCATTGGCAGCCTGCACGAGTATCGTACCAGAGCGTCTTCCATCGGTCATCTGGAAAGTTATAAGAGGGCTGTCCGCGGGCTGGGCAATATGTATGCACTAATGTTGTTTTCCTCAAATCGCCCGGAATACTCCGAAAAGGCAATTCGCTTTTTGCAGGAATATCTGGAATTGACGACTATCGAAGAGGATCCGAGGGAATACGCCAGCGTGCAGAATGATCTCGGTGAATCATACTTCCGGCTGTCATTTTATCGGGACAAGCTTGAAAACCTTCGCCTGGCTATTGCTGCATGGCAAGAGGCATTTGCTTATTATGAAAGTCTGAAGGAATTTCAAAAGGTTAATTTCATTAGAATGAATATCGGCCGAGCCAATAAAGCACTGGCGCTTGCAGGGGGCGGGCCAGAACATTACCGGCAGGCTATAGAACACTTTAAATTTCTTTTGAACAATCTAAAATTCGGTTTTAATGCGCAGTTCTATGGTGCGGTCAATAATAATTTATATCAATGTTATGCACTCTTGGCACATGAGTATAATGATCCATCCTACTTGGACAGTTCCTACCAGTATATTCAAAGATCATTGGAATTATTCTCCCCGGATGCCTATATCCTTGAGTATGCCTCAGCAATGAAAATCCTTGGGATGTACCATATCGATCTTGCATTCTTCAGGGAACCGGTGAAGAATCTTCAGAAGGCAATTGATGCTAACCGGGAGGCCATGAAATATTTTTCTGCCGAGGATCAGCCCAACGAATATGCTGGTTGCCTCCTTTTAATGGGATTAGCAAACTCAAATCTTTATGAATACACCGGAGATGCGGATTATTTGAATGAAGCGATTGAGGCGTTTGAGGGAATGCTTACGTATACCTCACCCTCCAAAATTCCAGTTCAGTATGTTGAGTTAAATGCCCTTCTGTCGGGTGTCTATATGCAGGCCGCCCGTCTGGGAAATGCGAGGGAGATGCTGGAAAAAACCAAGGACGCAATTAACCGCTCCTTCACGGTTTACAAGGAATATGCTCTCTCAAATAGGTACGCGCTTATGAAAGCGTATCTGGCCGATGTCTATATGGAGCTCTCGGAGCTTGAAGACAGCAGAAAGAATATGCAGGAGGCCGGGGTGGCATTGAATGAAGCATTCGATATATATGGGCAAGATGATAATACCGTCGAGTTTGCCTACCTTAATCTGGCCGCAGGCAAATACCATTCCCTGATGGCAAAGCACAGCGATCAGGAACAAAATCTTCAAAAATCGGCGGATTACTATAACGAAGTCCTAGATAATATAAACTTCCATGAGGGACCGCAATATTTATTCAGCGCATACAATGGGCTTGCAAAAACCCATATGGCCTGGTCAAGATACGAGAACCCGTCTGAAAACCTGAAGATTGCGCTTAAATACTATAATCGGGCATTGGAGTTATTCCAGGAAGAGGATTACCCCTTCATCTTTGCAAAAACAAATCTTGGGATTGCAGAGGTATATTCAAAAATGAATTATAATGCCGAACCGGAGATAAATGCCCAAAAGATGATCGAACATTTAAATATAGCCGAAAAATATCTTAAGTATCATATCGGTGATCATATCTATAAGAAGATAAAATTTCTATATGCTGCCGCTTTTTGGGAGATGGGGTACACAACAAAAGCACCGGAATACGCCCAAAAGACCATGGCCCTCTCTGACTCATTAGTTGAGTATTGCGATTCGCTTGAGGACTCAAATGAATATGCCAAAGCGGTTTATTATAAAGGAAAAGGGCATCGTCTTCTTTCATGGATAAATGAAAACAGGGACGAGTTAATTGCCGCCATAGATTCTTATGACAGAGCGCTGGATTTCCTGGACTCCGAGTGGAATCCGGATGATTATGCCAGAGTCTATCATCGCCTCGGAAACGCATATCGTGAGCTGGCCAGGTTTGATAATAAAAATGAGTATCTTCAAAAAGCATATAAAGCTTATGCCGAGGCTCTAAGAGTCAGAGATAAGAAAGGCTATTCATTCTGGTATGCGGAGACCCTGATGAGCATTGGCGAAACCGACCTTTTGGAAGCCAGAATCTTTGGGGATGCTGACGCGCTTGACCGGGCGGAAAAGTCATTCCGGCGATCACTGATAACATTTACATCCAGCGATTATCCGATCTATCATCAGAGAGCGGAGAATAATCTTAAGCAAGTCCATAGATTAAAAGGCAAATTCGATTAGCTCTTATCCCGGTGAAAGCACAGTCTGTGTCGGGCACTGGACGAGCCAGCCCCCCCCTATTTCTAAAATCATTCGGAACTTATCGTCTTGTATGGCAATGTATTAAGTAGAAAGTATAAAATTCTTCTGATAAATTAATTAAAAGGAGGAATCAGAAATGTTCAAAGGGGAAAGGCTAAAATCAATATTTATATTCAGTATCATCTTCAGTTTCGGGCTTCTTGCGATGCCTCTGGGATCCACAGCACAGTCACAGGATATCTCACCCGATGCTGTCGAAGAGGTCGTGAAGTACAAGATCGATAAGCGGCTGATCGCCGGCGGCAACGATATTAAGGTAGATGTCCGGGACAAGACAATAGTCCTGACCGGCACTGTCGCGACTGCCGAAGACAAAAGACGAGCCAAAGAGGCAGCCATGAGTCTCGACGAGGACTATTCGGTCGATAACCGTCTCAAGATCGAAATCTCAAAGATGAACGAGAACCAGAAAGCGTATAAGATCGCGGAAAATATTCGCAATCATGCATTCTATAATATTTTTGACTGGATAACCGTAACTGTGAAGGATAGCACAGCCATTCTCAGGGGCTGGGTGAACGATCCCTGGTACAGGGATCAGTTCAAATCAGAGGCCATGAAGGTGCCCGGAATCACCACAGTTGTCGACAGCGTCAAGGAACTGCCGCTGTCAACCCGCGATGATCAGATTCGTCGTCAGGCGGCGCGTCTGATTTACAACGATCCGAGACTTGAGGGCTTTGCATACCGGGCCGACCCGCCAATCCATATCATCGTCAAAAACGGCGTGGTAACATTGATGGGATATGTGGAAAACCTCGATGACCGCTCCTGGATCACGAATCAGGTTCTAGTGCGTACTGACGCCCTGGATGTAAAGAATAATCTGAAGGTAACGGCCGAAGAGGGCAGTTAAGACCACGAAACGGAGTGATTCTGGCTATTTCAAATCAAACAGGCTAAACCGCTAAAGGTTTTGCAAACTGGTTTTATGAAAAAAGAAAGCGGCAGGTATAAAACCTGCCGCTTTTTTGCTCCAAACTTTTTATTAAAAGTCTCGATCTTTTATCAAAAGATTACCAGCTGCGTCTGTTACCGCCGTAACCACCGCCGCCGCCGCGTCCACGGCCACCGCCGCCGCCTCTGGAACCGCGATCCTGGCGGGGACGAGCCTCATTGACATTCAATGCTCTGCCGTCAAGCTCCTTATTATTAAGCTCGGCCATTGCAGCCTCGGCCTCTTCTTTGGAATCCATTTCAACAAACCCAAAGCCTTTCGAGCGTCCGCTGAACTTGTCCATGATAATGTTAACTTTGTCGACAGTGCCGAATGCTTCAAAGGCACGTCTGAGTTCCGCCTCTGTCGTATCGTGCGACAGATTACCTACGTAGATATTCATTCTACTCTCCATAGGATGCTTATACGATCGAGTCTAACCTATTATAGCCCTGATGCGTGATAAACAATCCTCTAATTAAGTTACCGTTAAATTGTCACCAGATTAAGTTCGTCAAAGCTCAGCTTTGGGGATGCAAATCCTGGGATAAATAATGTGGGACAACCGTTGTCATAAAGTAAATAACCGTCATAAGAGCAAAAAAGTCAATATTTATTTGCTTTTTTTCCAAAAATAGATCAATCAGCATTGTGCTATCTGATAAGGATTTCCTTTCAAACCGGTGCCGGGCCTGCTCTGATTTCTCTAACTTATTCGGAACCATGGGCTTTTATGGGTGTTTTAACAAATGCTGTGATCCTTATGCTAATTTATTGTATTTGCAAAAGAAATCTTGACATAACTGATTAATTATTTAATATTTAAATGAAATATTACATGTAACTGCCGATATTTCGGCAAGATAGAATACCTGAAAGGAGTTGATATATTTGGTAGGCGTACGTGTACGCGATGATGAATCGTTTGAAAAAGCACTGAGACGTTTTAATAAGTTCTGCGAGAAGAACGGAATTCTTTCGGATATTAAAAAGCATCAGCATTTCGAAAAACCCTCCGATCGGAGGAAGAGGAAAATAAATGCGGCCAAACGAAAAAATCGCCGCAGAGACAGATAATTGATCTGATGACAATCAGCGAACGTATCGAATCCGACATAAAAGAGGCTATGAAAGCGCGGGAATCCCAGAAACTCACATACCTGCGTAATTTCAAATCGGCCCTTAAATATAAAGAGATCGATAAACATGACAAACTGACGGAAGAGGAGGAAATTCAAGTCCTCTCTTCTGCTGTTAAACAGTTGCGGGATTCGCTTGAGCAGGCCGAGAAAGCCGGCCGAGAAGATCATGCATCAAAGACTAAAGCCGAGCTTGAGCTGGCGCTGACTTATCTTCCCGAGCAGATGGGCGAGGAGGAGATAGAGAAGATTGAGCGCGAGGTTATTGCGGAGGTTGATGCCAAAGGACCTTCGGATATGGGCATTGTAATGAAGGGTATTATGCCCAAAGTCAAGGGTAAAGCGGATGGCAGCGCTGTTAAGGCCGTAGTGGCGCGGCTTTTGAAGGGTTAATTAGAGCAGTCAGTTTATAAAGCATGGAGGCTGTGTGTGAATTGGCTTGATTTTGTGCTGATTGCGGGCCTGTTGATAGCTCTCATACTGGGCAGCAAGATTGGTCTTGTGCGTTCGGTCATGAGATTTTTTGCATTGGCCGCAGGCATTATTATAACCACAAATAATGCCGACATAATCGCAATCGAGGTCGCCCGTCATATCGACGCTTCTCCCATGATAATTGCCATAATCAGTTTCGTACTGTTACTGGCGATTCTATACGGTGTCTTCCGCCTTGTGGTAATCATGTTCTACAAGGTCTCGCAGTTGCAGTCGCTGGGGCAAACCGATAAAATCGGCGGCGGTGTTATGGGCGCGGTGCGGGGATGGGTGTTCCTCGGATTTTTGTTTTTCATACTGACTTTGACCCCGCTGCCGGACGGATTTCACCGCATGGTGGACAATTCGATGCTCTCCGAGCCGATGATGCGGACGATTACTTTTTTGTATGACGGCACGCAAATGCTGCATCCGGACAGCCGATCGTTCGTTGACGAGGTTGAGAATAATCTGCAGGAGACCAATAAGATTCGCTTCGACTCTGTGGGCGAGCCCGAGAATTCGTTCGAACGGCATAGAGCGAATGATGCGGTGAGAGAGAAGATGCAGGTTATTCAGAGGTATTTCGGGCCGCTGCAAAGGGAAGAGAAATAAGTTCTAAGCTTCTTCCTCGGCAGACAATTTCTCGGTCAGGTTTTTCAGATCGGCGGTCAGCTCTTCGGCACGTTTAAGATCGCCCGCCCTCTCGGCGCTGGCGATCTGCGAAATTAGCGCTCTGCGTTTATTTTCCAGATTGAGATGTTTTAAACGCCCGGCAAAATCCATGAAGAGCCGTTCGGTGTCTGTGGTGCCAAGCTCCATATTGGAGGCCTGGGAAACTATTTTCGACTGCTCCGGATCACTGATATTATTCAGTAGATAAGACACATCAATCGAGGGATTCTTGCTCCTCAAAAGTTGCATCTTATCGTAGATCTCTTTTATTACGGGATCGGTAAAATCATCCTCTGAAATTTCCAAAAGAGCCTTCTCCAGAAGATTCATATTCTCGATTAAAACCGCCAGTATTTGAAGCTGTATTTTTTTTAGTGCGGAATCGGAGGATTTCTTTGTTTCCTCGCGCATCGGTCTTCGGGCCTTCTGCATCGATCTGTCGAGTTCGTTTTTCAGGCTGTTTAAATCGATATCGAAGATTTTGGAGGTCTCTTTCAAAAATAATTCCCGCCTGATACTGCTGTCAGATCGAGCCGCAATATTGACCAGGTCGTAGAGTACATTTTCCTTATCCCGTGCGGACAGGCTTTCGAAAGGTGTGCTTAAGGTTTTATAAATAAAATCAGGGAAACTGAGAGCATTATCGATCATCTCTTTCAGTTTTTCAGGGCCGTTTTCGCGGAGATATGAATCCGGATCATCGCCCTCGGGCAGAAGCACGACCTTAAAATCCAGCTCGGCGGCCATCAGGTGCGGGGCGCACCGCTTGGCCGCCATAATACCGGCATTATCGGAATCAAACAGCATAACCGCCGCCGGAGCGTAACGCGAAATAAGGCGGGCATGATCCAGTGTGAAGGCCGTGCCGGAGGAGGCCACAACATTCTGAAAGCCGCCCTGCCACAGGGCCAGCAGATCCATATAGCCCTCAACTAAAATTGCATATTCCTGCTTGCGGATATGCGGCCGGGAGAAATTCAGGCCATAGAGCACTTTGCTCTTGTTGTATAATTCGGTCTCGGGCGAATTCAGGTATTTAGCCCTGTCTTCTTTTGAAAGGGCGCGCCCCCCGAATGCAATCGCCTTGCCGGTGAAATTCAGGATCGGGAAGATCAGCCGTCGCCGGAACCGGTCGTAGTATCCGCTGCCGTCCTCACGTGCAATTGCAAGTCCGGCATTGACAAGCTCCTCTTCCGAAATCTCCAGAGTACGGGCGTGTTTCAAGAGTTTATCCCAGGCATCCGGCGCGAATCCGAGTTCGAAGTGATTGATCGTATCCTCACTCAAGCCGCGGCTTTCCCTAAGATATCTTAATACCTTGCGTCCATTCTCGGTCTCCCAGAGCTGCTTGAGGAAAAACTTTCTTGCCACCTGATTGGCATAGTAAAGATGTTCGTATTTCGACCTTTCCTCGGGAGCCAGCTTTTTTTCGGGCAGTTGTATTCCGGCGCGTTTGGCCAGATATTTCACCGCCTCGATAAACGACAGATTCTCATGCTCCATCAGGAATGTGTAAACATTCCCGCCCTTGCCGCATCCAAAACAGTGATAAATCTGTTTTGAGGGTGAGACGGAAAATGAGGGCGTTTTCTCGTTATGAAAAGGGCATAGTGCCAGATAATTGGCTCCCCGCTTTTTGAGCTTCAAAAAATCCGAAAGGACCTCGACAATATCATTAGCCTGTTTTATCTCTTCTATCAGGTGTTCCGGGTAGATATTAGCCATACTCGAATATACCTCAATAAAATTTTACTGTCAATTTCAGAAAAAAAATGACTTTTTCATTGATATTATAAAGATATTATTTAAATTGCTTCAGCAGTATGGAGAAAATAAAAAAAGAGGCCAAGATAGGCCGCTACAAAATCAGCTATTATCAGAAAGGCAAAGGGAAGGCCCTGCTTCTTTTACACAGCCTCTTAAATACCGCCTATTCCTTCAGAAATGTCTATGAACCGCTTTCAGTTAAGTATAAGGTTATTATGCCTGATCTTTTAGGATGCGGCTATTCGACCAAGCCGGATGATTTCGATTTTACGCTGAAATCGTTCGCCGAGCAGATAAAGCTCTTTCTTGACCAGATAAAGGTTAAGAAGCTGACAATCGGAGGAGTTTCCGGAAGCGGCGCGATAGCATTGAAGTTCACCACGATGTATCCGGAGATGGTGGAGAAGCTTGTGTTGATTGATGCACTTGGTATGGAAGCAGGTCGAGCGGGTGCTGCACGCGGTCTCCCGGTCAGGGGCAATGTTAATGACAAGGATATGGTTCTCAGGCTGTATCTCAGTCAATTTAACAATCCCTCGGTTGTTTCGGCCGAGGAGCGCGATAAAATCGCCGAGCTGGCGGTAAGCGAAAGCGTTCCCGAATGTACCCATAAGATTCTGCAGGCCAATGCGGATTTTGCTGTGGACGGTATCGAGAAAATCGAGGTTCCGACCCTTGTAATCTGGGGCGAGAAGGATCCTGTGCTTCCGAAAATTATGGCTGAGAATTTCGTCAACAAAATTCCGAATTCTCAGTATGTCATGATTCCCGAGGCCGGCCACCTGCCGCACGAGGAAAGCCCCGAGGATTTCAATACGGTTTTGCTGGATTTTCTTAAGGGCAACCTGCCGAAATCCAATTAAGGCCGGGCCTTATATCATCGAAACTGTTTGACATCGCATCTGTTAGCATCTATAATAGTAGGCTATGACAGATAAATTTGGCAACATAGTTGTGGAGCAGTTACCTGTCGGTATGATGGAGGTAAATTGCTATCTGGTGTATGACGCCGAGTCCAAAGAGGGTGTTATTATCGACCCCGGCGATGAGGGCTCGCATATAATCCATCGTGTGGAAGAGCTGGAACTCAAGATAAGCCAGATCGTCCTGACCCATGGGCACGGCGATCATATCGGAGCGGTTGAATATATCCATAAGCGGCTGGGATTAAAATTAGCGATTGGCAAGGGTGATGCCCCGATGATTTCAGATGCTTCCAGCAATCTCTCGCAGAATCTGGGAATCAGGCTTGAGCTTCCTCCTCCCGATGTTACCCTTTCGGAGGGCGATACTATCGCAGTGGGAGATCAGAAGCTTACTGTGATCGAAACCCCGGGACATACACTGGGAGGAATCAGCCTGGTGGGAGAGGGATTCGTAATCAGCGGCGACCTGATTTTTGCCGGATCGATAGGCCGTGTCGATCTGCCCGGCGGAGATTACGACACGATTATTACCGCCATCAAGACTAAAATACTTCCTCTGGGTGATGAATACGCGATCTATCCCGGTCATGGCCCCAAAACCACAGTGCTTCAGGAAAAAACATTCAACCCATTCTTGATAGAGGGATAAAAAAATGGAATTCAATCATCCTGTGGGTGACTACCATGTACATCCGGATTTTTCGATTGATGCCAAAGGCAGTCTTCGGGAATTTTGTGAAAAGGCGATGGAGATCGGCTTGGCCGAGATTGTTTTTACCACCCATGTCGATTCGAACCCGGCCAGCGAAGACTGGAATAAAATTATCATCAACGGCGAAAAGAAGCCGGTCAGCGCGGATAATCTGAAAATATACCAGGATGCTGTAAAGGAGCTGATTAACGGGAATGATCCTGTCCCGATAATGGTGCGCTGCGGGGTAGAGGTCGAGTATCATCCGCAGGTCGAGGACTCCTTTCTGCAGATGGTTGCAGATATGAACTTCGATTTCGTACTGGGAGCCGTACATTTTGTTGACGATGGTCTTTTGACGGTGGAGGAGGATGTTAAGCGCCTTCTGAAGAAATATTCGCCGGTTGAACTGATTGAGAGGTATTACAAGATAGTTCAGGTAGCCTGCCAGGTCCCGATATTCGACAGCCTGGCGCATCTGGATATATACCGCCGCCTGGGCGCAAAGCTCTTCCCGGAAGAGGCGGCAAGGATCGATTATGAATTTCTGGAAGAGACGCTGGAGGCACTGGTAAAGTACGGGCTTCCGATCGAGGTCAATACCTCCGGCATTCGTCATGGCATCGGCGACTGGTATCCCTCCAAGCCTCTTCTGCACAAGGCGCGTCAGGCCAATGTGCTGATTGGGGGACTGGGCAGCGACGCCCATGCTCCCGACCAGCTTGCCGTCGATTTTGAGATGGCACATCTGATTGTTCATGAATCATATCCGCAGATGTACGAGGATTGATATTGCCGAAACTCTCCAGGGATTTTTACCAAAGAGCTACGCTAACAGTTGCCAGGGAGCTTCCTGGCAAAATATTTGTCTTTAAGAATAAAATCCGCTTAAGCGGAAGGATTGTCGAGGCCGAGGCATATATCGGCCAGGACGATCCGGCCTGCCATGCCCGTTTCGGGCCGACCAAACGCAATAAGGTCATGTTCGGGCCGGGCGGATTCACGTATATTTATTTTATCTACGGCATGTATAACATGCTCAACTTCGTGACCGAAAAAGAGGGCTTTCCGGCAGCCAGCCTGATAAGGGCGATGGAGCCGTTGGACGGACTATCAATTATGCACAAAAACCGTAATACGGACAAAGTAGATAATCTTACCAGCGGCCCGGGCAAATTATGTTCAGCCTTCGGTCTTACAACCGAGCATTCCGGTATAGATATGACCGGAGAAATAATCTATCTTGAAGATGACGGCTATAAGCCGGATAAGATTGTTAGTTCGGAGAGAATCGGGATCAGCGACGGCCGGGATAAGAGATGGCGGTTCTATATAAATGGGAACAAGTTTGTGTCGAAAAGATAAAATTTTATTGAGCATATGCGGTCATTGTTTGTTTATTAGCATGATAGTTATTATGTAGCTATGAGTTACAATATGTCATTCTGAGCGAAGCGAAGAATCTGTATGATAAGAGATTCTTCGTCGCTTTCGCTCCTCAGAATGACAACGAATAAAGAAGCTATGTTCTGTCAATTTCTTTTCCGCCGAAAGTGGACTGAGAACTGACAGCGCTTGTTAAATAAGGATAGGGAATTTTTCAAGAATGCCGTCAGGTCACACTCCCGTCTAAGACGGAATCAGGACCTGACGGAACAAAGAAAGGTTCGTTTTTTCCGTTGGGAGGGGGTTCCCGACGGCACGGTGTATAAATTATGATTGACTGGGAAAGAGCATTATTATCGATACCGATTTTTTTGCTGGCACTGACCGTGCATGAGTTCGCGCATGGTTACGCGGCATATAGGCTGGGTGACAAGACAGCCTTTCGTGCCGGACGCTTGACTTTTAATCCGATCAAACATATCGATCCATTTGGCGCACTCGTATTTGTATTGTCGAATTTCACCTTTGGCTGGGCCAAGCCGGTTCCTGTCAATGTCCATAACATAGCGGATGCCAAGAAAGGGATGCTGATAACCGCAGCCGCCGGACCCGCCTCCAACATAGTTCAGGCTTTCGTTTTCGGCATGTTTATAAGATTTGGAAATATTCCGGTGTATGTTCTGGCTTCCCCTGAAACCGATCTTGAGACAATATTGGGCAAATTTATATGGTTTGGTCTCTTCGTAAACTGTGCGCTGGCTTTCTTCAATCTCCTGCCGGTTCCACCCCTGGACGGCTCCAAGATTATGTACGGCCTTCTTCCCAGGGGCAAAGAGCATATAGTTTACAGCCTTGAGCGTTACGGGCCGATTGCACTTATCTTTTTAATCGGCTTTGGTTTTTTAACCGGGACATCAATAATCTGGGCCATAATAGGACCCTTTGTGAATACTGTAATTTTTATTTTTACAGGGCAAAACCTCTTTTGAGTAGAATCAAATACATAGCGCTTCCGCTTCTTTTTATCATCTCGGCCATTCTAATCTCATGTGCGGCGCAACGTAAGCTGACTCCGTCTGAACAAGAAATGCTGGAGGATGAGATTATTCAAATGCTTGGGCGAAAGCAGGAAGAGCAGAATAATTCGGCCTATCTGATGCAGGTCAAGCTCAGGACTCCCGATTTGAAAAAGAAATTTCGTCTGGAGGTATACTTCACAAACGATTCGGTTTCGTTTTACTCTCCCGGATTTCTCGGCAAAGGTTCGTTTAAGGGTATTGTCCACGGTGATTCGTTGAGATTTTATCTGCCCTCGGATAAGGCTTATTACCGGGGCTTATGGTATGATCTGACCAAGCCGGATTTGGACTGCTGGCGTGATGTTTTCGAGCTAACCCTTGACATTCTGGCGGGGGATTTTATTCCGCAAAAAGGCGATAGCCTGATCCCGAGAGCCTATGATATGGATTTTGCCAAAGAAAAACGCGGAGTGCGAGGGAGAAGCTCGGCCTGGGATTATATATTTGCGGCTGATTTTGATGATTTTGATAATGCTGTTTACGGCTGGTCCAGGGATATGCTGGTGGTCAATTTTGAGATGCAGTATTACAATCCCAATGAATTTCCGTATTTCAAGCTCTATCGCACCGAAATTGATTACAGCAATTACCTGCAAAGCCGCAATAATCCGGAGATCGAGAATTTCGAAAGTGAAATCCGCCTGGAATTTATCGAGCAACGCTATAATATCGATATCCCTCCCGAGAAGTTCGAGCTGGAAATCCCCGCCAGCGCCGAGAGAATCGAGGGCCTGATCCTGGAATAAGCTTGCTATTGACAAACCGATCCGGAAATGTTTAAATTCCGTTAAATTCGCCAGGTATATCCTGGTTTTTTAATTTAACGAGGTGCTGATTGTCGCTTTACCGAAAAATATTAAATTACTTACTGCCTTACTGGAAGCATATGCTGATCTCGGCGGTCAGCATGATAATCTTCGCACTCCTCTCCGGCGCACTGATTTGGCTTATCGGGCCGTTGATGGGCACGCTTTTCGGTTCCGGCTCAGGTTATGGTATCACTGAACAGGTCGAGCAGGTCAGCCCGGACCAGGAAAATGCTGATATATCCGAGGGGCAGAGGATTGTCAGCGGTTTCGCCAAACTGCGGGAGTCTATCAAGGAATTCGTAAATGATCTGGTAATAGCCGACACAAAAATCGGCACTCTCCAGAATCTTTGTATCGTTATAGTGTTTATCGCACTTGGCAAGAGCATCTTCTTCTATACACAGGGCTATTTCATGGCCTATGTCGAGCAGAAATTCATACGCAATCTGCGTGTCGATCTTTTCAGCCAGTACCAGAAATTGTCGCTCTCTTATTTTCACGGCACCCGCACCGGTCAGTTGATCTCGCATGTAACCAATGATGTCATGATCCTGAGGGAGTCTCTGGATCAGGCCTTTAACCGCATAACGCGAGATCCACTATTAATTGTAATTTATCTGACATTCATGTTCCTGATAAGCTGGCAGCTTCTTTTTATTTCGGTTCTAGTTATGCCGCTGGCATTTCTGATGATGTATATAATTGGAAAGAAGCTGCGCGAGTATTCCGCGCAGGCCCAGGAGAGAATGGCGGATGTCAACACTGTGCTGGAGGAGAATGTCTCCAATATACGAATCGTGAAGGGCTTCAACACCGATAGATTTGAAATCGGCAAATTCGTAAAGCAGGCCGACGGCTATTTCAGAACCCTGCTTAAAATTTCTCGTGTAAGGCTGTTCTCCAATCCGATAAACGAGCTCCTGGGCACTACGGCAGTTGTGGTTATTCTCTGGTTCGGGGGACGAAATGTCCTGGCAGGGACAGGAATCTCGGCGCCGGATTTTGTGCTCTTTGCCTTTGCCATGTTCTCGTTGATTGCACCGGTCAAGTCACTCTCCAACCTGCATATTAAGATTCAGGAGGGGATGGCTGCGGCAGAGAGAATCTTTATGGTCATAGACAGCTCGGTCGAGATAAAGGACGCTCCAGATGCTGTGGAGATACCTGAATTTAAAAAAGAGATAAAATTCGAGAATGTCAGTTTTTCCTATAAGACCACCCCCGATGTATTGAAGAATATAAACTTTACCGTGAAGAAGGGGGAGTTGATTGCTATTGTAGGACCCTCCGGTGCGGGGAAGTCGACATTATGCGACCTGATCCCGCGCTTTTATGATCCGACCGAAGGACGGATTTTAATCGATGGGCATGATCTGCGCCAGATTAAGCTTTCGTCGCTGCGTTCCCAGCTCGGGATTGTAACGCAGGAGACAATGCTTTTTAATGATACGATTTACAGTAATATCACATATGGTCTCGATGGCGTGTCTATGAAGAAAGTCGAGGAGGCCACCAGAATAGCCAACGCCTATGACTTTATAACCGCTTTCAAACGCGGTTTTGAAACGCCGATTGGTAACCGCGGCGTTATGCTTTCAGGCGGCCAGAGGCAGCGCATTGCCATCGCACGGGCGGTACTTCGCAATCCGCAGATACTGATATTCGACGAGGCGACCTCTTCGCTCGATACAGAATCGGAACAGGTGGTGCAGGAAGCGATAGACCGTCTTCTGAAGGGGCGTACGACATTTGTAATAGCGCATCGTCTCTCGACCATCCTGAATGCGAATAAGATATTGGTTATTCAGGACGGCGGCCTTGTGGATTCAGGAACACATCAGGAATTGATATCCCGCAAGGGACTTTATCAGCGATTGTACAATCTGCAATTCAAGGAGCAAAACGGTAATGGGTCTTGATACCAAGACATGGCATGGAAGATTTCTGAAGTCAATCGAAATTGGCTTTAAGCGGCTGGTATTGAAAATGTATGTCTTTTTTGGAGGTGTGAAGAAGGCACGCGGCAAATTCGACCCGCAGAAGGTCAAGAAAGTGCTCTTTATCAGGCATGATAAGCTGGGGGATATGGTTATTTCCCTGCCGATTTTCCATAACCTGAAAAAGAAATACCCGCATATCGAGATAGATCTGGTCTGCGGCAAAGATAATTACGAAATTGTCAAAACCGATCCGCATATAAGTAAGGCATATTTTTATCACAAAAAGCCGCTGCGTGACTGGGAAAATATTAAGGCCATGAAGAAAGAGGACTATGATTGTGTGGCCGATCTGATTTTTGGAGCTTCTGTCACGGCTACAATTCTGGTATCGCTCATAGCGGGACGGGGATTCAAGCTGGGTGTGGGAAAGCTTCATTATGCCAGATACTTCGACCGAACTGTCGAGTCCGAAAGAGGAGTGCATCACATAATCAATTCAACCGGCCGTATTCTCAACCTGTTCGGCCTTGACCTGGAGGACTGCGACATGCGTCCCCGTCTGTATCTCGAAGATGAAGACTTTAAGCCGGGCAGAGAATTTGTAGGAAAGCTGAAGGAGAAATATGATACGGTTGTATGTGTCAATCTTTCAGCAGGGCGCCCTGCCAGAACCTGGCCGATGGAAAAGTATCTCAAGCTTATAAAGATGCTTCTGGATGAATATCCGGAATGGATGTTTGCGCTAAATTATGCGCCGTCTGAGTACTGGAAGGCCGAGAAGATTCTGGAAAAATACAACAGCCGTGTGGTTCCGATTCCAAAAGGATTGAATATTCGCCAGGTGGCGGGTATGATGAAATATTACGACTTTCTGATAACACCAGACACATCCCTGACCCATCTCGCCAGCGCTTTCGACCTGCCCTCGGTGGTGATGTTCTCCGGTGATGACAGCAATTTCAACGAATGGGGGCCGTATAATCCCAAGATCAGGGCGGTGCGCTCACCTGACTTCTATCGTATCGAGCAAATCGAACCCGAGGATTTATTCGAGGCCATCAAAAAAGTTGCAGCCGAGGAAAAGGCGTCCAGCCATGAAAAGGCGAGCTAAACTCTCGGTTGCAATGATTGCACGCAATGTCGAGGGACAAATCGGACGCGTTCTCGATTCGGTTAAATGGGCCGATGAAATCTGTCTGGCTGATACCGGTTCTGTTGACAACACTATGGAAGAAGCCCGAAAGCATGGCGCCAATGTTATCTCAATAGAATTCGACGGCTTTGGAAAGTCCAGGCAGAAGGCGGTCGCGATGACCTCGCATGACTGGATTCTCTCACTCGACTCGGATGAGATAGTTACACCAGAATTACATAAAGGCATTGAAAGCTTCCTTGAGGACTGTGATGAGTATGCCGGAGCAGAGTTCAGCCGGATAACCAATTTATGCGGGCATTGGATTCGTTATTCGGGATGGTACCCCGAATATGTCTTCCGCCTTTTTAACAAGAATAATGCCGGTTTTGATGACAGCCCGGTTCATGAATCGCTAAAGTACAGCGGGAAAATAAAGCAAATTTCCGGCAGCCTTCTGCATTACAGCTACCCCAATTTGAAGGTCTATATGCGTAAGGCCGGAGAGTATGCCCGCCTTGGAGCACGGAGAAAAAAAGAGCTTTCAATATCGGTAAAACTGCTTTATATGCTGCTAAAGCCAATTGTGGCGTTTATAAGAAAATTTATAATACAAAGAGGATTTATGGACGGTTTTCCCGGCTTATGGATAGCCTGTTTCACTGCCGGGGGACAGTTTTTGAAATACTATTATGCCCTCAGAAGAGATTAAACACAGAATAGCGTTATCTGATCTCGGCCGAGGATTCAGGGGTGGGCAGCGCCAGACTCTGAATCTCGCCCGTGCGCTTCAATACAACGGCCACGAAGTCGTGGTGATTTGTCAGAACAGGGGTGAACTTCTGAAACGCTGCGAATTGAACGGAATCGAGGTGATTCCCTCGCGCTACAGCATATTCAGCATACTTTTTGAAGGGCGCAAGCTGGCCCGCGAATTGAAGAATATGGGCGCGGAAATATTTCATGCCTCCGATTCACACAGCCATACCCTGGGCCTGATAGTGAAAAGGAAATATCCCGAACTAAAAATGGTGGTGACGGTGCGAACGGCTTTCGATAAATCCGGCTCCTTCTCGAAGCGATTGAAGTACAATTCGCGCAAAGTGAATGCTTACGTGGCGCTCAGTCGGAAGGTCTCGGATATCCTTTTGAAAAAAGGCATTCCACCCTCAAAGATTAATGTGATCCCCAGTTCGGTCGACTACGATCTGTTTAATCCGGGCGGACGCGAAGAGTCGGAGATATTTCGCATCGGCACCGCAGGCGCTCTGGAAAAAGATAAGGGCGCGGATCTGATTCTGCTTGCTCTTGCGAAAGCCAAAGACCGGCTTGGCGAGTTTGTATTCAGGATCGCCGGCGAGGGCCCGTGTCGGGAATCGCTCGAACTACAGGCGGAGAAACTGGGTTTAGATGATAGAGTTCAATTCCTCGGATTTGTCGATGATATGTCTGAATTTTACCGGGGCCTGGATTTGTATATATTGGCCTCGAAATCGGAAGGTCTGGGCTCGTCGCTTTTGGAGGCGGGTGCCTGCGGCGCTGTTATTGCAGGCACAAAAATTCCGGGTATAGAGGGGATTATCGAAGAAAAAAAGAATGGGTTTTTATTCGACAGGAGCGATTTAAGCAGACTTTCGGAAATCATGATTGCCGTTTCTCGCGATAATGAGCTGGGGAACAAAATCAGAAAAGAGTTCTATAATAATCTGCGGAAATACGATATAATTAATATAAGCGGACAACACCTGGAGTTATACAGAAAGCTTTTGGAGAATAGTTGATATGATCGGCCAGAGGGCGCCTAAAGAAAATTATAAATACATGGCCGCGGACCGTTTTGTTGAAGAAGTCAGAAAGGTGAATGGCTCGGTTCACGACGACCTTCTGCGCAAGGCGTTCGAATATGCCGACCGTGCCCATAAGGATCAGATGCGCGCTTCCGGCGAGAAGTATTTTACTCATTCCATAAATGTGGCTCTTATTCTGGCGGCTCAGAAGATGGATACGATCACGATTGCGGCCGGGCTTCTGCATGATGTGGTGGAGGATACCGAGGTCACTGTTAGCGATCTGCGCCGAGATTTTGGGGATGAGATCGCCGAACTGGTTGACGGCGTCAGCAGGATTTCCACCTATCAGGCCAAAACCTCGATAGAGACCAAGGCTGAATATTTCCGCAAGATGCTTCTGTCGATGGCCAAGGATATCCGTGTCATCTTAATCAAGCTGGCCGACCGTCTGCATAATATGCGCACACTCGAATTTCTTTCCGAGAAACGTCAGATAAAAAACGCCAGAGAGACCTACGAGGTGTTTGCACCGATAGCACATCGTTTGGGCATGGCATTAATAAAGCGGGAACTCGAGGATTTATCGCTGAAATACATGCACCCCGAGGAATACGAATATATCAAAAATCGTCTCGATAATACCCTGCATGCGAGGGAGTCATACGTCAAGGGTGTACTTGAGCCGATGCAGAAGGAGCTGAAGGCCAATAATGTCAAGGCCGAGGTTTATGGCCGTGCAAAGAGCATTGATTCCATACATCGCAAAATGGAGCGCAAGGAGAGATCGTTTGAAGAAATCTACGACCTCTTTGCCATAAGGATAATCGTTGATACTATCGCTCAATGTTATCATGCTCTCGGTGTGGTGCACATGCTTTATGTCCCGGTGGGAGGGTTCGACGATTATATCGCCAAACCCAAGCAGAACGGCTATCAGTCTTTGCATACCAATGTGATCGGCCCCGACGGACATGTGGTTGAATTTCAGATACGGACGAAAGAGATGCATATGCGTGCCGAGTACGGAATCGCCTCGCATTGGCTTTACAAGGAAGGCGCCAGGGGTATAGGCGAGGCCGATAAGCGCCTGAACTGGCTGCGAGAGGTTCTGGACTGGCAGAAGGATATGACCAATCCCGCGGAATTTCTGGAGTATCTGAAGATCGATCTGTATCATGACGAGGTATTTGTGTTCACCCCCAAAGGTGAATTGAAACATCTCCCTGCCGGTTCGACCGCGCTCGACTTTGCTTTTGCGGTACATACAGAAGTGGGACTGCGATGTGCGGGTGTCAAAATTAACGGCAAGCTGGTGCCTTTGAATTCCGAGCTCAAGAGCGGGGACGAGGTCGAGGTCATGACCGCCTCCAACAAGCAGCCCAGCCGTGACTGGCTGCAAATGGTGAACACCTCGGGAGCGCGTTCGAAGATAAGGAAATTTATCAAACAGCAGGACTTCGACAAAAACCGTCAGCTTGGCAAGGAGATGCTGGAACGGCATCTGCGCAAGATGCGCCTGCCATATCCATCGGTAAAAGAGATTCTCGAATGTGCCGAAGAATTTTCCTATAAAAATGTCAACAGCTTCCTGGCGGGTATCGGGCAGGGGGATGTCTCGGTCATATCGGCGGTCAATAAGCTATATCCGCAGACGCTTGAGGAATCAAAGGAATCCATCGAGGAGATTATAACAGACCGCTCCCGTTCGCGCGGAGGTATCAAAATCGATGATATAAAATCTCTTCAGTTCAATTTCGGTAATTGCTGTCAGCCGGTGCCAGGTGAAGAAGTGGTCGGATTCATTACACGCGGTCGGGGAGTTACCGTTCATCGTGCCAACTGCCCCAACATCCAACGCGCCAACATCGACAAAGCCCGAATCGTGAAACTTGACTGGGATATAGGCGAGCAATCCAAATTCATCGTTAAGATCAATCTTATTATGGAAGACAGGAAGAATATCCTGCGCGATATTTTAAACTCTATTGCCGATGATGAAACCAATTTAAAAAACAGCAGTATTTCCGCCTCCAAAGGTCTGGCACGCGGTGAATTTATCGCCGAGGTACGCAACCTTACCCATTTAAATCGCATACTCGACCAGATAAAGAAGGTCAAGGGTGTGATTGACGTTACCCGCAGTATGGGTTCTTCAAAAAAATAATTCCCGATAAGGCTTGAATATCCAAAGATTATTTATAATATAGTAATGTATCCATATCTTTAAAAAAGCTGTGAGGGATAGCAGTGAATAAAATCCGTGCAACTGCGGAGCATATTTATAACAGCCTGATGGGATTCGTATATCCTCCCCAGTGCGTGATCTGCGATTTATTGCATGAGGGCGATAGATTCTTTCTTTGCGATCGGTGTGCGTTCAGCCTTGATTTTTATTCTGATCCGTATTGCTTCAAATGCAAAAATCCAATGGACGTCTGCTCTGATAAGTGCCCTGCCTGCGGCGGCAGCAGGCTTATTTCAAAAGTCTGGGCATGTTCTTCCTATGATGATTTCTTCCGTCCCCTGATTCACTCCTTCAAATACCAGGGTATTATTCCGGCCGGAAGATTTTTGTCGAGAAATCTTGCTGATTTGATGGCAGACCGACTGCAGGAGAAGAAAATCGACATGATTATACCGGTACCGCTGCATCCATTGCGTGAATGCAAGCGCGGTTTTAATCAGAGCGTGTATATCGCAGAAGAATTGCAAAACGAATTGCATATTCCGATTGATCTCGATGTGCTCATTCGAGTTCGCAGGACCAAAGATCAAACCGGCCTGAATCGAGAGCAGAGGAAGAAGAATATGCGTGGGGCATTTAGAATAAATCCAAAAGCCGATTTAGAGAAGAAAAGAATAATTCTGGTTGATGATGTGACGACTTCGGGAGCTACCGCCTCGGAAGCCGCGCGGATATTGAAGGAAGCGGGGGCACGTGAAATACAACTGGCGGTGCTGGCGATAGCGGGGCATGATATTCTGGAATAAAGTTTTATTTGATTTCGTCTTCTATTTCATTTCCTTTCATTTCAAATCAACATAGAATAGTTATTATGATTTCTCACGACCAAAATAAACGCTTGCTTCTGGATTTTCTGGGGTATGTCGACCTGGAACTGAATTTGTCGGATAATACGATTGCCGCCTACCGCCATGACCTTTTCGATTTTGTCGAATTTCTGAGACAGCGTTCCGAGTGCCCGCTTATCGGAGCAGGGGATGCCGAGGTTCTGGATTACATAATCAGCCTGCGCAAAAACAGAATCTCTGCACGGAGTGCGGCGCGCAAGCTGTCGGCCATAAAACATCTTTACAAATTTCTTCTGGCTGAAAAACATGTCCGCTCCGATCCCACGACATCACTGGAATCGCCCAAATTGCTGCGAGCATTGCCGGATGTTTTGTCCAGAGATGAGGTCGAGAACCTGATAGAATCAGTCGATGGCGATAACGCGCTGGCCTTGCGAGACAGGGCTATTCTGGAGTTGTGGTATGCCTGCGGTTTGCGGATTTCCGAGGTGGGCAATCTGAAAATTGGAGATGTGGTCATGGAGATCGACATTTTGCGCGTGAAGGGCAAGGGCAATAAGGAACGTCTGGTGCCGTTCGGAAAATATGCGAAAAAGGCTCTGGAGGTCTATTTGCATGATGCAAGACCGCATCTTACTAAGGATAAGTCGTTCGACACCTTGTTCTTAAGCCAGAAGGGCGGGGGCTTGAGTCGGATGGGATTGTGGGGAATTTTCGAAAAATACGCTAAAAAGGCTCAGATTATGAGAAAAATCACACCCCATATTTTGCGCCATTCCTGTGCCACACATATGGTTGAGGGGGGTGCGGACATTCGGACGGTAATGGAATTTCTCGGTCATGCCGATATATCTACTACACAGATATATACTCATTTGGACCAGAGATATCTGAAGGAAGTGCATAAGCGCTGTCATCCGCGCGAGAATTTATATGAGCCAGGGAACGATATACAAGACTCCGACATGGATAATTCCACCGGAGGAAAGAAGAACCACAAACGCTCTCTTTAACTGTGCCATATACCAGCATAACATTGATATCACCACTGAGCTTTCAGAGGCCTTTAACGGCGAGAACCTGCAGTTTCATTTTTTTAACAGCTCCACGGAACTGGTGCGCTGCTGCAAACGGTATCCTCTCGATCTTATCGTGATTGCTGTGGATGGGGACTTTGCAGAGGCACACATAATGATTATGCAGGCCAAGGAGCAGATGTTTTTGTCGATCATTCCCCTTATTGTTTACTATCCCGGGAATGATGAAAATATATATCGGCGCGCTCTGGATTGCGAGGCGGATGAGCTGTTTGTGGGTGAATGGGATTACAGGGGCTTTGAGGTTCGAATTAAGATGCTTCTGAACCGCTCCCGCCGCGACCTCGGGGTAAATCCATCATCACGTCTGCCGGGACCCTCGATGATCGATAAGCGGATTAACAAGCTCATAGACAGGAAGATTGATTTTGCGGTCTGCTACCTGGATATAGATAATTTCAAGGCCTATAACGATTATTACGGATACTTTTATGGCGATAAAGTTATACGCTTGACTGCCCAGATCGTGAGGGATATAGTCTTCGACCTTGTGCCGGATGGATTCATCGGGCATATTGGCGGGGATGATTTCATATGCATAATTCCTTATGACAAAATTGACGATGTTTGTTCCAATGTCATCAAGACCTTCGACCGGCTGATACCCTATCGCTATAAAGACGAAGATCGCTTGCGGGGCAAGATTGTTACCCGCAACCGTTTCGAGCAAGACGAAGTATACCCGCTTCTTACCGTATCAATCGCTGTGCTGGTTTGTCAGAACGGGGCTTTCTCGCATGCGGGCGAGATGTCGCATATGCTGGCTGATCTAAAAAAATACACCAAGAAGCTGGCCGGCTCGAACTACATGATAGAACGCCGCAAAAAATATTGATCTTAAATTTATCGAAAACAATCTATTTTGCTGTCATTCTGAGAGAGAGAAACGACCGAAGAATCTTTTACAAACCATACAGATTCTTCGCTGCGCTCAGAATGACATTTCTTGTACAAAGGCTTTTTTGAACATGACCTACTGCATCATCTCTTCAACCATTTCCATCAGCCTGTTTGCGACCGGATGATGGGGATGATCCTTAAGCACATTTTGTATCAGTTCTTTTGCGCGTTCCGGCCAGTTGGTGCGGATATAAAGCTGGGCCAGGTTCAAATTGGTTTGGATATCTTCAGGATCGATCTCAAGCGCTTTTTTGTACATCGACTCCGCTTTCATCGGCTGTCCGGTTTGGAAATAGAGGTTTGCGAGATTTGTGTGTGCAGGGAGGTATTGTGAATCGAGTTCAACGGCTTTCTTAAGATTTTCTATGGCTTCCTGTTCCTGCCCGGACTCCCGCAGAACATTGGCATAGCTGTTAAGAAACCTGGCATTTTCGGACGCATACGGCTTTCCTATCTCAAAAATGTCGAGTGCCATGCTTTGTTTGCCCAGATCGCGATAGATATTGCCCAGGTAGACATACGCATCAACGACGGTCGAATCAATATGAATAGCCTGTCGGTATTTGACGACCGCTTTTTCGAGCTGTCCCAGTTCATAGTAGTTATATCCCAGATGATTGTAGCCGTATGCATTTTGTAAATTTAGATCCACGGCCTTCTCGAATGTGTTGACTGCCTCTTGATGCTTGCCGGCCATCTCATAAGCAGTGCCCAGAAAATTATATCCGGCCGGATCGTCGGGATTCTCATCGATCGCTTTCTGAGCATACACAATCGCCGAATCCACCTGTCCCTGCCTGAGAAAAATAGATGCTTTGGACTGAATCGTGCGCGATTCCTCGGCAGGCTTTACTCCAAATAGCGTGGTATTGCAGACAACAATCGATACGGCAAAAACAATTACCGGTGTGATCAGCTTAGAAATCTTTCTGCGATTATGGATAGCATAATCCAATGCCATTGCGGCCAGAATTATCATAAAGGGCAGCATCGGCACGCGAAATCGGGCGGTTACGAAAAAAGTCAGTAGAATTAGCTGGTATGAAAATAAAAATCCGATTAACAGAAAATAAGTTCTTTTCCAGTTTCGAAATGCCAAAACGATGCCCGCTATTGCCAGGGGTGCTAAAATCCCGAATGGTAATCCGAGTACATTATGCCAGAGTAATATCCTAAGCAGTGATGAATGCTCGCGCTGTGTATAGAGATTGCGATTGCTTTCTATTTCGTATGCGTTCCATGTGAAGTACAGCTTCTTTAAGGTTAGCGACATGAATTCGCCGGGATTTTCGAAGATGAATTTGAATCCCCGCGAATACCAGTACGAGGACAGCTCCGGCGGTTTCATCTCCCGGCCCGTATCCATCTCAGCCACTTTCTCCGCGCTGTACTTGACATTATCTTCATATCTTCCCACTGCCTTGAAATGCCCCGGCGCACCCGCAGTCTTGCCGTCAGCCTGCTCATTATTTCCTATCCAGAAATTTACACCGCCCTGGTAGGAGATCAGGACAATATCGTTTCCAACAGCGTAATTGCGAATAGTTACAGGAAGTATAGCGGTCAGGATACCTGCAAATAGAATAGCTACTCCGATAAGCTTATTCTTAAAGCGAATCGGCTTGACACGATAGAAAAAGAGATAGACAACCAAAATCGGCAGAGTGATCAAAACGGTTGGACGAGCGATAGCCGCCAGACCCATAACCAGGCCGATCAAATACAGCCGTTTTTTTGAGGATGAGATTTGGGTGTTTATGGAAAGATAGAAAAAGAGCAATACCAGAAATACAAACAGGCTGGTTATAAGAAGCTCATTGTCGAAGTAAATCAGAACTGAATAAATTGCCGCAATAATTCCCGCCATCAGGGCAGTACGCCTGTTGAATAGTCGCAGCGCAATTAAGTATATCAACACACATGAGAGCGAACCGAGGATCGACTGGATAATTCTCGGCGCAATCGGGCCTTCCCCGAATATCGAATATATCAATCCCAGAAAGTACGGATATAACGGCGCGCGGAAAAAGACCTCATCGCCGAGGATATTCCCGGAGGCAATTGATTTGGCCCAGAGATGATGCCAGAGTGCATCAATCTGCGGATAATTCAAAAAGGGGCTGTTCTGAATCTGATAGAGGTACAGTAACCTGAGAGCCAATGCGCCCAAAAATATTAACAGCGCATATCTATCCAGATTCTTTAATCTATCCATCTGATTTTTCATAAGTCATTAATTTAAGCTAATAAACCGGCAGATTCAATCAGATTCCAAGAAAAGAGGGTGAAGATTTTTACATCTTCACCCCGATATCCAAAAGCCAGTCATCCTGAGCGAAGCGAAGGATCTTTATAATTCGTGAAAGATTCTTCGGTCGTTTCACTCCCTCAGAATGACATCTTATATCCGCTATATTTCGCTCTTGTTATGCCGCGTGAACTGCCAGAAGATAGCCATCAGGACTGCGAAAGCTCCCAGCGAAAGTATATCGCCCCACGGTGCGCCGAAGAACGACTCAGCCGAATGCTTCTCGACATAGTCCTTATAAGGTGCGAAGAATGCTACCTTATCCGACATATACAGAAGCAATGCCACGCCAACCCCGATTAGGGCGTCACCCGCCACAATTCCGGAGCCGAATAGCACTCCTTTCTGCTCGCGTACCTTGTATCTTCCGATATCCTTTGTAGTTTTTCTAACCATCAGCGCCAGCAAACCGCCGCACATAATCGGTGTTGAAAGATCGAGCGGAAGATAAAGCCCGATTGCAAATGGCAGGGAACTCACGCCCAAAAATTCCACCGCAAGCGCGATCATACCGCCGGCGATGATAAACTCCCAGGGCAGTTCACCGCCCAGGATACCCTGCACAACCGCAGCCATAACATTGGCCTGTGGCGCAAGCAGGGGATCGGGATGCTCGGCCGAGGGTACAATGCCGTATGTGTCGACCAATAGAAAGAGAACCATGCCCATAGTAAGCGCCGAAGCCGTCAGACCCACGAACTCCATCATCTGCATCTTGCGCGGCGTGGCGCCCAGAAGATATCCGGTTTTGAGATCCTGTGCGATATCTCCGGAAAGACAGACCGAAATACAAACCACCGCGCCGATTGTCATAGCGGTAACCATGCCAACCGCACCCGAGATTCCAAAGGATGCCAGAACCAGACAGGTTACCAGAAGCGTGGCGATAGTCATGCCCGAAACAGGCGATGACGACGATCCGACAATACCGACAATCCGTGCCGCCACCACGATGAAGAAGAACCCGAAGACCACAGTCAGGCCGATTGCGATGATATTGATATTGGTACCGGGATAAACCCAGAGTGCGATGATTACCAGAAGAGTGCCGATCAAAACGGTTGACATGGGCAAATCTTTCTGGGTTCTGGGCACGTCTTCCTGCTCCTCTTTCGAGCCGCGTTTTACGATTTGTCTGAAACCTGTGGCAAATGACTGGATAATTGTCGGGAATGATTTTATCAGGCTGACGAATCCGCCTATTGAAACCGCGCCCACTCCCAGATATTTTATTATGTGATTGCGAATAAATGAATTGGTGACTTCGTCCGGAACCATACCCGCCGGACCGTGAGCCAGAAGATAGTCAAGGCCGATATACTTGGCCAGAGGTGCAATCCCCAGGTAGCCAAGCACAGCCCCGGCCAGCATCAGGGCGGCAATTCTTGGCCCGATAATATAGCCCACACCCAGAAGGGCAGGGGTGCTGTCGAGGCCGATCATACCGCCGTCCATAGGCTTGAACTTCAAATCCTTGGTGGGAAACTCATTCCAGAAGATTCCGCCTGCCATCAGGGCTTTGTAAACCGCACCGAATCCGATGCCCCAGAAGACCGTTTTGGCACGGGCGCCGCCTTTATCTCCCGCAACTATGATCTCGGCGCAGGCTGTACCTTCGGGGAATTTGAGCTTGCCGTGCTCCTTTTCCACCAGATAACGGCGCAGCGGAATCATCAGGAAGATCCCCATCGCTCCGCCCAGAAGCGAGAGTGCCACAACCTCGAGACCTCCGAGCTTGAATATCTCGTTTATCCCAAGAGTGTTATGCGCCTCCCAGATCAAAAACGCTGGGAATGTAAATATCACACCGGCGGCCAGAGATTCGCCTGCGGAGCCGATGGTCTGGACCATATTGTTTTCCAGTACCGAGGCCCGCTTGAAAAGGCCGCGTAAAATAGCCATCGAAATAACCGCCGCCGGCAGCGAGGCCGAGACAGTCATACCGTATCTCAGCCCGATATAAGCGTTGCCGACACCGAAGATAATCGATATCAGCGCGCCCAGTATTATTGCTCGCAGGGTTATTTCAGATTGCGGCTTATTCGAGGAAACATAGGGTGTGAATTCCTGTTGAGTGGAATTTTTTTCGGCCATGATCCTCCTTCAAGATGCACAAAAATAATTTTCCCGAAAGCTATTTGCGGGCCCGCTATGTGTCAAGTAAAAACTGGTTGGAAAGGACAGGCTCTCTCCTTATAATGCCTGCTGTTGATGCTTTCAAGGTAAGGTGATGAGCGAGACCATGATTCTTCAGGGGCCGGAATTGATCCGGCTCGACAGACTGCTCGAAAAGTACAGGCAGGGCCAGAATAAGTTCGGCGAAATGATAGTCGGTCCGGCCTGGGTAAACCTGATGATCGAGAAAATTACCGGGGGCGGGGAAAAGGCAATGGTGTTAGTCGAAGACGAGCGTGTGGCGGGATTTATTCTATTCAAGACAGGCAAGCGTTCGATTCTGGCTTCGCTGGTCTATGTTGAGGATGTCGAGAAACGGGAGAAACTGCTGGCAGAACTTGTCAGCGAGTTTCGAGATGAGTTCTGGCAGAAGTCGATTGTTTTTCCCGAGCCATTGCCGGATATGGAGATCGAAGACCAGAAGAGGCTGTTTGCGGAAGCGGGATTCGAGATTATGGAAAGATACAAGATGGAATATTCGACCCGTTATGAGATTCAAGCCCCAAAGCGCCCCGAGGGTATCACTTTGAAAAAGTACAGCCGGCTTCTGGATCAAAATATTACTGTTCTCGACAAAAGGGCTTATAAAAATCATCCCGATGAACGTATAATCGATATACTGACAGATATCGGCATTGAGCCGCCCTCACTCAGGATCGTGCATTCAAGCACGGCCTTTTTCGAGCGGAACATGAGCTGGTTTGCTATGAGCCGAAATAGACTTGTGGGCGCCATTTACTGCACCCGATCCGGGGCGGATCTGTGGATCTCCAATCTGGTTGTCGATCCGGATTTTCAGGGGCGGGGGTTGGGCAAATATCTGTTTTTCCGAACCCTGGATGGCATGAAAAAGTCGGGCTACAACAGGGGTGTGCTTATGGTTTCCGCGGGAAATGAGACGGCTTTGAAAATTTACAAAAATTTTAAATTTAAATTGAAACGAAAATGCTTCAATTTTGTATACCATACAGGACAAGGAGTTAAAAATCTTTAGTTTATTATTTTCCCCGACATAAGGAAACAGAGAGAGGCTGTTCGTTGTTGCATAATCGTGAAACAACGACGAACAGGAGCGTTTTTATGGCAAGCAAGGAGAAAATAGAGGCTGCTTTGAAAGAATGTTACGACCCCGAGATCCCGTTAAATGTGCTCGATCTCGGTTTGATATATGATATCCGTTCCGACAATGGGAATGTCGAAATCGATATGACCCTTACCGCCCCCGGTTGTCCCATGCATTCATTAATCGCCCGCGACATACAGAGTAAGGTTGAAAAAGTCGAAGGCGTTGAGGATGTTAAAGTCAACGTTGTATGGGATCCACCCTGGACCCCGGAACGAATCTCGGAGGAAGGGAGAAAAATCCTCGGATTTAACAAGTAGCTAACATAAATGTAATGGGAGTTGAACTTTTTATTTCTTGACAAAAGTCAAATAGGAAATTATCTTGGGTGTGGTCAGAGCTACATAGATGTAGTACCTTACGTAACTGGGCACGCCATTAACGATTAGCTGATTTCGCAAATAAAATTTATGGAGTAATTTTATGGAAACACTCAAACCCTTAGGAGGGGGTGGTTACCTGATGAAACGTGTTAGCGTAATGGCCGTACTGGCAATCTTCCTGATGGTGCCGATGCTGATGGCTGGCAATACTGTCCGCCTGGGCGAGGCTACCTGGAATGACGATGTAGTCACAGTTCCCCTGATGGTATCCAACGATCAGGATATTATGGCTATGGACATCCCGCTGGAATACAGCGATGGTGTAACATTGACTGACGTTGAGTTCACCAACAGAGTCAGCTACTTTGACGCAAAACTGGCCAATATCGATGAAGCCAACAACCGTGTCACCATCGGACTGATCAGCATGGTTTACGAGCAGAAGCCTGCTCTTTCGAAAGCTGCTGTCGGTAACGATGCTGTAGTTGCCAACCTGGTATTCCGTGTTGATGATCTTTCTCTGACCGAATTTGAGGTGACTCCGTATACCTCGGAAGCGCCCAGCCATGAACTCAGCCTCGTTTACAACGAGTATGAGGACAATGTACCGGTCGTGAAAACAGTCAATCCGACTTTCGAGAACGGTGTCGTCCTGAGAAGCGGCGGCGCGGTAATTCCCGAGCAGTTCAATCTCGCTCAGAATGCCCCGAACCCGTTCAACCCGACCACCGATATCTCATACGCCCTTCCTGAAGCTGGAATGGTAAACGTCGAGGTTTACAACATTCTCGGCCAGAAGGTCAAGACTCTGATAAATGAGTATCAGGATGCCGGCAATTATACTGTTACCTGGAATGGTGATGATGAGTTTGGCAGCACTGTCGCCAGTGGTGTTTACTTCTATCGTCTGACCTCCGGTCAGTATAAGGAAATCAAGAAGATGGTAATGATGAAATAAATCAATACCTGCCAGAAGGATTTTCTTTGAATTTGAGGCGCCGTTTCCCCGGCGCCTTTTTTTGTGGTGGGCATTGATCTGGATTCGTGCCGGGCGTACATCCCGGTGCGCCCGGGAAAATCGTCGTGCACGAGGACGTACACGACGCACGAATCTGTGGCAGGGAAATGTCATTCTGAACGAAGTGAAGAATTTTTATGATTCGTAAGAGATTCAGGGTGCCCCAATCTTTAGATTGAGTTTGATATAAAAGCATCCCAAGCCCTGAAGCTTGGGGCACCCAATGACTATTCAGTTAAATGTAGGGTAGAATCCGAAGCGGAATGAAATGGAGCGGAGTGATTCTGCCTAT
Source organism: uncultured Ignavibacteria bacterium (assembly GCA_964496505.1). Classification (GTDB taxonomy): domain Bacteria; phylum Zixibacteria; class MSB-5A5; order JAABVY01; family JAABVY01; genus JAABVY01. The sequence goes on along the minus strand of CAZBZV010000038.1, from coordinate 8,609 downwards.
CCTCTTTTTGCCTGAAAACAAATAGGCAAAACCACTCCGCTTCGCTTCGGGTTTTTCCCTACACTTATTTATGATGCTGTGTTTATTGGGTGCCGCCGACAAGCTTGCTCTGTCGGCGATCTTTGAATCAATCCTCCGCCACAAAGCGAGTTTGTGGCGGGTACCTTCATAATATTTGGGCTGTAATCCCACCCCTCACCGGCCTTCGGCCTGCTCGGGGATGGGGCACCCAGGCTTTTGACGGATTCGCAAGCCTGCCCTGCTATGTAATTTACAATCCTACCCCTCACCGGCCTTCGGCCAGATCGGGGATTGGGCACCCTGGAGGGGAGATACACGCCCAGAGAAATCTCACGCTGCGCACGAGGACGTACGCAGGCACAATAAAAATAAAAAAGCTCTCCGGGTGGGGAGAGCTTTTGGTACCATTCTTTAGCTTCTTGTATTCTAAAAGAAAGGTTATTTCCTTATTTCTTACGACGGGCAATCAATCCTGTGCCCAGAAGTCCGAGTCCCAGAAGAGCCATTGTGGTGGGCTCAGGGATCACGTTGCAGGAATCCTCGATAAAGTCGTTGCCGCATGCAATCGTCTGACGGAAATCGATAGTCTGAAGCGAACCGAAATCAATACCGTAATCCATGAGGTACGACTTTGCGATTCTGAGTTCGGCAACATAAGTATCACCTGTAACAACCTCGGTCAGGCCCTCATGCAACAATCCCTCGGCCTGGCCAATAGCTGTGGCCAATTCGGTATCGATCGAGAATGCGCCGACAGCCATCTTAATGGAGAGATTATTATGATAACCGGCAGGAGTTTCCGGAATGTAGTTGAAATAATCGCCTACCGCATAAACAGAGCCGTCATCATAATCGATCCCAAACTGGGTATCCATACCGTCAAAACCGAAGAAGAAATCACCGACTTCATAGTAGTATCCGTCGTACTCAGCTCCCAGACCATGTGAGCTCGTGATGGCGAAATAGAGATAATCGGCATCCATACCGCATTTGCCGCCTTCGATATCGAAGAGCTCACCATATTCACCGCCCGGTGACGGGGTATGATCCGGAACATTCGGATAAGTAATCGGAGCCCAGTCATTGTTGTAGTCGAAGATCTCCTGGTCGAAAACACCACCTGCCCATTGCCACGTAATCGCGGATGCATTGCCCACCAATGCAAACATCAAGATGAATGAGAAAATCAGGGCTTTTTTCATATCAGTCCTCCATTAGTTGTTACTCTTCTGCTATAATATAAAGCAAGGAGTGTGCCGAATAATACTAAATCCGATCAAAATATAGTGTGTATTTTGTTGCTGTTCAAGAGCTTATATATGGCGTCTGAAACAAGAGCATTATAATCCTGATACAAGCTATTGGATGTGTACAGAATTCCGACACTTAAGTTTAAGCGAATAGATCAATCATGAATGTAATTTATTGGAAGGCTATAAGTTACGTATAATAGGAAAGTTTGTCGGATTTGGCAACAAAAAAGCCCCGCAAAACGGGGCTTTTTCATGCAATTCAGTACCTATTCTTCTTCCAGAATAGTGTATTTGAAAGCCGGGTATATATTCGTTTTGGCATCAGGGAGCACGCCCATAAGATGATTTGAGGGCGGGAAGAAGGTTGTGTCAACCACGATATCCTTCAACATTACTCCTTTATCGGAGGTATAATACAATCTCGCAATTGTGCCCTCGCCGGGATCGATATATTTCAGAGGCGGAGTCATGGAAGTCAGAAGACCCAGATTGATTTTCTGATTGGCGGTATCCGGATTGGGGATCTTGACCGCGCAGAATTCGGCCCGTGAATTGGCAAACGATATTGAATCGTAGTACATCTTCTTTTCACCGGCCGTGATTATAAACGGAAATGACATAGCGGTAATCGGTTTACTGTTGGTCAGAAGGATTTCGATCTCGTAATGATTTTTTACCTTGGTAGGTCGTACCTGTACCTCACAGATATTTTCCTTATCCCCCTTGGATTCCTGTGCTATCAGAATAGCGGAAGAAACTATAAACAGCAGTGCTGTAATCAATAAAATCGCCTGTTTGGGTTTCACCGGTTCCTCCTTAAGATATTATAATGTTTCAATACTTCTCTTTGCCAGTTCGCTGGGACGAATTCCGGGATAGGAATCGATCTGCTTTTCATAGTAGACTCTGGCCGAATCGGGCTGCTCCAGTTTGTTCTGGAAAATCGCTCCGATCCTGAAATAAGCGTCTGCCGCAAATCTGTATTCCTCGTACTCCTCGGGAAGTTTTTTCAATGCCCTGACGGCATCATCCCATTGATCGTATTTTATATAAAGACGGGCCAGGTATTCCTGCGCCGCGGCTCCCACAGGTTTCTCAGGATAGTCATGCTGCATATCAATGAAGAAACCTTCTGCCCTATTATACCATTGTTCCTCTAATTGTTTCTTGTCCTGTTTCTCAAAAAATTCGGGCAGATAGAGAAAAGTCTCGTATGCCACTGAATGTGAGGGGTATTTCTCGGTAATAGCGATATAGGCGTCCTGCGCCTGATCGAAATTTTTCTGCTCCTCGTAGCTGATTGCCACCATACGCTGTGCCACCGGATGCTGGTCAGCGGCGTATTGCAGATCGAGAAGCTGATTAAAGACCTCGCGCGCATCCTCGAAATCCCGTTCCAGAAGAAGGACATTCCCGAGCTGCATCAAAGCAGTCGGGCCGTATATGCTGTCCACTCCGTAATCCAGCACCCGGCGATAGTATTTTACGGCGCTGTCGGGCCTGTTTAGGTCCTCGAAAAATGTCTGCGCCGCCAGCATCATCGCGCCCCGGCTCATGGTTCCGGTGGTATCCACAACCGAACGCAGAAGCTCGATTGCGGTCTGAGGCTGATCGATTGAACGGTAGGTTTCGGCCAGAAGCCGTGTGGCAACCATCCAGGTTACAGTTTCAGGATACTTATCCCTGAGTTCATTGTAGTAGTCGATGGCTTTCTGGCTGTAAAGCTTCGCCTTTTCCTGGTTTTCCACGGCATGGAAAAAAGCGGCCAGATCATGAGGAAGTCCTATTATATCCATATCCGGCCTGTTAAGCGTATCCACCGGCGGATAATATGTTTCGATCAGCTTGTTGTAAATCTGCTCGACTTTCTCGGCCTTCCGCTCGGCGTCAAAAAAGAGCGAGAGCTGAATCCATGCAAATTTCTGCTGCTGAGGATTGTGGTGAAAGATCAATTCGAAATCAGCGAAGCTCTCCTTCGCCAAAGCAGTATCTCCTACCTGTAGATGCAGCTGCCCCGCACGCAGGAGGCTTTCGCCAGCGAGGTTGGAGGCATAGGCTTCAGTCTGGCTTGGATCTTCCTTATCTTCCAAATATGCGAAATGTTCCCGGAAGTATTGCACGACCTCTTCATGCTCATCGATAATCGTCCTCAGGTCGGCATCGGTTGCCAGTTCAGGCTTGATGCCGATTTTATCCTCAGCCTTGCGGGCCTCGGCCCGGAGTTTTTCCAGTTGATAGACCTCTTTTTCGCCGGAATTACCGCCGCAGGCAAAGGCGCCGAGGACAAATATAGATACTGCAATTAGATATAATAGCTTTTTCATAAATTCTCTTTTTTTATCGGTTTATACTGCCTGATTTTCAGCCTATTATTTAATAAAAAACATTCTCTTTTACAACTATTTTTAACGCCGGTCGTTAATTAAGTGATTGATATATATAAATGATACAATATACTAACAAATTGTTCTGATTTGATATACGGTTCAAAATGGAATTCGAGATACATCCTCAGCCGCCCTTTGATTTCGATCTTTCCCTCCGATATTACGCCCGTTCACGATTCGAGGCGGTCGACATTGTCCATAATGGCCGTTATTACCGCCTGATTGTAGCCGGGGGAAAGACATATCCGGTGGAGGTGTGCTCTTCTGGGAGTATCGATAAGCCGAGGATTATTGCAAGAATTCTCGAGGGTAAACCCGGCAAAAAAGCTCAAAATGTGATTGCGGATTATATAAAAACCGTTTTTCGTGCAGATTATAATCTGAACCGCTTCTATGACTTTTGCAAAAGCGATAACATCTTAAATGAGCTTTCGGATAAATATTATGGGCTCATAAATCTTCAGACTGTTAATTTATTCGAGATTCTGGTCTGGGCTATTACCGGTCAGCAGATGAACCTGGGATTCGCATATAAACTCAAGCACAGGCTGGTCGAGAAATATGGCTCAAAGTATGAGATAGACGGCAGGCCGGCGTATACATTTCCAAAGCCGGAAGCTCTTGCTGAGGCAAAAACCTCCGAGCTTTTGAAAATGCAGTATTCGAAAAATAAAGGAGATTATATAAAGGGGCTGGCTTCGGCAGTGGCCGAGGGAAAAATTGAACTTGAAAAGCTGGAAGATTTTGATGATAATACTGTTCGCGAGATTTTATTATCGATCAGGGGGATTGGCAGGTGGAGCTGCGAGTATGCAATGCTGCGCTCGCTGGGACGGGATGATGCCTGCCCGTCGGGAGACGCGGGGCTCAGGAGAGCGCTGGCTGAAAATTACGGACTGGATAAAAAGAGCAGTGAAAAAGAAATAGAAAATTTCATGGATAGATTCAGGCCTTACCGCGGGATGACAACCTATTATCTATGGTTCGGGCTTCTGGAAAATAAAAGGATGGATTAATATGAAGAAGATATATTTTACCGAATTTGACACCAGCAAGTGGAAGATATTTATTGCCGCCAATGACAAGGGCGTGGTGAAGATTTCATACGGCGCCAATTCGAAGTTCAATTTCTTCGCATGGCTGGAGGATCATTTCCCGGGCTATATGTTCGAAAAGAATGATTCGAAGACCAAAGGCTACGTTAAAAAGATAGATGACTATATCGACGGAAAGATCAAAAAGCTCGATATTCCGATTGATCTGCAGGCCAACGGTTTCACGAAGAAAGCGCTGATGGCATTAAAAAAAGTGCCGTATGGAAAGACAGTAACCTACGGCGAGCTTGCGGCTATGGCCGGAAATCCCAGGGCCAGCCGTGCGGCTGGTACTGCATGCTCCAAAAATCCATTGCCGCTGGTGATACCCTGTCATCGGGTGGTAGCCGCGGGCGGCCGTCTGGGTAAATACGGCGGGGGAGAGCGGTTGAAAAGAAAGCTCCTCGAAAACGAGGGTGTAGTCGGTTTGAAGGACTGATGATAAAATAGAATATGATCACATACTGAATAGAAAGGAATATGCAATGGATCCCAGAATTGAAAAGCTGGCAGATGTTATGGTTAATTATTCACTCGAGCTTAAAAAAGGCCAATGGGTGAAGGCGCAGGGGATACCCACCTCGCTGCCCTTGATCAAAGCCTTTTTCAAGAAGGCGATTGAAGCGGGAGCGCATCCATACTACCAGGCCATAGTCGACGACCTCGAGGAAATATACCTGAAATACGGCTCTGAAGAACAGCTTAAGTTTGTCTCAGAACTTCAGAAGCTCGAGGTTGAGAAACTGGATGCTGTCTTTGCTATCATGGGACGTGATAACACAAAGTACCTGAGCAATGTCGACCCCGACCGTCAGGCGATGGCACAGGGGGCGCGCAGGGATTTGTTTGCACGTTTCATGGAGCGTTCGGCTAAGAAGGAGTTGAAATGGGTTGGCACTATGTATCCCACTCTTTCGGCTGCGCAGGACGCCGATATGTCTTTGATGGAATATGAGGAGTTCGTATATGAGGCGGGGCATCTGAATGATGATGATCCGGTGGCGTTCTGGAAGTCGATGTCGAAGACTCAGGATAAGCAGTGCGAGTATCTTCAGGGCTTCAAGGATATTCATGTCAAATCGAAAGATACCGACTTGAAGCTCAAGGTCGAGGGACGTAAATGGGTCAACTGCGACGGCAAGTTCAATTTCCCGGACGGTGAGGTTTTCACAACGCCTGTTGAAGATTCGGTCAACGGCCATATCGTGTATACCTATCCGGCATGTTACGGCGGGCGCGAGGTTGCCAATGTGCGTCTGGAGTTCAAGGAAGGCAAGCTGGTGGATTTCTCGGCCGACAAGAACCAGGATTATCTGGAGAAGATGGTCAATATGGATGAGGGCGCAAGGACATTGGGCGAGTTTGCGATCGGCACCAATTACAACATAGATAAATTCACGAAGAATATTTTGTTCGATGAGAAGATCGGCGGTACGATTCATCTGGCATTGGGCGCGGCTCCTCCCGAGACCGGCGGTACCAACAAATCGGCATTGCACTGGGATATGATCTGCGACTTAAAGGACGGCGGCGAGCTTTACGGTGACGGCGAGGTCTTCTACAAAGACGGCAAGTTCGTGAAAGAGTTTTAGATTTATAAACGTGATCGCCAGGAACCCATTCCTGGCGATATGGCCGTCGGGAAAGGATTCCCGACGGCACAGATTTCGGGTGACCCAATCTTTAGACTGGATTGATGGATTAAAAAAAGATATTCCAATCTGAAGCTTGGGGCAGCCTGGAAAATAAATGAATGGGGAAAGGAAATGTCATGAAGAACGCCAATTTCAAAATAACACGTATGATTTTTGCTTTTACTATAGTGCTTTGCTGCTCAAATTATGCTTTTGCAGAAAACGATCTGCCAGAAAATCTGGAAGAGGCCATCTTATTCTTCGAAGAGGAATGGGATGAGGATCTAAAGGAGAAATTTGAAAGCATGCCCGAAGATGAGGCTGTTACAGAATCTCACTTTGGAGTAGGCAGGTGGATAAGAAATACCTGGATTCACGGAGGAAGAAATCCGGTCTTAACATCATACTTTGATTCATTGGGAATTTACCATCCGGATGATATGTCCTCAATAATATTAACATCGCTTCACAGAAAACTGAATAACAAGGAAATTGACCTTGCGGGGCAAGTCCAAGAATATAAGTCCTATTGGGAGCCAATAATTAGATGCGAAGAAGACGCAATAAAAAAGGCATTAGAAGTTTATCACAAATATGATGTGAATAGCGAGATAAAAATTTACATGCCGGTTAGTGAGCTTTCGGATGGCAGCAAAAATGCAGTTTTGTATGATTGTCCAAAAAATGAATGGGAATATAATCCTGCAAAAGATTTAATGATAGAAGCCAAGATAATTGACAAATATTTTATAAATGATAGTTCCAATGTTTTCTTCAAAGTCACAGTTGATGATTTAAGCAGAGATGATACGAGAATATTTATGGAATTTGTTCATGTCGGGGATACCGTTGATTTCAATCTTAGGTTAATGAAAATAGTTGGCGCAGGGCAGAATCCAAGCGGAGCGAAGTGATTGGATGATCATTTAAATCTACGTTTCATATGAGATAAGCGTGCTTTAAAAAACCCGGAGGGTATGTGAAAAAACTAATAATGATGATATTTTTTGTGATGATATTCTCTCAAATGCTATTCAGCTTAGATTTAAATGGACTTGTAGATTATAGTCCTCCGAAAGAACAATGCGGGTATCATGCATTCAGCTTTGAGCGTTCTTTCTCACCTAGTGAAAGTTCAAATCAGTGGAATACTACAAATTATTATGAGGATATTAAAAACTACATAGATAGCATTTCAGGAAATCACCTAGTACAAAAGCTGCTTTATGATAAAGTCTTACTAAAAGGGATTGCATCGCAGCTAAGTGAAAGATTTGTTTATAGTAGACCAGAAGACATGTTTCCGGAAATTGGAGACCGAGGCTTAAACTATACTTTTGTTGATTTGGAACATGTCTACTTTTTAACAAAAAGCCCTGATTTCATCATTGCTAAGTATGAAACACCATCCTCCATTCCATTTGGAGATAGGGAGCAAAGAAACTACATTTATCTGGCTAAGAGAGACACGGCATTGCTTGTGGACGAATATGAAATCAGAATAAAAGGACTAAAAAACATTTTTAATTATTGTCTAAGATATAGTGATGATTTAAATAACATGGATTTTGTGTGTAAAGCAGCACTAATTCTATCCATGAAATATAGGTTAAATCCAATCTATATTATTGAATCTAAGGATGATTTGGGAAAAGCCATCATATTGGCTAACGACATGAACGAGCGAATACCTAAAGAAGTTCATTCTGAGAAAGAGTTGTATTTGGTGGATATGCCTCAAATTGATGATTGGATTGAGGACTGGCAAGAAATTTTGATAAATGAAGCTGGCTTGAATGATTTTGAGAACACGGTTTCATTGCATCCAATAGAAATAAATTATACTAAGAATGAAGTCAGGATTGCAATAACTATTCTTTCAGGATATTACTCATATTCGGAGATTGCGGATTGGGTAATTGTATTCTCAAAGGATGGAGAATTGAAATCACTCGACTATGTGAGCAAGCCAATCGCCCTATTTGGTAATCTAAGAAGTGAAAGTCCGTATTTCATCGACTATGGAAATAAGTAGTGGGCGCAGGACAGAATCAAAGCGATAGGAAGGGATTCTGCCTATCTGTGCTTCTGGTTAATATGAAAAATAATCGCAGGCCGGAGGGAGTGTTGAAAAACCAGCGATAATGCTGAAAAGTGCATTCGTTCTGTCATTCTGAGGGAGCGCAGCGACCGAAGAATCTCTCACGAATCAAACAGATT
>CAZBZV010000037.1:0-42923 GCA_964496505.1 uncultured Ignavibacteria bacterium | reverse complement strand
GCCTCATAGGTCTCCTGCGAGACCTTGCCGATATCTTCGATAAGCTGAAGCTGGCCGGCTTTTTCGCCGTTAATTTTAACGAATACTCGATCAATTGCCGAGGGGCGGTCGATTAAAATGGGGATTGCGAATTTGAAGTAATAATCCTCTGATACGGGAAGCGGGATATGACCGTATTCGATATCAGACGAATCCGGGCCGTCATACAAAATCTGCACCAGATTCAAATCCTTGTCGGTTCTTAATCTCAAATTCAGGGCTTCCTTAACCGGTGACCTCCCAGCAAGGGCGACAACGCTTAGTATCGATCCATTATCGGATTTATACTTCAAGTCCGGCAGGGGAAAATCGTAAACATCAGGCTGGCTGTGGAAGGCGTCCTTAAGATAATCATAAGCAATCCGGGCGTTATCATAATCTCCCTCGGCGGCATACAGATGCATCCCCAGATAGCGGGCGAAAGCATCATTATTGAAACGGACATCCGGGACTTCATATTTCAAACCGGATACAACGGTGTCCTCATCGGCGGTCTTCTGAAATTTATCGGCCAAGTCGACATACTTCTGCTCCAGAAGCTCGAGTTTGAGATTTGCGCGGCGGATTTCCACAAATGCGGCCTCGGCATCATCCATAGCCAGAAAATTCAGGGCCTTGAATATATTCGTGTACAGAACCTCGTAGTCCTCGCCCGGATATTCAAGCACATTATCGTTTATGACATAAGATAATGCTGCCCGTGAGATACTTTTGGTAAAAAGCTCCTCGGCGGAATTCTCGGCCATTGTCAGTCTGGCATTGCTGGTATCGAAATTAGCGGCATAATAATTCGCCAGGCCGGCATCTATGTAGTACAGAAACCGATCCTTCTCGGCGAATTTGTTCTTTTCCCGGGCCTGTTCGAGTTTGACGACTGCGGAGTCATATTCCCCCTCAAGAAGATCGGCGTTGATCGGATCATAAAAGCCCTTCTGGGTAGAGAGGGAACTGCATGATACAAATATGGCAAAGATCAGAATCGCCCGGGGTATTATTTTCAGGCGATTTATAATAGTCAATTTCGATCTACCACTTTGTACTTCCCTGCGAGATGCCCTTCTTGATAACCTTGTTGCCGATCCAGACCTTCTCATTGGTCTCGATATTAATAAGCTCCAGATCGGTCTGATAGGATACAGTCATCTTGCCCTCGATCTGGTCGGTGATCGATTTTATGGCGCCCAGTAGTATAAAATCGGCTCCCAGTTCCTCGCGCAGTTTCTTCTTGGTTTCAGCCGAGGCCCATTCATCCTGCTCGAAGCGCTCCTCACGAACATCATCACGCTGGAATTTATTGGCCACGAAACGAACCTTGCCGGAGTTAATCAGTTCACGTTCAAAATCGGTTGTAAATGTTTCCACATCGATATGCTCGGAAGATTTGTTCCTTATCCGGCCAACGGTGACGACCGGACGTTCGCCGTTATCCTCAACGAAGTTGATCAGCCAGGGACGGTTGAGGGCATCTGTCACCATCTCCTCGGCCACCAGACGCGAATCGGTATCGTTCCACTTACCGCTCAGATCAGTCTGGGTTTCCGGGTCCATACGGGTGACCTGACGCTGAGAACTGCACCCGATCAGGAGAAGCACTACCAAACTGAGAATTATGATTTTCTTCATTTTAAAATCCCTTTCTGTATGATAAAAAATTCCAATTTAGCCCTTTATTATTTATATGAATTATAGCGCTAAAATGATAAAAAGTTTTTAGTTTTTATGGCAAGTTATTTTTGTGTGAGAGACCTATCCTTCAATCCTGATACTGCGGCCGCAGTTGGAGCAGTTCATGTGGGAGCCGGAAAAATAGGGCGACAATTGCAGTGTCTTGCCGCATTTGCACCTGAATGACTGCCATTCGGGGCCCTTGCGCTGATAAACCTGCTCTTTTTCTTTGGAATGTTTTTGCGCTTCCTTGACACCATCCAGGATCACACCGGCGGCCGCCATCTGCGCCAGCGGGACTTTATTAGACGTACCGCAGCGCGGACAGTCGAATTTTTCCTTCTTGAAATCAGGCGGAATTTTCATCTTAAGCCCGCAGCCCACACAGGCCATGAAGACATACTCATTCACCGCACGCATAATATCGCCCAGCTCACGCTTCTCGTTTTTCGCGCCGGTCGGTTTCTCTGCTTTCGGGCTGGCATCACGAATCGGGATATTCTCCCTGTCGGACAAAGCTGAGGGCGGCACTAATGCTCCGCCCTTTCCGGTGACCTTGCTGAACGCAGTCTGGTAATCGTTATATCCCGCTCCGCTGGCAATCGAACGCAGAATCTTTATCCGTTCAGATATCGGCGGATGTGTGCTTGTCAAATTCGCTACCTTCCTGCCCTTCTTCTTGAGTGGATTTATGATATACATAGGCGCGGTGGCCTTATTCACCCGCGGCATATCCTCCTTGGAATTAGCCAGCTTCTCCAGAGCCGAGGCCAGCCCCTCGGGATAGCGTGTGAAGCGCACAGCGGAGGCATCGGCGAGATATTCGCGTTTACGGGAAAGCGCGAAATACATTAGCTGCGCCGCAATCGGGGCAAGTATCGCAAAAACAATCGCCACAACCATGATAATTGCCTGCGCCTGTCCACCGCCCTTGCCACCGCTCTTGGAACGAAAACGGCGGTTCGATCCGGCTCCGAACCAGAGGCTCCTGAGAAAGACATGCGAAATAATTATTATCGCGCCCAGCATAATTCCGGCATAAGTCATAAACTGCACATCACGATTGTGGATATGCCCTGTTTCATGCGCAACCACGCCCTGTAATTCGTCACGGTTGAGCTTGGCCAAAAGTCCTGCGGTTACTGCTATCGCGCAGTTTTCCGGTTTACGTCCGATTGCAAAGGCATTGAGGGCGGGTGTATCGATAATATAGACCTTGGGCATAACAGGCAGCCCGGAGGCGATCTTCATCTCCTCCACGACATTAAAAAGCTGGGGATGGACATCGGGCGTAACCTCCTTGGCACCGCTCATCTTAAGAATGATCTTATCACCCGAGAAATATCCGATCAAGGACCATATTCCCCAGATCAAAAGCGCAACCGCCACGCCGCCCCATCCCGCCTCAGGCCCGGCGTATGCCGCGCCTACGACATAGCCAAGTACAACCAGGAAGATTCCCATGATAACGAACAGCACCATGGACTTGCGTTTATTTAATCTAATCAGTTCCCACATAGATTATCAATAACCGAAATCGACTTTGGGAACGTCGCGTTCGGCGTCCTCTTCGATTTCGAAGAATTCGGCTTCCTTGAAATTGAACATACCGGCAATGATATTCGACGGAAACATCTGAATTTTATTATTCAGGAAAAGCGCCTGGTCATTGTAGTTCTGGCGTGAGAAGGCAATCTTGTTCTCGGTCGAGGTCAGTTCCTCCTGCAACGCCAGGAAATTGGTATTAGCCTTGAGATCGGGATAATTCTCGACCACCAGGAAGAACTTGCTCATTGCGCCGTTAAGCTCGCCCTCGGCCTGCGCCTTATCCCCAACCGATTCAGCCGACATTGCCTTACTGCGGGCCTTGGTGATGTTCTCGAGAGTATCGCGCTCATGTTTCATGTAGCCCTTGGCGGTCTCCACCAGATTCGGGATCAGATCATGCCGCCTTTTTAGCTGCACATCGATCTGCGACCAGGCATTCTTGACCTGATTTCTGAGTTTTATCAGGCTGTTGTACGCCCCTATAACCCAGAATATAATAATCGCCGCGATTACAAGTATGACAATCAATGCTATTAGCATGCATTTATCCTTTCATGAAATATTATTCTCCAAAAGTTTCCTTTAAAAGCTTCACCACTTTGGCGCTCTCTCCGTGATCCATAAAATCGAGCACTGCCCCAAGTTCGCCCTTATCGAACCAGAGACCATGACTTTGCTTGCAGCGGTCAATATATATCTTATCTTCTTCCTTGCCGATTTCGATCTCATCCATCTTCTTCAGGCAGATCGGGCATTTGCGAAATGTCTCAGTCTTTTTTGGGGCCGGTATCGCCTCACTCAGGACATGCTGTACCTTCTCATCATCCCCCAGGAGTATTCCCAGTTCTCCGGAGTCGAGCCAGATACCGCCGCATTCAAGGCAATAATCAATCTCGACCTCATCGACCTCAAGAACAATCATCGGTTCATCACAGGAAACACAATTCATAAATATGCCCACTATTTCTATTGTCATTCTGAGCGCAGCGAAGAATCTGCTCGTTCAAATAGATTCTTCAGTCGTCCTTGCCAATGGCGAGACTTCCTCAGAATGACGGATTTGATCGGTCTGTCATTCTGAGCGCAGCGAAGAATCTATGTGATTCAAAGAGATTCTTCGGTCACTACGTTCCCTCAGAATGACATTTTTCTGCATACACTTTTTTTGGCAATCCGCCCGAATCGACCGCTAATTGTAATACATACTAATGAAAAAACTATTCATGTAAATCTAAAAGATTAATTTCTTATCGGAAACGGCTCGTGTTCTGGGCGTGTAATCGGATTTTCCTCGATTTCCTGCATCAGCACCTCGATTGCCTTATGAAGCTGAGCATCATAGCCGCGTTCCATCTCCGTAGGATGCTGTTCGACAATGATGTCCGGTTCGAAGCCAACATTCTCGACCACCCAGTTGCCCTCGGTATCATAAATACGGTAATCAGGAACGGTAACATAGCCGCCGTCAACCAGGGGATAATAGGCCGAGATTCCGACCAGCCCGCCCCATGTACGCGTGCCGATTACGGGTCCGAGTCCCATTTCTTTATAATCATGCGGGAATTGATCCCCGCCGGAGCCGGCATGGAGATTGGTCAGGCAAACGGTATGTGCCTGCGTTACAATGGCAGGCGAGGTTTGATCCTGTGAATAGCGCCTTGTCCAATAGGCCAGAACTTTTTTCTTGAAGCGGTTCAGGAAGATATCCGGATCAAGGCCTCCGCCGTTATTACGTCCATCCAGGATTATACCCTGCTTCTGAGTCTGCGGATAAAACTGCCAGGGGAAAACTCTGGCACTGGAAACATAAGTATCCGGGAAATGCATATAACCTATTTTTCCGTTTGAGATAGAATCCACAATGCGACGATTCTCCTCGATCCAACTGCAATACCGCAGAAGGTACTCGTTTCCATCAGCCTTCACGACAACTTCTCTTGCGCCCTGCATATTGGGATTGTCATTTACAAGCAGAGTCAACTGCTTGTTAGCCTTATTCTGGAAATAGCTATAGATACTGCTGTCGGCGGTAATTTCCACTCCATCAACGGCAAGGATATAATCACCCTCGCCAACATCAACACCGATCCGGTCCAGCGGAGATTTCGTATCGCTGTTCCAGTAGGATGCCGAGTATGTCTTCTTGACACGATACCTGTTGCTTTCCTCATCGACTTCAAAATCAGCGCCCAGCATCCCAACGTTTACCCTGTCGGCTTTTCGGTAACGCTCTCCGGCGTAAACATAGGTGTGCGAGGTGCTCAACTCCGCAATAAGCTCGCCTATAATATATTCCACATCCTGCCGGTTGGATGCATATTCGATCAACTTGCGGTATTTATGACCGATTGCGGGCCAGTCCATACCGTGCATATTGGGATCGTAGAAATAATCACGTTCGATCCGCCAGGTGTCGTCAAAAATCTGATACCACTCGGCGACTGGATCAAGGCGGACTTCAAGTTTAGAAAGATCAAGGTTGTCCCCACCGGAACTGGAGGCGCTCGAGCTGATTATTCCAACACTATTTCTCTGACGATAGACAATATTTGAGCCGTCTGCAGAAAGCTTATAATCCTGAAGTCCTTTTATTACCTCGGACTCTTCCTGGCTCTCAAATGAATAGGCATACAAATCCATCGGCCCCGGATCACGCAGTTCGAAGAAATTGAAATCGCCGTCTTCTTTGTTAAGATAAAACAGCCGCGAATCATTAGTCGCCAGTTTCCGGTAGTTGCCTTTTTCCAGGGGCAGCTTCTCCATTCTCTCTGTTATACCGTCAAAATCGATTACAACATTCCCCTTTTCGGATTCAGAAACCTCATCCTTCTCCTGACCTTTTAATGGTATAAACGGTTGTCCATCCTTCTGAAGTGTAATCGCAAAAATTCCAGCCACATCCTTGAAGACCATCTCCCATTCATAGTCGCAGAAAGTCGGGTCGAAAAGACGATTGGATGCAAAAAGGATATACCTGCCGTCATTTGTGAAGACCGGCGAGAAATCATGGTAGAATCCATCGGAAATTTGATTGATTTTGCCTGACTCAAGAGAATAGACATAAAGCTGAAGCATAAGATCGGAATTCATTTTGGAATAGACGATATACCGGCTGTCGGGAGACCATGAAAAATCGGCTATCGATTTATTGTGAAAGGAAACATCCATGAACTGGTAATCGGCCTTATCAACCTTTGTAATCCTGCGGGTATCAATATCGATATAATAGAGCGTGAGAGTTTGATCAGTATAGGCCAGTTTTTTGCTGTCAGGCGACCATTTCAGGGCATGACGATATCCCCTATCATGAGTAGTCAATTGAATCGGATCAATCTCACCCTCAGGATCGATTAGATGAATCTCGTATTCCCCGCTCTCATCGGAAAAGCAGGCAATCCATTCTCCGTCCGGAGACCAAACCGCTTCACGTTGACGTGAGCCGGAAGACTGCGTCAGGTTCTCCGTCAGGCCATCCTCTTTGGTAACGGTGAATATATCACCCCGATCCGTTATCAATCCGATTTCGCCTTTGGGGGAGCAATCCGCATAAGTGATATTTTCAGAGACATCCGCAAAGCGGGGACGGCGTTCAGGAAGATCTGTCTTTATCTGTACCGGTATTCTCTTGCTCTCGTTGGTGGTTACATCCAGAAGCCATAGTGATCCCGCCAATTCATAGACAATCTTATTTCCACCCATACTTGGCCTGCGGACATCGAATTCGGTGTGATCAGTAATCTGTTCAACTTCACCGGTATTCAGATCATAGGAATGAATATTCAGGCGGTAACTGCGGTCAGAATTGAAATAGACTTTATCGCCGATCCAGAGCGGAAATCGGTCGGAGCCTTTAAAATCGGTCAGATGAGTTAACTCCTTGGATTCGAAATCATAATGCACAAGATCTTCCGCAGTGCCGCCGTAATATCTTTTCCAGTTGCGCTCCTCCCGCCCAACCTGGGTATAAACGATTTCATTTCCATTCTCAGAGAAAGTACCGAAATAGATTTCATGGATCGGGACATCTTCAAGGCCTGAGCCATCAGGAGAGATCAGGTACAACCTATACGCTGTATTAGGACTGAGACGGCTGGAGCGGAAAATGATTTTGTTCTTGACCGGATGCCACCCGACTACCCCATCCGAACCGGGATGATATGTTACTCGTGTTATATCGCCGCCATATACATTCATAACATAAACATCATTGTTGCCGTCATAATAGCCGTTAAATGCAATGAGATTTCCATCAGGCGAGAATTTGGGGTAACTCTCCTCGCCGTCGTGAAAGGTTATCTTGCGGGCGACGCCGCCGTTGGCATTTACAGTCCAGATATCTCCGCCATAGACAAAAGTGACCAGCGTATCATGAACATCGGGCTGGAGCATGATCGGCATCTCCTGTATATCCTGTGCAGATACAGATGCCGCCGTTAAAAATAAGACAAAAATAAATATTGAGCTTTGTTTTAATAATGAAACAAAATGCACTTTGATCTCCTATTGTTTATAAATATTGCTGCCATCTTAAAATTCCGGAGACTACAATCCGAAACATTTTTTCCTATACGTATCCGGGATATTATAGTTGTGAAAAATAACACAAACAGAACCCATAGTCAAAAACAAATCTGCCTTCCAAATTTGAGGTTACAAATGTAACCTCGACATCCGGAACAAAGTTAGACAACGAGGAGTTGCTATGTCTATGTAACCAGTAAAAAAGGAGGTAAGATGCGTTTCTTTATTTCAATCCTGATAGTCCTGTTTATGTTTACCGCCGCGCAGGCGGAGCTTGTAACTAAAACCGTTGAATACATGCATGGCGATGTCGTGCTCGAGGGCTACCTTGCCTGGGATGACAGCTTCGGAGCAAATATTCCGGGAGTGATGGTTGTTCATGAATGGACGGGTATCAACGATTACACGAAGCAGCGCGTGGAGATGCTCGCCAAAATGGGCTATGTTGCCTTTGCCGCCGATATTTACGGCAAGGGAATCCGTCCAAAAAATACTGACGAGGCCTCGAAGCAGGCGACTATTTACAGGAGCGATCGCGAGCTTATGCGTGCCCGTGCACAGGCCGGTCTTAATTATCTTCGAGAGCTCGATTTAAGCAATCCAACCAAACTGGCTGCCATAGGTTACTGTTTCGGCGGAGGTGTAGTCCTGGAGCTTGCCAGGAGCGGCGCTGAGGTTAACGGCGTGGTCAGCTTTCACGGCAATCTAGACACGCCAAATCCAGAGGATGCCAAAAACATACTCGGCAAGGTGCTGGTGCAGCATGGTGCGGCCGATCCATATGTTCCGCATGAGCAGGCTATAGCTTTCTGGGATGAGATGAACAATGCCGGTGTCGACTGGTATATGACAGCCTATGGAGGGGCGGTACACAGTTTCACCAATCCCAATTCGCGCGATGATCCCTCTACCGGTGTGGCTTATGATGCTCACGCCGATAAAAGATCATGGGAAGAAATGCAGGATTTCTTTAACGAGATATTCTAAGCAGTCTCTGTACGGCCGAATATTCTTTTTACAAGCCTGATAATATCAGTGCGAATAACATAAAGACTCGGCACAAGTGCCAGGGTAAGCGGTGTGGCAAAGAGAAGGCCATAACCCAGCGCCAATGCCATTGGTGCGATAAACGGATCAGATCCGCCGATTCCGTAAGCCAGCGGCAGAAGTCCAACCACCGTAGTAAGGGTAGTCATTGTAATCGCACGCAGACGATCGGCTGCGCCCTGCGAGACTATATCGATAATGGATCTGTCCTGGTTCTCTTTTCTCAGCCGGTTGATATGATTAACCATTACAAGGGAGTCGTTTACTACCACTCCCGTCAGGCCGACAAGTCCCATCAAAGCCAGAAATCCCAAGGGCTCGCCGTGGAAGGCAAAGGCGAAAATAACCGAGATTATTCCGAACGGTATCGCCACCATCACCATCAAGGGCTGCGTTACTGAATCGAACAGGAGTATCAAAATAAAGTAAATGCCGATTACGGCTATGGCAAAGGCTATGAATAATGACCTGAATGATTCGCTCGTTTCCTCTGATTCACCACCGACCACCACACGTGTTCCCGGCCAGTCGCGATCCAGTTTGAAGTGATCCAGAATCTGGTTTGTTACTGCAAGAGGGGCGGCCTTATCTTTGTCCAGATCGGAGGTTACGATCGTGGTTCTCTCCCCGTTGTAATGATAGTAGCTTCCGGGACCGGGGATGGTCCTGAAATCGGTGACCTCGCCCAGTTCAATCAGCCTCCCGCTTCGGTTGGGAATCAAGAGCTTCGGCAAATAGCTTGTATCATCGCGAGCTTCATCTTCCAAAATAACCCTGAATTCCACATCCTGCTCGCCGTAACGGACATTGGTAGCAATTTCGCCGTCGTAGGCTGTGCGCACAGTTGACGCAATATCGGCCACAGTCAGCCCGAGGCTGGCGAGTTTCTCATAATTCGGCAGAAGCTCCACCTGCATCTTGCCGCGTTTATCGTTGCGATCGATATCTTTCACACCCTCAATTGTCTGCATATAGGCGATAATTGAGTCAGTAAGCTTTTTGCGCAAATCGTCTTCGGAGCCTACTATTCTGAGTGTGATCGGATCACCGACCGGCGGACCTCCCGCTTCGATATTATAGAAAATTCTGTCGAAGCCTTCGAGCTGATCGGTTTTTTCGCGCAATTCCTCCACAATGTCCTCGGCATTTCGGTCGCGCTGGGCGTAGGGTGACAGATTAACTCTGATAAAGGCCCAGTGTTCATTCTCACCGGGACGCCTCTCTCCGTGAGTCCCCATTCTGGTGGCATATGACTGCACTTCATTGTCGGGAAGATTTTCAACAAACTGCTCGATCTCCATCATCTTATCAGAGGATTTTTGGATGGATGATCCCAGCGGCAGCTCGGCGTATATCATGAATACATCAGCCGCGCTCTTTGGGAAAAGGATGAACTGCATATGATTGACGGCATACCAGATTGAGCCTGCGAATAGTGCAATCGAGAAAAGCAAATAGAGATAACGAAGTTTCAGGAAAAAGCGCATATAGCGTCTGAATAGATCTCGGATACTATCGAACCAATGCTTCTTTTTCTCTCCGTTCAGTTTCATTTTCCCAAGACCGCCGACAAGATGCGTGGGAAGTGCGACTACCAATTCAAACAGGGAGATAATAAGCGCAAGTGTGATTACCATGGGAATGCTGACCACAAAATCGCCGGTTACGCCTGTCATGAAGAACATTGGTGCAAAGGCCAAAAATGTCGTTATAAGGGTTGCAAAGACCGGTTTGGATACCTCGCGTATACCATTGGCAGCGGCGGTGTGCGGATCTTCCCCCATCTCCCTCCGCTTGACGATATTTTCCCCCACGATTATACCGTCATCAACAATAATACCTATCACAAGAAGGATAGCGGTCAATCCGATAACGTCAAGATAAGCACCTGAAAACGGCAGAAGAAAGATCACCCCCAACACAACCACAGGAATACTAAGCGCTACCCAGAAGGCGGCTCTGATTGTCAAAAATAGGGTCAGCAATATTACCACAAGCGCCAGACCGATTGCGCCGTTGGAAAGCACGACATTAAAACGATTGCTGACATAAGAGGAGATGTCATTAGAGAACTGTATCGTCACTCCCTCGGGCATAAACTGCTCCTCTTCGGCAGCCATAGTCCGGACAGCATCAACTGTTCTTATTATATCAGCATTCTTTTTCTTTAGCACCTGGAAGGTTATTGCAGGTTCTCCATTCATGCGGGTTATTATGCGGGGCTCCTCGAAATCATCCACAATTCTGGCAAGGTCTTTGATTTTTACCGATGGGCCGTTAAAGGTAGACCTGACGATAACGTCATAAACCTCCTCCGGATCATCGTAAAGCGAAAGAGTAAGCAGGCCCTTTTCGCTGGAATATGATTCGAATGTCCCGCCGGAGAGCCTGATATTGCGCAGACGGACAGCCTGGGCTATTTCCTGCAAGGGTATCTGATATTTTTCTATGGAATCAGGATCTACCTTTATCTTCACTTCACGGTCGAGATACCAGAACTCCTCGACCTTGGAAACTCCTTTAACATTCTCAAGTTTCTTTTTAAACAGCCGGGCGGTTTCTCGGAGCTTTCGGTATTCTATATCACCGGACACACCAACCTCAACCACCGGAATTATTTCATTATTTACCTCCGTAATAAGCGGGGCTTCGGTAACTTCCGGCGGCAAGTTGGTAACCCGGTTAACCGCCTCACGAATATCCTGCCGAACCTCATCCTTGTCATCGGCTTCCAGATCGATGCTGACAGTGATTACCGAAATATTTTCCATCGAATAGGAGGTTATCTTGTCGAGATTGGAAACTCCCTTAATCTCCTCCTCCAGCTCATTGGTGACATTGAGTTCGACATCTTCGGGGGATGCGCCGGGGTACCGTGTGACAATAATAACCTCGCCAAAATCCACCTCAGGAAAAATATCCCTCTTGATCTGAATCAGGGTGCCAATTCCCAGAAGAATCATCATGATCGTAAACAGATTAGCAAGCATGTGCCTTTTCACGAAAAACCGGAAAAATCCTATCATTCGGCGCACCCCAGAGTCATTATATATTCCGTCCAGACATTCATACCATTATTTCTATAAATCATATTCCAGAAGCTGATCGGTGAGTTCCCTGTATTGTAAAAGCAGCCTGTGATAATTGGCGGCATTGCGTGCATAAATCAACTGCGCATTTTGAATATTATCGCGGCTCTGAATCACAAAGGTCAGCTCACCTCTCCCCTGATTATAAAGCCGCACCTCTTCTTCGGTGCGCTGAATCGCAGACTCTATCTCCTGCTGATTCAAAGCCAGCACATCCTCGAGATCTTCTATTTGAATACTCAGATTTTTAAGAGATGATTCCAGGCTCAACAGAGTCTCCATTTTCTGGTATTCCACCTGCTCCATTTGCACTCTGGTACGGTCAATATCCGCTTCTGAGGCATTCGCTCCCAACTGCTGGCTGAATGTCAGCGAAAGCGTGAAATCGGGCTTGAGAAGATCAAGCGAACTTGTAAACCTCTCATCACCGCCCTTTAGCCCCACACCGAATCCAAGATCGAGACTGGGATTGCCGGTCTCCTTAAATCCGATTTGAAGCTCCTCCAACTGGCTGGCCTGTTCTTCCAGTGCTCTAACAAGCCGCGAATCATCTTTCAGTCGATCAAATGCCTCCTCCTGCTCGGGGAGCTCGGCAAGACGGTAAATATCGTATTCGGCCGACATCGAATTGATCTGGTCATACTGCGCCAGCACCGCAAGCTCTGCTTTGGAGGCTTCGATTCGAGATTCAATCAACACCAGATTCTGGCGCGCGGACCGTACCGCATCCTCCGAACGAAGCACATCAACCTGATCCACCAGATTTGCCTCACGCAATTCCTGGCTGTGCTCAAGCTGTTCCTGAGCCAGGTCCAGCCGTTCAGATGCTATCCGTTTCTCCTCCTCCAGAAGTACCCAATCCAGAAACTTATTAGCAAGAGTTAACAGGAATTTTTCCTGATTTTCGATTGCCTGCAATTCGGCAATGTCAATTGTATAATCGCTGAGATTATAATCTAGACGGTCGAGCTTGCCGCCAATATTGCGCCAAAGAGGCTGAATAAAGGAAACTGAAACCGAGTTCTCATACAGCTTCGATGCTCCCACCGGTATAGTCGATTCTCCCGTCGGCGAGGGAATAGTTATGCTCTGTAAATCCTGGGTGAGACGGCTGGAGGACCATGCCAGGGACAACTTACCCCCGGTCGACCAGAAAGAACGCCTGAAATCAGTGTCGAAGCTGGCACGATCGATCCGTGACGGTGAAAAAGGACTGGTTTGAATCGGCTTGGATGCCGAGAAATTCATATTGGAATTCACGAACCAGTCCTGAGCTGTAAGCAGTTTTTCCCTATCAATTCTTTCGATTTCCGGTGACAGTGATTCTCGCTTGATAAGCGGATGCTCCTGCTTAACTCGATCAAGAAAAGCATCGAGCGTAATGCTATGACCAAAAGAGGTACTTAATGGTATAACGCAAAGAAGTATTATCGATAAAATATATTTCATTGCCATCTCCGGAGGTGATCTTCAATTGGGCCCGTTTTATAAGATAAGCAATAATCACCCCGCATTTTTATAAAACTTTACCCAATGATAACTTTAGCTCCGTGTTTTTTGTTCCCGCTCCTGACTCAGCCTCGAGGCAGCCTGTATATTGAGGAATTCTATTGACGATATTTAAAGCTGGGGTATATTATCTTAAAGTACGATAACTGCAAACACAGGTCTTATTTTGAGAATCTCATTCGTTATAATTATATTATTGCTGGCACTTCTATTCACAGTCCCGGATGCCAACGCCTATCTCCATGATAGCCAAGAGGATAGAATTTCAAGTCAAGCTTCGGGCAGAATCGTAATTAAATTCAAATTGCAGCACCTGTCTGAAAGTAAAAATGCCGCGAATGCCATTAACCTGTCTGAAATAAAAGGCCTTAAGAAACTGAATGGCAGATTTGACGTCAGAAAAATTGAGCCACTGTCAGAAACTGACACAAAAAATGAAGGGTCTGATATTTTGGCAGGAATCTATATTTTGCAGTGCTCGTCAGAAACAGACTTAAAGTTCGCGGCCGAAGAATATCAAAATCTTTCCGAGGTCGAATACGCGCATCCAGACTATAAAATGGAATTGTATGATGCCCCGAACGATCCTTTATATATTCTGCAATGGCCCCTCAGAAATGTTGGCCAGCGCTATCCCCATATTTTACGCCGGGACGGACCATACAATGATTCGTTAATAGTCGTGAGGGGGACCTCCGGGGCGGATATCGATGCCCATTCAGTACTGAGTAATCCTCCCGACAACACCAGCACGGTCGTAATTGCCATAATCGATACGGGAGTGGATATGGATCATCCCGATCTGGCAGGAAAAATCTGGCAAAATCCCGGTGAGATTGCGGGGAATGGTATTGACGACAATCATAACGGTTTTGTGGATGATTATCGCGGATGGGATTTTACCGGTGACAATTCCACCACACCTGTTACAGAGGATAACGATCCCTCCGATGAATTCGGGCATGGTACTCATTGCGCCGGAATTGCGGCCTCGATTACCGGTAATTCCGAAGGTATAACGGGCATTCATCCCGATTGCAAAATTATGCCGGTCAAATTCTATCCCTTGATGCTTTCCTCCTACGCCGCTAAATCGATTATCTACGCCGCTGATAATGGCGCGGATATCATCAGCATGAGTTTCGGCTACCCGTGGCCGGTAGAGATTCTGGAAGATGCACTTGATTATGCCAGAGCTAAGGGTGTGATTCTCTGCGCCGCCACCGGCAACAACAGCAGAGAATACTATAACTATCCCGGCGCATACGCGCAGGTGATTTCAGTGGGCGCATCTACCAGCGATGACGAGGTAGCTTTCTTTTCGACCTACGGCGACTATATGGATATTGTCGCGCCAGGTTATTCAATATTATCTTTGCACGGAAGCGGTACCGATATGTATGCGCCTGATGAGCCGGGTGTGCATATTTTTCAGGATGACTATTATATCGCCTCCGGTACCAGCATGTCCAGCCCGCATGCCGCCGGAGTGATAGCTTATATGCTCTCATTATCGCCTGGTCTTACTCATGACAAGGCGCAGGAAATAATGCAGGCAACGGCCGAAGATATACTCGATCCATTCGGACTGGGACAGGACCTTCCCGGATGGGATAAATACAGCGGGCATGGAAGAATTAATCTCGCCAATGCGATTGCTGCGGTACCTTCGATAAGAGCACGGATTGAATCACCGATTCCCAATCAGCTTATAGAAGGAAATATCGATATTGCCGGAATAGCCGATGGTGACGAATTCATTGGTTATACTTTGGAATATGGTCATGGAGATATTCCGGATGCATGGACAATCTTTAATGAGAGCCAGGCTCCTGTTTCAGGCGGAAATCTGGGCACATTGAATACAGCCGGCTTAAACGGCAAATATACAGTAAGACTAAAGGTCGGAAATTTCAATATCGATCAGGTAATGGTCAATATCGCCAATCAGACCAGGGCCAGGATAAGCTCACCTGCTGATAATGACACAGTTACATCGATAACCACGCTCAACGGCTCGGCTATCTGTCCCGATTTCACGCATTACTGCCTTGAATACAAAGGCCCGGGCGAGAAAAGTTCATGGCAGTTAATCATGGAATCCACAAGACCGGTGTCAGAGGATTCTCTGGGGGTCTGGGATGCTGCGGCGCTTGCCGAGGGTATGTATTCGCTTAAGCTTGCAGTCTACTCCGACAGCATCTTGCAGGCAGAGGATTCAATAAATGTCTATCTTGAATCTGTTCTCACATCAGGCAACAACTGGAAACACAGTTTCACCTCCAGGCCCACCATAGTGCCGAACTACGGCGATATCGATAACGATGGTCAATATGAAATCGTGGTTGGCACAGAGTCCGGTCTTTATTTCTTCAATCCGGACGGCACTCAGAAAACGACAGGTGTACCGAATTTGCCAGACTATAACTTTAGAATGCCCGCCGTTGTGGGAGATATGAATTCCGATGGTATGGATGATCTGGTAGTGGTCGGGCATGATGGCAGTGTCGGGAGGATGTTTGGATTCATTTCTGACGGTACTCAGTTTGAAACCGTGCTTCCGGAGGCTCCCGATGTGGATATGTACAATTCCGATCTTGTCTTTATCTATCCGCATATATTCGCGAAAGATATAAACAGTGACGGCAGTGATGAGATATTTTACTATTCGCGGCCGTACTGCTGGATTTATGATCTGGATGGAAATTATGTACGCAAAATATCCTCTCCCTCCGGAGAGCCGCGTCATTATGTCTCGGCGGATATTGACGGCAATGGCCAGGATGAGCTTTATGCTTCAAGCCGATATCTGATGCAGTACGATTTGCAGGGGAATAACTCTGGCAGCTTTGATCTGCAGATGGATATCGGAAACTACTGCGCCTCGAGAAGTCTCTCGGCAGTCGATATCGATAATGACGGTAAGCATGAACTTATCGCATTTACCCGATTCCTTGAGGACGGCGGCAACTACTGGATCTATGCATTCGACGAGAATCTTTCACTGAAAGAGGGCTGGCCCCGAAATACGGGTATCAACAGCTATCTGGTACCGTCGGCGCCGGTTTTCGCCGATCTCGATCTGGACGGTGAGAAGGAATATTTTATCGGATTTTATGAGCTGATTCAGGCCATGATATTCGCCTGGGACGCAAACGGGGACACATATATTCCCGGCGCGGCTACGCCTATGTTTGCATACACTTTAAACCCGGGAAGAATT
This sequence comes from uncultured Ignavibacteria bacterium, assembly GCA_964496505.1. Classification (GTDB taxonomy): domain Bacteria; phylum Zixibacteria; class MSB-5A5; order JAABVY01; family JAABVY01; genus JAABVY01. The sequence goes on along the minus strand of CAZBZV010000037.1, from coordinate 26,282 downwards.
TACTATACCATAGCGGCCAATATCTCGGGCGACGAACGTCCGGAGATTATAAGCTCGGTAAAAAACGATGTCTACTATTCCTACAATATGGAGAGAGCTATGGCCTGGGATTACAGCGGTGAGATTCTTGAGGGCTGGCCGATCTATCTTCGTCCTGCAAGCATAATGCCACAAAACCGCGGCATCGGCACCCCGGTGGTTGGAGATATAAACAAGGACGGCAAGGTGGATATGCTCCTGACCACATCCTTAAACGAACTGGTTTTTTTGAATTTCGATGCTGTGTATGAGCCTGACAACACACCAGTCCCGATCTGGCGTTACAATCGCAAACTGAATAATGTCCTTGAGATTGAGACTGCTCTTTGCGGGGATATTGACGGAAACAGCTCCATAAATGTCAATGATGCAGTCCGTCTGGTAAATTATATCTTCATTCCCGGATCACCTTTGCCGTTTTCATTGACAGCGTCGGATACAAATTGTGATGGTTCAATAAGTCTTGTGGATATCATTTGGATCATCAATTACATTTTCAGAGGCGGCCATGCCCCGTGTGATCTGGATGGCAATGGCACACTTGATTGCAGTTGAAAAATTAGATTCAAGTTAGCACTGCATTTATAATCGTCTTCTCTTCAAAAAAATTTACTTCAATCCAAAATAGTTGTTGATATCAATTACCACTATATGTATTTTAATACTGACCGCAAAACTACATCAAAGGACTAAAAAATGAGCAACAGACTTCATTTCCAACTGATTGCCGGTCTGCTTTTGATCCTTTTAACTTTCAGCAGTGCTTTTTCCTACCTGCATGAAAGTGAATCAGACGGCAAAGAGATTCAGGTGCCCTCAAGAATTATCGTGAAATTCAAATCCATTGAGAACGATTCACCTGACAATCAGATCAATGATCTCAGCAAGATCAGGGGCAAAAGGGAGCTTGACAATAAATACGGGGTTAGAGATTCAAAACCGCTTCTGTCGGAAAAATCCGCCTTATCCGCAAGAAGCCCGCTATCCGGAATTTACATTCTGGAATGTCCGGAAGGTACTAACCTGGAGAAGGCTGCGGGAGAATATGAAAAGCTCGAGGATGTAGTGTATGCACATCCAGATTATGTTCTCGAGCTTTACACACCTCCCAACGACAGTCTTTATGGCGTTCAATGGCCGCTCAATAATACCGGGCAGGGCTACCCGCATGTTCTCCGCAATAATGGTCCGTATAACGATTCACTGATTATCATGTACGGTACCGGCGGGGCGGATATAAACCAGCTCGAGGTATTCGAGAATCCGCCTGACAATGCGGCAACTGTAATAATTGCAGTGATCGATACCGGAGTGGATATGGATCATCCGGAGCTGGCAGGAAAAATCTGGCAGAATCCCGGAGAAATTGACGGGAACGGCATTGATGACGATCATAACGGGTATGTCGATGATATCCGCGGCTGGGACTATACCAGCACTGCGGGCTTCCCGCCTGACCCCGATAACGATCCATCCGATGAGCATGGTCATGGCACTCATTGTTCCGGCATCATTGCCAGCCTTACCGATAACATTGTGGGCATGGCCGGAGTGGTCCCGGAATGCAAAATTATGCCTTTGAAATTCTATCCAATAATGTTGTCGTCATATGCGGTAAGCGCAATCGTGTATGCCGCTGATAATGGCGCAGATGTGATCAGCATGAGCTTCGGATATCCCTGGCAGATAGGCTCCCTTGAGGATGCTCTGGCGTATGCACGCTCTAAGGGGGTCGTGTTGTGCGCCGCCACCGGTAATGACGGCATGGCCAAATACAATTACCCGGGAGCGTCGGCGAATGTCATCTCGGTTGGAGCGTCGACCAGCGACGATGAGGTCGCGTTTTTCTCAACCTATGGCGACCAAATGGATGTTGTGGCCCCGGGATATTCAGTATTATCCCTGCGTGCGGAGGGAACCGATATGTACGCCCCGGAGGAGCCGGATGTTCATATAATTGCCGAGAACTATTTCGTTGCCTCGGGAACAAGTATGGCCTGCCCGCATGCGGCGGCAGTAGCGGCATATATGCGCGCAGTCTCGCCCGGTTTGACCCCGGACAAAGTTCAGGAGATCATGCAGAATACCGCCGATGATATTCTTGATCCTTATGGTGATGGTTCAGACTTCCCGGGATGGGATGAGTTCAGTGGGCATGGCAGAATCAACCTCGCGAATGTTCTGGCAGCAGTACCGTCAATTCATGCCGAAATAACATCACCGCTAAATAACGAAATCTTAACAGGTGCAATCGATATTACCGGCATCGCCAGCGGCGATGATTTTGTGGAATACTCGCTGGAATACGGTGCGGGAGATAATCCTTCCTCCTGGACTTTGATTTCAAGCTCCGCAGCACCGGTGAGTGACGGAATCCTCGGCACTCTGAACAATACCGGTTTGAACGGAAAATTCACGATACGGCTGAATGTGGGAGAGGATAATATAGATCAGGTCACATTGACCCTGGCGAATGATGTGATCGGCAGCATATCAGATCCTCTCGACAGCGACACAGTTGTATCTCAAACCGAGATTTTTGGCAGCGCGCTGTGTCCGGACTTCCTGAGATACAAACTTGAATACCGCCCGGTATCCTATCCGATATGGAGCCTGATTGAAGTGTCACGCATCCCGATTATGGATGGTTTTCTGGGTAAATGGCAGGCAAGCACCCTTGACGAAGGCTCATATTTCCTGAGATTGAGCCTGTTTTCGAATTCAGCTCTCGAGGCGCAGGATTCAATCGAGGTGCACCTGCGACACATCCTTACCCAGGATGGAAACTGGAAGATTAGTTTCACGCCCAAACTCTCAACCGTCATGAACTATGGCGATTTTGATTTTGATGGAACCAATGAAATAGTTGTAAATACCAGCTCCGGGATAATGTTTTACACTGCCGAGGGTGTACAAAAAACTGCCGGTATGCCTCAGGTACCGTTATATAATTTCCGCGTACCCCCGGCGGTGGGAGACATAAATGGAGACAGCCTGGATGATCTTGTGGCTATTGCCAAAATAGGCGGCACCGGCAGGCTTTATGCATACAGATCGGATGGACAGTCCTTCAATACTGTGCTCCCGGCTGAGCCTGATGTTGATAGATACAATGCTGAAAATGTGCACCTCTATCCCGTGGTATTCCTCAAGGATGTTAATGGTGATGGTAAAGATGAAATCTTCTACTTCCAGACGCCGAATTGCTGGATGTATGATTCCGAATGTTCTCTGATTATGCAGGTCGGTGATAACCTGTTGGAGGGCATTCGTCATTTCATATCGGATGATTCAGACGGTGACGGTATAGACGAACTATATTCCTCGGACAGATTTTTGAAGCTGTATAATCTAAGCGGTATTCTTGTCGACAGCTTTGACCTTTCAATGGGTTTGGTAAGCGATTGCGAATCGCGAGGAATAAAAGCCGTTGATATAGACGCTGACGGCAAGCGTGAGATTATCGTCTATATGTTGATGAATGACACTCAGAATACTTACTGGGTTTACGCCTTCGATGAAAATCTGGCATTAAAGGATGGATGGCCGCACGACACAGGAATCGACACTTATCTGGTACCGCCCGCTCCGATTTTTGGAGATTTTGACGGCGATGGTATCCCAGAGTATTTCTCAGCCTTCTATGAGCTGGTCGAATGCATGGTCTACGGATGGAGTATAGACGGTTCGTATTACATACCAGGCTCGGGATCACCTGCATTTGCCGCACCCGATAATCCCGGAAGGATGACTTACTCTATCATGGCAAATATCGACGGCGATTATCATCCCGAGCTGATTGCTGAAGTAAAAAGAGATATCTTTTCGAATTACGATTATCAAAGGCTGGTGGCATGGGACTACCTTGGCAATCCGCTTGAGGGCTGGCCGATTGTGGTCAGAGATAAAAGCCAGACCTACACTAATGGGGGCGCTTCAGTACCCACGGTGGGCGACATTAGCGGCAACGACAGGGCGGATATGGTTTTCTCGACATCAGCAAATGAGCTGGTTTTCCTGAGCTTAGATGTCCTGCATAATCCCAATCATTCTCCGGTACCGATTTGGCGTTACAATCGTAAACTCAACAATACATCCAACGATCCGGTAGAATTCGGATGCGGCGATACAAATGGCAGTGGCTCTGTAAATATCAGCGACGCGGTTCTTTTGATAAATTATATATTTATCGGAGGCGATCCGCCGGTATCTCCTGAATCGGGGGATACCAATTGCGACGGCGATGTTAATATATCCGATGCTGTCGTGATCATAAATTATGTGTTTATTGGAGGATATGCTCCCTGCGATACGAACGGCGATTCTATCCCGGATTGCTGATTCTAACTCAGGCGTGAATCTCGATTAATCTGTCGGCCGCCTCCATCCCGGATAAGGCGGCCGCTTCTATTGAACAACTGGCCCTGCCGAAGCCGTCACCGGCAAAAAGAAGCGGGGAACCGCTGTTATATAGATAATACCGTTCCGGGTAAGTTGTACTCGGCTGGCTGTAACGCCAGCGGTGTATCTGATGTGCTGAGGGTTCGCTGTTGAGAAATTCCTTTACTTCGCCATAGAGTGCAACGGCTATTTTCTCGTCATCGCTGTCCCACTCGCTCCGGGCAAAATCGGCAGTGGAATGTACTATTACGCCGCATGGTTCATCGGTAATGCCCTTGGTATAGCTGTCGGAAATCCATTTTACATGACGGCTGTCGGGAACAATTCCGCCCGGTTTGGGGATTTTGGACTGTCGGTCAGTAACGAACATGGCAGCTATGCATGGCTCGTATTTTATAATGCCAAGCTCCTTGACAGTCTCGGAGTCCAGTTTGTAGTCGCATTCATTGAACAATTCAAGGGTCTGAGGCATAGGCGCAGTTACTATTAATGCCGGTGCCTTGAAATTGCCGCCTGCCGATGTAAACAGCCTCCAGTGCTTCTCCTCCCGGCAGATATCGGTTACTCTTTCATTATTCATAACATCCAGGCCAGCAGCAAGGGATCTGGGAATATGACTCATGCCATTGGTGCCATAATAATGAATACGTTTTTCCTTTAGGACAGCATCCTTTTCATCCGGGAAGCCCTCGAACCAGATTCTCGCCGCTCCCAGATCTACAAACCCCTCAACAAGCTCCTCAAATCGCGAATCACTGACCGTAAACGACTGCGCCCCATGATCGAAGCGGGCAGAGTCAATCCTCCGGGTCGAGACCCGTCCGCCGACCCTTCTTCCCTTATCTATTATGATAGTATCGATACCTCTGTCCTGAAGCCTGCGGGCGGCAACCAGGCCGGAAATACCCGCTCCAATTATCAAACAGCTATCGACAGGTATTTTTCTTGGCAATTCATTATCCCCTTCTAATCGCGTATCAGCACATAAACATTGCTACATGCAACTCTGTTCCAAACCAATTATAAATGCTATCAGGACCAGATCTTCAATCTTTTTGACTATTGTCTATAATTTATCTTACTTTTCGGAAAAAGAAGCTATTGAAGACAAGCATAAAAAACACCATAATATACTCTAATACAATATAATACATAATTTTACAACCTGATTAAAGAAATTTATATATTAATTTGACAAAGCGGGAACATAATTTAGACATGCAGGGTTTTGTTAGACAAAGATAGGAACAAACATTAATTATAAAAGGAGAAGCGCAATGCTTAAATCAAAACTTTTTCTAAGTGCAGCCGTTCTGGCTCTGTCTTTTATCTTTTTAATGGGATGTGATGATGATGACAACAGTATCAATCCTGCTCCTGCTACTACAAGTATCAGGGTAATTCATGCAAGTTATGACGCCCCGGCAGTTGATGTCCGAGTTGACGGCAGTGTGGCGATCACCAATCTGGCCTATGGCGAATCCTCCGGGTATGCAGAGCTCAATACCGGAACGCGCAATATCGCAGTTACTCCGGCAGGTTCTTCAAGCCCTGTGGTTATCAATGCCGATCTGAATCTGGATGACAGCACCGAATATACTGTATATGCGGTCAACGTTTTAAATTCAATCGAGCCTATCGTTAGTGTCGATGATCGTACAGGCCGTGCCGATAAAGCTCTGATCAGATTCATCCATGCATCACCGGATGCTCCGGCTGTGGATATCAAGCTTAACAGCGGAAGCGGCACAACTGTATTTTCAAACACCGCCTTCAAGGATATCGAGGATTATGCCCCGGTGGATGCCGGCTCTTATGTTTTCGCCGTCACCCCTGCGGGCAGCAATTCCGAAGTTGCTGTCTTCAATCCTGTGGATGTTCAGAATGGCAGCCTTTATACGGTAATCGCATTGGGGACACTCGATATCAACGATCAGTATCCCTTTATAGTGCGTGTATTCGTCGATAACGGCAGCGGCAATGCCTCCCTCGACCTGAGCGTAGGATCATCGAATGTGATGGTAATTCATGCTTCGCCTGACGCTCCCCCGGTTGATCTTTACGTCGACGATTCCAAGGTCAACACGAGCGGCCTGCCATTCCCGCAGAATACCGGATATCTTACTGTTTCTGCCGGTGATAGAAACTTCAAGGTCAACGCTGAGGGTACCGCAACCACCGTTATAGATGCCACCTCGACTCTGGCTCCCAACGGCGATTATTCGGTCTTTGCGGTTGATGAACTGGCCAGCATTATGCCACTGGTTCTGGAGGACGACCTCAGTACTCCCGCGGCTGGCAAAGCTCACGTCCGATTCATCCATCTTTCACCGGATGCCCCGGAAGTTGACATTACTCTTCCTGACGGCACAATAGTGTTTGGCGAGTATGAATTCAATGAAGCTTCGGCTTTCACTCCGCTAGATGCCGGAATGTACGATCTTGAGGTAAGAGTTTCCGGAACTGAAACAGTTGCCCTGAATCTTGATGGCATAAATCTGGAAAGCGGCAAGATATATACCGTTTTTGCCAAAGGCTTTCTTAACGGTTCAGGAGCCCAGGCTCTTGGAGCAGAGATTATTGTGAACAATTAATTATGAAAATAATCTTTGTTTTCATATAGATCAGAGGGCCGGATAAAAATTACATCCGGTCCTCACTTTATAGGGAGGCAAATTCAAATGCTGAACGAATACCTGATTATAAACTTCTTCTCAACGGTTTTCCTGGTAGGACTGATCTGGATCATTCAGGTGGTCCACTACCCCCTGATACAGATGGTTGACGAGGGCATATTCGTTTCGTATATGGCACAGCACCGCCGCAAAATCTCCTACGTCGTTTTGCCGCTGATGCTGATCGAGCTTGCAAGCGCAATCCTGCTTGCCCTTAATAGCGGTAAATCCGACATAGCTTTTCAGGCCTGGATTGGATTAATATTGGTCATAGTGATATGGTTGTCAACCTTTATGGCTCAGGTGCCTTTGCATAAAATTCTCGCATCCAAAAAAGATCCAGCCGCTATCACCCGACTGGTAAAAACTAACTGGCTGCGTACCGCTTTATGGTCAGCACGTGCTGTGCTGCTTACCTGGATGCTTGTGTCGGCTATCATCCAATATCCTTAAAAAGGCTCTAAGAAAGCTCGGATTTAAACCTGGCAGTAACCGTCCCAAAAGCATCATTGGTGCTCTTAAGAAGCTCTTCCATTGCCTTTTTGTGATCGTCCCAGGCGTTCTTCTCTTCAACCGAATTTTTAAGCAGGTCGAATTTCTCGTTGAAATTTCCCAGCATTTTCTGGAGATTATCGATCATAGTATAATATGCCTCGCGGTTCTGCTCATCCTGAGTATCCGCCTGCACCTGGAGTTGGGCAAGCTGCGCCTGCCAGACATCCTTCTGTGACTGTAATTTAACCAGATAATCCTGTCTATCATCCATTGTAACACTCCTCTCGATATTCTGCATTTCCAAAATTTTCTAAAGCCAGTAACCTTTTCGACCATAAAATTCAAACAATCTTTCCTCGTAATCACGGTCGACCGGAACCGATCTGTCATATTCCGGGCTCTCTTTAATTTTCCCAGCGGGAAGATCGACATAGACTCGCGACTGACTCCAGCTTACTCTGTCTATCCACATCTTTGCCAGAATGACCTTCTTACCGGAGGTAAACCTTGATGTGTTTATCACCAGATAGAGTATTTGCCAGGTCTGATCATCAATGATAAAGTCCTCAACATCCCCGATCTCCTGATCTGTACCTTCGAGCCCATACTCAGAAACCTCATTACAGCTTCTGATCAGAGCTTCCCCTCCCGAATCATCCTCGGACTTAATATCCTCTTCATCCGAAGGATTGACCGCCGTAGTATAAGCCCCCGACATTAAGCCGCTGATCCAGTAAGGATGCCATCCATAATAGCTGTAAAGCTGATCCTCATACTGGCGTGATACCGGCTCATCAGCAGATATAGGCGGGCTTTTCTCCACCTGGTTTTTGGTCAATTCGACTTCCAGATTCTGATTCTGCATGTCGATTCTATCGATTTTGTGCGGCGGCATCAGCACCTTTCGCCCTGTCAGCCACCCACCGGTATCCACCACCGCATAACGAATAATCCAGTCCTCATCATCAAAATTGAAATCGGTGACCTTGCCCAAAGCACCATCGGAAGATTTAAGATTAAAACCTATAATGCCATTTATACTTCTCAACATTTATAATCACTCCCTTTTTAATCGATTCGGTTGTCAGATACATTATAAGCAAGAGCGGCAGATATGTCAAACCGGTATGACATTCCCTGAGCATTTTCGCAAATAGATTTCCTTCAATATCGAAAGAGAATACAAAATATTGCAACCATCAAAGATATCCGGATGTTATGAATTAAGTCGCGATTGAAAGAAATAAAAGGAGAGCTAAAATGAAATTCGAAGACAAAAACTGTTTAATTATCGGGGGAAGCCATGGTATTGGTCTGGAAATAGTCAAACGTCTTACAAGTGAGAGCGCCAATGTATTTGTTGCCTCTCGCACCAATAGCGATGATCTTAAAGAGGCAGGGATTGAGCACCTTGCGCTGGATATTGAAGATGATGATCTTTCGGCTCTGGAAGATTTTATTCCGGAGGAGCTTCACGGGTTTGTGTACTGCCCCGGGACGATTAACCTCAAACCGTTCAACCGCCTGAAAATCGAGGACTTTCAGCGTGATCTGAATATCAATCTGCTGGGCGCGGTAAAGACTTTGCAGGCGGCTATTACGCCGCTCAAAAAGAGCGGCGAGGGATCGGTTGTTTTTTTCAGCACAGTGGCTGCATTGGCCGGTATGAATTTTCATTCATCGGTCGTTGCCGCCAAATCCGCCCTGCAGGGCCTTTCGCTTTCACTGGCAGCCGAATATGCAACTGCAAAAATCCGATTTAATGTGATAGCTCCCTCTCTCACTGATACAAGGCTTGCCAAAAATCTGTTGGCTTCCGATGAAAAGAAGAAGGCGGCGGCAAAACGGAATCCGTTGAAAAAAATTGGTTCACCTGCGGATATCGCCTCATCCGCCCTGTTTTTGCTTTCGGACGAATCAGTCTGGATCACAGGCCAAGTTTTAAGCATTGATGGCGGGATGGCATCCTTAAGGCCAATTTAATTAAAAATCGGACGAAATATATTGACTTAAAAGAGTAATATTTCTTAACTTCTTAGGGGAACTTGTAATTATCTATCTATGTTCTCCTCGATAACCTATGGCAAAACCTGGGATTTGAAATTCCTGAACTGTTCATAACCAGGAGGACTGAACCGGGACTGCCTGCGTAATGAGGAAAATGCTATAAAAGTAATATAAATCATTAAAAGGAGTAGAAATGGAAGCTGTATGGGACAAAGTGCTTGATATAGCCACCGTATATGGCGTAAAGATAATTGGCGCCATATTAATACTTATCCTCGGCCGCATCGCCGTTGGAATCGTCGCTAATGCCATCAGGCGCCTGATGGTTAGAAGTGAGGCCGATCCCACATTGACAAAATTCCTGGTAACACTCACCAGAATAGCATTACTGACATTCATCATAATCGCCGCGATTGCTACTCTCGGTGTCCAGACCGCATCATTTGTAGCCGTATTAGGTGCCGCCGGTCTGGCAATCGGCTTTGCTCTGCAGGGATCGCTGGCCAACTTTGCATCCGGCGTGATGTTGATAATCTTCCGCCCTTTCAAAGCCGGTGATTATGTTGAGGCCGGAGGTATGGCCGGGACTGTCGAGGAGATTCATATCTTTCAAACCATAATGAAGTCACCCGATAACAGGCAGATTTTCATCCCCAACAGCCAGATTACCAGCGGAAGCATTACCAATTACTCGGCCAAAGATACCCGCCGTGTTGATATGGTTTTCGGCATCGGTTATGGCGATGATATCAAGAAGGCCAAGGAAACCCTCGAGCAAATCGTCAAGGAAGATTCGAGAGTACTGGAAGATCCGGCGCCGACAATTGCCGTAAGCGAGCTTGGGGACAGCTCGGTCAATTTTGTCGTTCGCCCCTGGGTCAAGACCGCCGATTACTGGGCGGTATTTTTCGATATTCATGAAAAGGTGAAAATGACCTTTGACGAAAAGGGCATTTCCATACCCTTCCCGCAGACAGACGTTCATCTCTTCAAAGAGTCTGCCTAAAGCAAAAACATGTTTAAAAGGCAGGCCGAATTACGGCCTGCCTTTTTCTATCGATTAAGGATACCCCAGTGCAGGATCAGAAAACTCTGCGCCTGATTCTTGGCGATCAATTGAACCTTAAGCATTCCTGGTTTGCAAAAAAGGATTCCTCAAAAACATATCTTCTAATGGAAATGCGTCAGGAAACCGATTATGTAATGCATCATATCCAGAAAGTCGCGGCCTTTTTTACCTCCATGCGAGATTTCGCGGGAGAACTCAAGAAAAAGGGACATAAGGTTATTTATCTAACCCTCGATGACCCGGATAATTCTCAAAGCCTCGACAAAAATATCAAACAGCTGATTCAAAAGCATATATTAACAAAATTCGAGTATCAGCTTCCCGATGAATACCGCCTTGACAGACAGTTAGTAGCTTTATGCGAAAGGCTGGAAATCGAATGCAATGCCTGCGATACCGAGCATTTTCTGACAAAGCGTGAGGATGTAAAGGATTTCTTTAAAGGCAAAAAGCAATACCTCATGGAATCATTCTACCGCAGCATGCGCAAAAAGCATGGCATTCTTATGGAGGGTGACAATCCGTATGGCGGGAAATGGAATTACGATCGGGAGAATCGCGGGAGTTATGACGGCAAGGTCGATTTAATAAAACCGAAACTGTTCAACAACGATATCTTCTCGATAGTAAAAATGATAGAGAAATCCGGCGTGAAGACATTTGGCGAAATAAATCCCAAAAAACTCAACTGGCCTGTTAACCGAAAGCAGGCCCTGGCAATTCTACGGCATTTCATAAGCAATCTCCTGTCCCATTTCGGGACTTATCAGGACGCCATGATAGAAGAGAGCCGGACATTGTTTCACTCACGGCTTTCATTTGCACTGAACACCAAGATGCTGCATCCTATGGAAGTTATAAATGCCGTGCTTAAAGCATGGGAAAAGGATAAAAGGAAAATCGGCATTCATAATGCGGAGGGCTTTATACGCCAGGTTCTCGGCTGGCGGGAATTCATGCGAGGTATTTACTGGGCCTTCATGCCAGAGTATGCGGAGAGCAATCATTTCAATCACAGGAAAAAACTCCCACATTACTACTGGGACGGCGACACGAATATGAATTGCATGAAGCATGCTATCGGGCAGTCATTGGAGAACTCATACGCCCATCATATCCAGCGCCTGATGGTAACCGGGAATTTCGCGCTTCTGGCCGGGATCGATCCGGATCAGGTGGATGCCTGGTACCTGGGAGTTTACATTGACGCAATCGAATGGGTTGAGATTACTAATACACGCGGCATGAGCCAGTATGCCGACGGCGGGATAATCGCCACGAAACCGTATGTATCCTCCGCGAATTATATCCACAAAATGAGCAATTACTGCAAAAGCTGTGATTACGATTATAAGAAAAAGACCGGAGAGAAGGCCTGCCCGTTTAACAGCCTGTACTGGGATTTCTATGAGAGAAATCGCAAGATGCTGGAGAAAAATCCGCGGGTGGGGATGATGTATCGTACCTGGGATAAGATGAACAAAGAGACGAAAAAGGAGGTTTTAGAACAGGCAAAGAAATACAAATCTGAAATTGAGAGGCTTTGATGAGGCTATTAGCTTTGACGATATTCGGGATCATGTTTTTGTCAATATTAGCAGGCGCCGAAAATGACTTACAGGATGAAAACAATATGATTATATATGATTTCAATTCAGCAGAACAATCCGAGGGCTGGAGAATTATTAACGATGGTGTTATGGGCGGCCTTTCCTCCAGCACCGCAGAGATATCGGACAGCGGCACCCTTGTTTTCACTGGAAATGTTTCCCTCAAGAATAACGGCGGATTTGCCTCGGTTCGTGGGGCCGGAAAGATTTACGATTTCAGCAATCACGAGGGCATTCGTATGAGGATAAAGGGCGACGGCAAACGCTATGCATTTACCCTTAATTCAAGCGAATCATTCGGCTCTCCGGGTCATAAATCATCATTCGATACCGAAAATGGCACATGGATTGAGATAGAGCTGCCCTTAGACAGCTTTAAGCCTGTTCTGAGATGGAGTGGTCAGCTGAAATTGAATTATATCACTTCTGTGGGATTTCTAATCTCAGATAAACAAGAGGGCAGTTTCAGACTCGAGGTTGACTTGATAGAAATCTACTGAGAACTGAGAATTTAATCAGGCCTGCCTAATTCTGCTTCTTATCCATTTTCCCGCCGACCATATTAATAGCAAATAAAATGGAATATAGCAGGCCAGGCGCAGATAAATATTCTCACTCCATGATCCGGCCCATGGCCCGGGATCATGCACCGAGATCATGAAATTATAAGCAAGCAAAATCGAGCCTGTCAGATACCAGAATGCCGGTGAAAGATTTCGCAGTATGAAAGGATAGATCCAGACCAGGTACCATGGAAACAGTGCCGGGGTCAGGACAACATACCCTCCAAAAACCGCAAACATCTTCTGGTACACATTCATGCGAATGAATAGCAAAAAGATAAACAACGCTCCAAATGCTCCCCAGATTATATAACGCGCAGTTTCGGTCTCGAAAAAATTCAGGAGGACATCATAAACTGAAGCATAATAATGCCATTCCATAAGATAGGCAGGCAATGAGCCGAGAACCTCAAACTCAATACCCACGATATACGGCAGATACAGAAATGCGCCAAACACGATAAAACCAGACAGGAATGCCAAACGCGACCATTTCTTGAAATGGAAAAACATAAACGGCACGAAAAAGAGACCATAGAATTTTACAAGCGACGCACAGGCCATCAGGAGGCCTGAGATAAGCGGTTTCTCCCTCTCCATGCTGATTAAAGCCGCTATCAGGAACGGTATCCCCAGTATATCCAGATGGGCTGAGATATAGAACTCCACCAAAATGAGCGGCGAAAAGAGATATAGCAGAAGATTCGACCGTTTAACTCCAATTATAAACAGCCATTTAAGCAAAAGAAAGAAGGTCAGGACCTCGAATAGCGCAAACATCAGTTTGAATGCAATTATATTTCCGCCCCCGATTTTATAGGCCGCCAGGAAAAAATCCTGGGCAACGGGCGGGTAAATTGTGCGCATGTGGGGGAAATTTATATGGGGATGAATAGAGCTGTCTCTCAAATCTTCCAGCTCCTGGTCGAGAGGAGCGTATTTATAGGGGTTGATCCCCTCTGCGCTGACCTTCCCGTCCCAGACATAGCGGTATATATCATCCGAAAGATAAAATTTGTCTTCAGCCCCGACAAGTACGATAATCCGCACCGCCAGCGCCAGGACAACTATCACGAAGAACAGAGTTCTATGTTCTTTTTCGAAATCGAGATTATGCCCTTCCGCAAAGATAGCGAGAGAAAGCAGAAACATGAATACTATTATGATCAATGACCTGACAATTCGCGGCGATTCGTAATCCGGATAAAACAGAATCACCGCCATTAGTAAAAATAATAGTATTAGAACGACCAGAGAGACAAGCCTGATCACCTTTTAATAGCCTCCCTTAGAAAAAATCTACAGGAACTTCGGGTTAAATAATATAAAAATTATTCTTCTCAATACCAGAGAAAAAAGAGTGATACCGTCCATCTTTGGCCTGAATCGTACTAACTGGAAAAATCTGAGATTAATGCGGGAAGCTGAGATAGATCGTCTATAAATTTCAGCACATCATAGTTCTTAAATTGATGTCGCTCGGTAACTCCGGTCAGGACAGCGATAAAGCTGATCTTTGACCTTTTCGCGGTCTCAGCATCGACCTGACTGTCGCCGATATAAATCGACCGGCCTTTTGCTGCATTGAGCTTTTCAAGAGCAAGCAGGAGTCCCTCGGGATCGGGTTTATTTTTGGAAACATTCTCTCCACCTATTATTAAGTTAAAATAATGGTCAAGCATCTCCCTTTCCAGTATCTCCCTGATTCGATAGCTGAATTTTGTCGAGACGATTCCAAGGCGGTATTGCTTTAATTTTTCAATAACCTTCGGTACCGGTTCATAAATACAGGTCTGATCTGCCATTACCTGATCCGCCCTGGCTCTAAAAAGCTTTCTGAACTCATTGACTGTTTTTGTGCAGTTGTGACCGGTAAAGAGCTCGAATGTCTCGGGCAGCGACTTTCCGATAGCTTTTCTGATCTCGGCCGGGTCAGGCTCGGGCAGTCCCAGCTTCCGAAAGGCATACCCCATGCATTCGATAATCCCTTCCGAGGAATCGGCCAGCGTGTAATCGAAATCAAACAATATGCAATCTAAATTCTTCATTTACTACCTGCACATTTTAATCAAAGACCTTAGCAGAATAAAATATAATAAATTAAAAATAATCCCAAATGTTTCCGTAAATCAGGCGGGAATTCGGAAACCTGTCCTGTTTTTTTGGGGTTTAATGAAAAATGCAAAATATTGAGGATAACGCAAAAAAAAGCATAAAATCAGGCGTTTATTATATATGGTATGGCAGAGTAAACCCCCTACGCTGGTGTAAAATTTTTATCATGAATATTTGCTCAATTATTCCGATTCTAATAACGAAAATCAAAAAGGGCGGGAATAATGTCTGATAACGATTCCAATAAAGAATCGATCAGCAGCAGAGCATTTTCTGGGATGCTAAACGGCGCAGAGGAAACGCTGCGTGCATTGATCGATGCCTCCGATGATACCGCAATACTGATTGACACAGAGGGTATAATACTGGCATTAAATGAGAAAGCCGCCGCGGTGGAAAACCTTACCCGGGACGAATTGATCGGAAAAAACCTGTATGACTATTTGCCAAAAGATCTGGTGGAGGAAAGACACGAGCTGGCTAAAAATATTATTCGGAACGGAAAGCAATACCGTTACGAAGTTGCGAGAAATGGGAAATACTATGATGTTGTGGTTAACCCAATTAAAGATTCATCCGGGAAAGTTATACGGCTGGCCTCATTTGGACGGGATGTAACCTACCAAAAAGAAATGGAAAATAAGCTTCGTCAGAGCGAGGAACATATACGTTCACTGATCGAAGCTTCCCCGGATGGTATCGCCCTGACCACACTCGAGGGAAAAGTCATTATGATGAACCAGGAAAATGTCCGCATGTTTGGATATAACACGCTGGATGAAATACATTCAGCTTCAGAAAGCGGTTACGAATTACTTGCCCCCCAGGACAGAGATAAAATCAGGCAGAATACGGAAAAAATCGTGCAGGGAAACGAAGTTGGGAGTATCGAGATAAACTTGAAAAGAAAAGACGGTTCTTATTTGCCAGTCGAAGCAAGAATGGCGGCAATGACTGACCGGAAAGGAAATACGGAGGGCATTGTTGTCATTACCAGAGATATAAGCCGGCGAAAGCTTGCGGAACAGAAGGTGATTGAAAGCGGCAAAAGACTGGCAAGGGCGGAAAAAGTCGCTCACCTGGGAAACTGGGAATGGCATATTGCTGAAAATAGTCTGATCTGGTCTGATGAAGTTTACAGGCTCTTCGACATGGAACCGGACAAATCAGAACTTACACGCGAGATATTTCTTGACCTTGTGTATCCCGAAGATAGAGTTAAAATGGAAAATCATATCGAAAAGCTTGTCAAAGGCGGATACGATGAGCCGATTATATACAGAATTCAAACCCCAAAAGGAAATTTAAAATATCTTCGCAGCGTTTCCCAATCCAACAAAGATGAGAACGGGAAAGTGGTCAGTATTTTTGGTATTGTTATAGACATAACCGAATCCCAGATGGCGGAGATAAGACTAAAAGCCAGCGAACAGAGGTTTTTTACTCTGTTTAATTCAACTCCCGTCATGGTTGCCATCACCTCTCTCAAAAGCGGAAAAGTAGTTGAAGTAAATAATACTTTCTGCGAGACAATTGGCTTTTCAAGGGAGGAAATAATCGGGAAATCAACGGTAGGGCTTGGAATGTGGGCAAATCCGGACGACCGCAGGCGTTTCATGGAAGAAATAATGGAATACGGATATATCAGGGATCGCTATTATAGAATCAAAAGACGTGACGGCAAGATTCTGGATGCGAATGTCTCTGTAGATATAATAGAAATGGAGGGAGAAAAACATCTGATTTCGGTAACCTCCGATATTACCGATCAAAAACGAAACGAGCAGGAACGCGAGAAGCTAATCACAGAATTAAAAGGCGCACTTGAGAAAATTAAGAAGCTGAGCGGCTTTATACCAATCTGCCCTTCCTGCAAAAAGATCCGCGATTTGCAGGGATTCTGGAACGAACTTGAATCATATATCCACGAACACTCAGAGGCAGAATTCACACATGCCCTCTGCCCCGATTGCACAAAAAAGCTCTATCCCGATCTTGATCTCGATTCGCTGAAGGACAGTGACTGATTGGTACCGCCCGATTGCTGTCATCTCTATTGCACCGGCTCTGAAATCCGATAAGCCCTGTCAGCATTTTGTCCCTGATTAATTGTCTCATGTATTATCCGGCTGAGCTCATTTACCGTAAAGGGCTTGGTAACATACCCGCTGAAACCAAATTTTTCGTGATTGGTCATAATATGCGAATTATGATATCCGCTGCAAACAAGCGCCTTTACATTGGGATCGAATCTACGCAGTTCCTTAATAGTAGCCTCCGCCCCCAGACCTTCGGGGATATTGAGATCGAGAATCACAGCGTCGTAAGGATGGTCTGAGTTATATGCCTGTTTATATTTCTCGATAGCTTCGTAGCCGTGTTCCGCACACTCCGATTCATAGCCGAGCTTGTTGAGAATATTGCAGACGACATTTCGGACTTCGTTACGGTCGTCCATGAACAAAATCTTTCCGTGACCACTTATCGGCTTTTCTTTTTCGGTTTTTTGAGGGACTTCCTCGGCTGCCGCCTTGAGGTAAACATACACGATAGTGCCGGTGTCAGGCAGCGACTCGATGTGCATAAAACCGCCGTTGAGCTGAATAATGCTATTGGCCACCGCCAATTCATGACAGTCAGAATCCGGATCCGATTGATACGCGCCCATCACCAAAGATGATAGCTGATTGTTTTCCATGCCCTTACCATCATCGGCAATGGAGATCAGTATATACTGCCCATCTTCCAGAGGCAGATTGGAATTCTCATCCACATCAACCTTTTCCGCCTTTATACTGATTCTGCCATTTTCATCGATAGATTCTGATGCATGTAGGATTATATTCTCGAATGCCTCGCTCAAATATGCCAGATCGGCCTCTACTGACGGCAGGTTCCCTTTGCAGGCCGTTTCAACCTCAACAGATGGATACGCGGTCGTCCTAACCTCTAACATTTCAATAAGATCAGCGACATTAATCTTTTCCTTCAGCCTCAAACCGCCCCGCAATGCCATATGAATATTGCGCGCAAGTTCCATAGATCTCTCTGCGGCGGAATGAGCAATCCTCATTAAATCGCCGATCTCATCATTAATCTCATACCCCCTGAATACAAGATCCAGATTTCCGGCAACTGCCGAGAGTTGATTGTTAAGATCATGGCTGAAAGCCCTTACAGCTTTGGTCAATATACTCAAACGGTTGAGTTTTTCCAGTTCAACCAGCGGTGAATCAGCCGCCTCTGCCCCTTCCTTTCTTTCAACACCGGTCAAATAGCCCCTGAGACTATAATTTTCTGTGGTAACCTGGAAAGGTACTTTGGCACATATGCCATAGGATGAGGTGTTTTCTTGGAAAGTAGTGTGATCGCAGGTTTGCTTTCTCTTCATTTTCTCCTCCGACAGATATTTGACTTGTGATGTGTTCGATTCCGTCCTTATCAGGTAAATTGGCATGCGGAATCTCACATATTGGCCCCTTCATAACAAGCCCGCAATATCTGTTCGTGAAAACCCTACTGGAAAGCCTCCTTTCTTGCCCCTTAAATGCTTTTATGCATTGTTATTTTAAAAGTCACTTTTTTCGGTCGAACTCAGTATAAGCCCAAATCATGTTTTGTAAATAGGGTACGGTTGGGGATTTATTGGGTATCATTAATACCCACCAAATGTGGATATCTTGTTGAAAGCTCTCCTCTTTTTCAACAATTCCATTAATTGATGTGTAGAAGTTGTTGATATTATTGGATTAAAGTGAGTTCAGGTAAGATGTTAGATTAATGTCGGTATTCGTCAGGCCGAGCTTGCGGCGAATCAGTTTGCGCTGTTGATGAATCGTATCCAGGGCTACATTTGTAATATTAGCGATCTCTTTCGAAGAAAGGCCGCGTTTGATCAGATTACAGATCTCGACCTCACGTGGGGTGAGTTTGGAGAAGCGGGACTGGAGTTTATTGATAAATGGTGAGGTGATTTCCTCGAGTGAATCGGCCAAAAGATTTATATATTCTTCCGAGGCGGCGCGAGTGCCATCCTGTATTGACCTGACCAACGGCATAACAACCTTGATAATATTTTCCTGAATCTGCTCCTCAATGATTTTCTTTTCCTTATCGAGCTGCCCCAGAACTTCCCGCAGGGCCACGTTTTTCTCGTGCAATGTGCGCTGGTCCTTTTTCAGTTCTGCATTAGCCGCACGCAGGGAGTCCTCCATTTTCTTACGCTCGGTTATATCCGGGAACACGGCAACCCCGGCAACTATCTCTTTATTGTCGTTATAAACCGGCACCGCACTGACCGAAACCCAGCGTTCTTCGCCTGTATCGCGCTTGATAATCATCTCCATATCCCGTATACTCTCACCGAATAGGACCGCACGGGAAAGCGGAAGTTCTTCCGGGAAGAGTATCGAACCGTCCGGGTAGTAAGTCTGCCAGCGAGTCGGAAGCAGGGAGGCGTGAATATTGGTCAGGGGCAGTTTCGACTCCCCTCTAATATCCAGCGCGGCGGAATTGGCAAATCGCAGGGTAACATCCGGGGCATAAGCTATCATCACACCGGCCGGGAAGTTTTCGATTGCAGCTATCAGCAGTTTCTGGCTTTTCGACAACTCTTCCTGAGCAGCTTTCTTTTCGGTTATATCAGTGATAAAACCTTCCAGAACAGACGGACCTGTCTTTGGAATATCAACAGCTCGTCCCTTCTCCCAGACCCAGCGCACCTGACCATCAGAGCCTATAATCCTGTATTCCATCTGAAACGAGCCATTATTCTTCAAGCCTTTATTGACCGCCTCCCGTACCAGACTTCTGTCATCAGGATGAATCAGATTTTCATAGGAAAGCTGACTTTTGCCTGTTAATAATTCAGGATCGTAACCTGTCAGGGAACGGCAGCCTTCGCTCACAAAATGCATGCTCCAGTTATCATCATTCAGACATCTGTATGCCATTCCCGGTAGATCGCGCATAAGAATCGATAGAGTTTTCTCATTTTCACGAAGGGCATCCTCGGCATGTTTACGTTCGATTGCCAGTGAAATCTGTTCGGATATCAACAGGAATGTTTCTGTATCATCCTTTTTGAGGATTGATCTCTGTTGATTGCAATTTATAATAGTAATACCGAAAACATTTCCTCCGGATTTTAGAGGCATAAAAAGCCATAAGTCCTCAGCACCCTGATCGAAAGGTTCAGCCTCATAAGTCAAAAACTGACTTAATTCATGACTGTCAAAGGTTAAAATCTCTCCTGATGAAAAAATCTTCTCTTTAATCTCCGCAAAAGCCTCGGAATCGGCAAATAGTCCTTCATCCCCGAAGCCGTTGGCCTGTCGGGTGGCAAAAGTGTGCGATGAACCCGCATCTTCGATCAGAATGTGGAAGCTGTTAATTTCAAACATTTTTTTGAGTTCAAGATGCATCCCCTGTACAAGCTCAACCAGGCTATAAGAATTAGTGACTGCCTGACCAATGTCTGACATAAATGATTGAACCGCACGGTTTTTTTCCTGTTCGGTTACATCCAGAAGCGTGCCGATCAAAGCGACTTTTTCACTCTGCACAAGACGAGATCCGAACACCTCAACCTTAATCACATTGCCCTGTTTGGTTATTCCCCGAAATTTGTAGTTGATTGAGTCCAGTTCACCGCCCACTCTTTTCTTTATGTTATCCCTGACCTTAGGCCAGTCTTCAGAATATATAACATCTTTTACGGTTATTTTGCCGTTGATCTCCTCAGGTTCATAGCCGAAAATCTGCGCAAACTTGGGATTTACGTATTCAAAAACCGAATCTACTATATAGTAGATTCCTACCAGCGAGTTTTCCGCCATGGTTCGGAATTTGTTTTCGGAGTCAGTCAAGTGAGATGACAAATCCTGAATCGGGAGATTATCTATAATTGGAGCCTGACCAACAAACTGCTTGCTGTCTGAATTATCATCCACCTGACTTTTGGCCTTTAGGTTTTCAAGATTTAACTCAATTTTATGGCCTTCCTCATCCCGTTTCAGGCTCAGTGTAAGAGAAACCTCGATCTCGTCATCATTTGCCCTTACTATCATTCGCGAGCCGGACTTTTTCTTATCCTCATCTTTTAGCAAATCCTCAAGGTCTCTGCGAAAGTCAGTATGTGATATTGGATGTAAATAGTCGAAAAGATTTTCGCCCAGAATATCCCGTTTATTCCCAATCCCGAGGAGTTCTTCGGCGGGTTTACTGAGGAAAGTTATTTTTCCATCGGATTCGATCACGATTGCCTTTTTCTCGCAATCATTTCTTTTTCTGAAGCTTCGAAACATCTTTTGGGTTCTTACATTTTATCCAGGGAAATACAGAGCACGCCAGCCCGAATACCCTGATACCGGCTGATTTTCAATAGGAACATGCCCCCAAGCTTTCTTCAAAGATGTCTTAATCCGATGTTGTAATTGCCCAGCCCATTACGGCTCTTAAATTGCCCCCTGAACACGTTCCCAGGTTGTTTATATATTTTTTACATCTCGAAATAAAAACGTATAAAATAATCAATAATTTGCGAATTTTTCGAAAATAATTGCGTTAATCCTTACATTTCAGTGAGAACTGCGATAATCTCATTTGGTTCGGCACGCCTGGTATAATCCGCATCGATGAAGGCATAGCGGATTATCCCATTCCGGTCGATTATGTATGTCACCGGCATCGGAAGCTCATTGCTCTCGTCCTGATTGTATTTTTCGAGCTGTATATGCTGATCATAAATGGAAGCAACCTCATCAGGCAGCTTGAAAACAATGCCGTACTTCTTACCAACCTTGTTGCCGACATCGCTGAGAACCTCGAATTCGAGCTGGTTGGAATCCACGACATCAACCGAACGGTCTGGCACCTCAGGGGTGATCGCAACAAGTTCGGCGCCATGCTTTCTGATCTCGGGCAAAGCCTCCTGCAATGCCTTCAGTTCAATATTACAATACGGACACCATCCGCCACGATACCATGTCAGTACAACCGGACCATCCGCAAGTATACTCTCCAGGCTGACAGGCTCGCCATAGGCGTTCGGAAGCGAAAACATAAAGGCCGTATCGCCGACATTCAAAGCTTCATTCTCAATACCGGTTGCACGGATATCTTCCAAACCTCTGGCGAATGCATCCTGCATCTCCTCGGGCGCGGTTTTCTCGAATCTTGCCTTACGTGCATCCAGTTTTTCCTGAAGCGAGGGATACTGCTTTAGTGACGATTCAGCGGCAGCCCTGTCAGCGGATTGCTCCTCAACGGTTTCATTGCCGCCGCAGCCGCCAATTATCAATAGCGCAAAAGCCATTAGTAAAGCCAATGCGGCCAAATTGCCGAATCTTTTTTTATTTTCGGGATATAGCATTCAATCCTCCTGCAATTCAAGATATCATTTATCTCAGAAAGTCAATTATAATTTCATGAAATCTCTCTGACGCTTCAAAATGCGGTATGTGTCCGATATTTTCAAGCTCAATGAGTTTGCTGTCCGGAATCATGGCATCCACCTGTTTACCCAGATCCGGATACTGACCCAGGGTGGCCAAAACCTCCGGTTCGACAGAACCACGCCCGAGTGTGGTCCTGTCCTCCTGTCCGATCACAAGAAGAGTCGGCATCTCAAGCTCCGAGAATTCATAAACCACCGGCTGGGTGTAGACCATCTCGAATGTCAGCGCCGAAGCGTATGCAAGACGAGGGTATTCACCGCTCAAGGACCAGCGGTAATGCACCATCACATACTCATCATATTCTTCTTTCCAGTCTACATAATATGTCTTGTGATAGCTTCGAAGCCCCTCTTCCGTATAGTTGAGGATATTCCGGTAAGCTTTCTCGATTGGAGTATAGGGCACTTTCAGGCGGTAATCCTCGAGACCGATTGGATTCTCCAGAATAAGCTTATCCACTTTTAACGGGTACATAAGTGCAAACCTTGTCGCCAGCATACCACCCATGGAATGCCCGATCACATTGACATTATCGACGCCCAGCATATCCAGAAGCTTTTTTGTATTTTGTGCCAGGAGATGAAAGGAGTAGTGAATATTCGGTTTGGAGGATTTTCCGAAGCCGATCTGATCCGGCACGATCACACGGAAGCCTTCGCTGGTTAGAAAATCTATGGTCTTTTCCCAGTACGCACCGAAGAAATTCTTACCGTGAAAAAGAAGCATCGTGCGGCCGTTTGCATTTGCCGACGGCGGCACATCCATGAATGCCATGCGGCAGTCGTGCCCCTCGATTTGCAGGGTCATATATTTAACCTGATAGGGATAATCATAGTTTTCCATGGCAATCCCCAAAGGCTCAAAATCTTTATCCGGAACAATCACTTCTTGTGCGAATACGGGCAGTGTTATAAGAAATGTAAAAATGACAGAATAGAGAATCAAATTGGCCAGTCTACTTGAATACAAAATAAGCTCCTCTCATTGGATATATTCAAACCATACCGTTCATGAGCTATAAACCATCATAGTTCTATAAGGTTCTGAAAATCATGCAGATAATGATTTAATGAAATTCGAACGATTCTCATCAAAATCTAAAATTTGCGAGTTTATATTTGGATTGATCTGTGTATGCATATAGATTTCAGCAAGATATATTTTCAAAATGGAGATTTTAAAATGACAATTATGAGAATCGCATTGCTTTTCATTTTGCTTATAACTTATGGCCCAGATTCCAAAGCACAGGAAAGCCCTATCGAAATTCCCAGGGGTCATGAAAACATGCTCATGACAGAAGAAGGCGAGATAATTTATATCGACCCGCTCGGTGATACGCTTGTCATGAGCAATCGTGAATCCGACTACACTCTGGAAAAATTCGCGATTATGCCGGTGGGAAGCGAAATCGGAGTTAAGTTCGATTTTAATGATCCCGATTTCAATGGCATCATTTACTATGGCTTTTATCCGGAGGATCCGAATCAGAAACACGAATATCCTCTCTACCATTCCCGTGGAGCGGTTATAGATTCAGGTAAGGCCGAATGCGATATAAAAAACCGGCTGGTTGGAAAATACGATTTTATAAACTGGCAAGAGACCGGCAAAATAAAGCTGGGATACAGAATTGTAAGTGACGAGGGCAGAATTCTATACGACGGTAAAGTGCGGCTGACCGGCAAAGGCCCCTTCCAGGTGGACGCATCGATCACGGAAGGCCCGCTTCTAAACCTGCTCACCCATGAAAGCGCGGTAGTCTACTTCAAGACCAATTATCCCTGCATTGCCAAAGTCGTTGTAAATGGCAGAGAATTTTCGGACGAGTCTGAGGCGGCTGTCCATGAAATCGCAATAAGCGGCCTTAAGGCGGATACGACATACGATTACACTGTAGTCTGCTCCGGCTATGAAGAGACCCATACGATTCAGACCGCCCCGCAGCCCGGTTCACGGAAGCCGTTCACATTTGCTTATGCCAGTGATGGGCGGGGTAATGCTGGCGGCGGTGAACGAGATATCAAGGGGGTCAACTCTTACATGCTCAAAAAGCTGGCGGCGCTCTGTGAGTATTACGATGTCCGCTTCTTCCAGTTTACCGGTGACTTAATTGACGGCTATACCACCGATCCGGGGGAAATCAATCTGGAGTATGCCAACTGGAAGCGAACAATCGAACCATATGCGCATTCGATGCCGTTCGTGGCGGGTTTCGGTAATCATGAATGCCTTCTGCATTATTTCCGCGGTGAAAAGACAGGTGCCACCGTCGATAAATTCCCCTATGAGACATTATCATCCGAGACTATATTCGCCGAAAACTTCGTCAATCCCCTAAACGGTCCGAAATCCGAGGACGGCTCCCGGTATGATCCCGATCCGAACACAATTGATTTCCCCTCCTATAAGGAAAATGTCTTCTATTATACCTATGATAATATCGCGATTATCTCACTGAATTCCAATTACTGGTTCTCGCCCAGCATCAAAGGCGTCCCGCATATAGGAGGCAATCTGCACGGCTATATCATGGACAATCAGCTTGACTGGCTGAGGGAAACTCTGGAGCTTATGGAAAATGACAGCAATATTGATCATATTTTTGTCACAATCCACACCCCAATCTTTCCAAACGGCGGCCATGTCCGCGATGATATGTGGTACCGTGGAGATAACACACCCCGTCCTTATGTTGCGGGAGAACCGGTGGAAGAGGGCATTATCGAAAGGCGCGACCAGCTCCTGGATTTGATGATGAACCACAGCACGAAAGTTGTGGCATCTTTAACGGGTGACGAGCACAATTACAGCCTGCTGCGTGTGCATGAGGGACTTCCGAATTATCCCGAGGACTACACCGGCAAAAAGCTCACCAAATTCCGTCCTTTCTGGCACATAAACAACGGCGCTGCGGGTGCGCCCTATTACGGGCGTGAGGACACGCCCTGGGCCGATTATGTTGAGAAGTTTTCCACTCAAAACGCTCTGGTGCTTTTCCATGTCCATGGCAAAAAGATTAAGGTCGAGGTTATTAATCCCGACACTCTGGAAAAGATCGATGAGTTCGAGATTTAATTGCCTGAGGCGTTCTTGCAACTTCTTTTCTCAATCGGCGTAATCATAAATACCCGTAAACCAATGGGAGGATATATGCACAGAACGCTGATTTCAACCATAATAATTTTCGTGGTATGCCTGTCATTGGCATTGGCGCAGGACGAGGAAAAGGGATACCGTTACTATCAACGGCAGGCAATCGAGGCTTACCAGAATCAGGACTTGAATGGCTTTATCGAGAATACTGAGAAGGCTTTGGAGTACAATCCCCACAGCTCTGCCATGATGTATAACCTTGCCTGTGGATATGCTCTTACTAATAAAGTTGATACATCGATTGCCATTTTGAAAAACCTCGCTCAGATGGGAATCGACTATGGTGTTGCGGATGATCCCGATCTGGAAGCGGTCCGGCAAAGTCCCGGATACAATCAATTACTTGATATTTACGATAAAACCTTAAAACCGATAAACACAAGCGCGATTCTTCACAAATTTCACCAAATAGACCTCCTGCCGGAGGGCATTGCCATTGATCCAAAGAGCGGCAGGCTGTTTTTTGGAAGTATGCGTTACGGCACTATTTATGAGGTTATTGATGACGGCCTCCTGAGATTTGCGGAGCTGAAAAATGACATACCGCTGGCCTGCCTCGGGATGAAAGTCGACACCATGCGAAATATTCTCTGGGCAGTCGGAAGTTCATTTGATTATGTCGAGGGATTTGAGGAAGAGGACTATGGCACCTCTGGCGTCTTTGGCTTCGATCTTCAAACGCGCAAAATCATTAG
>CAZBZV010000036.1:0-43464 GCA_964496505.1 uncultured Ignavibacteria bacterium | reverse complement strand
TCTGTAAACCATGTGACCGGAACTAAGTGTAAACTATGTCTCAGGAAGTACATATTATGTGCCGCATTTGATTAAACATCCTCTACATCGATATAATTGACAAGCATAAAGAATTTATTATATTTCACTAACATCCGCAATGAAATGACAATTATTATCAGGAGGTAAAAGTGGCCAAGAGGGGCAAAAAGGATATTGAATCGGTTCTCGCCGCATCAAACAAGAAGATAGAGGAAATCCAGAAACTGATCGACTCGGATGAACTGCCTGAGGCCCTCTCTGAGATCAAAAAGCTGCAAAAGAAAATCGGTGAATCATATGAAATCTGCATCCTCTGGGGCAAATATTACCTGGCCAAAAGACAGAACACCCGTGCCGAGGAATGGCTTCTGAAAGCTCATGAATTGAATAAAAGCGCCACTTACCCGTATGAGATACTTGCCGCAATTTATGAAAGCTACAATGAACCTGATAAGGTCATACACATCCTCTGGGAAGGCGCAAGGGACAGCAGTGATCCACTGAGGTTCTATGTCTTGCTGGAAAACACCCTGATTCAGAACAACCGCCGGGATCTGGCAGTTGAGATGGTTAAGGAAATTAACAAGCGTTATAAAAATAAAAATGAACTGCACTATAAAAAAGGCGAGGCAGCCTATTATCTAAAATTATACCCTATGGCAATCGACTGTTTTCGCAAGTGTATTGACCATGATCCCCCTTATGAACATCTGTATAATTACCTGGCATATTGTTTTCGCGAATACGGCTATTTTATGCTTGCGCAGCATTACCTGGCAAAAGCGATACGCCAGAAGCCCGATATATGGGAGGCCTATAATGAGATTGTTGCTGTGATGCTGGCAGCATCTCGAAGCGCTCCCGATGATGTTTTGACAGGGCTTCAACTAAAGGCGGCTGAACTATCGAATAATTTGGGAATTATTATTCAGCAGGAGTTTCTCAGCAGTAATCTGAAAAAGATCAATGAGGCCTGCGAGGCATACATCGAAAACATGAGCATGGCCAGAGATAATCCGATAGTATACACATATCTCAGCGGTAAAGAGGACATCATTTACGAAAAGACTATGTTTGCTGAGTTCTTTAATAATGTGATCCTTTCCAATGAAGAGATAAACCTGAGTCTTATCAGCGCCTATGATATATTTGGCGAATGTATCGAGGATCTTAAGGAAATAGGCGCCGATAAAGAGGCGCAGTATTATCAGGCCTGGAACGATTATTTCAACGGGCTTACCTCCAAAGCATTTAACAGATTTACTGCTTTACTTGAATCCGGTGAAATATCTTTTCAAATGAGAGAGGGCGTGAATCTTGGACTGCAAAAAATAGGCGAGAGCTCAGATTTGATCAGACCTGAGAGAAGGGACACAAAGGCAGATCCGATACTTTCCAAATACGGTTTCCTGATATCCGATAAGATACTTAAGCGCAGCGGCAATTTTTATGGGATGGACAACGTTATGTCGAAAATCTTCCAGACCTTACGCCGTGATTCAAAAAGCAGTATCATTCTCACCGGGGCTTCCGGCGCCGGAAAGACGGCGGCTGTCTATCAGCTTGCCCGCGAGCTAAAGAGCTCCGCCTGCCCGAAAAAGCTTCAGGGATTCTCTATTTATCAGGTCTCTACCTCATCAATAATGGCGGGTGCGAAATTCATCGGAATGTGGCAGGAGCGTCTGCAGGAGGTATGCCAGTCGGGAAGCGTGAAAAATAAAGTGATTTTGTATTTTGAGGATATCGAAAATATTTTCGGCGCCGGCAGGACGGTCGATGACAAGTCCAATTTTTCGAACTACCTTATACCGCGTATTGAGGCCGGCGAAATCATTATCATGGCCGAGCTCGACAGCAATCAGGCGCAAACGCTTTTGTGGGAGAACAAGAAATTCGAAAGAGTAATTTCCCTGATTGAAATGAAAGAGCCATCTGAATCGGATCTTTATGACATAGTTGCAAGCATGGCCACGGATCTGGAAAAAACCAGAAATACTGAATTTTCTCAGCGCAGCCTCTCTGAGATAATTGACCTGACCAAAAACCTGATGCCAAATCATGCCTTTCCCGGTAAGGCGATTGACCTGATGAAGGGAATTGCGGATGCATTCGGAAGCAATAATAAAAAGGATAAGATCGCGATTGATCCTGAGGATGTTATCCTGAAGTTTTCTGAGGCAACCGATATTCCCAATTTTATCATCGATAAATCCCAATTGATCGATATCGACGGTCTACGGAAGTTTTTCCGCGATAGAATTTTGGGGCAGGATTTCGCCCTGGAATCGGTTATGAATGCTATCACCGCATTTAAGGCGCGGCTTTATGACGACACCAGACCGGTCCGGAGTTTTCTCTTTGTGGGGCCGACCGGGGTCGGGAAAACCGAGACAGCCAAAGTGCTGGCCGAATATCTTTTCAGCAGCCAGGATAATATGATTCGGCTGAATATGTCGGAATACAGCGATAAAGATGCTGTCGCCAAGCTGCTGGGTTCGGGTCCGGAGGGAGAAAGGAAGTCCAGCAGGTTTCTGGATGATGTCAGGAAGAATCCCTTTAATGTCGTATTGCTGGATGAGATCGAAAAGGCCAATCCCGATTTTTACAACATTCTTCTACAGCTTCTGGATGAGGGAACTATTTCAGATGCCAGTGAGAAGCCGGTATATTTCAGGTCATCCATAATCATAATGACCTCCAATATCGGCGCGCGGCATTACACCACACATTCAATCGGCTTTGGAGATGAGGAGAAAGTAAATAACGTTCAGGGCTCGGTTTTAAACGAAGTAAAGAATTATTTTTCGCCGGAGATATTTAACCGCTTCGATGAGGTTGTTTGTTTCAGGCCTCTGGGCAAAGATGTGCTTGAGACCATAATAAACCGCGAAATCGGCAAGGTCTTTCAGCGCCGGGGAATTGCAATGCTGGGAGCAACGGTAGATGTTGATCCGCTGGTTAAGGAATATATTGTGGAGGCCGGATACGATCCCAAATATGGCGCAAGGCATATCAAGCGAGTCGTCGAAAAGGCGGTCGCTCTGCCGCTTGCCCGGCTGCTGGCCTCGACACAAATCGACAGCGATGATATTATAAGAATCAATGTGCGTAATGGTGAACCGTCCGCGAATTGCATACGGGCGGAGGAGACCTCCGACGAGGAGTACAGAACAGCAGAGAGCGATACCGAAAGCATAAGCGAAATCCAGATTCCCGGCCGTTCACTTAAAAATATGCTGGAGTCTATGGAAAGCCGAGTGGAATCGCTTAAAGCAAGGTTCGAATATACGGATGCCTGCAAGGAAAAGGAGGCCCTGCAGGAGCGGATGAATAAACCGAATTTCTGGGATGATCACAAAATCGCCAATAAAGCTGTCAAACGTTTTGCGGAACTTAATAAGCGCACGGATCGGATCCACAAATGGGACAGGCTTTTTGAACAAATCATGGCCACCGCTTCAGTTCCAAAGTCCAAACTAAGCAAATACGATGTCTCGCGAATTAGATCTCAGCTCGTCGGTCTCACCAAAGAGCTGGAATCTGCCGAGTTGGAGGTTTTGCTCGAGGGCAAGTATGATTCGTCGGATGCTTTTCTGATGCTGACCGGTCTGGAGAACAGCGACGAGGATATCAAGTGGGTACTGGAGATGTCCAATGTCTATTACAAATGGGCCAAGCGGCGCGGATATTACTGCAAGATTTTTGGCGAAGATACCAAAAACAAGTCGGGCGAGATTTCATTATTCATGCATATAGCCGGATTAAACACTTACGGACTTCTCAAAAACGAGATGGGCATCCACCGCAAAATTCTTACGCGGCAGCCCTCCCATGGACCTCAGGCGGTGAAGAAGACTCCGAAATCGAGCTACGACTGCCGGGTACTCGTGCTTCCGGATACGGATTATCCGGAGGGAGACGAGGATTATTTCAGCTTCAAAATAACCAAGCTGAAAGCCAGCCGGAAAGGCATGAAAATCAGGTCCATAAAATACAATATCGAAATGAAGCATAAACGAGACGGTGTCGACCTTCAATTTTATTCCGACAGCTCGATTCAAAAGGACAAAAACCTGGCTTCCGATCTGTTCAAGGCGTTTATAATGAATTACCGCAAGTACGGTTCGGCAGCCATTGCCCCTCAGGATTCGCCCTGGGGATCGATTGTGCGCACATACGAAAGCGGCGATCGAAATCGTGTAATAGATCACTACTCCAAAATAGTAATCCAAAATCACAAAGATTATCTTAACGGTAAAATTGATTCCCTGCTTTTAGAGAGAATTATATAGTACGTGGGTCGGGCTTTACTATATCTAAACTCATAGAAGCCTGCTGCTATTCTCTTATTGACAGGCCGAAAAAATTGATTAGATTTCGTTAATATACTAATTTTGGTTGTGGAATACTCGCACTTTACAGCAAGAGGTCATAAAACAGCAAGCCGGAAATACTGATACTGCAATTTTGATAATCCGGCTCTGAAATTTCAATAATCCGGAGAAAAAAATGAAGAGAAAAACATCCAGGGCATTGACAGCGAGGTATATCCTCTATCTTCTTCCCGTTATATTATGCTTACTGATATCCGCTATAGTGCAGGCTTCGGACCTGCCTTCCAGTTTCGACCTGCGGGACTTCGGCGGCAAAAACTATGTCAGCTCGATTAAATCTCAGAGCGGCGGCACATGCTGGACACACGGCGCCATGGCGGCCATGGAGGGCAACCTTATGATGACCGGAGTCTGGGCGGGCAATGGCGAAGACGGCGAGCCCAACCTGGCGGAATACCACCTGGACTGGTGGAATGGTTTCAATCAGCACAATAACGATGATACCGATCCCCCTGCGGGCGGCGGACTGGTCGTCCATGAGGGCGGTGATTATATGGTCACCTCGGCTTATCTGGCACGAGGTGAGGGTGCGGTCAGGAATGTCGACGGCCAGCAGTTTACCAGTCCCCCTTTTAGAAGCAGTCCGGATTATCATTATTATTACGCACGCGATATTGAATGGTATGTGACCGGAGCCGAACTGGAAAATATCGACATTATAAAGCGCAAGCTGATGCAATATGGCGTAATTGCAACATGTATGTGCTATGATGCCGGCCTGATTCAAAATTATGTTCACTATCAGCCTCCTGAGGATGAGCGTGATCCAACTCACGCTATCGCTATTGTTGGATGGGACGATAACAAGGTTACCCAGGCGCCAGAGCCGGGAGCCTGGCTCTGCAAAAACAGCTGGGGTGAATATTGGGGTCTGGACGGTTACTTCTGGATTTCCTATTACGACAAGTATTGCGGAAAGCATCCGGAGATGGGTGCGGTGTCGTTCTATAATGTGGAACGGATGAAGCACAGCAAGACATACTATCATGATTATCACGGCTGGCGTGATACGAAGGAGGACTGCTCCGAGGCCTTTAATGCTTTTGTGGCCGAGGGTAATGAGCTTCTTCTGGGTGTAAATTTCTTCGTGGCACAGGATAGTGTCGACTACATCGTGAAGATTTATGATGATTTCGTGAACGGCAATCTGGAAAACGAGTTGACTACCCAAAGTGGACATTACGATCATAAGGGCCTGCATACAATCGACCTTATCGATCCGGTCGAGCTTAAGGCCGGGGATGATTTTTATATCTATCTGGAGCTTTCGGACGGAGGCCATCCATTCGACAGAACCTCCGAGGTACCGGTTCTCCTGGGCAATAAGTACCGGACAATAGTGGAATCATCCTCAAATCCGGGAGAGAGTTTTTATCGCGAAGACGATATCTGGAAAGACTTATACGAAGTTGACAGCACCGCCAATTTCTGCATGAAAGGCCTGACTGTTGGCTTCTGTATAATGCCCAATCAGCCTCCGACCGGAAATGTCGGCCGGCATTATGAGTTCGATCTGCAGGCATTCGGCGGCACCAAACCGCATCACTGGAATAAGATTTCCGGGCAGATTCCCTACGGATGTGAATTTGTTGGCGATACGATCGGCAAAATTCAGGGAGTGCCAAACTTTGCCTCTACATTCTACGTGGCAATCGAGATGCATGACAGCGGTGACCCGATGATGGCAGACACGATGAAGTTCGCCTTCAAGATCGATCCCCCGCTCCCGATGTGCGGCGATGCCAATGCTGATCAGACAGTTACCGTATCGGATGCGGTTTACCTTATCAACTATGTTTTCATGCAGGGTCCTGAGCCCGATCCGTTCGAGGTTGGGGATGTTAACTGCGACGGCAAGATATCGCTGGTTGACATAATCTACATTGTCAATTATGTATTCAAGAGCGGACCGGAACCGTGCGCAGGATGTAAGTAGATTATTCAAAAACATAAGACTGATAGAATCCGTCTCCTTTCGGAGGCGGATTTTTTGTTTTTATCATTGACAAAAATATCCTCTAATGATATCTTTATCGTAGAGAATTCACCCAATAATAGCGCCAGATTGAGCTATCTTTTGGATGGACACCGTTTATGAGGGACTAAGATAATACAATATATTTTCATATAGGCTTTGGGAGGTTTATTATGAAGAATTTGTTATTAGTTTTTGCAATATTCTTAATACCGACCGCAACATTTGCAACCAATAATGTTCACGTTGATTCTGAGTTGGATATAATTCCCGCGCAGGGATATACTGATCCCATTGCGCTTTATTTTGAGATTGAAAACGATTATATTTTGCATGGTCTAGTTATGGGCTTCAAACTTGAGGCGACCGGGGAATTGGCTGCCCATCTAAATCAGACATATCAGATATATCCGGAATATGAGGATTTACTTCACTGGGATTTTCAGTTCATAGGGCCAATGCCATATGACACATTTGTTGTCAGCGCTTATAAGATGCCAGATGATCCGGGTTTTCCACCGGGGCCAAATCGAGTGGTTTTTGAGGTTCAGATATACGTAGAAGAGTGCTCCTTCATCGGAGACCTCTGTATAGATTCTTGTATGTCGGTAGGTCCAAATAATAGCTGGCTGTGGACCAAATCTTCAGGACAAGATATATTTCCTGATTTTAACAGTAATTCCGGTCCCGTGTGTTTCGAGGGCACAATACCTCCCTGCGGCGTAAATTATTTTACGGTTACCCCAGCTGAGGATGAGTTGATCGGGAATCATTGCGAAGGCTTGCAGTTTCAGTTTGCGGCAGAACCGGGTCTTCCCGAAGATTCTATTATTGGATTTGATCTTTGCCCGGGAGCACCCGCGGAAGCTGAAATAGATAACAACGGTTTATTTACATTAACGCCCTCAACTCCGGGAAGTTATGGAATCTCTATCAGATCACTGGGCTCATGTCCCAGCTCTGAGATTTATGATTTCACTGTGATCTTAACAAATGCCGGGATTGAATATAGCCAATGTCCGAGCGAGGCGGTTCAGACTCAATGTGGTGATTTGATATCCTATGATCTAGGCCTTTACAATTTTGACTGCGATGCGATTTCAGAAGAAATATCTGTCATATCTTCTCCAAGAAGCCTTCAGCCATCAGAAATGCCGGAATGTAGCAATGGAGTTTTCTCCTGGTTAATTGCTGCCCAGGATGAAGGTCTCTGGACCTTTGAGGTTCAGGGTTCTGATCCTTTTGGAGCGACTGCATCATGCCAGTTTCAGGTAGATGTATCCGCCAGTCAATATTCATGCGGAGATGCAAATGATGATGATGCGGTTAACGTTAGCGATGCAGTGCACATAATAAATTATGTATTTATAGGCGGGGATTCGCCCCAACCATATCTTGCAGGAGATACAAATTGTGATAATTCAGTAAACGTAAGCGATGCGGTCTGGATTATAAATTACATCTTCATCGGCGGCGCCGAGCCGTGTGATTGTTAGAAGAAACCTACTCCTAAAATAAAGCCCGCCGGGATTAATCCTGGCGGGCTTAATCTATTGCAACTATTTCTTTGCGTATTTTACGGAACAGCCATAGGCCACACTGGTCTTGACCGGAACTTCCTCACCTGCCATAGAGGCGGACATGGCCTGCTTGACATAATTGGTCGATTCCGGGATATCGTTGACATTAGTAGAAGGCTTATCGTCAATAGCACCGGCATAAACCAGCATACCCTCGGGATTAATAATATACATGTGCGGCGTGGTTTTGGCCTGATACATCATGCCGACCTTGCCGCTCTCATCGATCAGGTAAGCGGTTCCATTCCATTTTTCTTTTTCCATCCTGCTCTTCAATGCCTCGCCCTCGAAATAGCCCTGCTTCCCGGGAGCCGAGGAGCATACAGTCAGCCAGACTACACCTTCGTCTTTGTAAGTTTGCTGAAGGTCCTGCATATTTCCTGAACTGTAGTGCTTCTTCACAAAGGGGCAGTCGAAATTGATCCATTCCAGTATAACATACTTGCCCTCGAAGTCGGCCAGGGCATGCTCGTTGCCCTCAGTATCGGTCAGGACGAAATCGGGAGCCATCTCCCCTACCTGCGCCGTACGATCTTCCATCACCGGCTTCTTATCAGCGGCCATTTCAACTCCCGTATCTTCAGTTTGTGCTTCTTCGGCTTCAGAAGAACATGCCAGACCGAATGTCAAGAGGCTCAAGGCCAGAAAAACTCCAAGATATGCTTTCATCTAATTTTTCTCCTTTCGAACTAATTTATCAGGTAATTTTCTTTCTTACTATCAGCTGTCTATTTTTTCAAGAGCGTTTAAGACAATCTGCGGAGTGATGATCTCCGGAAGAATCTCTGGCTCTTCTGAACTGCCGTCATAGAGCACATAAAGCGGCACACTGTTACGTCCGAATTTCGCCAGAGCGCGTGTAATCTCCTCATCCCGTGAGGTCCAGTCGGCCTTCAAAGCTGTGATTCCCTTTTCGGTAAATTGCTGCTGGACTTCTTTCGATCCGAATGCCACTCTTTCGTTGACCTGACAGCTCAGACACCAGGCCGCGGTAAAATCGATAAAAACCGGCTTGCCCTCTGCTCGAAGAGCTTCCAGCCTGTCGCTTGAAAATTTTTCCCATGTGATCAGCCCATTGGATTTGGATTTAAATGTATCGGGGGCGGCAGTCAAATTTACTCCTGCCAGACCAAGGCTTAAACCGCCGATAATAAACAGGGCCGTTAAAACATAGGCAACCGCCCTTACCCTGAATTTTGCTCCAAGCTGTCCCCAGCGTCCAAGAATCCATGCTCCGATCCCCAGCAAAAGCAGGGTAATCATAAGCACAGCCACAGCGTTAATCCCGGCCTGCACACCCAGCACCCATGAGAGCCAGATAACAGTTGCCAGAAGCAAAAAGCCCATAAACTGCTTCAACGACTCCATCCACCTGCCCGGCCTGGGCAGAAACTTCAGTAGCCTCGGGAATGCCGACAGGACGACATAAGGAGCGGCCATACCAAGCGCCAGCGAGGTAAAGATTAAAAACGAAACCGCAATTGACTGGGTGAGTGAAAATCCCAGCGCCGAACCCATGAACGGAGCGGTGCAAGGCGTGGCCACAACTGTGGCGGTGATGCCGTTTAGAAATGAGCCCGACCAGCCCCCTGGAGCCGCACCCTTTCCGCCGACCGTGGTCAACGATGTTCCTATTTCGAAGACACCCAGGAGATTCAAACCGAATAGGAACATAAACGATGAAAGTACAACCAAAAAACCCGGAGATTGCAACTGAAATCCCCATCCAAGCTGCTCGCCTCCGGCCTGAAGCAAAAGCAACACGCCCGCAAGAATCCAGAATGAAATCAGCACGCCCGATGTGAAGGTCAGGCCGTGCATGAAAGCCGTCTTTCGGCTTTCACGTGCCTGATTAACGAAACCCAGCACTTTCAAGGAAAGCACCGGCAGCACACAGGGCATGAGGTTCAGGATTAACCCGCCCAAAAAAGCGAATATCAGCGCTTTTAAAAGTCCTATATTATCAATCCCGGCAGCCTGCACCGGGGCCGGATCTTTATCATTGATATTCGAAACAAATTGAATTGCTCTTTCGGAATCAGCTCCTCTCCAGCCCGATTCGGATACAAAAATGCCGGAGATACTATCCGGCACATCTATTTTCTGATTTGCCCTCTCAACCGTTACTCGGTGCCCAAAATTGGTTTTCTCAAGGTCCTGAGGAGCGGCATAATTTATCAAGCCCTTCTGGTGGGGGAAAAATGTGACAGAGTTAATTTCATCCTCAAACCATTCCGGCTGCCTGAGGTCGAGTGTCAAAAATTCATCATTTACGTTGGCACTGACTTCCCATCCGGATTCCTTCAACGGCAGCTTGTTACGGGTTTCATTGAACTCCGCAGCCCAATCAGCATTGATTTCTGATGATTGAGATGATACGGGAAGCTCCAAACTGAATGTCCCTTTGCCGGGAATACATTCTTCCTTGCAAACCAGCCATTCGGAATTGGCGATAAGCTCAATCGTCTGGCCTTCGTTTAGATTCTCCGGCGGAGTTATCTGAATCGGAAGGAGTACCTCGCCGAAATAGCCGAAGCTGGTTAAGGGCGGTACATCAAACCTTTTCGGATACGGCCATTGAATTTCCCCGGCTGTAAAGCCCTCGGGCAATTCCCAATTTATCCTCGGCGGCAGACCGGCGTCGCCGGGATTACGCCAGTAAACATGCCAGTGCTCATCCATATCCAGATGAAGCGCCACCCAGAACGGCTCGCCCGCCTTTACGGTTTCTACTTCGGAGACAAGCTGAGCCTTAAGATGACCGATTCTAACCGGCTCTGATTTTAAATCTGCATAAGAAAAAAATATCAGAAATAATATAATTATTTTTGCTATAGCTGACTTCATAAGTACTTGCGATTTATCCAATTAATACAATACATTAACTCTCCTCTATTGAAACTAATAACATATTATATGATAAGCAGTTCCCCAAAGCGGCGTATATTGAATGAACTGTGCAAAAAATAGGCGGGAAAATAAATTCCCGCCTATTGAAGCATGAACTATTAATCAATTATATTATCTGCTGTTTTCTGTAACTATTACGGCGTCACCAATGATAGAGCTATTATAGACCTCGAGTAATTCCACTAAAAAGAGTTCATCACCTTTGAATGTTCCATACACATTAACTCTGGATCCAATATTGATTTCATCATCATATCCAGCTGAAGATCTTTCGTCGGCCGAGTTAAATTTCAATTCAGCTCCATCCGGGATGCTTATAATTCTGGCATCTCTGTCCAGGCTGAACAACAAACCTTCCCTTTCACCAAGCTCGAATGAGCGCTGGGCGCGATCTATGGATGACAATCTTCCCTCAAACTGGAAGTCGTAATTGCGATCAATGTCCGAAGGATCGGAAATCACTATGCTGTTTGAAATCAATTCATCGCTGGAGGCAAGCTGCCAGACATCCACTCTTTCCGCTATAAATAGCTCATCGGATTTGAAAAATCCATAGAGCTGAACCTGGGCGCCCTGAAGAAGAACGCCTCCCTGGTCGGATGAGCGTCCATCATTCGATCTCTGTGAATCAAATGTGTAAACTGTTTTGCTCGGCATGTACACAATCGGAGCATCCGTTTCCACATAAACTGACAAATTCATCCTCTCTGCCAGGGCAAGTGTACGGGTTCCAAATTCAACTGAATTCAACCTGTCCCTAAAGACAACATCATAGCTTCTATCATCACCGGGATTACCGACTTCCAAATCTTCTGTAATAATGACATCGTCATTATAGGATGATGACACCTCGATTATTTGAGCAATTACATAGTCTTCGCCTTTCCGCTCACCATAGACAGTTGCAGTTGCCCCAATATCCAGATTGGTTGAGGACAGCCTGCCTGCCGAATTGGCCGTTCTTGAATCAAACGGAATCTCCACATAACCCGGCAGAGCGTAGAGTTTTGCATCCTGGGCAACAAACACGGTCAAACCTTCCTTCTCTTCAAATTCAAAGGTGCGATTTGATCTGTCAATCTCAGCAACTCGTCCGGTATAAACGAACTCAAATTTTTCATCAGGTAAATTAAATCTCGAGTCAGACGGATTCTCCAGACTGCCAGACTTTAAGGCACTCCGAGCCGGAGAAGTGGGATTATCCGAAGAACATCCAATTACAAATAGGGCGGCTAGCGCCACTACAATTAAACCTGTAAGTTTTAAAATTTTGTTTTGCATTTCAATTCTCTCTCCTTTTTTAAATCAT
This sequence comes from uncultured Ignavibacteria bacterium, assembly GCA_964496505.1. Classification (GTDB taxonomy): domain Bacteria; phylum Zixibacteria; class MSB-5A5; order JAABVY01; family JAABVY01; genus JAABVY01. The sequence continues at coordinate 31,275 of CAZBZV010000036.1, read as the reverse complement.
GACCATTTTAATCCGCAATTAGTATCCATAAACGAAATTCATTGAAAAAAGTTTCGATTTAGGATAATATTTATCTCATATATTAAGAATTAGGGGAGTGTAATATCCTGAATAGGCTTCTTTACCATAATTTTAGAGCCGCATACTTGCACTATGACTTCAGGAAATATAGAATTATTCTATTCTTGGCATGCTGTTAGGTCAAAAGAGAATGCAATTTATGGCCTATAGCCAGAGTATTCATTATCTGAATAGTGTCATTGAAACAATCATATTCGATCTTTGATTTAGATTATTTTTCAATTATATATATTTGAACGATCTGGATGGGGAGACAGTATAATATATGAATGACCTGCTCGATGGGATAGATACCTTCTCTCAAAATTCAACAAATGTGGGGAGCATTTTATGAAAAAGCTTTATCGCAGCGCTTTATCGCGCAAAGGGCGGCGTATTTCTATTTTTTCAGCCGCAATTGTATTGGTCTTATTTCTTTCTATCAATATCCTCTCATCTAAGCCGCAGTCGGAGCCTGATCTTAATGTCAAGGTTACCGAGTTTTACCCGCAGGGCGAGGTTGATTTGAGGGCCAATTTTACGATCGGGTTTTCACGGGATATGGTACCCGATGACAGCCTCGACCGTGCGGTACTCGATCCGCCGCTTGAGATGGAACCTGCTATTCCCGGCATGGCGCGCTGGATCGATAATAACAAGCTGCGCTTCTATCCCGACAATCCATTGCTTCCCGCAACAGACTACAGCTTAAGAGTCAGATCGGATAAAAAATATCTTTATGGCAATGAAATAAATGAACGCCGCAAATTCGAATTCCATACCGCGCCCCTTCGAATACTCGAGGTCAATTCCTACACAACCGCCTCGCCGGAATATCCGGGACAGGTGCGTCTCAGTATTATGATCGATTTCAATTACGATGTCGATCCTGAGAAGTTGGCGGCTAAGGTCTCTCTCACCGGCGCAAAGCACGCGGAAAAAAATCGGCTTGATTTTAAAATCGGTTCGATCAATATGGATCCCGAAGAAGGGCCGCAAGATCCGTCACCCGATAAATACCTGAAAATAGTAACCGAGCCGATTGAATTGACTGACCGCCGTCAAAGCTACACATTGAAAATCGACAAGGGACTTAAATGCGAGAGCTGCAGTGACGTGGAAAGCAGTGAGTATGTTACCACGGTTAATGTGGAAGCAAAGAGGCGGCTTTACGTGAGAGAACTGCGGTCCTGGTATTCCGATCTTCAGCCATCAATACAGATTCCCTTTTCGACTCGTCTGGCGGTCGAGGAACCGGCAGATTTTATCAGCATTAAGCCTGAGATAGATTTCAGGACCGAGGTGCAGTACAGCAGCATCGCGCTTTACGGTAAGTTCGTGCCCGGTGAAACATACGAAGTCACGGTCGAGAAGGGCTTGACCTCGAGAGACGGCGCAATTCTGGAAAGCAGTTTCTCCTCCAAGGTAACAATACCGGATATTCCTCCCACAGTGCGATTTCTATCGCAGGGTATATACCTGCCCAAATCCGGTTCGGGACTTCTTGAGTTGGAGACTTATAATATCGATGAACTGGCTGTCGAAGCTGAACAGATTTATGCCAATAACCTCGTCTATGCACTGGCATCGGAAAGCTCTCCGGGTTATGGCTACCGGAGCAGTACCGATGTGCTGGGCCGCAGCTTCTACGATACGGTATTGTATCTGGACAACGAAAAAAATGAGGCATTGACCACGACGGTTGACCTGGAAGGACTGATCGGCGACTCGCTCTTTGGAATTTTCAAGCTCTCCGCAAGAAATAAGGAAAGACGGTGGAATAGCGATTCGCGCCTTGTTATGCTGACTGATATGGGTATAGTGGCGCGGATGTCGGATGATTACCTGATGGTCTGGGTAAATTCGCTCGAGGATGTCTCCCCTGTTAAAAACGCCGAGATAACTCTCTGGAGCAAGAACAATCAACAGCTCCTGCAGGATAAAACCGATTCGCGGGGAATATGCATCTTCGATAATGTTTCCGAGAAGACCGAGGGATTCGAGCCATTCCTGATCACAGCCCTGCACAAAGGAGACCTCTCCTTTTTGAAATTCGATGATGCTCTTTTGCCCACAAGTGATTTTGATGTCAAGGGGCGCCCGTACCTCATGGCGGGCTATGAGGCATATTTATATACCGACCGGGGAATATATCGTCCGGGAGAAACAGTACATTTGGCTTCAATCGTTCGAGAGGTGGGCGGCGAGGTCCCCGATGAATTCCCATATTTTATCACAGTCAATGATCCCTCGGGAAGAAAATTCAAAAGCATTCGGTTAAAGACAGGGGGAACCTCGTTTCTTGAAGAGGATATAGCTCTGCCGGATTTTGTGCGTACCGGTGAATATAGTGTGATTGCCCACATAGGCGAGGACCTGGAGATCGGTCGAACCGATTTTCAGATTGAAGAGTTTATGCCGGACAGGATCAAAGTCACGGTAAAAACAGATAAAGATTCATACAGCCCCGGTGAGTTCGTTAATATTGATGTTGACGGGCAATTTCTCTTCGGGGCTCCGGCAGCAGGCCATAAGGTTTCGGCGCGAATTGTGATCGATCCCGAAGACTTCTCCCCTTCCGATTATGCCAGCTATACATTTTCAGACAATGAGCGCAATTTCTCGGGCATCAACGAGGATCTCAGGGATGATATCCTCAATGATTCCGGGTATCACAGCTACAAATACAGAATCCCGGAATCACTGAATCCTCCTTCGGCTTTGACCGGATTGATTTCCGCCTCAGTATCCGAACAGGGCGGCCGGGCGGTAAATTCCTATGAGCAATTCACGATCGATCCATATTTGCGCTATATCGGAATTCGTAAGGGATTCGAGGGCTATGTTAAGCCGGGAGCACCGGCAAAGCTCGATCTAATCGCATTGAATCCCGATGAATCTGAAACGTCGGTCGAATCCCTGCGAGTTGAATTTTATCGCGTAGTTTATCATTCGATTCTGCGCAAGGACAGAAACGGCAATTACAGATATATGTCCGAGAGCAAATTGAATTTGTTGGACTCGGCCTATGTCGATGTCGGTATCGACGGCACGACTTTCAGTTTCGTGCCCCCGGAATACGGCAGGTACATGGTCAGGGCGATCGATACCGAGGGCGGACATCAAACGTCAACAACATTCTATGCCTCCGGCTGGGGATATGCCCCATGGTCGATGGATAACCCTGACCGAATTGAAATCGATCTAGATCGAGAGCGTTACACTCATAAGGACAAAGCAAAAATACAAATCCGATCACCCTTTGACGGCAAACTGCTTTTGACGGTTGAGCAAAATGAGGTGTTCGATCTGATCACATACGATATGGAAGAAAACACTGCCGAAATTACTATCCCCGTGAAAAAGGATTATTTTCCCAATGCCTATATAACTGCCACTGTCATACGTCCCGCAAATAAGGTCGAGAAAACAACTCCAGCGCGCGCATTTGGAATAGCCCCGCTGATGCTGAAGACAGAGCACAAGGAACTGCCGGTCGAGATCAGCGCTCCCGAGGTGATAGAGCCGCGAACAGAATTGAATGTTGATGTGAATGTCGGAAGTCCGGGGACTACCGAGTTGACTATTTCTGCCGTGGATGCGGGGATTGTGCAATTAACCGGTGATAAGGCCCCCGATCCTCTGGGATTCTTCTATGGTAAACGCAAACTTCATCTGATGCCGTACGATATATATTCCTTTATTTATCCCGAAGTTAAGAAAGCAAAGAGCCATCTAAGTCCTGCCGGAGGGCGGGGAAGCTTCATGAGCGGTGTGATAAGGTTACTTTCCCCTGTTCAGGCCACCCGTGTGAAGCCGGTTTCGCTCTGGTCGGGAATCGTAAGGACCGATGAAAATGGCAACGCCTCAGTTAAGTTCGAGGTGCCCCAGTTTAACGGTAAGTTGATACTGGATGCGGTGGCGGTGCAGGATGACCGTTTCGGATCGGGATCAATGGAGGTTTTGGTCAGGGATAAAATTATTATCCAGGAAGCATTCCCGAGATTCGTGGCGCCGAATGACATTGTGGAGGGGTTGGCAACGATCTATAACCGTACCGGCAGTACGGCTGATATAACGGTAAAACTCGATTATGACGGCCCGGTTGAGATGCTATCCCCTGCCTCACAGACCCTGCGAATACCGCATGATTCCGAGGGCAAAGCCATATTCAGGTTTAAAGCGGGGATGAAAACCGGAAAGATCGATTTCACATTAACCGCCACAGACGGCATGGAAAGCGCCCGAGCTGATTTTCAACTTCCCAACCGCCCGGTACACCCGGTCAAAACCGAGCACGGTTCCGGCGCAGTCATTCAGGACAATCCGGCCGAGTTCACGCTGCCAGACAATTGGTATGAGAACACTGAGAGATATGTTATACAGACATCATCACTTAACGCGGTGGCGTTCACCGACAACATTAATTATCTGTTGCGCTATCCTTACGGATGCCTTGAGCAGACGACCTCACAACTGTTTCCGATGCTGTACTTCGATGAGCTGACGAGATTTATTCAGCCGGAGCTTTTAGGCTCGCAAGGAGCAAATTATTTCATCCAGGAAGGAATAATAAAAATCACCAGCATGATGCGCGATGACGGTTCGTTTAATTTCTGGCCCTCGGGAAGGTATTTTAACTCCTGGGCGTCTGTGTATGCCGGTCACTTTTTGATCGAGGCACGCGATAAGGGATTCTATATCGATAATGAAATTTACGATCTGGTCCTGGATAATCTCAGGGATTATGTCTATGGAAGAAAGACTGAGGATATCGGCGATCCTGAGAGGATATATGCAGCCTATGCGCTGGCGCAGGATGACAAGCTGGATAGAAAAGGCGTAAACTACCTGAAGAGCCTGGAGGTCTCGGAGCTTCCGCCGTATTCCAAATTCCAGATTGCCGGAGCGCTGGCAAAAGCAGGCGACCGGGAGGCGGCCCTTAGGCTCCTGCCCTCTGATATCCAGCCGCAGATTTTCGAACCGGAAACCGGGGGCAATTTCTCATCGGGCGTGCGTAGTAATGCCATCATGCTGGATGTCCTAACCCAGATTGATCCCGAGAATCCCTCGGCGGCGGTGTTTGCCAGGTCCCTGATGGAACAGGCGGAAGCGGGAAGATGGTACACAACGCAAGAGAACGCGTTTGCATTAATGGCACTCGGCAAATACTTCAAAGGCCGGGAAAAGCCCGATTTCACAGGAATGGTCCAGATTGGCGGCGAGACCTTTAGTATAAACACCGAAGATTTCAAAAAGATATTCACCGATCTTGAGAATCCGAATGTCAGTATATCTATCAAAGGCGAAGGCACCTGCTATTATTACTGGCAGGCCGGCGGGATACCGCTTGATTACGCTCCCGAGGAATTCACACGCGGTATAAAGATCACACGCAGATATCTCGACAATCGGGGTTCTGAGATCGACCTGCGAAATATGCCGCTGGGAACGCAGGTGATTTGTCATATCACGGCCGAGGCGGAAAATGACGCCCTGAAGAATGTGGTCATAAGCGATCTGCTTCCGGCCGGTTTTGAGATCGAGAACCCGCGTCTGAAAACGACTCAAAATCTGTCATGGCTGCCGGAGAAAAGTTCGGAGGTAACATACTCGGACATCCGGGATGACCGAATGCTTCTGTTCACAGACCTTAATCTGTCACAGAGATTCGAATATTACTACAGCCTTAGAGCGATATCTTCCGGAGAGTTCAGCATACCGCCGGTAGCTGCCGAATGCATGTACAATCCGGTCATCTCGGGCGCCGGATCATCGGGCACAGTAATCGTAAGAGGGTATGAGGAATAATATATAGTGAGTGCATTACTAAAGAAAATAGCAAAGGTATCCATAGCGGCATTGCTTGCCGGAATGGCAATGCTATTAATATTCGACCTGGTTCTTTTTCCGCTCCCCGCGGAAAAGCTCTCGCGGCATTCCTCATATTTTATATATGACAGAAATGGCGAACTGCTTAACTGCTATGCATCCGATGATCATTTCTGGCGGCTTCCTACAGAACTCGATAGTATCTCGCCTTTTCTGATTAGGACCGTGCTCAATACCGAAGATAAATGGTACCGTTATCATCCCGGCATAAATCCGGTCTCGCTTTTCAAAGCCGCTGTTGACAATGTACAGGCCGGAAAAATTGTCAGGGGCGGATCGACTATTACGATGCAGATAGCGAGGATGATGGAGCCCAAGCCACGCAATATCACGGGCAAACTGATAGAGATTTATCGGGCTCTGCAACTGGAGATGCATTATTCCAAGGATGAACTCCTGGAAATCTATTTCAACCTCATACCCTACGGTGGAAATATCGATGGTGTGGGCGCGGCGGCTTATTTTTACTTCGGGAAGTCTCCCTTGGAATTGACTGTTTCGGAATCAGCCATACTTGCGGGAATACCGTCCTCGCCCAACAACTATCGGCCCGACCTCAATCCGGAGAAGTGCCTCAAAAGACGGGACCGGATTCTTCGGCAACTGCACATCAACGGAATTATTGATGAAGCCAAATATCATGATGCCCTTGAAGAAGAGATTCCGAAGGAACGAGGGGAACGTCCCGATTATGCCCCTCATTTCAGCCAGAGCATGATGGCTCGAATCGATTCTGAAGCCGGTGATGGAAAAATCCGCTCCACTCTTGATCTCGAGATTCAGGCTTTATGCGAACGGCTGGCGGTTTCGTACGCCAATGTGCTGTCGGAGAAAGATATTCATAATCTGTCGATTGTCGTAATCGATAATAAAAGCGGCAGGCTCCTGGCAATGGTGGGATCACCGGATTTTTATGACAGAAAACATCAGGGTCAAATAAACGGGGCGTTTGCACCGCGCTCGCCGGGTTCCGCTCTGAAGCCGTTTGTGTATGCGCTCGGTTTCGAGAACGGGATGATCACACCGTCCTCGATTCTGAATGATATTCCGGTCAGCTATGCCGGTTATTCGCCGGAAAATTACGATGAAAAATATAATGGTGTCGTGACAGTTTCTGAGGCGCTGATCCGCTCTCTTAATGTCCCGGCTGTCAACCTGACTTCCGCACTCGGCATTAAGGAGTTTTATCAGTTCCTGCAGGAGGGGGGTATTTCGACACTCGATAAAAAATATAATGAGTACGGCCTGCCACTGGTATTGGGAGCATGCGAGGTTTCCCTTATCGATTTGGCCAATCTCTATGCTGCCCTTGGAAGAAACGGTATTTATAAGCCGCTTATGATGCTTGAATCGGATATTTCAGCAAAAGCTGCAGATCTTTTATGCCCGGAGGCCTGCTATCTTGTTTCCAGGATTCTATCGAATCTGCAAAGACCCCATTTGCCGTCATCCTGGGAATTCACCCGCGATCTTCCCACAATTGCATGGAAGACCGGCACTTCTTATGGACGCAGAGATGCCTGGGCGATTGGCTATAATCCACTTTTTACGGTAGGTGTTTGGGCGGGCAATTTTTCCGGTGAGGGCTCGCCCTGGCTGGTGGGGGCCGAATCGGCAGCGCCTTTGATGTTTTCGGTGTTTAATGAGATAATGCAGGGGCGTGAGCATGTTTGGTTCGAGATGCCAGAGGGCATCGGCACTCGCAAGGTTTGTGCGGTAAGCGGTATGCCGCCTAACCAGCACTGCCCAAATACTGTAGATGCTTTTTATATAAAGGGTCTTACGAATAATAGTAAATGCTCAATCCACAAAGCAATTATAGTAGATAAAAAGACCGGTCACGAGCTCTGCCGGGCCTGCCAGCATCTGGGAGAACCGGATACGCTTATAGTGGAGGATTGGCCGGTAAAACTGGCCGGATGGCTTTCGAACCACAGCGGTGTTACGAATCTTCCGAAGCATCATCCCGGATGCACCGGTATTTTTGCAGACGGCCCGCCGCAGATAATCTCCCCGGAACATGGAGCGCATTTCGAGATAAGCAAATCAATACCATCAGAATATCAGAAGATCATGCTCGAAGCTTCCTCCGGGTTGCGAAACAGGAAGCTGTACTGGTTTCTGGATGACCGGCTTTTCGGATCATGCGGCGTGGATGAGAAGATATTTTATGAACCGAGCAGGGGAAGCCATACACTCATGTGTGTCGATGATCTGGGCAGATCTACTAAGATCAATTTCACGGTGAGGTGAGTGTCAGGTGATGGAAGCGCGAGAAGAAGCAGCGATCTCCTTTTTGAGGGGCAGTTTTGCAATAAATTTCACGCCGTCCTCAAATCCCGGTGCGGGAGAAACAAGCTCCATGCTTCCGCCGTGGGCGCCAACAGCCATTTTACAGAATGCGAGTCCCAGTCCCACACCACCCCGTGAAAGCGCCGGGCGATCATCCAATTGGGCAAATTTATCGAAAATTACGGCCTGATTCTCCGGATCTATGATTTCGCCGTGATTGGTAACGGAGTAGTCGAATTCTCGTGAATTACTCTCCCATTCAATTTTTATAACAGAATTCTCGGGTGAAAACTTTATCGCATTGACGAGCATATTCTGGATGACACGATTCATGAGGTTTTGATCACAACGGTAAATTAAGTCACGCGGCCCCTGCAGCTCTATTTTCAAGTTACAACTCATAATATTTGCATTTTGAACATCTATGTTATGTTGAACTAAGGAGAGTATGTGTACCGGTTCGGGATTGAGAGTCAATGTTCCGGATTCCAGCTTTTCGATTCCAAGCAGATTATCTATTAACCCGGAGGCATCATGTGCCGAGGAGAGTGCGTTCTGAAGATACGCCCTGACTGTGGGGGAAATCGAATCGGAATTTATAGAAAGATCCAGATAGCCCAAAATTCCTGTCATCGGCCCGCGCAGATCATGCACGATCATACGGGTCAAATCGTTCTTGAAGCGATTGAGTTGCTTCACCTTATCACTTAACTGCTTATTGCGAAGAAAACCTTTGATCCGAGCGAGAAGAGCGGTAGCATTCACCGGCTTCGTTATAAAATCATCCGCCCCTGAATCAATGGCTCTAACATAATCGTCCACATCGTTCAGCGAGGTGATCATTAAAACCGGAATATCATTCGTTTCATCCGAAGCCTTCAATTTCCTGCAGGCCGAAAAACCGTCCATCTCCGGCATCATAATATCGAGAAGAATTATATCCGGGAGATTCTCCTCCACAAGTCTCAGGGCTTCTATGCCGTCAACAGCCTCAAAAATATAGTGACCGGTCGAAGCGAGAATACCCCTCAAAAGCCTGCGGTTAAATTCCTCATCGTCAACGATCAGGATTCTCGACTTGGCATTGTCAAAATCGTTCGACATATTATTAACCCCTTTTTCCCCAATAGTCGAAGACTATACTGTTGCTTATATCGTCACTGTATGTATTTGGATTAAGTTGGTTTTTAAAAACGTTTCAGGCTTGATTTGTATCTAAGAGTTTATTTTTTTTCTCTCGGAAGTATAAATGAGAATCTGGAACCTTTGCCTTCCTCGCTCTCCACCCATATCCTGCCGCCTAACATCTCAACGAAATTCCTGCAAAGCGCAAGCCCCAGACCGGTCCCACGAAATTTTCGTGTATACGAGCCCTCGACCTGTTTGAATTCCTCGAATATCAGTTTCTGATTTTCAGGACTGATCCCTATTCCAGTATCCCAAATCGATATACCGATATTATCACCTTGTTCCCACACATCGATTCCGATTTTTCCACCTTCGGGTGTGAACTTGATTGCATTGGATAACAGGTTATAAACGGTCTGACGTATTTTCTTTTCATCACCCCAGACATAGCCCGCATTCTCGAGGCTCGATCCAAGCTCCAGTTGTTTTTTAATTGCCAGACTTTTTACCGTATCGATACTTCGCGCAAGCAGTGCGGCCAGATCAACTTTTTCATTTTTCACCTCTGCTCTGCCTGCTTCGATTTTCGCCAGATCAAGAAGATCATTGATCATTTCCATGAGGTTAAGTCCGCTCTGGGAGATAATTTCAAGATACTCCTTCTGGGTTTCGTTTATTTCGCCCGCAGTACCGTTCCATATCAAGTCCGTAAATCCGATAATAGAATTCAAGGGGGTGCGCAATTCATGACTCATATTTGCCAGAAAGGCACTTTTAGCCTTGTTTGCAGACTCAGCCGCCTTGGTGGTTAATTCAAGCTGCTCTTCCAGATGACGGCGTTCGGTAATGTCGACTAAATTTGCAAAAGAACCAACAAAGATTCCACGTGAGTCAAACTGCGGTGACACCGAAACCAAAATGGACTTTTCATTCTGTCTGCGGGTTTGAATTTGAATCTCATACTGAGATGATTTATTTTTTCTTCTGAGTTCGGTTTGGATATGGATGAAATCCTGAAGCTCTTCGGGAATGAAATCAAGAATGCTCCTGCCAATTAAATCCTGAGGGGAGTCAAACTCGAAAATTCTGGCAAATGCGGGATTGCAGAGCCTGATTATCTCTTTATCATCAACGAATCCCAAACCCTCGATTACGGCGTTGAACAATTCCTGATATCTGCTTTCCGATTCACGCAAAGCCTGAATTGATTTTTTTCGTTCCAGTGCACTGGTAATTATCTCGCCCAGCGTCCTGAGAAGCCCAATCGTATATGGGTCCCATGTATTTTTCTTACGGATCATTCCAAATACAAGCGCCCCCTTAAGCCTTCCTCCATAGATCATTGGCACACTTAGAAGAGATTTGATGCCCAATTCATCAAGCATAGCTTTTTCTCTTTCCGCTTCCGGAGGCATATTGTCGATATCGTTTATCTGGATGTTTTTTGACGCGGCCAGGATTTCGCACCACCATGTCTTTTCGTTAAATGAAATATTTTTGATATTTGCAATCCGGGAATCGATACCCAATGAACACCATTCATGATGAATGCTCATGGAGCGGCGATCGCTACCAATAAGCATAACGAAGCACCAGTCCATCCTCAGAAAATGGCCGATAATTTCAAGGCCATAATGAATTTCGCGGTCGATTTGTTCCAGATCCAGGTTGATGAAACGGGAGGAAATCGTGGAAACAAGCCTTTCGAATTCCAGCCTTTGCTCTAATTCACCCCCGGCCACTTTTCTCTCGGTAATATCATGGAGGCTGCCCACAATCCCCGATATATTTTGCATATCATCGATAACGGGCTGCGCGCATAATTCCAGATGATGGTAATCACCCTCGCTGCCGAGAATACGTACCTCATAACCGCAACGCTCTATATGGGAGTTGATCAAACGATCACATTGAGTGTGGAAAAAGGCTCTTTCCTCGGGATGAATAAATTCCGGCAATTTGCGGCCCAGTGAATCCTCGAGGTGCCATCCGGTGATTTCTGTCCAGGCCGGATTCAAATAGACAAGTTCATCCCTGGTATTAACCTGAAATATGATCTCCCTGAGATTTTCCAATACCGACCGGTAGTTCTCTATACTGCTGAGTTTGTTGTAATCAGTGTCTTTCATAGATTATCGCGTCCAAAAAAGCACGGCTGTTTTAGATTCTAAGCGCCCTCATTTATCAATGACATTATTATCATTATCGGAAAAGTGGAGCCCGGCTTCAACTGTATTGAATCAAAAACTTAATGTGCGAAAAATCGATTCAGCCGTTTTTACCCGGCCGGTGTGTGCTGGCAGCGCTGATCATCTCTACCAGCTTGGAAATCGAATCTCCCTTGGTGATATATCCAAAGGCATTCTTTTCGTCCATTAAATGGCTTTCATAGTATTCACCGGGATGGCCCGTATGAAAGATGATCGGTATGGAGGGATTAATCTCAAAAACTTCGCGGGAGGCGGTTATGCCCGAGATATCCGGCAGCCTGATATCCATCAAAATGCAACTGATTTGATTGTTCTCCTTAACACATTCTATGGATTCCTGTCCGGTTTTTGCACAAAGCACAAGAAAATCATCGGCAAGAATCGCCTGCAAAGTCTGCAGCATAAGATTATTATCATCAACGATAAGAACCGTCTTCTTACCGGATGCGATGTTTTCACCCCCCTGATTCTGATCGGGCAAGCTCATATTAATACTATCTTACAGAAAAGATTCGTAAGACTGTTTTGTAAAGGTTCCAAGGTTAAATATACATCAGTCGGCCGGGATTTCAAGAATAAACTTTGTATATTCTCGCGGGATGCTTTCAAGCCTTATCTTACCGCCGTATTTGTCGATTATATTTTTAATCATTGACAGGCCGAGTCCACTGCCCTTGGACGGCTTCTCTGTATAAAAAGGCTGAAATATCTTATGACGGCTTTCCTTTTTAATGCCAATACCTGTATCCAGCCATTCCAATATGATACTGCCGGAATCACCTTTCTCCAGCTTAATACTGATTTCACCTGGTGTTTTTTGGGTTGCGATAGCATCTAGTGAGTTTTCGAGCAAATTACTAATCATTATAACATAAAGGTCTTTGCTGCCGATTACTATAGCATCTTCATCGAGTTCCGCATTAATCCGGATATTCAAAGTGCTAATTTTTTCGGAAGACTCTTTCAACACATCTTCTATTAAATTCTTCAGGCTGATCTTATCAGAGCTCTCATCATGATCAATTCTCTCATAACGCCGGAGTTTTTCCGAGAGTTTAAGGCCCCTCTCGATGCCTTTCAGCACAATCTCTTCCAGGCCGTTGAGAAGCTTTTCGTCCGATTTTCTCATATCCTCCAGCGTTTCAATAACATCGTTACCGCCCGACAGATCAGCTTCCGGCAGTCTTTCAACCAGTTGAGATAATTCCTGAGATAATTTTCGATAGCGATCTTCAATCATGTTTTTCCGGCCGTGTTTTGATGATTTGCGAAGAGCATTGCTGACGAACAGCTTGACTGCACCCAGAGCATTATTGATCTCATGCCTGAACTGTGCTGATGCTATACGGTACTGGGCAAGGGCGGCTTCCCTTTCTCTCTGCTGAGCTATCGTTTCGGTGGCGGAGCGAAGCTCGTCATAGGCTTTCTGGAGACGATTATGGGTTTGCTCGATTTCTGTTTTCTGATTAGTTATTAACCTGAGGTTCTTCTTCATTCCGGCGCGAAAAATTACCATGGCAACCAGCATGCAAAATAGCCCAAATGCAATTGCAAGCAAATAGTATTTGTATTCCGCCACATATATATTGAACAGCTCCCCGAACTCTCTCTTTTTGATTCCCGCAACGAGAAATGTGTTCCCTGCTCCCGCAGCGAACTCAGTCACAGTGCTGTCATCTCCCCAAACTATGGGTTCTATGTATCCGAAGCCGGAGTTAAGCTCTATCTGGGCAATCTTTTGGAAATCGGCGGTGTAGAAGACCAGGCCGGATTCGGAAAACACCATTACCGGATTTTTATGCTGAGGGATTTTCATACTGCCGATATATCCCCCCAGACCGGATTCTTCCGAACGAGCCAGAAGCCTTAGTTCGGAATCGAAAATTCTTACACTTTCGTCATGTAACCTGGCATACAAATCATTTTTTCCTTTGCCGTCATAATCAAACAGCCATATCGAGGATACGGGCTTTTCAATATCTGTCGATGCCAGGACATTAAAATTCCAGTCCAGAAGGGAGATTTTGTAATTCTCGTGCAAAGCCGTATCCGCCGTTTCCGGATCAAGGTAATCAAGGCAATGACCCACGTAAAAAAGTGAATCGGTGTCGGAATTCAGGATATGAGTAGGATTGAATGTAGTTGCGGTTAGCTTATGATTGATGATACGACCGCCTGAATCAATCATAGTCAGATAGCCGTGATCGTCATTGAAATTCTCATCAGTTACACCCTGCGAAACAGCATATGTGCCAACTACCACCGCCGGATTAAGCGAATCGTTTTTGCTGATCAGGTAGCCGCTGGCAATGTGAGATGCGACCGGAAGCAACCATTCGGCTCGGAAATTAACAGGATCAATGCAGAACAAAAGCCTGGGCTCCTTGTCCCTGACCGGATTGACATGAAAGAACAGCTCGGTAATTCCATCATAATCATAATCGACAGTATTTATATGCCGTATCTCAGGCTCCCATTCTCCGTTACCTGTCAAGTCGACTCCGGAGGCCAGAAAAAGGGTATCCCTGCCGGGCGGATAAAATATAATCTTCTCCAGAAAAGCGGAATCGTTTTGATAGCAGGCCGAAACAGCAGCATTCTGATTCAACTCATTATCGTAATAAAGAGCCATATCTCTGATAGTCATAAAAGTCGGATTTTCTCTTACGGTTTTTCCGCGATGAGCCTTTAAAAGCAGACTGCCGGTGGCATCCTCATTCATGGGGGGATTATAAGCATAAACCATGAATGCCGTATCATTAGTACGCGAAGCTGAACTGAAGACATGAATGGGACTGAAGATCCGCTTGCTGCATTCCGAACCCGTACCGTAACTGATAACGTCAATTCTGTACGGCAGAAATTGCGGGTTGCGATCCGACTGTATGTCCAGCAGTTCCTCTGCGCATAGAGGTGAAACCAATAATACAAGAAGAAACCAAAAACGTAACATTATAAGCAATCTCGTGTACGGGTTTGAATGCTAAATCTACTATAATGATCTCGGATGTCAAGATTTCTTACAATGTAAAGAGGCATTTGAACAATTGCAAAGCGGCAAGAGTTTTCCGAAATTGCGCTGGGACAATTAAATCCAATTTGCTGTAAATGATGTCAATATTATCCTGAACTGGATAATTTTTTATATTTACTTGACATTATGACTAAACAATAGCACTTTTATAGGTGATTAAGAAACCGCAATTAATTTTGATGATTACATATGGGGCGCAAAACAGATGATAAGAGATACGACTAAAAGGAAAGTGGGCATCCTTATTATAGATGATGATGAGGATGTTTGCCAGTATTTGAAGCAGTTTCTGGGAGAGCAGAATTTCGATGTGGACTTCATAACGGATCCTCAGAAGGCTGTTTCCGCAATAAAGGGCAATAGTTATCAGATTGTTATTCTGGATATCGTGATGCCCAAAATCGACGGCATTGAGCTTCTTCAAAACATCAAAAAAGAAGATAATGATTTGTGCGTAATCATGCTTTCGGGATACCCCACATTCGAACGCGCCCGAGAGACATTCAAGCACGATTGCTTCGATTTTTTAACCAAGCCTTTTGAGAAGGAGACCTTGCTGGATACTATTAACGATGCAATAAAGGAATACGGTCTGATAACCGACCTAAATCAAAAAGCAACACACCTGATCGCAGAGCGGGTTCATGATTTGCGCACAGAGAAAAAACTGAGCCTGCGGCAATTGGCCAACCGTACCGGACTGTCTCCCAGCTTGATTTATCAAGTCGAACATGCCCAGACAACACCCTCGGTTGCGACCATTTCCAGGATTGCAGCCGCTCTAAATTCGGAGATGGAGTATTTCTTCAGGGGTATCTAAGAGATGCTTCGACCGGGTTAGCGAAGCTGCGCAAAGCATCAATTTTTTTATTTACAAATACCGTTCAAAATGACTACTTTCATAATCGAGTGTATAACATCACGGGTTTTAATTTATGAATGATGAGAATCAGAGCGTACAATCATGGAAATTCCTGGATGCTATTATTAATAAGATAGATGATCCGATTTTCGTTAAAGATGAAAAACATCGGTGGGTATTTTTAAACAGTAAGTTCTGCGAGTTAATGGGCAGGCCATTCAGTGAACTGCTTGGAAAGACAGATCACGACTTCTTTCCGAAAGAGCAATCAGATGTATTCTGGCGGCAGGATGAAAAGGTATTTAATTCGGGAGAGGCTGATGTCAACGAAGAGAAAATCACCTGGCAGGATGAAGAAAGAATAATTTCCACCAAAAAGACACTCCTTCATGATCCGCTGAGCGGCAAAAGGTTCATTATTGGAATAATCAGAGACATCACCGAACTTTATCTTGCTCAACAAAGAGAGCGCGAGAACCAAAAACAGATCATTCACGCCGACCGGCTTAAAAATATTGGCCAGCTTGCGGCCGGCGTAGCTCATGAAATCAACAATCCCCTTGCGGTCTTGTACAACATGATCCAGGATTTAAACGAAATGCCCCAATCCTGCAGCCCGCAGAAAGCCGAGAAGATGCTGCATGTAGCCAGAAGGATTAAGGAGATAGTGCAAAGCCTTCTGATGTTCTCCAGACAGAGTGAATCCGGCCGTTCTGATGAAAACATCAATGATGTAATAAAAGATGTTTTGATGCTCACCTCATCCCAGCTTGCCAGAAACAAAATAGAACTGGTACTCAGATTCGCAAATGATTTACCCCAGTTACGCCTGTCACACAGTCAGCTTCAGCAGGTTTTCATGAATATAATCATGAACGCCATCGATGCTATGCCGGGAGGCGGAAAACTCATTATCCGCACTACCGCAGTAAACTCAATCGTTAAAATAGAATTTGAGGATACCGGCCATGGCATTCCTGAAGATATCGCAGACAAAATATTTTTGCCCTTCTTCTCTACCAAAGAAGTTGGGCGGGGAATCGGTCTGGGCCTTTCCATCAGCTACGGCATCATCGAAGACCACGGCGGCAGATTGGAAGTCGAATCCAAACCTGGAAAAGGAGCCATTTTTACAATCAATCTCCCCATTTCCTGATAATGTCCATCTGCCAAATCAAATTTCAATCCGTAATGAGCTTTGCGGTAACACCTCAAGTTGTTTGTCAGCGCGAATGGTATTCTTTATTTGCCATATATAATTCTGGATTTGGCAAATGCGGCGCAAAGCCCCCTATCCGGATTAGCTTAAAGTAAAACAAAATCAGCTACTCTGAGATATGCAAGGCGGAGACATATTTGTCTCCGCCTTTCTATAAGGGGTCCTGTCTTCTCTTAAACCCGATCAGCGATTGGTTCCAATTTCAATATCAATTCCGCCCTGATCTTCAACACATGAGCCCGGTCCGATTTTGCCATTGTTATAGGACCTGAACAGGTTTTTCCATATAATCAACTGCTTTCTTTCATCCCGGCTTAATTTATACCAGGAGAGAAAACCATGCTCCGCCAGAAATTGATCTGCTTCCAGGATTGCATCTGCAATGGCCTCATCATCCGCCCCGGCCGCTATATTCAGCTTAGCGGTCAGAAGATGCGGGTAAAGCCTGAGGATGCCATTCGACGATCTCCAGAATAATGCCAGGAAAAATATTCTTCGCGCGTCACGAGAATCACTAATCTTAAGGCTTCTTCTCCCCCCTTCGGTGCCCAGCCAGATCGGCAGATAGCCGTCAATTTCGCTGTTATGCAGACGCATCTGGCGAAAATCGCACTGCCTTTTCCAGTAGTGAAGCCCATGTGTACAGCCGTTATCTTCTTCAATTGCGGGCAGATAAAAACCAGCATCCCAGCCGGTGTATTCACCTGCGGAGTCCAGAACAAAGCATACGGTTTCGCCTGTAGAAGGCTGGGCATCGCTGTCAGCATCATCGCTTCCCTGATCCGGAAGGCTGATAATATAATCGCCGGGAGCATGGAAGACCAGATAGTATTCTCCGAGGCTGAGTCTGTCGAAGAGATAATAGCCTTCGGCATCTGTCAATGCACCTTCAATCATGCGTCCATCGCAGCCGTATAAATCTATCCTGACATCAGCGATGCCCGGCTCACCAGCATCCTGTATGCCGTCGGAATCAAGGTCTTCCCAGACCCTGTCCCCTACCGCGACCAGTTCTTCCTGGGCCTCCTCGACCACAAAGTTGAATCTGATTAAGGCCTGCTGTTCAAAGCCGAATGAGTTACCTACCATCAGCATGGGCGCGGCGCCGTTATTTCCGGTGGGGAAATTGCCGCCGATAAAGGCATCCGCAACTTCGCCCGCGCCGGTTTCCTCTATTACGAAAGTCTCCGCCCCCGATTGTGTGGAGGTATAAAGCTCCAGTCTGGGACGGGCGGAAAGCTCCCCGTATTCGCTGCTACGATATTGAGAAACCGAAGCGCCCTGCCTGAGCACAATACCATAATTCGGCTCTGAACCATAAAACCAGGTTGCTGCCAGCGGTGTGATGTTCACGCCAATTTCGCCGTATGATTCCGGTGTAAACGATGCTTCGGAGTTATTATCATAACTACCGTTGAAGCTGTTCCAGGTCACATCCATCTCATTCCATTCCGCCGTTATGCGATGAATATTCACCGTTTCACTGCTTGTCATTGACACAGTCACAAACATTTTAGCCGAATCGAGACTGGCATCCGCAGGTATTACCACACTTTCAGCCGCTACGGCCTCTTTTTTTGTGGAAGCGGTCGATCCAGTCGGATTATTTTGCTCTGAGCATCCGGCTGTCAACAGCAGGATCAGGGCAAAGGCCAGGATAATATTGGTAAGCTTAAACATAAGCATCACCTCATTTCTTATAAATCACCGCGGGCTTAAAGCCCCCGGTCAGGATTTTCTGCGACGAGGTTTCGGTATGAAACCTTCCAAATAAATTATCGGTAAAAAATCCGGCGCTCTTTCGGGGTAAAAAGGGATAGTTAAATCATTATACTTCATGTGCTTTTCGTGACCATTGCATTTGTACAAAAAAGTCTCAAAATGCTCATTGATCGTTCACTTTTGAACTAATTTAATCACATATCGCAGAATATTATCAAGTCGATAATATCATTTAAAAATCTCCGAAATTCATTTCAGAATTTATTGCCCGAAAATCCGGTTTTATTTCTGAACAGCCGTGATTCTCTTTTAAACAGCGCTGTATCTTATTCGACAAAATGCGAGAATCCTTCAATACAGCCCGTTTTCAATCCGATAGAGATCAAGAGGAGGCCAAGGGAGTATATTATGAAAGTATTAGATCAGGACATGCAGCCAAAAGTCAGGCGCAAAGCGGCCGAGACGCTTACAGCTTTCGATTTAAACACACGGCAGCCGATGGGAATTGTGGTGGATATGTCGGCGCGGGGTATGAAGCTTAAAAGCGAGGTTCCCACCACCGTTTCCGAGGTATACTATTGCCGGGTGCCGTTGAAAAAGAAAATCGAAGGGCGAGAGGAAGTGTTTTTCGACGCCGAATGCCGCTGGTGCAAAAAGTACGATGAGACCGGAAGATACTACTCCGGTTATGTGCTCAGATTCCCAACCAAAAAGGATGCAGACATTGTACGGGAATTGATTCATGAATGGATGGCCAGATATAATGAGGATTTGAATGCCCGCTATGAAACCGAGAAGACGGAGAAACCGGGACTTATTTCAAAACTATTCGGCCTGGGGGCGAGGTAAAAAATAAGGGCACGCCGAATTCAATCGGCGTGCTCGCTGAAGGACTTCCAATCGGTTCCTTCCGTAAGATACTTCCCATACAGAATTGGGCTCACACTACGGCCCGGGGGGCGGCGGCAGCGGAGGGCATGGCACACATTCCTCCCAGCAGACAATCGGGGGCTGAGTTGTGCAGACCATCACCCAGCAGCAGTCTTTGGCCGAAGCGGTATCCGGGGTAGCCACAGTAAACATGACCGCGCCCAGGGCAATAATCGCAACGAACAAAGCCAGCGCCTTGATTCTTCGCATAGCCTTCATGAAGTTTCACCTCCTTCCCTGTAAGATTCGGATGACCATCCCTGGTGCTGTGATCAATGGAGCAATGTGGACACCTATACCCTATTATATTGCACAATAAGAGATTTTAAAGCAAGACAAAAATTCGATTTCACAAAAAAAGCCGATCCCGTAGGAATGGGATCGGCTTTTTTAAATTATTTAAGTTTCAATCGGATTAGCAATCCGGGACGCCATCACCGTTTGGTGATCCTGGATCTGAATCACAGGGATCATTACCCCCAACAAATACATAATTTATTAACCAAACAGCATCACTGACATTTACTGCACCGTCGCAATTCACCTCACCCGACAAAAACGGATCAGGTTCTGGGCCACTTACAAAAACGTAATTAATAATCCAAACTGCATCGCTTATATTTATTGAACCATCATTATTTGCGTCGCCGCAAAAATATGTCGGCTTCGTCCATTGGGAGAGGAATGCTGACACTTTATTTCCTGCAGTAATGAAAACCCCTCCTGCTATCAATACACTGTCATAAATGACTAAGGCATCAACATATCCATCCGTCCCTGAACCAAGGGGAGTCCAAGATGAGCCATCCCAAGAGGCAATACGACTGGCATTAGTTCCCCCGGCTGTAGTAAAAGCCCCCCCAGCTATTAGCAGATGGCCGTGGACAGCCAATGCATTCACGTACCAATTCATACCGGTTCCGACACTCCTCCACCCTGAGTCATCAAGAAACGCGATATAATTTGCAGTTGAATCTCCAGCTGTGGTAAAATATCCCCCGGCAGTTAGCTTACCATCATATACTGTTAGGGCCATAACATTATTATTCATGCCTGTGCCAAGAGGATTCCAGTTGGAGCCATTCCACGAGGCAATGTGATTTGCACTGGTTCCGCCGGCAGTGGTAAAAGATCCTCCTGCTATCAAATTACCATTATGCACTGCAAGCGCAGAAACAGTTCCATTCATGCCCGTGCCAAGAGGATTCCAGTTAGAGCCATTCCACGCGGCAATGCGATTTGCACTGGTTTCACCGGCAGTGGTAAAAGATCCTCCCGCTATCAACTGGCCATTATATACCGTAAGGGCTGAAACCCTATTATTTGTCCCCGATCCGAGAGAGATCCAGTTGAGGCCGTCCCATGCCGCGATAAAATAGACAACGGTTCCTCCTGCACTATAAAACAAGCCACCAGCGATCAGCTTATCATCATAGACCGTTAATCCATGTACCCCATAATCCATTCCCAATCCGAGAGAATACCAGTTGACACCATCCCATGCGGCGATTCGATTCGTGCTGACTCCTCCAACAGTTGTAAAAAGGCCACCCCCAATCAACTGATCATTATAGACCGCCAGGCTGAGTACCCTGCCACCCATTCCCATTCCAAGTGCAGCCCAGTTCGAACCATTCCAAGAGGCAATATAGACTGCACTATTTCCTCCAGCATTATAAAAAGATCCTCCTGCAATCAGCTGCTCATCATAAACTGTAAGTGTATATACATGTGCACTAACTCCAGAACCAATGGCTGACCATCCGGAACCATTCCAGACGGCAACATAGGCAGCATTTATTCCTCCGGCATTAGTAAAGGTTCCGCCTACAAACAATTGGTTTTGGTATATCGTTAAATCACAGACTCTATTATTTACACCAGAGCCGAGGGGCGACCAAGTCGATCCATTCCAAGAGGCGATATTATCGACACTGACCCCTCCCGCAGAATAAAACACCCCACCCGCAATAAGATCATAATCAAAAATTGCAAAAGCATCAACATATGCATCCATACCAGAATTCAAAGAAGACCATGTTGAATCAGCCCAGGAGGCAATATAATTCACAGTTGAATCTCCAGCAGCGGTAAAGAAGCCTCCTGCAATTAGCTTATCATCATACACTATTAGGGCCTCGACACTATTATTCGTGCCTGAGCCGAGAGCTGTCCAGTTTGAGCCATCCCAAGCGGCAATTCGATTGGCATTGGTTCCTCCGGCTGTGGTAAAAGATCCTCCCGCTATCAACTTGCCATTATACACTGTAAGCGCAGAAACCGTGCCATTCATACCCAAGCCAAGAGAAGCCCAATTCGAGCTATCCCAAATAGCAATGCGATTTGCATTAGCTCCTCCGGCGGTAGTAAAAGAGCCTCCCGCTATCAATTGGCCATTATATACCGTAAGGGCATAAACACTTCCGTTCATCCCGGAGCTAAGAGAGGACCAATTGGAGCCATCCCAAGCGGCGATGTTCTGTATGACAATATCTTCAGCGGCTGTTAAACTCCCACCAACAATCAATTTATCATCATAAGCTATCGCGCAGTAAGGGAAAGGGCCAATCCCCCCGACAGATGGAGAGATGCTATTGTCCCAATAAAGATCGTCAGGAAGATCAGACACCTGTTTTCGATTTGATGGTAAGAATGATGGTTCGCCTGTATTTGGATCGATAATCGGTTTAAAACCAGAGATGTCGAGAGGACCTTCATATCCTGAACGACGGACCGCTTCCAGGTCAAATTGACCGTCGGGTGTTAGAAAATTACCGGCAGAGATGCCATTATTTTTATTCAAGTTCTTAGATTTCTCTATAGCTCCCAAATTTTCATTCTTTGAATACGATTTATCCTGATCATAGCCAGTTGATTCAATTGAAAAGAAAATAACCATGACTGATAATACAAGAAACAATGTTTTTCTCATGGCGCCCCTCCTGCGGGTATGGTCAATATTAAAATAATTTCAAATTGCGAGTCCGGAAGATATCCCAATTAGAATAAAATATAGCATACGGTAGATATTTGTCAATTGAAAACGAAATAGATGTTATTAGGATTTTGTTTGCGCCAATGGAAAATCCGCGCAAAAGACAAATAAAAAGACCCGCCCATTTTGGGGCGGGTCTTTATAAAGTAGATTTATTATCTCTTAGCAATCCGGGATATCATCCCCGTTGGTATCGCATGGCGCGTTGCCGCCGATGAAGACGTAGTTGATAATCACGACCACATCGGAGATATTAACGTTGCCGTCACAGTTCGTGTCTCCGGATTCAAACGGATCGGGCGCTGTTCCGCCGATGAAAATATAATTTGTTATTCTAACGGCGTCAGAGACATTCACTGCGCCGCTGGCATCGGCATCGCCGCAAACATACTGATCTTCCCTGGTCGATACAATTACCGACATATAATCGTGCAGGGTCGGATTGTAATTCACATAGGAGCCGTCCGGACCGCGTTCGGAATAAAGCAGGACAGTGAACTGGCCGCTGCCGTCAACATAACGGTCGAAGTCGGAACGGATATGCTTTTCAAGGTAGCCGTCACGGTTTCCCGCCCAGTTATCCATGAAACGGTTCTGGTCGAACAACCCTTCGCCGTCACACCATTCCCCGGCAGTATAATCCCAGACATACATTTCCATCATCGAGCACTGATCGGAATAGCCTTCCCAAAAGACCTCGATATCATCAATCTCCGCCAAATCATCTGTAAGAGTGAATTCGAAAATATGCGTCGACTCCCAGCCATTGTTGGGATCCATTGATTTATAGCGGTTGGGATCATAATCATTGCCAGTGGCATCGGAGGCGGCAATTTTGGCATAAGAGCCGGATATTATACTCTCTATTTCGGTACTTACCGGTGTGCGGTTGCCGCTTATCGACGACCAGCTCGAGGTCTGATCACCGTAGGCGAATTTATCCACTCCGGCGCCTGAAGAAAAATCGTAGAGAGTCTGCTGGCATGATGCTATCTCGAAAGCACCTGCGCTGACAGCTTCGTACTCATCGCTGTCCTGCGAAACAGCCACGACCTTTACTCTACACTGTTCGGCAAAAATGTCCGGGACAGTCCAGTCATAGCTTCCGGTATCGGGTACAGTGTCGATTAAATCGTAATTGGCGCCATCATCTGTGGAATAATAGAGTACAACCTTATCGAGCGCTTCATTATCGGTGTCGGTGCATTCCCATTTAATCGTCTCCACCGTACCTCCGGCAAACAGCTCTCCCCCGTCGGGCCAGAGCACATGCCCCGAGGGCGCGGGATCTTCATAAAGCGGCACCTGCATGGTAATGCAATGCAGCGCCCCGGCAGCCCAGATTATATCGTATGAATCGATTGGAATGATTTCCACCGAGGGGCCGGCTGCGGCTTCCCAGGCAGCCAGTGCTACTGAGTCCTCATCGGCGTATGTGGGATAACTTGGCCCATAAACAGGTACAAGGATTCTGTCGTTTACACGCAGCGCATTGGTGTAAGTCCAGTGAGTCAGGTAACCGGTAGATGGATGAGATGAGTTCCAGGCCGGTGTGCGATGCACCGTATAACCAAGACTTTCCATATAGGGCACCGCGTTATCTGTGATAGCAATAGCAGTCGCATTGGAGCCGGGCAGGAATTCCGATATAATGACATCGTCCTCGTCGACAATATACATCCACATGTCGATATGCCCGGTACCGTCAACGCTGAACGGAAGCTGGGGCATTATATGCAAAGTATCAATTCCCTGATATTTTTGATACAGCCCGGCAATAAAATTCGGGTCGAACCCCTCGCTGCTGGGATTATCGAGCTCAATTAGCGCGGTCACGAAGCCGTTACGGTTCTTTCCCGGCTGGAAGTTTCCGCCGGAATAGTAAAGGCCCATATCATAAGTGGGAATCTGGAAATGATCCGTACCCACAAGCTCCGGAATAAAGTTATCCAGAGTACGTGTGGGATAATACTGGCTGTTGGCCAGAGCCAGGGTATTATCCTGCCAGATGAAATGCGGGCCGTAATCCCTGATCCAGAGCGCATCCATGGGCTCTACAATAAACTCCACCTTGCTCATATCCGCACCCGCGGAGGAGAAAGCGGAATAGGCATTACTCTGCTGAGAGGAGTTGGTTACACAAACATAAGCGATTTCATCATAAGCCGGATCGGATGTTAATGCCACCACCATATCCGTTACAACCCCATCCCAGGCCGTGGAGAAATAGCTGAAAAGCACACCGCGCGAGGCCGAGTATTCCGGCGGGGATTCAATATAACCGGTAGTCGGCATATCTTTCAGGGCCTCCAGGCTGACCTGTAATGGTTCCAGAGACTGCTTATCGTTATAGGGCGCCCCCCCGTCTCTCCATCGGGGTAACTGACCCAGTTCGGCCTGCTTATCCTGTTCGAAGCCGTTGAAGCCCTCTTTCTGCTGGGCCGCAAGCGGAAGGGCCAGCATAAGCGAAAGCAAAATTGCCGCTGAAATGGTTAATTTTGATCTTTGCATAAACGATTGTATCACAGACATACCTCCTGAGTTGAAAATATTTAAATCGCGGTTGGAGTAGATATCAAGTTATGAGACCTCTGAAAAGTCCTGAGAACTATGAATTATTTAATAGTATGATCCGCTTCGCAAAATCTCTAATGGCTGTATTTCCCGATAAAAATCGAGTGTAAGGCGCGTACCCCATAATAATAGCTAATATTCCCTTTTAGTCAAGCTTAATTAAAACTGGCAATTCCGACATAACTTTAAGGATTCTGCTTGATATCAGAAACTACAAAGCGGTATTTTCCCAGGTGGGTGTAGGGGATGTCATCATGATATTCGATTTTTATTTCGATCTCATCCCCGGCGATCTCACGAAGTTTTTCTACAATCGGCATTTCGCAGGATTTGTCGTAATTTTTTCCCGGCACTATCCTTATTACAATATTCTTTTCATCCGGCTGATAAAGCTGAAGCTTTTCCACCTGCACAAGCTGGCCGAGGACATGAGTAATATGATGGGTTATAAAAATGTATTTTCCCTTTACGACTATAAAGTCGCGATCCCGTCCGCCGGTAATTTCCATTAACGGCAGCCCTCTTCCACATGTGCATTTTTTATCGAGATACAGACCTCGGTCTCCGGTGCGGTACCTTATCAACGGCAGAGCGTGGTTATGCAAATTCGTACCGATGATCTCAGCCTCCTCGCCGACAGAGGCCGGCACTGCATTATTCTCAAATTCAATCAGTGTGAATTCTGAGTTTATATGAAGGCTGCCATGATCGCATTCACTGGCCGAGACCGCATTTTCGCGCATGCCGTAATAATCGTAAAGATTGCAGCCGAATGAATTTTCAACCAAATCCCGATCTTCTTCAGTAATTTTTGCTCCCCTCTGAAAAATCCCCTTCAGACGAAGATCGGTAATATTGTTTTGTAATAGATACTTCGAGGCCAATCGAAGATATTCAATATAGCTTTCAATTGCAGACGGCTTGAAACGGCGGCAAAGTTCAACAAATAATTCCAATTGATTATCATCAATCGAAACTATCTGTATTACGATTTTTCGCAATCTGTAATCATAATACCATGGTTCGATCGAGTGATCTTTCGTGAGACTAGCCGAGGTATGCAGCTTGCGATCATAATATTTGACGCCGCCCAGGGCAAAGCCCCTCCATTCGACCGCGGCCCTGAATATATCACTGTATTTGCTGCGATACAAAACCACCGGTCTGCCAGTTGAACCGCCGGTATGAGTCAGAATGGGACAGTAACTTTGGAAATCGGCAGCCTTCATAGACTCAAGATCGTCCCGAAGATGATCCTTGGTTATGCAGGGAATCCTTCGATAATCCTCGAACGACCTGATATCCTCCGGCTTGATTCCGGCCTTATCGAAATGACTGCGGTAGAATTTTGTATTGTGATAGGCATGCCTTACAAGTTTCAGTAGATTCGTTAATTGATAATCTCTAAGGCGTCCCTCATCCCACCACTGGCTTTGCTGCAGGAATCCGTATTGCTTGTATATTTTCGATCCAAAGCGATGTCGGTTGGGAATCAGGTTGAACCGTAAGCCCGCAATATCCTTTATTTTTTGTATAAGAGCCATTGGCTGACCTTCTGTAATAATTGTACCCTAATAATATCCCATTTATCAATCGCCTACAAGGATTTTATTTTACGCATTTATAACAAGACTCGTGATGCAACTATTATTATTGTTATTACGTAAGTTCTTACATATTATACACAGGTACAATTTAATAAACGGGGAGTCTATTCAATGTTACAAAGAATATTGGTTTCAGCAGCTATTCTATTCATGTCAATTCTGGCATTGCCGCAGGCAGCTCATAGTACTGATTTTGAAATTCCCGAAACAGCCTCGGGCAGGATGCTGAAGGCACTGCTTGAATACTTCAACTCCGGAGATGAGGAGATGTGGAGTGATTTTATTGCCACTAAATGGAAAGAGTCCAACGATCCAGAGTCTGCTAAGCGAAGGCTCGGGTTTTTTCGGCAGGTCTATGAGGATACCCATGGTCTTGAATTAAAGAATATAAAAAAATCGGATGAGTTGAGCATCTCAGCCCTTCTTAAAGCGATGAAACCTGCCGGCAATATAGAATGGGTTGATCTGACAATTTATCTCGATTCCAATGATGCTTCCAGGGTGCTGATGATCTCCGCCCGGCCGGGTGAGAGCCCTGAATATGCCTTGCCAGATAAAAAACTCTCGCATAATGAAATGATAGAATTTCTGGATAAATATATAGAGGAGCTTGCGGCCAATGATGAATTTTCCGGTACAGTGCTGATTGCCAAAGACGGTATACCTTTTTACAAAAGGGTATATGGCGAAGCCTGCAAACGTTACAATATCCCGAATAAATTAGACACCAAATTCAATCTGGGATCGATGAACAAGATGTTTACAGGTGCCGCAATCATGCAGCTTGTCGAACAGGGAAAGATCTCACTTGATGACAAAGTCGGCATGCATCTGCCCAATATCCCCAATGCGGAGATTGCCCGAAAAGTTACTATTCATCATCTTCTTACCCATACATCGGGCATGCAGGATTACTGGGATGAGATGTTCGACACATCGTTCTGGGAACTGAAGACTGTCGATGGACTCGCTTCTTTAATCTTTAAAGACAGCCTTCTGTTCGAACCGGGCAGCGACTTTCACTATAGCAATTCCGGTCCAATTGTCCTTGGTATGATTATCGAAAAAGTCAGCCATATGAGCTATTATGAATACATCAAGAAGAATATTTACGGGCCGGCCGGCATGATAAACAGCGGATGCTTCGAGGTGGACATCCCCGTTCAGAATCTGGCCATCGGCTATACAAAAATGAATTATGACGGGAGCATGCTCCCTGAAGGGATCTGGCACAATAACCTGTTCATGCACGCCGTCAAGGGCGGGCCTGCGGGAGGTGGTTACTCCACAGTAGAAGACCTGCTTGCTTTTGATAAAGCGCTTCGCAATAACAAGCTCATGAGTGAAGAATCATTCAAACTCATGTCTACCGGGAAAACCGAGCGTGGTCAGGAAATAAGTTATGCCTATCTAATACAAGATCAGACGATCAATGGCCATAGAATAGTCGGGCACGGCGGAGGTGCGCCGGGAATCAATGCCATGCTGGACATGTACATGGACTCGGGCCATACTGTGGCAGTCATGGCCAACTATGACGGAGCCGCAAGCCGGGTAGCCGATAAAATTCGGGAGATACTAACAAAATAAAAATCCATCTCATTTAAAAATATTATATAATATAGGCCTGCCCGATAAAGGGCATGCTTTTTATTATTCGAATATTTAAATGAAGAGAGTATTGGTAATCGGAAGTCCGGGCGCCGGCAAATCGACATTCGCATTAAAGCTCAGCAAGAGAATCAATTTACCGGTAATTCATCTGGACAAAGAATTCTGGAATCCGGGATGGATCGAGACTCCCGCTGATCAATGGCGAGCCAAAGTTCGAGAGCTTGTTGAACCAGATAAATGGATTATCGGTGGTTCCTATGACAGTTCGCTTGATATCAGGCTGCCACGGGCGGATACGGTAATATTCATGGGTTTTCCCCGCCGTCTCTGCCTTTGGCGGGTTTTCAAGCGAATTATTACAAGTCTTGGCAAGGTGCGCTTTGATATGGCTGAGGGATGTCCGGAGAAAATCGATTTCGGTTTTTTCAAGTGGATCTGGAATTATCGCCGCGATCATTATCCAAAGATATATGAAAAGTTAAATTCGCACCATAATTCAAAAAACCTTATTTTCATAAAAAGTCCGGCTGAGGCGCGAAGATTCATCCGGGATTTGATCCCATAGACAACTTATACCTACTTTTTCAATTTTTTGGCTGCCTTATCCTGTACCTTCATTGCACAGTATTTCCCGCACATTGAACATTCCTCGAAATCATTATGTGTACTTCTTCTCCTGTATTCACGTGGTTTGCGGTCGTCGATCGCCATCTTAAACATGGTCTCCCAGTCGAAATCCCTGCGAGCTTCGGAAAAGATCCCGTCATATTGCCACGCACTTCTCTTGCCTCTGGCGATATCGGCGCTGTGGGCTGCGATCTTGGAGGCGATAACACCTTCGCGCACATCTTCCTTGGATGGCAGACGCAGATGTTCCGCAGGCGTGACATAACATAAGAATGAAGCTCCGTGGAATGCCGCAAGAGCCCCGCCGATTGCGCCCACAATATGATCGTATCCCGGCGCCACATCGGTTGTGAGAGGGCCAAGAACATAGAACGGCGCGCCGTTGCAAAGCTCCTGCTGTAAACTCATATTGGATTCTATCTGGTTTAAGGGCACATGCCCAGGGCCTTCCACAATAACCTGAACGCCCGCATCCTGTGCGCGCTTAGTGAGTTCGTTTATTTTTCGCAGTTCATGGAATTGAGCTTCATCGGAGGCATCGGCAATCGCGCCCGGACGAAGCCCGTCTCCAAGGCTCAGGGTCATATCGTATTTGCGGGCGATTTCAAGCAGGTCGTCATAATACTCATACAATGGATTCTCCCTGTCGTGGATTTTCATCCATGCCGCCAGAAATGCACCGCCACGGGAAACAATTCCCATGACACGCTTTTCCACAAGCGGCAGCGCTTCACGTGTGATCCCGCAGTGCACCGTGATGAAATCCACTCCCTGGCGCCCCTGGAGGTCGATTACCTCAAGAATTGCATCGATATCAATCTTGTCAATCTGCTCAAATTGTTCGGTCATGACCTGATAAATCGGCACAGTGCCGACCAGAATTTTTGATCGGTCGATAATTTCCTGTCGAATTTTGTTAAGGTCACCGGCAGTGCTTAAGTCCATGATCGATTCAGCTTTAAGCTTCTCAACTATTTCCAGCTTCATCAACTCATGCTCCAGGGAGGTATTGTTTTCCGAAGTGCCTATATTGGCGTTGACTTTTGTCCTCAAGGGATAACCAATGCCAAATGGATGGAGATTTTTATGATTTCTGTTTGCGGGTATAACGACCTTTCCCTCGGCCATCCATTTTAGAAGATCATCAAACCTGACTTCTTCATCAGCCGCCACTGTTTTCATTTCCTCTGTAACAATACTTTTTTTTGCATATTCTAATTGAGTCATCTCAATACCTCCTTCCGGCCATGCTGATCTCTGACCAACCGTGCAGGGCCTGACAGGTAATGCTTATCGGGGGTTATTGTGTTTCAGTTTTCAGGACAGGATATTTTGGCGAGTACATTACAACTCCCTCCGGCGGCATTACCCGCATCAGGTTCAAAGGGTATGATCTCAGGTCTTTAAAGACCACCCCTGTATTTATATTACACTGAAAATCTACAATATGAGGGTTTGGATGTCAATGGTCATTTTGAGGCACTATTGTTACTCAATTCCGCCAAACCAGATATTTATACCCGCAGCCATATCAATGAAGTAGTAATTCTCACCAATCTCCCCTAGTACCAAATCGTCATATTTCACCGTCGCGCCATCCGTCATGGCATAATCCAATGTCAACTCACCAAAGAGAGATATGCGAGGTGAGATAAAGTACATTAGACCTCCCCCGAATATCGCAAACAGCTCCGTATCTATATCAACATCAATTCTATCAAATTCTTCTACGTCAAAAACAATTCCTTCCACGTCTTCAAAGGTACTTCCGTAAATCCCCATGCCGCCCATAGCGTATGGCTTCAATCTTCCGTCGGGTATAAAGATATATTTCAAGTGCGCGCCAAATATGATGGCCGATATCGTGCTTCTGGAATCGATTGTGACGCCCATTAGTCTGAAATCTTTTGAGCCAAACGCTATATAGAGAAAATCCAGGCCTACACCAAGATTAGACATGAGGAAATATTCAGCATTAATCCCGAACTTGTAGCCTGTGCTCCTGAAGGCAGCATCTCCATTCAATATAGCTTCAGATTCATCATTCGCCATCTCACCCATCGGAATTCCGACTCCTGCAAGGGGCGAGATATTAAATTTTCCATTCAAATCCTGCGCGGAAAGCGTTGAAAATAGTAAACATGCATTAAGCAAGAGTGCTGAAAACAGTCTAACCATCGTTGCCTCCCAGATATAGATAGCTCTTTGAATCAAATCGGCTCGACCTTATTACAAGTTATTATCGCGGTGAGTATAATGCAACAAAAAATCCTCCCATTTCCGAGCGGATTCTGAAGTAGACTTGATGTTATATTTGATTTAGCAATCTGGTATACGATTTTCGCTTTCTCCGCATGCTTGCAATAACATAATATGTCTTTTTTCCTGATTTAGAAATCTTGGATTGCATGCTTGCTATTGTTCTTTCCGATTAGAATATCGTTAGAAATATACATGTACTTCCTGAGACATAGTTTACACTTAGTTCCGGTCACATGGTTTACAGATT
>CAZBZV010000035.1:0-44503 GCA_964496505.1 uncultured Ignavibacteria bacterium | reverse complement strand
GGATGGTCTTGGCGGCGATTGCTGTCCGTTCTAAGAGAATGAGGAAATATGGATCAGGACTTTAATTCGTCCCTGATCTTTCCGAATAAAAAAGCCGTCCGGTTTTACCGGACGGCTTTTATTGTTTCCCTCATAAATGAAAAAAGCGGGCAAAAACTCGATGCCCGCCTTAAATATGTTTTAATTTTTATCAGCTAACCAATTCTTTAACTTTGGCAATAAACTCATCCTTATCGATTGGCTTTTCGAAATACGCTTCCGGTGGATGCACCTGCTTTCTCGATTCGATGAACTGCTTGAACTCCGATGAAACTCCGGTTACAATTATTACTGGAATTTTGGAGGTCTCCTCGGTTTCCTGAAGATTTCGAAACATTTTAACGCCCGATTCCGCAGGCATGGTAATATCGAGTGTTATCAGGGCGGGCTGTTTCTCCCTGGCCAGCTTGAAACCCTCGGCCCCGTCGGTAGCTGAGACTGTCTGGTATCCACTGTCTTCAAGAAGCGAAGTAAGATATGAGATTACATCAGCCTCATCATCCACAACCAGAATCAGTTTATCCTCTGCCATATATGATTACCTCCCGTTTTGCTTTTTATTGCATCTCATCAAAATTAATAAACGGCTGCTTGATGTCAACCATAGCATTGACAATCAGCTCAACCAGGCCGCCATAAATGATTCCGGATTTTTCCTGCACGCCGTAATACCTGAACAGGTCCCTGAGCTGTCCCTTGCAGTTGGAACAGGGAGCACAGAGGTACTTTTTGGTCTCCGGTTCAGGATGATCGTCGAAGGCCTCTATAACCTGTTTCAGCTTCATACGTCCCGAAACTGCCAGACGCCAATCCTGGAAATTATGTCCTGACATGATGGCAAATCCCGATCCGCCGCCACAGCAGTAATTATTTACTCCATGCGGCGTCATTTCACGGAACTGAGGACAGAGATACCGCAGAATACGCCTTTGCGGCTCGACAATGCCCATTAATCGTACCATATTACAGGGATCGTGAAGAGTGACAGGGAAATCATTTTTGGAGGGATCGAATTTGATCTTGCCCGAGAAAACGATTTCCTCGAGAAGAGTCATGGCGCTGACCCGTGGAATATTGAAGTCTCCCGTTAAAACTCGGTCGGCGATGACGGTCAGGGCTTTATGGGCATGCCCGCATTCACCCACTACAATCCTGTTGACACCCAGATTTTTAGCGGCTTCGGCATGCTTGATAGCTACCTTGCCGAGCTGGAAATCGTCGTACCAGAGCCCATAGTTGATGCCGTCGTAAGCCGCGATCTCGGATGATAATGTCCAGTCGATCCCGGCTTTCTCCAGTATTATCGCAAATGCTCCGGGATTTTCCGGCCAGGCCAGTATTTCACCGGCATTATGAATCAAAAGCAAATCAGCGCCTTTTTTATCCCAGGGCGTATGCACCTCAATTCCGGTCAAATCCTGCATATCTTCGTCGATAAATTCGATATTGTCTTTGACCACCTCAGCATTCATACCGGTAGATGAACCGACTTCCAGTTGCAGAACCGAGCCTTTTTCATGCAGCTCCTTGGGGGCTATCCCCATCTCCTGACTGAACACTTTGCGAAGCTCATGAGTGATCAGGCCGTTGTCGATGCCGATCGGGCAGGTCTGCGCACAACGGCGGCAGAGTGTGCACCTGTAAGACAGCTCCATCAGGCGCGCAACTGTAGTCCAGTTGAGATCAATATCGCCGTGTGATAGACGGCCGAAAAATTTTCCACCCGGCTTCAGATACTTGTGCACGATTCTGCGCCAAACCTCGGAACGGTAGGTGGGCCTGTAAATGTCCTGCTTGCCGCTGGCCTCGTAGATCGGACAGGCCTTTGTACATGTCTGGCATTTGGCGCAATGTTCCAGCGATAGAAGCAGGGGCTGCAGGAAAGTCCAGTTGTTTTCTTTCTGGAGCAGCTTCTCCAGCCCGCGCAGGAATTTTTCCACCAGCTCTTTTTCTTCCTTTTCATTTTTTGGCTTGGGTATACCGATCGCAATTGTGTCGTCGAGGCTGGTTTCAAGATTCTCTATTGCATCATCCGAAAGACTTTTCCATCCCGGCTGTTCCTCGATTTTGTCGTAGGGTGGAGGCAGCGGCATCATCTCATCGATATTGAGATGAGTAAGCTTCTCCGATGGTTTGCTTATGTCTTCAATCTTTACTCTATTCTTTGCCATTCTCACCCTCCTCGGTGGCGATGTCGGCCCAATTTTTCTTACCGTCGGCCCCGATATGAGGCGCTGACCAGCTCACCGGGTAAGAAAGCTGTTCCTGTATCCTCTTCTCCAGCTTGCTGCCCCTGATATTGGGGGTGTCTTCCCAGCGGACCTTGTGATAGGTGAAGTATTTCATGAAAAAGTGAGTCATATGTGTAAACGGCAGGTACAGCAGAAACAGCCCGCTTATAACCGCATGAACTGCAAAAGCCGCACCCAGATTCGGCATTGCCTGGAAAGTTATCAGTGAATAATAAAATTTAATCAGCTTTTCAACCGCATTTCCGCTGAAAAAGAGTACCAGTCCCGATATAAATATCGCAGCGATGAAATACAGATTGAAATATGATCCAAATGTCGAGCTTGCAGACATCTCATGGTCGCTCATACGCTTTATGATCAATCCCAGCGAACCAATAGTCCCAATTGCACAGCCGGCAATTAGCATTGCGTAACTGAGATTGTAAATTATCTGGCCAACTATCGAAAGAGAATCATAACCGTAAAAAATATTCGGGCCGATAATTATTCCGCCCAGAAGAAGAATTATGATCAAACCGGAAAGAAGGTAGAGGCCGATGTGGAATAAAAATGACCAGAGCCAGAGACTGCGGTTATATTCCCAAACTCCCTTCATAAGGAGTATTTCCGGAAGCATGACACGCATCTCTCCCAGCTTGGATTTGTGTAATTTTTTTGTATACCAATCGGCTTCCTCAAGGAACGATCCGCCGTATTTGAAGCGTTTGACATCATGGGCAACCGGGTACAATTCCCAGCGGAGATGTATTGGTGTGGATGCCATTCGCACAAATCTTGTGATATTTGTCACAAGAAAAACCAGAGCTGCTACATAAATCAGAATCTGAATTACTGACATTTAAATCCTCGCTTAAGCTGTGATCCAATCCACTTTTAAGTAAAAGACTTGCTAATTTATGCCATTTATGATAATACGAAAATCCTAAGAGTTTTGCTAAACTTTAGGCAGAGAATATATAAATTTTACCGAATTAGTCAAATTAATATTGATGATCCACATGTATTAAAATAAATTTTTCACAAGGTGCTGGATTTTGACTTTAGTCCTGCCCTCAATTTTGGAGTTAATTGCCGTCGTTTTGTTTCAGAAGTGCCCGCGAATTTTCATCCAAGTTGTCGACAAACAGCTCTCCTTCAAATGTGGCCAGGCTTTTGGCCTGGTTTTCATTCAGTGATTCGAGTCCAATCAGATAAAGCTGCTCGCCTTCAAAGTCAGCAAGCATCTCGGCCTGCAGATCATTTATCTGCGTAATGCCGTTTAAAAATAGCTCAGTTCCGGCAAATGAAGACAGCGCTTTTGCCTGAGAATCCGTGATTTGTGTTAATCCATTTAGAGATAAGCCGTTACCCTTAAATTGGGAGAGCAAATCGGCTTGCCGGTCATTGATCACTGCCAGTCCATCCAGGGTCAGATATATGGCCGCGGATTTGGAGAGAGCATCAGCCTCTGTATCGGTGATGCTCTTTAAGCCGTTCAGATAAAGTGACTTACCGTCAAACCCTGCCAGAGCTGAGGCCTGTTCGTTTCCAAGGCGCTCAAGGCCGTTCAGAAATAACTCATAACCCTCGAAATCGGACAATTCCGAGGCCGCAGAGGGGGAAATTCTCATTAAGCCATTGAGATAAAGCCGGTAAGCCTGTGATTTGGCAAGCTCATCGGCAAGATCAGCAGAAAGCGAATCAAGACCTGACAAATCCAGTCCCTTGCCCTCGAATTCCGCCAGATTAGACGCCTGCCTGATTGTCAATTCCTGTAAATTTATCAAATCCAGATAGTTACCATGAAAACCGGACAACTTTTCGGCCTGCTTATCGGTGAGATAAAAGATTTTTTCGAGTTGGGCGCTGTCGTAGGCGGCCTGAAATTCCTCTGATGACAACGGTTCGGATTTGCTTTCAACCGACTCATCTCCTCCTCCGCATCCTGTGGAAAACAGCATCAGAATAAATACCAGTGCGATTGTGTACAATGCGGATTTCAATGATAATATTTTTGCCATTTCGCCTCCCTTGATTTATAACCGTGAAGTACCGCTATCAATATCCGCGGTATTCATGTACATCAACATGGAAATGGGTGGTATGGTTTCCCCTTCCCACACCGCGTGAGGTGTCGTCGGGGCTTAAAACGCAGGTCCAGTGCCGTCTGAGCTGAATATCCATCTGGCGCAGAAATCTCTCCTTGTGAGTTGTCGGATTTTCCTCAAGCGGCCCCCAGTCCGGACAATTGCTGCCGGCTTGTGCCTGCGACATCGGCAGACCTCTAAATCCCGCCACCTCATGCCGGTCGCCATTGCTCAGGTAAAACCAGCATAGATCAATCGCTTTGCCCCAGACATGGGGATTTCTCTCGCTGGGACGGTTGATATCACCGCGTCCCGGGAAGATACCGGCATGGTCGACCTGTTTGACATCCAGCTCATGCAGATAGCTGAAAAATCTCGCCAGTGCCAACGCCGCCTTGACATCCATGGAACGTCCACTTCGTCCCCTACGCTGTGGCCCGGCATTGATATCGAATTCTTCACGTTCGCCGGAGGGCGCTTCGGGCGGCTCCCAGTTCTCTTCGGGACGGCAGCTTGCGTTGTATTTAAGACGGATTCCCAATATGAATACGGGTCGCGGCAGGACTATGGCATCGGGAATCGGATCGCGCTCGATCCAGTCGAAATCCACACCCATGTCCGCAAGCTCCTGAAGGCATGCCTCAGAACTCATATTATTCGCCCTGTGGTCGTAATTCTGCGAAGCCGGGTATTCGGTTGGGAAGAGTGAGTCCTGCCGGACAATTGCCCCGGCACCATCATCGGTACGTCCCTCGGGCGGGATGATTACCGCCTGAGTGGTACGCGGTTCAACCTCGGGAGCCTGCTCATCGGGAATCTCATCTTCGGGGGGCTGTTCTTCTTCACCTGAGCAGTGCTCCTGAGCGTCCTGGATTTTCTGCCAGGCTGATTCGGCCTTGTCCTTGGCCTCCATGCCCTTGTCTTTGGCTTCCTGGACCAGTCCCCACACCTCACCCAGCTTATCAAGAATGGTGCCGTCTTCTATATAACCGCTGGCGGTCTCGATTGCTTCTTTGCCTTTATCAAAAGCATCCCGGGCAATATTATATACTTCTTCGGCTTCCGTTACGGCATCTCCAACATCATTACCGGCCGCTTCCCAGTCAGCGCACATATCACGGGCGTCCTCATAAGCTTGCCTTAAATCATCTAAAATACCGCCGTCGAGTTCCTCCAGACGGGCCTTGTTTTCTTCCCAGAGTTGCTTGACTTCCGGAGGGAGCATGTCCAGTGCCTGATTTTTAGCTTCCTCGACTTTGCCCTTGATCTCCTGAATCTTGCCCCAGGCGGCATTGATCTCCTCTTTTACCTCATCGACAGGAGATTTCTCCTCTTCCTCTGCGGCGGGAACCGGTTCTTCTGCCGGAGCTCCTTCGGAAGGCTCTTCCTCTACTTCCTCTTCAGAAGGTTCTTCTTGCGTTTCTTCCCCATCAGGCTCCTCTTCGGCCTTCTCCTCGGCAGGCTCCTCTTCCTCTGTTTTTTCTTCGGATTCTTCCTTTTCCTCCGGATGCTCTTCCTCCTGCTTCTCTTCTTCTTTTCCGGCCTCTTCCTCGTCTTTCTCTTTGGCTTGTTCTTCCTCTACCTCTTCCTCGGGAGGAGCCTCCTTCTCGGCTGCCTGTTCTTCATCCTTTGGTTCAGCGGGTGTCTTCTCATCTTTGGATTCTTCCTCGGAATCCTTACCAGTCGGGACCTTATCCTCGGGCTTTTCGCCTTCCTCTTTGCCTTGCGGAATAGGCGGCTTTTCTATATCTTCCTTTTCCTTGCCGCCCTCTAAGATATCCCCGGTCTCATCCGGCTTTGGCTCCTGACCTTCCTCCTGCGGAAGAATCTCCTGTTCCTCTTCCGGTTTTTGCTTATCGGGAGGAATTTTGCCAGGTCCCGGTGCTCCGCCGGTTTTTCCCGGTTTAGGTGTGCCGCCGGTTTTGCCCGGCTTGGGAGCTTTTTTCTTCTTCTTTGGTTTGCCCTTTTTCTTTGGCATAATTTATACTATTACATCCTGAGTTTTTTTACTCTATCTAGATCTGTATTGGTTCTTCCTCTTCATCTCCGAATGTATCCAGAACATCCTCTTCCGGCTCATCATCCAGGTCAAAGCTGGCGTATTTACTTTCTTCCAGAATGATCCGTACTTCGCCCTCCGGCACATTTTCTTCCAGCACTATTCCGTTCCCATCACTCGTTCCCGAGCGCGAGCCGCCCACGAATTCAAGCGTGTAGGCCTGGTCGGGTATTGGATTACCGAAAACATCCCTCAGTATGACCTTGACATCGGAGGTCTCCACCAGATCATCTTCCGTAATATTTATAAAGTTATGGGCCGGTTGTCCGGTTTCATCCAGGCCGTAGAGGGGGCATGAATCCCGGTCGCAGGTTGTCTCTGCAAACGGCCCGTTCTCAGTACAGCAGGTAAATTCGATTTCCTCTTCGGGGCTCAAGAAGAGTATTTCCACACGGCGGTTGGTTTCACTTCTGTAATTGTCGGCGCCGGGATGATCCTTGGGAATCGACTCCCCGCAGGCGCACATCTGGCGGCTGGAGAACC
Source organism: uncultured Ignavibacteria bacterium (assembly GCA_964496505.1). GTDB lineage: Bacteria > Zixibacteria > MSB-5A5 > JAABVY01 > JAABVY01 > JAABVY01. Next base: position 37,604 of record CAZBZV010000035.1, on the reverse strand, counting down.
ATGTGAGCTGGCCGCGCAGCTCTGCGGCACTTACATCCTCACCCAGACCGTCATCCAGAAGCTTTTGATACAGCGAAAATACCGCGCCCCAGGTCTGTCCTCCCCAGATCCCGTCCTCGGTTATATCATCATTGAATATGCGGTTATAGCCTTCCTGAAGGCCCCGTGTAGCTGTGCGGGTCATGTTTCCCTCGACGCCGTCAATCGGGCCGGGATCGGATTCTATATCCTCATAGCCATCGAAATATTTGCATATCGACTGACGATCTTCGACCTTGTTTTTTGCAATCACGGACTCGCGCCATTCTTCGACATCATTGGTAATTAGAGCGTGAATTGACTTGGCGCGATATGCCGACAGTTCGAAATTGAATTCGGGAGTGGCGGTTGTATCGGTATGTCCGGCCACCAGGAGTTGATGTTCCGGTACCTGATTGCCGTAAAGAAGGGTCAGGCGCACCGCCTGCAGAGCGGGCACTCGTCCGCCCTCGTCGGCGGGAGTTTCCAGAGGCGCCGGGACTGCGCTGTTGGTTCTGAATGTTATATCGGCAACTTCTATAATATGGATTTCGCCCGGCTCGATCTCCTCTTCCTCTTCTTCTTCACCGGGAGAAATTCCTTCAAGGACGATTGTATTGGTCAGATTCGGTGCCACCGCGAATTCAGAAGCCTCCTCCTCTTCTTCCTCGGACTCTTCATCTTCCTCGTCTTCCTCGGATTCTTCCTCTTCACCCTCGTCAGCTTCCTCTTCTGTTTCATCCTCAGCCGCGGTTTCCTCTTCTTCCTCGGCTGCTTCTTCTTCCTCTTCTCCCGAGCAGTGTTCCTGGGCGTCCTGGATTTTCTGCCAGGCCGATTCAGCTTTATCCTTGGCCTCCATGCCTTTGTCTTTGGCTTCCTGAACCAGACCCCAGACCTCGCCCAGTTTTTCCAATATCGTGCCGTCCTCAATATAACCGCCCGCAGTCTCTATTGCTTCCTGGCCCTTATCGAAAGCTTCCTGAGCCAATTCGTAGACTTCCTCGGCTTCGGTAATGGAATCACCGACATCATTGCCGGCCGCCTCCCAGTCGGCGCATAAATCTCGGGCGTCCTCGTAGGCCTGACGCAGGTTATCTATGATACCACCGTCAAGCTCCTGAAGCCTGGCCTTGTTTTCTTCCCAGAGTTCTTTGATCTCGGGGGGAAGCGCATCGAGCGCCTGATTCGCTGCTTCTTCAACTTTGCCCTTGATTTCCTGAATCTTGCCCCAGGTTGCGGCGATTTCCTCTTTGACTTCTTCAACCGGGGATTTTTCTTCTTCCTCAGCCGCGGGCTCCTCCTCGGCTGGGGCAGCCCTGGCCGAAGCTTCTTGGGCAGTTTCTTCTTCTATATCCTCTTCCGCAGCCGGTTTTTCTTCTTTGGGAGTTTCTTCGGTCTCGGTCTTCTCCTCAGCCTGAGTTTCTTCATCCTCAGGTTCCTCCTCAGCTTCCTCCTGCGTCTCGGTTTCTTCCTCGGTCTGGGTTTCCTTTTCTGCAGCCGGTTTCTCTTCGGACTCTTCCTTTTCAGGTTCCTGTTCTTTCTCCCCGGACTCTTCCTCTGGTTTCTTCTCTTCTGCCTCGGCCTCTTTTTCGGCTGGTTTCTCTTTGGCTTCTTCTGCTTTTTCTTCTGCCGGAGCTTCTTTCTCTTTAGTCTCCCCGGCAGCTTTCTCCTCTTTCTTTGGTGCTTCGGCTGTCTCCTCGGATTCTTTCTCTTCCTTGGACTTTTGGCCGACCGGAATTTTATCCTCCGGCTTTTCGCCTTCCTCTTTGCCTTCGGGGATCGGCGGCTTTTTCCTGTCTTCTTTTTCCTTGCCGCCTTCTAAAATATCCCCGCTCTCATCGGGCTTTGGCTCCTGACCTTCCTCTTCAGGAATGATCTCCTGTTCTTCCTCAGGAGACTGCTTGTCGGGAGGAATCTTTCCCGGCGAAGGTTTTTTCTGGTCGGGCTGTTTGCCTTTTCCCGGTTTGGGCGCGCCGCCGGTCTTACCAGCTTTGGGAGCTTTCTTTTTCTTTGATTTGCCTTTTTTCCTTGGCATTACTCGAATGGTCTTATTTTTAAAGTAATGGAGAATTCCGTTTGCCAAATTTTAATATCATAGAGTAATATAATCAACAATATTTTGCAGATAGCAAACAAATAATAAATTTGACGATTTCTCGCTTTTGGGCTATATTTTCAAATTCCGGAAATATTCGGATCGAATATTTACCCCGGATGTATAAAATTCAATTGCTGTTAACGGTTTAAAAGATAAGGAATGTTATTATGAAAAAACTTTACCTGCCTATAGGGATTTTCTTCATTCTCATACTCGCCGCAGGAATGCTTTTCGGTCAGGGTTCACAGAAGTCTGCGCGTCTGGACCTGAAGGAGCGCGTTTTTGATTTTGGCATGGTGCCGCGCGAGGCCAAGGTAGTGCATGATTTCGTGCTCAAAAATGTCGGCAATGATACCTTGAAAATTCTCGAAATTAAGCCGGGATGCGCATGTACCACAGCTCCGGTTGACAAGAAGGTTCTGGCGGTCAATGATTCTACGGTTATGCCGGTAACATTTTCCACTGGCAGGGCCTCGGGAAATACCGAAAAGGGCGTAAAGATTACCACCAATATGGAACCCCGCGGACTTTTCCCGCTGGCAATCCGTGCCTACGTGGAATCGCCTACCATGAAAACTCCGGATTTGACAGCAGAGCCGAGATCGATGGAATATACGCCACCCGATCCGGAAACTGAAGGCAAGGTCGAAGTTGAACTTGTAAATAACAGCGATAGAGAATTAACTTTAAAAGTAGTAGACCATACGCTTAAGCTGGGTGAGCCTAAGCTCAAGGATAATAAAATCAAGCCGGGCAAGAAGGGCGCGCTGGAATTTGAATTTACGCCTATGCGCAATATGAGAACCGTAAACGGTTCGGTTACGATTGAGGTTTATGCCCAGGATGATCTGCTGATGCGATATTCGATTCCGGTCATCCGCAATCGTCCGATCGATTATTCATCCAAGTAATTACAGCTATTGGGAGGTATTGAAGTGAGTAAATTTCCGCAAACAGATATGCTCGATAAAGAGGAGCTCAGGGAGCTTCTATCCTGTTTTGCCAAGAGATGGCTGGCGCATGACGGCCTCTGGTTTCAGGCCGTTGAAAGGGAATTCGATATCGAGAAGGCTATGAAGCTCGATGCCCAGGCATGGGGACGATTCTCGCCGATTGAGGCCAAACGGATCAAGAAATTCCTTGGTCTTTCAGAAAATCCCGGCCTTGAGGGATTAGCCGAAGCGCTGAAATTCCGTCTCTATGCATTTATAAATGAGCAGTCTATTAAACGCATTTCCGATGATACCCTTGAGCTTAAAATGATAAATTGCCGGGTGCAGTCGGCACGTCAGAGAAAGAATATGCCGCTTTTTCCATGCAAGGATGTCGGTATTGTGGAGTATACCACTTTTGCCGAAGCTATCGATTCAAGGATTAAGACTGAATGTGTTAGATGCGTTCCCGATGAATACGATGGCGAGAAATTCTGCCACTGGAGATTTACGTTGAAGGAATAGAGTGCTTATTGGTTTTTGGTGGCGCCGATGACATCATCGATGGTAAAGAAATGCCGTCCCAGCAATGCCACTAATGCCAGGGCCAGGAAGATAACATCGCGTCCAAATATAAACAGCAGATTCGGCTCCTGATGCACCGGGAAACATCCGCAGTCGAACAACTCGATTCCGAGCAGGTTGCTGAAAGCGAATGCGCCGATGAAGATCACCATCAGTCCGGTCATAATTGCCGCGGCACCTCGTGTAAACAGGCCAAATAACAAAGCCAATCCAATCACTATTTCCAGGCCGGGAAGAAAGATTGCCGAAAGATTCAAAAGGCCTCCGGGTACTATCTGATAAGCGCCGATATCGCCAACAAAGTCCCGGGGATAAACGAATTTATCGAATGCCGCAAACAGAAAGACGAATGCCATTATGACTCTGGCGGCAAATGTGATCCATTTATTTTTGATAATGGCTTTCATTCTGCTGATTCTCCTTCAGAGTGAATGTCCGATTCGATCGGCAGATCGTTTTCGGTCCAGAAGGTCCAGCCGCCGAAAAATATATGAATATTATCAAATCCCTCAGTATCGGATAAATAGCGTGCCAGTTGAAGCGAGGCATCACATTCGGTCCCTGAGCAGTAGGTAATTATCGGATCGGAGGGATCAGCCAGCTTTTTTAAGGAGTCTATCTGCATCTGAAAAGTCTGGTCATCGGCATATTCGAAATCGATATTGTGTGCGCCCTCTATATGCCCCTCGGCATATTCCTCAGCCGAACGTGCATCAACAAATACTGCTTCCTGATTTACAAATTCTATATATGCCATTTCGGTATTGAGCAGGCTGAAAACAGTGTCTGTTGACGGCTCCCATGAATACGGCTCCCAGACGGTATCACTGTGGGTGATAGTGGATGGATCGCGGTATTCCTGTGCCCAGGGGATTTTATTTGGTGAAATCAGATTGTTGATGACTCCAAGTGCTATCCCGGCGAGAAGCAGAATCACAATTTGTACGGGCAGTTTCTTCAGCATAAGGCGGATAAGATAATCAAAGTTGCCGGTTTGTAAATAGATATTTTATATGTTTACAATTAAAAATCCGGGAAGGTTCCCGGATTTTGCATCTATACTAATTCTGTAATATTCAAAGGTTTAAAGCTGTGCCGCCTGAGGAGTCAGTTCAGAAAGCCAGGACTGTAGATCCTTTATAAGAGGCGTGTCCTGATCGGCGTTGGCAAAAACCCCTCTGAGAAGATTCCTGAGCGTTTCAGCCGCCTTTTCGGTCTGATCATCCCATTCATACAGCCGAGTTAAAACTATCTGAGTGTAGTAATGATTGGGATTTAGCTCCAGGTTCTCCTGGACCGTTTTGAATGCTTTATCCTTTTCTCCCAGTTTGAAATAAGCCAGAGCAAGGATGTTTTTTATGTCGATCTTCTGGTCAGGCCTCCAGAACATTTTATTATCAACCAATTCTTCCAGAGCCAACACGTCTTCGAAATTTTCACGCCCAAGATTTATATAGGCTCTTAGTATTTCAGTCCAGCTTTTATAGCTGATGGATGACTCAAGATCGGCTTTTTTTTCTGGTTGAGCGATAAACCCCATGGACTTATCCTGGTATTCCTCGGCCTTCTCATAATTATCCTCCACGAGGTAAGCGAAGCCATAGGTGATATCTCCCCAGAAGCGTGCGGATTCGAAAGATTCTCTCTCTTCGGCAAATTTTAGAAGCGAATCGGCCATCACTTTTGCCATCTGCGGATCCCATCTGCGCCAGTATGAACGCCCCTTGGTTGTCATGAGATTAAGCGTATCCATCGTCTCATTGGAGAGGTCTTCGATTTTTCTAAAAATCTGATCAGCTTTGGAAAACATGCCTTTGGCCATATAGGCTTCGGCCATATGATAGAGCACGAAATCGAACTGAGGTTCAATCTGATAGGCCGTCTTGAACTCGTCCAGGGCTTCATCGTATCGTCCCACAGCCATCAAAATTTCCCCGCGGGAATCATGCGGATTAGCCTGATCCGGCAAAAGCTGTAGATATTTGTCAAAATGACGCAAGGCCTTGTTGAAATTGCCGTTACTGTATTCCAGATATCCCAGGTGGTTGTAGGCCGGGGTAAAACCGGGATCGATTTCGAGTAGTTTTTCATATTCCTCGATGGCCTGTTTTATTTCGCCTCTCTCCCAGAGGCTTACCGCCATAAGATTATGGCCTTCAATGCGGTTCGGAAATCTTTCTACATATTCTTTAATCTTTGAATAGACGACCTCCTGGTTGCCCTCGAAAGCGTTTTTGCTTATATCGATATAAAGCTTCTCGTAATCCTTGAGCCTATCATACCGGGCAAGGGCACGCTTCAGCAGGGAATCACGCTTTTCTGTGTGCCCGTACATATTATATCTTTCGGCAAGTGCTACCAGAGCCATGGCAAAATTGGAGTCAAGCTCGAGTGCCTGATGCAGCTTATCGCTCGATTCCATGAAATAAAGCTTATAAGCCAGGTCTTCCGATTCGAGATAGAGCTGATGGGCCTCATCGGAGGATGTAGTAAATTCTTTATCGTCTCTCAGGGCATATATACCCGATACGATGACCAGTAAAGCGAAGACAAATAATATAATTTTGTTCAGCATTCACGTTCTCCAGAGATGAAATTAATCCCTAGCTGTTTAAATTAACCTGCATACATATAATAGTCAAATAAAAATGCAAGTTCCAGACATATGCCTCCCCTGTTATTATAATCGAACTATTTTTCGTTAATCATAGCACAAAGTTTCATTAAAAATCAGATGATTTTACTAAGGTATTGACGCAAAACCCTTTATCTCATAGGAAAGTACGGGAATTCTTATATCTCATATTTTCGTTGACATCATCTGAATTCATACTATATTGTCTGACTAATTTTCTATGTTAATTAGTTAGGAGGAATGCATCTGAATGCGAAGAACTGAAACGGTAAGAATTGTGGCTATTGCGGTCATTCTGATTGCGTCGTTTTTCTTTTTGCTCCCCAGCATTCGGCTTTTGATAATGAGTGAAGAAGAAAAGGCCACGATGCGCAGAACCGACCCGGAGGGCTACACCAGTCTGGTCCGCCAGTCGATCAAGCTGGGTCTTGATCTTCAGGGTGGCCTGAGGCTTGTGCTTGAGCCTGATGTGGCGAACCTGTCATCCGAGGGGGCGTCCAACGCCGCCGACCAGGCTCTGACTATTATCTCCAACCGTATCTATGGTATGGGCACTATCGAGCCTGAGATTCGTAAACGCAAAAACAATCAAATCGTGGTCGAGATTCCAGGTATAGATTCTATTTCGGTGGCGGATGCCAAGAAACAAATATCCCAGATTGCAAAACTGGAATTCCGTTTTCTGGAAACACCCACTGTGACCGACCAGACCATCGAGAAAATTGATGCGGTTCTGGCGGCCGAATTCGGCACCGGGCACGATACACTCGGGGATATGACCGATGATACCGCTATGGAAGAGCCGGATACTGCTGCGGTAGCGGAGACTGAGACAGAGGAAGCAGCTGAAGAGGAAACAATGGATACCGGCGCAGTTGAGGGAGAGGAAACCGATACCGCCATGGCCGAAGAGGAAACGAAGGTTCCGATCGGCGATACTGCGGTTGTTGATCTTGATAAGGCTTTGGAGGGCGAGACCTCGATTTCCGCCTATCTGATGCCTGCCGAAAGGTCGGCTTTTTATATCCGGGGCGCCAGCAAAGAAAAGATGCAGATGATTCTGCGCCATCCGGAGGTTCAGGAAGTTATTCCCGCCGGATCGGAATTTTTGTTCTCGACCGGCCCGGTGGACTACAACGGTGTTTTATACGACAAGCTTTACCTGGTTAAAAAGCGGGTTGAATTTACCGGTGAAACGCTGGAAGGCATTACTCCCAATACGAATCAGTTCAGGCGGCCGGAAGTTTTATTCAATGTGAAATCCAATTATCGTGCCCGCTGGGGCAGCGTGACCGGCAACAACCTGCAGAAACCGCTGGCGATTATTCTTGACGGCAGGGTTGAATCGGCGCCGGTAATCGAAAACCAGATTACCACCAGCGGCAGGATAAGTATGCGTTCCGGCGCAACGTATCGTGAAGCCGTGCAGCTCGCCAACGTTCTGAAGTCCGGCGCTTTGCCGACCAAGCTGATAATTCGCGAGGATGTTATCGTAGGTCCCTCCTTGGGACGCGACTCGATCCGTAACGGCCTGACCGCCTCGCTTTTGGGGCTGGCCCTTGTAGCGGTCTTCATGGTGTTTTACTACCGCGCTTCGGGAATTGTGGCGGTTATCGCGCTGGTCTTCAATCTTTTCGTTCTGATGGGCGTGCTGGCCATGCTGAATCGAATGCCTAATGTCTCGGTGGCGTTAACAGTGCCAGGGGTGGCGGGTATCGTACTTCTGGTTGGTATTTCGGTTGATGCGGCGGTGCTTATCTTCGAAAGGATTAGAGAGGAAATACGTACGGGCAAGACCGTACGTGCCTCTATCGATGCCGGTTACGGTCGTGCCGCAGTGGCCATCATAGATTCAAACATAACCACTTTGATCGTTGCCATAATTCTGAATTCCCTCGGTTCCGGGCCGGTTAAAGGTTTTGCCGTGACTCTGATGATCGGTATATTGATCTCACTCTTCTCGGCTCTGGTTGTTACTCGTACGATATTCGAATTCAGAAAAACCTACAGGAAGCTGAGTATTTAGGAGGAGTATGCGCGATGTTCAGAATAATAGGTAAAACAAGTATAGATTTTATCAGCAAAAGAAAATATTCCTTTGTTGTCTCCGGTATATTCCTTCTGATCGGAATTGCCGCATTTATCATGATCGTGCTGGGACGTGCCAACTTCAGCATCGATTTTTCAGGCGGCGCCGAAATCACCGGAGTATTCGAAGAGCAGGTTACCACCGAGGAGCTGCGTTCAGCCCTGGCCACAGAAGGGCTGGCTAAGGCCCGAATTCAGACAGTGCATGTGGGCGATACGCTGGCCTTTTTGATAAAGCTGAAATCGGGGATGATAGATGTTTCCCAGGAGGTTACCGAGGCGGAGGCCGCCGATAGTTTGATGGTTGCCGATGTCAACACCTCGGAAATCATAGCGGATAAGGTTATGTCAATCCTGGCAGCCGAGTTTCCGGACAATCCCTTCCACAGGCTGTCGTCGAGTATCACCGACCCCTCAATCGGACGGGCATTGAAAAGCTCGGCGGGGTGGATGGTGCTTGCGACTATTTTGGGAATTCTGATCTATATCTGGATCAGGTTCGATTTCCGATTCGGAGTGGCCGCTACCTTTACGACATTCCATGATGTGCTGCTTGTGCTGGGAATACTGTTTCTGATGGGACGCGAAGTCTCGATTTTAATGGTCACGGCTCTACTAACACTGGCAGGTTATTCATTAACCGATACGGTGGTTGTGTTCGACAGGATCAGGGAAAACCTGAAGACCTTCCGTCGCAAGGGTGACTTTGTATCCACGGTCAACCTTTCGATCAACGAGGTGTTAAGCCGTACTCTGGTAACATCTGTAACGACACTTTCAGTGGTGATAATATTGTTCATCTTCGGAGGTCAGATACTACGCGACTTTTCACTGACATTGATACTGGGTATCATAGTGGGTACCTATTCTTCGGTATTTATGGCCTCGCCCTTGATAGTTGTCTGGGAGAACCGCTCACCTAAACGGTTTAAATAAATGAACTTACTGTAAAGCCCTCCCCCAGGAGGGCTTTTTTTATGCACTTTTTTCCAAAAACATTGTTATATTGTATTGCCCCATAAAAATTTAATCAGAAGGAGGGTACTATGGCTGCCAAGGGTACTATTGGCCTCAAAGTGGCGATTAAGGCTCCAAATACAGTAGTTTTCAAGCATCTCACCGACCGCGATCTGCTGCGTCAATGGTTTTGCGACGAAGTGGAGATAGAACATCAGATCGGAGGGAGGTTCGTTTTTGGAGGCGCACACTCCTTTATGTCTACTTTCATTGAGCACGAAGGACAAGCCCAAATTTCGAAATATGACCCTCCCAATATTTTCGAGTTTACGTTCACTCTAAACGGTAGCCCCACAACTATGGAGTTCCGCTTAAGCTCCGGTGAGGATCAGACCACATTATTCCTGACGCATCGGGATATACCGAAAGAATCATTTATGATGGATGCTCTGATTGTCTCTCTCTCCAATCTTATCGGGTTGATAGAAACCGGCAGGGCGGATTATCGCCTGAACTACCTAACCGATATTACCGATGGCAAGGTGGAACGCGAGATTATGATCGAGCGTTCTCCCGAGGATGTATTCAAGGCATTGATTGATCAGAATTCTCTTTCCATGTGGTTTGCCGACACGGTTTTAAAAATCGATCCCAGAATAGGCGGGGTTTATGATGTCGGCTGGCGCAGTAAAGACGGTAAACAGATTGGTCCGATTAAAATTACCGATCTCGAAGATAATCGCCGCCTGGGATACAGCTGGTTCTATGATCCAGACGGGGGTAATCAGGCCACGTGGGAATTAATGCCCGAGGAAAGCGGCACTCGTGTGCGGCTGACCCATGAGGGCTTCAAGCAGGGTCGCTATAATAAGGATTATTATCAGGGCTGGCATGCATACATGCTTACTCTTAAAGGCTTTGTTGAAAAGGGACAAAGACCGTTTGAAGTGATCGAAGGCGGTTGGGAATATTAGATTTTTGTAAGTATGTGAAAACCGTTATAAGCCCTCCATCCGGAGGGCTTTTGTTTTGCGTATTTATATTAAATGCTATCGTGATGTGGATACTAACAAAGCGGATAAATTGACTTGACGTAATCCCTAAACATTAGTAAAATTTGCCTCAGGATTAACAGGCGCTTTGGAGCAAATCCAAATCGTGTATTGGGGGAGTGTCCTTCGAATGGATCTCGAAATTTTATCACGCGTCCAATTTGGCTTCACAATCGGCTTCCATTATCTTTTCCCGCCCTTGAGTATTGGTCTCGGTCTCTTCCTGGTAATTATGGAAGGCGCTTATATGAAGACCAAAAACCGGATGTATCACAACATGACCCGTTTCTGGGTAAAGATATTTGCGCTGATCTTCGCCCTTGGAGTGGCCTCGGGAATCGTGATGGAATTTCAGTTCGGTACTAATTGGGCCACATATTCACGATTTGTCGGTGATGTTTTCGGGAGCGCACTTGCCGCAGAAGGTATATTCGCGTTCTTCCTTGAATCCGGTTTTCTTGCTATTCTGGTATTCGGATGGGACAAGGTTAAGCCGCGCACGCATTTTATTTCGACCATCCTGGTAGCATTTGGCGCTCATTTCTCAGCTATCTGGATCGTAGTTGCCAACTCCTGGCAGCAGACTCCTGCCGGCCATCATATTGTGGGTGTCGGCGACGCTGCACGAGCGGAGATTGTCGATTTCTGGCAGGTGGTGTTTAATCCCTCATTTTTGGACCGCATCAGCCATGTTTTCATGGGAGCATGGCAGGCGGCGGCCTTCTTTGTGCTGAGTGTCAGCGCGTTTTATCTTTTAAAAAATAAACATGTGGATTTTGCCAAAGGCTCGATGAAAATCGGAGTGATTATTGCAGTGGTGGCCTCGATCCTTCAGCTTGTAACCGGTCATTCCAGCGCCAATGTAGTGGCTAAGCATCAGCCCGCCAAACTGGCGGCAATAGAGGCACATTATCCCGAAAGCGCTCCCGCGGGATTATACCTGTTTGGATGGGTCGATGAAGAAGAGGAGAAGGTAACCGGGATAGAAATCCCCGGGCTATTAAGCTTCCTGATTTCCTGGGATGCATCCGAGCCGGTAACCGGATTACAGGCATTCGAACCCGAGGATCGTCCCCCGGTCAACCTCGTATTCCAGAGCTATCATATAATGGTTGCAATAGGTATGTTATTGATACTGCTGGCGCTTATAGCGGCCTTTAAATGGAAAACCGGTTCATTGTTCCAAACGCGCTGGTTCCTGTATGTTATGGTATTTTCCGTTCTGTTGCCGCAAATCGCCAATCAGTTGGGATGGTTTACCGCCGAAGTGGGACGGCAGCCCTGGATTGTTTACGGATTATTGAGGACAGAAGATGGTCTTTCGGCGAGTGTCGGCTCGGGACAGGTGCTTCTATCTTTGATAATGTTCACGTTGATATACATTCTTCTCTTTGCACTGTTTATCTTTCTTCTGAATGAGAAGATCAAGGCCGGCCCGGAAAAATTCGAGCTTAAAGAGGGGCATATGGCATGAGTTTTGACCTGAATACAATATGGTTCGCTCTGGTGGGAGTCCTCTTTATGGGGTATGCCATACTTGACGGCTTCGATCTTGGTACCGGAGCTTTGCATCTGTTCACGAAGACCGATAAAGAAAGACGCATTATGCTCAATGCCATCGGCCCGGTCTGGGACGGTAACGAGGTCTGGCTTGTGACCGGCGGAGGCGCGCTCTTTGCCGCATTTCCAGAGGTCTATGCTACCTCATTTTCAGGTTTCTATATGGCCATGATGCTGTTTCAGGGCCGTTGCGATTGATTTCAGGAGCAAACGGGAAGGCAAAACATGGCGTCAGTTCTGGGATATCAGCTTCAGTGTCTCCAGTATTTTGTCAAGCCTTTTAATCGGCGTGGCATTGGGAAATATCGCCTGGGGTATACCGCTAAACTCTGATTTTGAATATGCCGGAAGATTTGTCGGGCTCCTGCATCCTTATGCGCTGCTGGTCGGAATTACCACAGTGGCGCTGTTTATGATGCACGGTGCCATATATCTTTTAATGAAAACGGAGGACGAACTTCAGGCCAAAATCCGCGCCTGGGTAAATCCGGCCATCATATTCTTTATCATATGCTACATTCTAACGACAATGGCAACGCTTTTGTATATACCGCATATGGCTGATAATCTGAAGGAATTCCCACCGCTGATGATACTTCCGCTTCTAAACGCCCTTGCAATCGCCAATATTCCCAGGGAGATTCATAAGGGCCGTGAATTCCGGGCATTCTTATCGTCATGTGCATCCATGGCTGCGCTTCTGGCGCTTTTTGGAATAGGCATGTATCCCGACCTGATATATTCAAATCCGGTGGCTGCTAACAGCCTTAACATCTATAATGCCGCTTCTTCCGAGAAAACTCTCACAATTATGCTGGTGATTGCGATTCTGGGAATGCCGTTGGTGATCGCCTATACAAGTAGCATTTACTGGATCTTCCGCGGCAAAGTAAAACTTGATTCCTCCAGCTATTGATTTATCATTAATAAAATACAACTTTTATTTATATGAAAAAGGGCAGCACCATACCATGAATCTTATAGAATTTTTTAAGGGGTTGCATCCGATTATCCAGGCGCTTATTGGTACGCTTTTCACCTATTTCATGACCGCCGCCGGATCGGCCATGGTATTCTTTAAAAAGGAATTCAGCCATAAAACCCTGGACGGCATGCTGGGTTTTGCCGCCGGGGTGATGATCGCCGCAAGCTACTGGTCGCTTCTGGCGCCGGCAATTGCAATGTCGGAGGATAAAGCCGTACCGGCTTATGTGCCCGCAGTTGTGGGCTTTATTCTGGGGGCGGCATGTTTGCGTTTGATAGATATGGTACTCCCTCATCTACATGCTATGTATGACGATAAATACGAGGGCATCAGTACCTCATGGCGCAGGACAACACTCCTTATATTAGCTATTACTCTGCATAACTTTCCCGAGGGTCTGGCTGTAGGCGTTGCCTTCGGTGCTGCAGCAGCCGGAATTGAAGAAGCCACGATTGCCGGAGCGGTTGCATTGGCGCTCGGAATCGGCATCCAGAATTTCCCCGAGGGAGCCGCGGTTTCTTTACCCCTGCGCAGGGAACAGCGCTCCAGACTAAAAAGCTTCTTCTACGGCCAGTTGTCCGGGACGGTTGAGCCTGCCGCAGGTGTTCTGGGAGCCGCCCTGGTTTTATTGGCGCGTCCTCTTCTGCCGTATGCCCTGGCGTTTGCCGCAGGCGCAATGATATTCGTTGTAGTAGAGGAACTGGTGCCTGAAGCCAGCCGTGAACATTCGCATGCCGCCACAGCAGGGGTTATTCTGGGCTTTGCAGTTATGATGACTCTTGACGTCGCCCTCGGCTGATTTTAGCGGTTAATCAGTAAAACCTGCTTATTTTCCAGGAACTTTCCCCCAAATTACCAATTAATAATAATACAAGATAAAATTTATCTTGATTTCCTCGCAAAAGGTATTATATAGAGGAAAACCGAAAGGAGTTCGCTTCAGTGAACATAGAGATTAGCAGTAAAGCGCAGGATGAGCTGCTGGGTCTGAAAACCGATCCCAGCGATTTTCTGCGCATCAAGGTGATTGCAGGCGGGTGTGCCGGTTTGACCTATCATCCCGGTTTCGATAATGAAATGACGGATGATGATGTGGTCCTTTACGATAATAACGGCCTGAAGGTAGTGGCGGATATGAGAAGCGCGCTGTATACTTCGGGCCTTGAGATAGATTATTCCGACGATCTGATTAATTCCGGTTTCCGTTTTGCCAACAATAAAGCCCGGAAATCCTGCGGATGCGGGCAGTCGTTTCAGGCCTAAGAGCATAAGGCTGAATTGAATATATGAGTATTAAGCCAATTGAGATTTCAGGCGGTGAGTCTGTCTACTGTGTCAACGAAGCGCAGATGAAAAAAGCGCTTGAAATGGCCAACGAGAATTCGGAGAGTTCGGATAAGATTCAGAACTATCTGACAATAATAGAAAAAGATCTCAATCGCAATGAACAAGCCGCACTGGCTTTTGTAATTGTGGATCATCTCCTTAAATCCAATTAATGGCCGCGGTCCGGTAACGGCAACAGGTAAAATCTCTCCATGGACCGCGGTTCATTTTTTATTCTTTTTGCAAGGTTAAAAGGATTGCCCCTTTTGTCCTTTTAAATCCTTTGTTATCTAACCATTTAGATACTTGACAAAAGCGGATTTTTCCCTACCATTAATAAAAATAGCACGTAATTACTTATCTTTAGATTTTTTAAGGGCTGAAATCAAACTTTTATCCCGAAAGGCTGTTTAATATACTATGATAACGGCAATCAGACATTGGTCTTACGCGATACTGCCGATTTTATTCCTGATACTTATCTCCGGAACTGTGCAAGCTGCGGATGATAATCCCAGCGCGGTGCAAATCGCCCGCCTGAAATATTTCGGCGGAGGAGACTGGTACTGGGGACCCTCGGCTCTGCCGAACCTGATAGAATTCGTTAATCGCAACTGCCCGATCGAGATAGCCTCGGAGGAGGTAAGGTTGACCCTGACTGACGAAAAGCTTTTTCACTATCCTTTCCTGTTTCTGACAGGGCACGGCCCGATTCGGTTTTCCCCGGAGGAGGCCTCAAGGCTTCGCGAGTATCTTTCGGCGGGCGGGTTTTTGTTTGCCAATGATTCTTATGGTATGAAAGAGTCGTTCTTTGAATCTATGCAGGAGGTTTTCCCGGATGATGAGCCGGTCGAGCTTCCTTTCAGCTTTGGAATGTTCAATTGCTATTACAATTTTCCCAATGGTCTGCCGAAAATACATAAGCATGACGAAAAGCCGCCGCAGGCATTCGGGTGGTTTTTAGACGACCGTCTGGTGGCACTTTTCGCCTACGAATCGGATATCGGCGACGGCTGGGAAGATCCGTCAGTACATAAAGATCCCCCCGAAAAGCGTCAGGCCGCTTTGCGGATGGGGGCTAATATATTAACCTGGGTACTTTTAAATTAGTGAGGATTGTATGCCCGATGATAAAAGAATCGCGCTTATAACAACGCGCCTGAAAAGGCTGGGGGGCTACATCCTTGGTAAAAGAGTCCTTTACGGTCTCTTGATGCTTTTGTCGCTGTTTCTGGCGGCAAGCTTTCTGGCTGCGCTAAGCCATGCACTGTTCTACCTGCCGACATGGTACCGCACCGCCTTCGTATCGGTGGTAATGGCTGCTGGTGTGGGCTTTTTCCTGTGGTTCATTATCTGGCCTGTTATCAGGAGGCCCTCCAACGAGGAACTGGCGCTTTTGGTAGAGAAACGTTATCCCGATTTGAAGAACCGCATGATTGCGGCCTTGCAGCTTGAAAGAAAGCTCTTAAATAATAAGGAAAACTATTCCCCGGCCTTAATCGAGCAGTGTATCCAGCAGGCCGAGGATTTATCCAATAAAATCGAATTCAGGAGGAGTTATAAATCGAATAATGTCTCCAACGGCTTTAAGTATTTCGGGACGACACTGATCCTGACATTCGCATTCTGGCTCTTTTCCCCCGGAATATTCAGCTCTTCGATGGATGTTTTCTCGAATCCGTTAAAGGAGATTCCCAAGGTATTGACCTATGATTTGCAGATCTCGCCGCAAAATGTCGATGTTCTGAAATTCGATGATCTGGATGTCGATGCATTCGTATTCGGAAGCAGGCTTCCCGAAGATGCGAAGATTCACTGGAAGTTTGCCGATGAATGGCGTTCGGCGGATATAGAACGCCAGGACAAAATCGATAATATTCCCGAAATAGCATCCGACTCATTTGCCGCCTCCTCCGACACCTCGCTTTTTAAATACGAGTTCAAGGAGATCAGGCATAATTTCCAATACTATGTAGAGGCCGGTGACAGAATCTCGGATGTTTACAATGTCAAGGTTGTCGATAAGCCGCGCATAAATAATATCAAACTGACCTATTTCTATCCCAACTATACCGGTCTTGCTCCGGTTGTGCTGGATGAAAACGATGGCACGATTCAGGCCCTCAAGGGCACCCGTGTCAAGATCGAAGCCGAGTTGAATAAGCCGGTAGCGGATGGCAGGATAGTTTACGAAGATGATGTAACCGAGGATTTAAAGATCGATGGTGATAGGCTTGAAAAGACCTTGAGCGTGA
Source organism: uncultured Ignavibacteria bacterium (assembly GCA_964496505.1). Lineage (GTDB taxonomy): Bacteria > Zixibacteria > MSB-5A5 > JAABVY01 > JAABVY01 > JAABVY01. Next base: position 21,113 of record CAZBZV010000035.1, on the reverse strand, counting down.
TGGAAAGCGGTTCTTATCATCTGGAAGTCACAGATAATATCGGTCATACCAATCCCGATCCGATCGAGTATAAAATTTATATGGTCGAGGACAGGTTTCCCTCGGTTGAGATAGTCAAGCCGGGTAACAATATCGACCTCGATGATTTCCTAGCATTCGATCTGGCGGCAACCCTTTCCGATGATTACGGCTTTTCGCGTTTGGTACTGCACTACAATGTGCATCTCTCACCTATGGAGGTCGAGAGCGACTCTATCGAGTTCAAATTCGATAAATCCAAAGCTGACCAGCTTATAGAATTCTACTGGGATCTTTCCAACAAGGGCCTTTATCCCGGCAGTTATGTCGATTATTATTTCGAGGTCTGGGATAACGATAATATCTCCGGTCCCAAGTCGGCGGTTTCCAGAACCTATACTGCGCGCCATCCCACTATTGAGGAGATGTTCGTGGATATCGAAGAAGCGCGAGAGGATATGATCTCTGAGATGGTCGAGGCCTTCAGGCAGGAGATGGAGCTTCAGGAACGTGCCAAAGAACTGCGCGAGGACCTGCAGTTCCAGGATGAGACCGAATGGGAAACCCAGAAGGATATCGAGAAGATGCATCAGGATCAGCAGAAGATGATGGATAATCTCGAGAAGATGGCCGAGCAGTTCGACAAGCTTAACCAGGAAGCCAAGAAAAATGATCTGCTGACGCTGGAAATGATCCAGAAGCTTAATGAGCTACAGAAACTTTTTGAAGAGGTCGCTACCGATGAGATGAAGGAGGCGATGAAAAAGCTTCAGGAAGCTATGGAGAATATGGATAAGAATGAGCTCGAGCGGGCCATGAAGGATTTTGAGATGTCCACCGAGGAAATGATGCAGAACATCGACCGAGCCATATCCCAGCTCAAGCGTTTCCAGATCGAGCAGAAGATGCAGGCCATGATAGCCATGGCAGAAGAAATCCTGAAGAATCAAAATTCTGTCAATGAAAAAGCAGAACAGTCAGACAAATCCGAACTGCCCAAGCTCAAGAGCAGGGAAGATCAGAATGAATCCGATACCAGGAACCTGAAAAAAGAGGCCTCCGATCTTCGTGAGATGCTGGCCGAAAACAAGCTCGATCAGGAACCCAATGCCGGTGAATTCTGCGAGGCGGTGGAGAATACCGATGCCGACCAGGATATGAGCGAGATGTCGGAGAGCATGCAGAACCAGCAAAAGCAGCAAGCCATGCAATCCGGCCAGACAGCCTCGGCAAAGATCGAGGATATGCTTTCGAACATGAAGAATGCCCAGTCGAAGTTCAATAACCAGATGTCGGCCGAGATGGCTCAGAAGATGCGTAATGCGATTGATGACCTTTTATATCTCTCCGATGAACAGGAAGCTCTTTATAACGAGATTATGCCTCTGTCCCCGAGATCGCAAATGCTCCCAGAGTATGCTCAGAAGCAGCAGGACCTCAAAAGTGAGGCTCAGCGTCTACGTGAAGAGCTGAAGGAAATTGCCAAGCAGTCGGTCTTTATCCAAAATGCTCTGGATCAGTTTATGAAGGGCGTTTGCAATTCGATGGAGAATTCGATATCATCATTGAGCGAGAAAAACGGCCGTGCCGCGGCCAACCATCAGTCGGAGGGTATCTACTCGCTCAATCAGTCGGCGCAGACTTTGATCGAGTCTTTGAATAGCCAGTCGCAGTGCAATTCCAGCTGCAGCAACAATCAGTCGATGTTCCAGAAGATGAATAAGATGTCCAAGGGGCAGAAGAAGATAAATAAGCAGACCCAGAGTATGTGCAACAATCCCAGCCAGAAACCGGGCAAGCCCAGCCAGGATGCTCTCAGAAGGCTGGCAGCGCAGCAGCAAAGCTTAAAGCAGGGTATTGGCGAGATGATGGATGAGTTCGGCGACCGCAAGGATGTGGCCGGACGTCTGGACAAGATGGCTGAGGAGATGAAGAAGGTTATCGAGGCTCTGGAATCCGGCGATGTCGGCAGTCCCACTCTGGACAGGCAGAAGCGGATCTACTCACGCATGCTCGATTTCCAGCTTTCTCTCGAAAGACGCGATTACTCCGAAAAGCGCCGGGCGGATACCGGCGAGGACGTCATGCGTAAGTCCCCGGCCGAACTTGAACTGGAGAAGCGAATGGAAGGATCGGCTTATCGCGCCAGACTGGAAAAATTCATGGAAGAAACTTATCCTCCAGAATATGAAGCGCTTATTAAGGATTACTACAAGGCTCTGTTGAACAACAATCAGGATAAGTAATGCTCAAAAAGAACACGATTTTTCTGACATTAATATTTATATTATCACTTTCGTTTGCTGCCAGCGCCCTGCCTCCGGCCGAAACCAGAACACTGGATCGTGCCCAGAAATATTCCGATCTGGGGCGGGTCGAGGATGCGATAGAGCTGATCGAGCCTCTTCTCAGGCGCTTTCCCGCCGATTTGAAGCTATTGACCGCGGCGCATCGGATTTACCTCGATGCCAAGGATTATAAAAGTGCGCTCAGGGTGCTGGATATGCATAAAAAGGTTACGCTCAATGGCGGGCGGCTGTATCTGGATTACGCCGATATCTTCCTCAAAATGGGGGAGATGGAATCTGCCGATTCGGTCTTTAAGGTTTACCTCAAGGCTCGCGGAGGAGGCTCCCGTTCCTATAAGGATATTTCCCAGGCATACCTGAAAAACGGCTATTATGCCGAGGCTACCCAGATTTATCTCGAAGGCAGAGAGCGTTTGATGGATTCGGCCCAGTTCGCTCTCGAACTCGGGAATCTTTATCAGCGTCAGAGGCAATATGCCAATTCGCTTCGCGAATATTTCAAATTTATGGTCTCCGATACGACTATGCGTAGAACCGGCGAGGCTCAGCTAAGATTTTTGATTAATGATGCCGATGATTTGGGTGAATTGAAAAAGGCCTTTAACGATATAATCGCCAGCTATCCCGATAACTATCAGTCTTACAGGTTTTATGCCGAACTTCTGGTCCGGGAGGGCAGGTACGACAACGCATTTGAAAACTACAAAATCGTGGATTCTTTGCATTTTCGAAACGGCCAGCATCTTCTGGGTTTCGCGGAAACCTGTTTAAACAACCAGGAATATGAAATGGCGGCTAAAACCTGCCATTATCTTCTGGAGAAATATCCCGATCAGGGATATCGTGAACGGGCGCAACTGAGCCTGGCGGCTGCCCTTATAAAGCTCGGGCATGCCGACTCGGCGGTGCAGGTCTATCATCAGGTAATCGAATCGAGCCCGAATCCCAAACTGAAATTTGACGGTGAATATCTGCTGGGAATGCTTTTTCTGCAGGAGCTATATGAGACCGACTCGGCCCGGCATTATTTCAACCGTATTCTGAACTCACCCCAGTTGCAGGCCTGGTCGGAGATGGTCAAGATCAGGATAGCAGAATCATATATGATCGACAATGATCTGAAGCTGGCCGACAGCATCCTGCTTTCCGTGGAGACCAACCGCCTTAAGAAGGAACTCAAGGAAGAGCTGATTTTCAAAAGGGCCCAGATAGAATTTTTCAGGCAGGAATACAGCGACGCCCGCGGCCTTTATAATCATCTTACCGGACTATATCCGCGCAGCATGTATGTCAATGACTGCCTTCGCAAGATGCTTATTATCGATGAAAATCAGGGTACCGGAGTTATTGATCTGGATATGTATGCCGATGCCGAACGGCTTCTTATGCAAAACGAGGCGGATTCAGCACTTGTGAAGCTTGTCGATTTATCCGGACGGGGCGGCTCCAATCTGTCGGCGATGGCCACCTTCCTGGCGGGCGAAATATTGTATGATAAGGGAGAATACCAGAGGGCTTTAGAATATTTCAACCGTGTGCTAAAAAGCTTCGAGGAAAGCTTTTATACCGCAGAATCACAGAAATATCTGGGCGATCTTTACTTTTATCATCTCAATGATCATGAAAAGGCACGCGAGGCCTACCGTGTGATTCTGGAGAATTACCCCAATAAAGTGCTTTATGAGTACGCCCGCAGGCAGTTACGTAAGATCGAAAGCTCCTGATTTTAAGGCATTCTCCCCAAATCATTCAGGAACCGACGGGATCACCGATTTTATAATTCAATGAAAGTAATTGATCTGAAAGGGATTGCCTTATAATCCCTTTTAGCCCATATATCGGGAGTCATTACCTGGGAGCTGATGATTTGACTTTCTCGCGCTTAATCTCGCTGATTTCCTTTCCAAGCTCGTCAATTTTTTCGATATATCCCTCAATCTTGCGTGTTCTCATTTTGGTAGTGGTGCGCACCAGAAGGCCCAGAGACACGAGCATGAATAAAACGGAGTTGACTTTTCTGAATATTTCGCCATAATTAAACAAACTGTCGAGAAATGCTGTGATTCCCAATAAAAACAATATGGTACACCATACAAACATACTAGCTCACCGGATTGAAATTTGAGTTGATATTTTATCTCGTTTTATATATCCTTATCGGTAAATTTTCGTCAAAGCTTAGGAAAGGATCGGCCGGATGAATACTACGAATAGAGACCGACTTAACTGGCTTTTAGCCGGGCTTGTCACTCTTGTTGGATTTATTGTCTATTACCGAACGATGGCGGTGTCTATTTCGCTCTGGGATTGCGGCGAATTTATTGCCTGCTCCCGGATTCTGGGCATCGCTCATCCGCCCGGTACGCCGCTTTTTATCATATTCGGCAGAATCTTTTCCACCCTCTCATTTCTGGGAAGCGATATCGCCCACAGGATTACTTTCGTATCGGTCTTTTCCTCGGCATTCGCGGCAGGCTTTGCGTATCTCTGTGTATCCAAAATCATAAGCTGGTGGATAAAGGAAAAAGAGAGCTTTGTGGACCGACTCCCGATGTATATCGGTGGAATTGTGGGCGCACTTTTTATGGCATTCTCACGCACCTGGTGGACCAACGCCGTAGAGGCGGAGGTTTACGGTTTAACGCTTCTGACATCGATTGTCGCTGTCTTTCTCTCGCTGGTATGGTACGAGAAGCGTGAGGAGCCGGGCAGCGATAAATATATATTCCTGATGATCTTTATTGCCATGCTGGGTGTGGGAGCGCATCTGGCGGCGTTTATCGTGGTCCCGGCAATCTTCTTATTCATGCTTATAGCTTCGCCACGGCTCCTGAAGGAACCGCGGGTCTGGATATCGATGCTGTGCGGGTTGGTACTCCTGGTAGCATACGATTACTTTATCTGGGTCACATTCATCTGGCTGGTGGTCTGTATCATGAGCGCACTGGGAAAAAAGGATTTCGACTGGACATGGATGGCAATCTTTGTGGGCTATGTTATCCTCAGTTTGATTATAAAACAGCGCGAGCCCGGCGCTTTTGCCTGGTTTGCCGCAGGCGGTCTGGCAGTATTTGTTCTGCGAACATTCACAGGCCCTGCCGTGGGTTCGCGATTATGGCAGGCACTTTTTGCGGTCTTCGCCATAGCATCTTTGATTATCATGGATATATCAATGGAGCTGATGGTCTGGATTAACTTAATCGGTCTGCCGATTTTCCTATTGATTGCTTTTAAAACCAAGAGCTATTACTGGCGCTGGGCGATTGCCTTTACAACAATGATGGCGCTGGCATTTTCGGTGCAGTATACTGTCCTGGTACGGGCCCAGGATCGTCCTCGTATAAACATGACCAATCCACATGATCTCACACGTATGAACGATTACCTTGCGCGCAAACAGTACGGTCAGGGTAATATGATTACGCGTATGTTCGACCGGCGGGGCGAGCTGGCGAATCAGTTTGGGGATTATCCCCGAATGGGTATGCTGGGTTTCTGGAAGAAGCAGTACTCGAATTCAGCCATATTTTTCATCTGGCTGTTCGTGGGTCTGTGGGGGCTTTATTACGCCATGAAAACCAGATGGAAATCGGGGTTGATGATCTTCCTGATTGTAATGGCGGGTACTATCGGCATAACTTTCTATATGAATTTCGCCGATGGCAGCCAGGTGATGGAGGATTCCAACAACAAACTTGAGGTGCGAGACCGTGACTATTTCTGGACTCATGGCTTCGGTATGTTCGGCTGGGCAATCGGTCTGGGAATAGCGGCATTCATGCATTCCCTTCTGGAGTATTTGCGTTCGAAGAAGGGGAGAAATAAATTTATAATACCGGTCGCGGTTTTATTCTCTCTGACAATATTTCTACCGGCATTTGCAATTGCCAAAAACTATAATTATAACAACCGCTCGAATGAATGGCTGCCATACCAATTCGGTCATGATATGCTCATGGCCTGCGATACCAATGCTGTGTTGTTCACCGCCGGTGATAATGATACCTATCCACTCTGGGCTATGCAGGAGGCTTACGGCTTCAGGCAGGATGTCAAGATAATAAACCTATCCCTGGCAAATGTGGACTGGTATGTGCTGCACTGTAAGGAGGTGTTCGGCGCTCCTATGGCGATCGAGAGCGATCAGATCAAAGTTGTTAATATAGAATCGGATAGAGGTCTGCAAAGGCGTCCGGAGGAGATGTACACCGATCCATTCATAGGGAGAAAAACCTATTTCGGTTCGCGGCCGATTTATGATGAACAGGGACGGCAGACTGGTGTGATGGAAATGGCCCAGCTTACGATCGAGAAAGTGTTGGAGGCATCTCTGGAAGCCAGGGGACCGTCAGGAAATATCTTCCGGCCCGTTGAAGGTGATACACTTATCATGAATTTCCCTGTCTATTTCACAAGCCTGTCCGAACCTGTGAGAGGCATGAGATTCCGTCATCAATACAGGCATCTGGAACGAGTAACGAATCTATATAAGATCAAGGATACGATTATTATCGGCGAAACCCAGCCTCCTCGAGGCCCCGAACCGTTTACCTATAACGTTAATCGCTCTTATGAGCTCTTCACAGATACTTTCATCTTTGACGGCATGGGCGATCCCGAATATGCACGCGGCGAGTTTACGGTTATGATGGTACATCGCTACTACGCTTCGGAATATGACATCGTAATAGACAGCCTGGCGGCCAGAAACGATACGGCGCGTCTAACGGAGATTCTTGACGTTGCTATTCATAACACTCCGGAGCATTTTGACTGGCCGGAATGGAATGTCATCAGGGACAGCCTGCAGGGCCAGACCGAGAGTAAACTATCCGAATATCAGGAAGAGTATGTCGATTATATGAGAAACTTAATCGATTTGCATCCGCAGAATTTCTATTACCGGCAGTTTATCACGGAGGTTCTGTTTGATATGGATAAGCAGGCTGAAAACGGCTCCGAGTACACTCTAGAAGCTCTGGATATACTCGAGGAAGGTCTCGCGGAAAGTCCGCAGAGCCAGTGGCTTTTTGAGAATATTATTAAGGGCAATGTAAATCTGCAAAATAATGATGAGCTTGTTCGGCTAATCAGAAATTATGCCCGCAGCCATCCCTCCGACTACTATACGCCGTTTTATCTGGTTTCGGCGGATTATATAAATGCGAAGGAATATGCCGATCTTGACCTTTTGCTCAGGGCCTACTTCCAGGCGGTGGGTAAAGACCTGTTCGTATTTCAGGAGCTGATTAAATTCACCCTGTCCAAACGGGATGCCGATGCTTTTTCCACTGTGCAAAGAGCGTACCTGCAGGTGCATCCCGATGACAATCGTGCGGTGCAATGGCTGCAGAGCCTCTACGGCGGCGCACAGGGTGAGCAGGGGCAGTAAGTATTATGTCATTCTGAGGGAATGAAATGACCGAAGAATCTCTCACGAATCAAACAGATTCTTCGCTTCGCTCAGAATGACAGGAGTGAAATGGCCGTTATCATTTTGGAAAAAGATAATACTTAGTATCAGAAGTCGTAGCCCAGATTCAGATAATAGCGGTCGTGGCCGTAATTATTACGGCCGTATGAGATCGAAAGAGGCCCCAGATAGGAGTCGTAGGAAATCATCAATCCATAGCCGTGAAGCAAATCATCGATTCTGACCTCGTCCCAGTTCACCCAGACATTTCCCAGATCGAATCTTGAGGATACAAAGAAACGGTAGGGCAGTTTGAAACGAACTCCCAGGTTGCCGTTAAACAACTTATCCCCCTCCAGTTCGAATTCCCGGTAACCGTAAAGAGTGCGTGAACCGCCCATATAGAATTTTTCAGAGGGTGGAAGGGGGTTGGCGGAAATCGAAAGGCTCAGGGCCGGGATAAGATGCATGAAATTTGTAACGGGATAAAAGCCTATCCAGTCGATCAAGCCCTTCTGATAACTCTCCTCGCCCCATAAAAGATCGAAGGCGAATTCCAGCCTGATATGGAAACGTGAACCGCTTGTTGTAAATACCGAACGATCTCGTGTGTCGACCCGTGAGGAAAGCGCCAGGTAAGTTATGCCGGTGTGGTTCACACGTTGATCGGTGTGCTCGATTCTGATTCTCGATATACCGAAGCTCAGGCCCAGGTTACCGAGACCGCTGAGCTGGTTGCCGAGCGTGAATTCAAAGCCGCTGCGCCTTTCCTCTCGTTTACCCAGCGATTGATTATTTTCGTAGACTTCGCGTTTCAACCGGTTATGAAAAACTCTCAGAAGGTAATTATACCAGGTTTCGTAGATACGGTCGGCTCGAATATTGAGCGAAAAATCCTGACGAAACTCGCCGTAGAGAACGCTTAGAAATGCTTCCTGTCCGAAGCCGAAAAGATTGGAATTGCCTAAATCCAGGAAGGTCTCGGTGCGGTAGTACTCGTCGTAATGCAATCCCAGCCGCACAAAGCCGGAGAATTTTTCCTTCACTCTGATGTGCACGAGAACACCGTTATCGTGATGCTCCAGATTAAGTCTGACCTCGGTAAAAAGTCCCGATCCGTAAATATTCGCAAGCCCGCTGTCGGCCCGAGCGATTGAATACGGATCGCCCTCCTTTAAAAGGAAATTGCGTTTGATCACCCAGCTTCGGGTACGGTTGTTACCGCTTACCATGAATCCCGAAATTCGTCCCTCATTGACATCCATTACCAATGCGCCTGGCGCGTTTGCATCCCGGGTGATCTCCACGAATGCCAGGTCATACCCGGCGGAATTCAGGATTTCAGAGGCCGTGCTTTTAAGATCGTTCAGATTGGTAAAAGTTATATAGTCGCCATACTCCAGACCTGCGGCCTGTAAAAGAGAGCTGTCAGTAAATAGTTCTGTCCCGTTTATTATAAGCTTATCCAGCCTGAATGTTGGCTGTGCGCTTACATGCAGTATTCGCTTTTCACTGTTTGTGATAAAAACTTCGGCATTCGACAGAATTCCGCTTTTTGCTGCTGAAATCAGATGTTCTCTGGCGCCCTGGGTAGAGACAATCAACTCGCCTTCACCGTCCTCCGTGATGAATGATTCGGTCTCTATCAAAAATGGGCTTGCCATAAGTTTCAGGCTGTCGACTTTAATCGAATCATTTTTCCACTTTTCCCTTAACTCGGAGAGCTTTCTTCTGATTTCCGGCAGAACCTCCAAGGCCGCTTTCTCGCCCGCCTTAATAAGATCATCCACTCTGGTAAAATCAGTAGCCTCGATATCTCCAAGCTTCGGCCTGATCTCGATATCAGCCAGCTGGAGCTCTTTTTCCTTCAATTCGAGCTGCATAATAGTTGTGGTGGTATTGATTATATCCAGGGGATCGTTTATATCCTCGAATGCCAGGATATCTGAGGTCGTATTGACCGCAATAACGAAATCAGATTTTTCCTCCAGTGCAGTCTCCACCGGTATGGGCTGCAACAGGCCGCCGTCAACCAAAAGCATACTGTCCATCTCGAACGGCTCGAATGCGAGAGGAAAAGATGTTGTGGCACGCAGAGCATTACCCAGGCTTCCGCTGTCAAATACTATAAGATTACCAGTAACAAGATCGACAGCGCATATTTTTAAGGGAATGGGTAGGCTGTCGAATGAGTTGTCGTAGATATAATCGGGCCTCGAGGTGACATAGGCCAGAAATGAATTCAGTTTCTGGCCTGTGGTCACACCGCTGGGGATATAAATCTCCGTACCTCTGAACCTGAGAGTTACGATGCTGTTTTCGCCCGATTCTTTCTGTGTGATAAATTGTGTCGAGCGTTGGGGACGGTTGGAGAAGAAATCTACCCAGTTGAGACTTCGGGCGATATTTTCAATCGAATCGATTGAAATCCCCGCCGCGTAAAATCCCCCGATCAGTCCGCCCATACTTGTCCCACAAATCAGATCAAAATCGATACCCTCATTTTCGAGCACTTTGATAATTCCAATCTGGGCAATTCCCCTCGCCCCGCCGCCCGAGAGAGCCAGTGCGATCTTTGGCTTTCCTCCGGAAAAATCAGAAATATGCTCTTTTTCGATATTATTGTCGAAAATGTCAATTCCGAGCAATGATATTGTATCTACCTCGGCATAAATACTTGAGGCCGTCAGGACCGCGCAGATCAAAATTATCAACATAAGTCGTTTCATTACGCTGAAAGGTTATTTCACATCGCTCAAAAAGCAAGCGAATTTGTCAATATTGTTGACATTCTCCTGCGGCTTGATAATTTGCCCTCATGGATTTGACTCGAAATGAATTAAAATCGCTACGCAAATTATCAACGAAAAAAGGACGCAGGGAGGCGGGCAAATTCCCGGTCGAGGGCGTGAGATGCATAAAAGAGCTTCTTTCTTCCGATTATACCTGCGAAAAGCTGATTATCTGCCGCAATCTCCTCACTGAAACCGGCCATGATTTTCTGGCTTCATTAAGGGATGCACCGGTTTATGAATTAAATACCCGGCAATTCAATCAGATTGCAAATGAAAAGAGCTCGCAGGGGATGATCGCTGTTGCCGATGCCAAAAGATTGGATACAATTGAATTTGAGGCCAAAGACCTGGTTGTTGTTGTTCAAAAAATGTCCGATCCCTCAAATCTGGGTTCAATAATACGCTCGGTTGTGGCATTCGGCGCCAAACTGATAATCGGCTGGGAATCAGCCGAATTATATTCGCCCAAGGTTATTTCAGCCTCTTCGGGGTATCTGTTCAAGGCCAAAATCAGGCAGGTTGAGGCTATTCCGGGAGAAATCAACAGCCTGCGCGAACATTCATTCGCTCTCTGGGGAGCCGACAGCAAAGGTGAGGATATCGGCAAAATAAAGAAACTGCCCTCAAGAATAGCGCTGGTAATCGGGCATGAGGCTTTTGGACTTGCTGATGATGTTGCCCGGATGCTGGATAAGATTGTGCGGATTCCGATTTCGGCTCATGTGGACTCGCTTTCCGCTCCGGTTGCGGGGAGTATTTTGTTGCAGAGAATTTCCGAAAGGATGAGCATTTTAAAATAGTATTGTCAAACAGGTTTGGAACATAGTATATTAGAATCGTAAATTAGTTATATGAAACAGATTTGTATTTACATATTTATCCTTCTGCTCATAATTTCCTCTGCGTTATCCGGACAGGGCGAGGGTATCAGCGCAATTTCGGATAACAGCTATGAAACCGACGAAATCCGTCTGTTTCTGACTCCTGATGATTTTTCCATGATAGAGGAGATGATATTTAAGTCATCCACCGCCCTTAGGGGACGGCTGGAGATATCCTCTACTGATGATGAGAATATTGAGATCATCTATCACAAGGTGCTGTATGCCAACTCACGTGAGCAGGCGGAGGAATTCGCCCCGCTTATATCATTGAATCATGAGGTAAAGGAAAACAGCCTGATTATTTCCGCCGATGCGCCTCGTGACGCTCCCTGGCGGCGAACCGCTAATCTTTCCGGCCAGATTGAATGCGAGATCTATCTGCCGCGGCAGTTTTCGATCAGCCTGGACAGCGTTGTGGGCTATTATCTGAGCATACGTGGACCATTTCCTCAGGCCTATGTGGCGGGCGATTATTATGACGAAATCAGGATTTCGCGCATTGATCTGGGGCTTACGGTCAGAGCCACAAACAGCAATATTATACTGCGCGATATAAAAGGCCCCATGCTGATCGAGGGGGAGGGTGCCAATATTTCTGCCCGCAATCTGGATACCGGCACCGGGATCGGTATCGCTACTTTCGAGAATGAGCGCGGAGCTATCTCGATTGACGGCTTCACCGGGGATGAGTTAAGATGTATATCCAATGAGGGCAAGATCACACTGGAAAAACTGGCTCTCTTAAACGGCGCCCGTGCCTTTGTCTCCAACTCGGGAATTAATAGCGATATCTATGTTGAAATCGAGGAGATCGAGGATTCGCGTCTGGAGATTATCAATAAAGCCGCCGATGTACAGCTTCTCTTGCCGCGGGATATTGAAGCCGAGTTCGATATCACCACCGATCCCGATGACGGCGAGATCGAGGTTTCCGGCGTGCCCCTGATAACCGAGGTAGTCGACTGGGGCACTCTGACCGCCAGCACATTCCGCCATAATTCCCGAATCATAGTGGATACGCGCGGTACCGGCAAGGTAACAGTGCGGCGCAAGGATTTCTGAGAAATTCTTGGTATATTTGTTTTTGTTGATGATACAATGCCCCTTCTCTATATATATTTAAATCGATAAGGAGGCTGTGGTGAAGAATGCTCTTACCATTTTTATTATAATTCTGATTCTGCCCGCATATCTCATCTCCGAAAGATATCCGTATCCCTATTATCCTCTGCCGGAATATTCCGGAGCCTCGACCTTCGGTACTCTTTCGATCTTTCAAAACCCGGCTGCCCTTAGTGTAAATCCCTCAATGGAGCTGATGTACCTTCATTCATTCAACTCGGATACATTTTCCGGGGATAATACGATTCTTCTTTCGCGCAAGGGACTGGGTCTTGCCTATCAGAATTACAGGCTTTCGGTGGATGATGCGATCAACGCCTACACAATCGCGCTCTCCGGCCATATTACGCGCGGATTTTATGCCGGTGCAACCTACACCTTCATGAAAACCGATGACGGCAACCCATATCACAACGACCATTTTCTTGACCTGGGATTTCTCTGGCGCTATCGCCGCGATCTGTCCTTTGGATTCGTGGTCGAAAACCTTAAGCGTATGGAATTCGGCGGCGGCGACACTGAAATCGAATATAAATTCTCTGTCGGTTTCAGGCCGCTTAAGGAGCGTTTGACAGTTTCGGCAGACTGGCTTTGGGCGGAAAGTGAGGCTTTCGCAGACGGCGAGTTTCGCGGATTTTTGAACCTGAAAATCAAAAAGGGCATTGGAATCCTGGGCTCGGTTGATGAACACGGGAATTTCGGACTGGGCATAAATCTAAGTTTCGGATACAATCAAATCGGCACCTATCATAATGTTTCCGAGGACGGTAAATATCGTTCAGGGCTTTTATATTCCGGATACAGCTACCGTCCGCAGGGCTGGGTTTTCCCGGTAAAAAAAAAGTTTTTGAATCTGACTCTTTCGGGTCAATACCCGGAAACTGATGACAAAGATTTCTTTCTCGCCCCTGACAGGACCACTTTTCTTGACCTTGTGGAAAATCTCAACCGCGCTTTGAAAGATGAAATAATCTCCGGGGTATATGTGAAGCTGAAAAGCCCGCGTTTGGGATGGGCTCAGATCAAGGAACTGCGAAATCTCTTTTATGAATTCAGGAAAAAGGGCAAAGCGGTAATTTTCTATCTTGGGCAGTTGCCCGGTAATGGCAGCTATTATCTGGCATCGAGCGGAAATAAGATTGCTATGCGCCGGGTTGACGATCTTGCTATCACCGGCCTTCTGGGGGAAGTGACCTATTATAAGGGCACACTCGATAAACTGCAAATCGAGGCCGAGGTTTACGGGGCCGGCAAATACAAATCTGCCGCAGATATTCTCACTCGCGATTCTATATCTCAGTATCACAGCGAGGCTGTCAACAAGCTGCTGGATGATATCTATGATCAATATGTATCCGATCTCGCACAGGATAGAGGTTTTTCAACAGACAGCATGCTTGCCCTGATCGATAATGCTCCGCATGTTTCCGAGGAGGCGCTTGCGGCCGGTCTGGTCGATACGGTGCTCTATCAGGATCAAATATCGGACTGGCAGAAATCGGTGTTCGGCACATCTAATTCGATCAGCTTTGCTGAGTATTCCGCGCGGAAGCCGTATCGTCAAAGATGGGGCATACCGCCTTACATCGCGGTTATTCCGGTTGAGGGAATGCTAATGTCCGGTTCCAGCGGAGAGATACCGTTTTATGGCAAGACGGTGGGCTCACGGGATTTGATGGGAGCGATCAAATATGCCCGCAAAAAAGGTCATATCAAAGCAGTTGTGCTCAGGCTGAATACCTCCGGTGGTGATGGCCTGGCCGCGGATGAGCTTCATCGAGAGCTGATGCTCCTTGCCAGGGAAAAACCGCTGGTAATTTCGATGGGAAACATTGCCGCTTCGGCAGGATATCATCTGGCCGCAGCCGGGGATTATATTTATGCACAGCCTGCCACGGTTACAGGTTCAATCGGAGTGGTTTACGGCAAACTGGATCTCTCGGGACTGCGGGAAAGTATAGGCTTCTCCACATATCATTTCAAACGAGGCAAGAATGCCGGTTTTTTTTCCTGGAACACCGGATTTTCCGAGGCACAGGAGGAAAAGCTGAAACATCAACTCGATCTTATGTATCAGGATTTTGTCCGGATCGTTGCCGAAGGCCGAAGATTGACCTATGATTATACCGATTCGATTGCTCAGGGACGTGTCTGGAGCGGATACGAGGCCAAAAAACTGAAACTCGTTGATGAATTCGGGGGGCTCTGGGATGCGGTCGAAAAAGCCAGACAGCTTGCAGATATCTATGATGATGAGGTGGAAATTGTTGATTTTCCCAAACGTCCTTTTCAACTGTTCGACCTTTTTAATGGCTTCTCATATACTGCAAACATTATAAAAACGCTAATGTTTGGCGGTGACATATTTGCCGAAAGCGCCCGAGATTCAGGCATTTCCAGCTTTTATTATATTATGCCCTTCTCACTTAAAATCTATTGATTCCGCTGAAACATTTGATTAATTTACCCGTTTGTTATTGCTGAGGAACCGATGAGTCTGCGTATCATGCTTACCAATATATATTTATATGCGAAAATAATAGACAAACAAATACAATATGAATTGGAGGAAGAATGCTAAGGAAGTCTATCCTCATAGCAGCAATTGGACTGCTGTTTTTATTTTCGTATCTTGTAGCCCAGGATAATCCACTGGGTTGGAAGATTACCAAAACCCAGCTCGACAATGGAATGAAGATTGTTGTGCTGGAAGACCATTCCACCCCTTCGGTGGCTTACCAGATCTGGTATCATGTGGGCAGCAAGAATGAGCGCCCGGGAATTACCGGCATCTCGCATATGGTCGAGCACATGATGTTTAAGGGCACCGATTCTATCGGCCCTGAGGAGCATGCCCGTATCATTCAGGCCAGAGGCGGCACCTCGAATGCCTTCACGCATTTCGATATGACCGCGTATCATGAAACCCTGGGCGCCAAAGACCTGGAAATTGCAGCCCAGCTTGAGGCCTCAAGAATGGCCAATTTGGCTATTGATTCAGCCGAGCTGGCATCGGAAAAAGAGGTCGTGGCCGAGGAGCGACGGACGCGTATCGACAACGCTCCCTTTGGACCGCTTTTGGAACAGCTTTTGAATCTGGCTTATACTGCTCATCCCTATCACTGGCATGTGATCGGTTATATGTCCGACATTCAGCATTATAATCATCACAAACTCAGAGATTACTGGAACACCTATTATAAGCCCAATAATGCCACGGCGGTAATAGTGGGCGATGTGGATCCGGATGAGGCAATTGCTATTGTGGAAAAATATTATGCCGACATTCCTCCCGGTCCTGCCGATCTCTATCGTCCCACAACTGAGGAGCCGGAACAGTTAGGTGAACGCAGGGCCGAGGTGCGCAAGGAAGCCCAGCTTCCGGGCGTCTTTATCGGCTATAAAGCGGCAGAGGCGGGACATCCCGACATCTATCCGCTTCGTGTAATGGGTAAGATCCTCTTCCAGGGCGAAAGCTCGCTGGCTTATAAGCGCCTTGTTGACGAGGAGCAGTTGTGTCTCTTTGCCGGCGGCGATATGTTCGAGTTCGAGGATCCCGGCCTGTTTTATCTTATTGCTGTCATGAAAGGGCCGGACAAGAGCACCGAAGAGGCGGAAGAGATTCTTTATGATGAGATCGATAAGCTGAAAACCGAACCGGTGCCGCAGGAGATACTGCAAAAGGCCTTAAATCAGATCGAGGCCGAAAAATGGTATCAGCTCGAGTCAAACGATAACAAAGCCTATGCTATCGGATGGTTCGAAACGATCAGGGGAGACTATAGCCTCATGTTCAACGAGCTCGATAATTATCTGGCTGTCACCGCGGATGATATCATGCGCGTGGCCAATGAGTATTTCGATGAAACCAACCGCACGGTGGTAACGCTTGTGCCGAAAACATCCGGCGCTGTGCCGAATATTGGATTATAATGGGAGGTATTGGAGATGAAATATAGAGCTGTTTTGATTTTCAGCCTCGTACTGCTGTTCGCATTTGCGGCGCTTGTGCAGGCTGTGGAGATGAAAATTCCCGATATCGAACACAAACAGTTGGATAACGGATTCGATATTTATATCATAGAGCAGCATGAGGTACCTGTGGTATCGATGCGGCTGGTGGTTCCCGGCGGGAAATTGTATGAAAACGAGGAAACTCTGGGAATAGCCAACCTGACTGCGAGTCTATTGCGCAAAGGGACTACAAACCGAACCGCTGATGAGGTATCCGAGGAGATAGATTTCATAGGCGGAAGTCTTAGCGCCGGTGCCGGGGATGATGCGATTTATGCTACCTGTAAAGTGCTTTCCAAACATCTGGACAAGGGCATAGAACTCCTTGCAGATATAATGATCAATCCGATTTTCCCGGAAGAGGAAATCGAGAAGCAGAAAGATCAATTCCTGGGCGCAATCATGCAATCCAAATCCGATCCGGCCACGATCAGGGATCAGCAATTTTACCAGAGGCTGTTCGGGGATCACCCTTATGGCTTTCCAATGATGGGAACGGAAGAGACGATTATGCTGATGACCGAGGCGGATATTAAGGATTATTATAACAAGTACATAATCCCGAATAATGCTTTCCTGCTGGTGGTTGGAGATGTTCAGGCCGACGATGTGCTGAAGACAATCGAAAACCATTTCAGTGCCTGGAAGCTGGGTACTCCTCCCACTCTGGATCTTCCCGAGCCTCCACCGGTTGAGGATACTAAAGTGGTGCTGATCGACAAGCCTGATGCCACCCAGTCGTATATCGCCATAGGACATCTGGGAATCAGCCGCCTGAACCCCGAGGCGTTCGCGTGCAGGGTGATGAACTACATCCTGGGCGGCGGCGGCTTCGCATCCCGCCTGACCAAAGAGGTCAGGGGAGAGGGCGGCCTGACCTACGGCATTAATTCGGCCTTCGATTACAGTAAATACAAAGGCTCTTTTGTGGTGAAAACCTTTACCAAAAACGAATCAACTGCCGAGGCGATCGACTTGATCTATCAGGAGCTGCGCAAGATTCGTGAGGAACAAATCACTGAAAAAGAGCTGAATGACACTCGTAATTTCTACGGCGGCTATATCCCGATTCAGTTCGAGACCCCTGATAAAATAGCGACTTACATGGAGACTATTTATCTTTATGATCTGGGCGAAGACTATTACAACCGCTATCTCGATGCGATTGCCAATACCACTCGCGGGGATGTTCAGGAGGTTGCCCAGGAATATATCGATCCCAATAATATGCTGATCGTAGTAGTGGGCAAGGCCGATGAAGTCAAGTCGCAGCTCGAGCAGTATGGGGAGCTCGAGGTTGTACCTTTGATAGAGTTATAATCTGACCTTTTATTATGAAATAAAACCTCCCAAATTGTTTTGGGAGGTTTTTTGTTTATTTTTTTGGAATTATTCCTTATCTTTTTAGTATGAAACGCGAAGAGGTGGCCCGGAATATACTTCTTTGCGGACTCTCCCACGGCCGAGAACATGTGATGAACAGATTCGGTGATGATCTCGCCCCCTTGATTTTCACAACCTTCGCTGAATTGCACAGGAAAAATGCTTTGCAGGATGCTTTTGTCTTTCTGCTGATACGCATGTTTCATCGCAAATATCCCTCGGTGGATCATGAGTACGAACTCAAGAAAAAGCTTTCCTGCAAGGAGATACTCGAATATATGCAGTTCAGCTCCGAGTACCGCAAAGACCAGCGCCGTATGTACGATATTACTGACGGCCAGATGAATTCTATTATCGAGGAATTCGTGCAAATCCTCTCCCGCCAGTTCCTCTGCAATCCCGAGGTGTACGATGGGATTGAGGCGAAGATGAAAGGGTAGGCAGTTAGTTTATCGCCCATAATATTTGACAATTTTGGTAAAAACAGTAAGTTTACAGAAATCATGGGCATCAGAGAAATTGAAAATTATATTGATAGTCGCCACAGATTTCTTTCAATTATTAAAAGGCCCATTTTGGAGGCAGTATGGAAAACTATAAGTGCAATAGAACTAGATCTTTTAAAATCGAGGATTTTATCAAATCCTAGCGACGTAGAGAAATTCGTACAAGCAGATAAGGTAAATTATTCCATGAAGTGGGCATTATTATGGTTATATCAATCTTGCCCAAAAGACAAATCATTAGAGATTCCAAGTGTATTATACAATAACTTCTACAATGAAGCGATTGGCCTCATGAATCTTGCCTATTTGTATGATGAAATCCAGCCCCTGTTCCCCTTGCTTTCCAAATCAATTGATGGAGAAGCAATATGCCGAACAGAAATACTGGAAAACAAAGTTGTTTTTGAGAATTCTGATATTGAGTCCAAATTGCATGCTTTAGATGGCCTAATCCAAATAATAAAGGCAAGAAAAAGCTCTTCAGATTATGCAAATCATTATCTATCAGGATATGATGAATCGATAAATAAAAGAATGAAAAATGCCATAGAACATACTGGTTATGATGCGATAAAAATCACTCCCAACATTGATGATATGAAGAATTCAAAGGAGTCTATAAAAAAGGCATATGAGAGAACATTCCTTTTTCCGGATGGTTGGAATTTTCATGGAATAAAAATTGTGCAGTTTAGGGAATTTTGGATATCTCTGTTATCATTGGCTACCTACTATTGGGACTGCTATTCGCATGTTATTATGAACTCTCTGTCATCTTATCCCTTTGGGTTTATTTCCCTTCCGCCGGTTTTTTCCAAAATGGATTTTATGGCATTACTATCGATGTTAACAGAAGATATAGATCCTGAAGAACTTCATTTTATTGTAAATTTATTCATTTATGATCCAATTATTAGTAAGCCTGATCCAGCTCTCCAACCCTTGATCGAATTGAATGAGAATAATATAACCCTGTTACCCGGATTTTATAGAGGATTAGATCACGAACGAAATCTTATGTCTTTTCTTTCCAAGAACTATAAAACCGAATATGATAGTGTCTCAAACGTTTTGCATGAGAGCCTATTAAAGGAGCTAAAGTCGAAGCTTGAAGACAATTATCGAATAGTGGCTATTGAACGAAATGTAAATAGCGATTCGCTTAAGACTGATATTGACTTTGCTATTTACGAATGCCACTCAAAGCAATTCATTGTCGCTGAAGTAAAATGGGTCATAGCTCCGGGTGATGTGTCCGATGTTTTTTCCAGGGCAGAAACGGAGAAAAAGGGAATAAAGCAGATAAACGCTTTAAGGACTTTCTTAGAAGATTCGCCAATTAAATTATGGAAATATTTATTTCCACAGCAAGATGTTCCTAAAGGTATAGCAAATTCAGAAATAGCTTATTGTGTGGTAATGAGAGGCTTCACTGGGAGCAGTTGGAACTTTAATGAGGATATACCTGTGGTGGAGGAAACCATTTTTACAAGCAAAGTTAAATTATCATCAAATCTCCGTCGTGTTGCAGCTTGGCTCAATAATAGAGACTATTTACCGAAGGAAGATGTAGACTTTAAAGACGTTAGAGAAGATGTGCAATTTGGAGATTATATCTTTAATATACCCAAATATGAGATAATTGATAACCCTAGCTCTGAAATACAGTCGCTTATAACATAATAATATGTTTGTTTTATGCGGGTCGCAGAACCTTATTTACTCAAAATGATTTCCAAATGGAAGGTGTCAGGCGAAAACCACGGAGACACATGACAGTGGGTATATAATTTGTATCTTCCGAAAATCGTATTATATTATATCTATGCATGATAAGAAAACTTACAGTGATAAGTTTGAGAAGCTGGTCGACAGCGAATACGGTAACTACCTGAAGGTCATCGGTGACTGCAAGCAGATCTGTTACTATTTTATGCACGGTTTCTCGGGCCATCCGGATAAAGAGCTGATTATCGAGACCGCCATACGTGTCCAGCGTCTGACTCTGGAGTATATCGATAGTATTCTATGTCTCCTGCGTCAGGGATTTATCACCCAGGCGATAGTCCTGATCCGGTCACTTTTTGAGCTCAGCAACCTCTACACCTATGTCTATATGGACGAGGGTCATCACAAAAAATGGGCGAAAGAGAAACGGATCAAACCGAATATAATCAGGCGCACATTAAAGAAGCAGGGCTTCGACCCCGGCCAGAAAACCTACGGCGATCTGAGTAAATTCACCCATGCCAACTACGAATTTATCTCCGAGCATGAATCTCTGAATTCGCTTGCGCCGGTCAATGACATGCAGAAGATGATGATCCCGCGCTGCCTGATCGATATGATGCGCTTTCTGATGCGTATCAGCCTGGTGTCGTGCAAGATTTACGGCGAGCATGTGGAGAAGGCGGAGGATATTATCCGCATGAAAAATGAGGAACTCGACCATCTGCGCGAAAATGTCCTGCAACTGGATGAAAAGCAGGCCCGCTCCGAAGAGGAATATACTGAATTCAAAAGATTGCTGCAGAGAATCAAGACAAGACACTTTGAGGATTGAACAAACAAAATCGTGCCGATCGTACCTCCGGAGGTTGCTTCATAACTTCCTTTTTGAGTTCCGTCAGATCCTGATTCCGTCGAAGACGGGATTGTGATCTGACGGC
>CAZBZV010000034.1:24513-45087 GCA_964496505.1 uncultured Ignavibacteria bacterium | reverse complement strand
AAAATGGCCGGTTTTGACGTGACCCTCAGTGGACGGTTTTGCCCGACCCATGACATCGTAAACCCACCTTTAATCTTTTTCATCGTCGTCGAGCTCGGTTAATGCCGGCTGGACCACCCTTTCAATCTTGGTATAGATGAGCTGCTGACGATTGCCCACCGTGACCTTGTCATAGGCATGTTTGTTGAACATGGTACTCTCTTTGTCCATGTAGTCTTCACCAAACGCCTCTTTGGGGATAATAAGCTTATTCGGGTATTTATCGACAATCTTGTAAGGCGGTTTGACACGGAACTCGTAACGTCCAAACTCAAGTGATTCGAATTCCGCCAGTCGCCCCTCATTAATCCTGACCAGCTCGAACTCGGTCGGCGAGAGGGTATCGTAGGTGATACCATCATCGGCAAAGACCTGCGCCACCGGCACGAAATCGAAGCTGTAGTTGGGCGTGAAATAGATGAACTGTGCGCTGTCAACCGCGGCGTCGAACTCCTTGGGGAAGATCCAGCCCTGCTCATCGCCAAGCTGATACTGCCCCTGCGGAAGGAAGAATGTGAACCATTCGCGATGTTCCGACATCCAGTGGTTGATATAATCCTCAGCACAGTTAATCAGGTACATATCATCATTGGAATGTATTCCCTGGCGGACATTAACCGAAATCCAGTTGTCCTCCAGCTTCTTGGCCGGAACCAGTTCGTTGAAGCTATTGCATTTGGCAAAAGATGCCAGCCAGTTCTCCTTCAGGAAGGACATACATTCACCGTAGGTTTTATCCGTGCTTGTATCTATATAGGCGGTGTAGGACGGGTAAAAGGTCTCGAGATTCCAGAAACCCCAGTCGACCCAGTTGGGGTTGTCGAGATAATAGTTGACGAAGATGAACTTCACCAGCGATTCGGAGAGGATATCGTTAATAAGCTCATTTTTCCTCTCGGCGCTTCTCCAGATAGCTTTCTGCTTGTAGATATTCTGGACAGCGACATTGGAGAGATAGTGCCTGTCGGCCGGATCATAGGTGGTCCGAGCGTATGACATATAGGCATCCAGATCGGTATTCAGGTCCTGAATCTCCTCGTACGAGGACTCATCCCACTGCGCCGCAAGAAGGGCAGGCAGGAGAAGAATCGCTATAGCAGTGCAAATTATTTTCGGTATCATCTTTAAATCCTCCTACTCTTCCGGCTGATCGCTGAATGTCTTTTCGGGCTGGAGGAACTTATAGAAAGCATGCAGCCTCCGATACATATCGTCGGAGTCCTCGAAACGCTCATGCTCCTGAAGGGCACGCAGGGCCTTTTCGCCCCAGAAGATCGCCTCCTTGGAGACATTCTCCATCATACCCTGATCCAGGTCGCCTAAATCAACCAGATATTCGGTAGTCTCAATTATTTCAGTGTAACGGCCATTGTCGTACAGATACTCGCAGAATGCGGGCAGAAACGCCACCGCATTGGCCAGATATATTTCGCGATTATAGTTCTTGGCGTAAAAGCCGGCCTGCGGGAATTCAGAATCATCTCTGGACCATTCCAGACATTTCCGGAAATAATTCCAGGCCGCATCATTGGAGCGGTTAGAATTGGTAGTTGCCAGAAGGAAGCTGGCAATCGACCGTCCGAAATCCGAACGCAGAGTATCCAGAGCAATTGCCGCATGATAGGTAACAGTCCCGCGAATCGAGTCACGTGTGGGGCTGTTTTCCTCGGTCTGCATAAATTTATCGTAAGACCAGACAGCCCTAATCATATTGGCCATGCCAAAAAGATTCGGCTCCTCGTATTTGTAGATATCGTTGACGCTGGCCACAAAGCTGTTCTCATTGTTATACAGGTCTTCTTTATTGGCCCGTCTCAACAGATTCTTCACAACCGGCGAAACCGAATTTGCGCTGGGCATAATGGTTGCGGCCAGGAAGATATCCTTGAACAGGTAGGCCGTATTGCCTTCAAGGCTGGTCTTCTCCACACCCTCGCCTTTGAGATGGTAGTAGCTGTCGAGATAGCGGTGATAAAGCTCGATCAGCAGGTTTTTCAGGTTATTGACTTTCTCCTGATTGAATGGATCGTTACTTAGCTTCTCGTAAGCCAGCAGATATTCGATCTCGGCATTGTAGTAGTAGCTCTGGATCTTCAATGCCAGCGATGCATCCAGTTCCGATTTGATTGAATTTTTGGCCGAGTTCAGGTCAGAAACATTGCCGTCTTTATAGTAGGCATCCAGATAATCAAGATACCCCTTGGCATATTCCTGTGCCTGTTGTGCCGTTAGAATTTGCGGCAGCCCGGCCATCACAAGCAGCATCAGGCCGATTGCAACCGCGAAATATTTTGTTCCTACACGCCTTCTCATTTGATAACTCCTCTATATCGGTTACAGATTTTCGAGACAATCGTCATGTCTTAGTATTTCACAAAGCCTTTTTGTCAGATCTTCCAGAAGAATCGAAACCGAGCCGTACCGGGAGATATAATCCACCGGCAGTTCGACAAATCCCAGATCAGACAAATCCTTAAGTTTACTCGTAATAATTTCGATTTCATACCATCTGCCGTTATGGGCAAACAGAAGCAGATTTTCAGTTCCCGACTTCTTAATCTTGAGCCAGGAGTAAGAGTATTTCTGCTCAGGTATTCCTCCCCCCTCCCTGAGGAATATCGACTGTGCGCAAAGTCTTAAACATAAGTCAACCATATTATAGTGATAGGGATCGAGATGTGAATGTGACACCTCGGAAGTCGGCGCATCACGCACCACAATTCCTTCGTAGCTGTATTCCCTGACCGTATCTGAAGCAATGACCGCGCTGGCGTAGCGAATCTGCTCTGTGGCATTCTCACGTACCTTAAGATCGCTCTTTTCGATAACCGGCGTTTCTACCGCAGGCATATCCCGTACCACTGCTTTCTCCTCGATATGTTCGCGGTTGATATCCTGCTTCATATCGCGGTTTTGGAGCTCCTCGGGAACGGTGCGGCTGGCATAATTCTGCGGAGCCGAGCGGCGCCGTACGGGAGGACGACGGTCCATGGGTTTAAAAGCCTCTTTTTTCTCCTGCTTGGGCATTTCCTTGATCTTGGGCTTTTCCGGTTCCGGTATCTCGATCGTAAATGTATGTGCCACCTTCATTTTCTCATCCCTGAGCTCAAACTTGGCATTGGCCGAAGAGAGATTCAGAAACAGGGTGAACACAAAGGTCACCAGAAGAGTCGCCAGCACTAAAAAACGGATCATATTTCCCGCTTCATTGCGATCGAAATCAATCGCAAAATAACGCTCACGGGGATTGCCATTTAGCGCGGCATCGAGTTCTATTTCGGCGTCGTCATAGTTGAAATATGACTGCATACTAAGTTTCCTCTGTGCGATAGACAAGATTACAGGGATATTCGAGCTGATTGCAGGCTGCCAGTGTGATCGCGATCAGACCGTAGTACGAATAGGTTGAGCTGTAAAGATCTATATTGGTCGAATCCAGCGGTATATTTTTGGCCTGCACGAATTCCTGTATAGAATTTTTGATTCCCATAAATGCCTGTGTGCTGGAGAGGTCTTTCTTGCCTACCATCATGTAAACCGTATCCGGAACATCGCTGTTGAATATCAAAGCCATACGGCTGGAGTCTGTGTTTTCCCCCTCGGCATAAATTTCGATTCTGAACGGTGATTTCTTCACCTCCATGCTTTCATCGGGAGTCTTCAGGGGCATTTCGATCTTCTCGACCTTCTGCACGCCCGAGCCTATCATGATAAAGAAAAAGAGCAGGATGAAGGCCAGATCCGAGGCCCCGATTATAAATGGGGTCATGTATTTATTCTTCAGTTTAGCCGACATTGACAGGACCTTTCTCTTTCGAATATGTTACCCGGGCGGGCTCATCCTCGACAGAACCATGCCCGAATCTTTCCACAACGTTACAGATTGCGAACGCTTTCAGGATCATGCGATCGAATATGCTTTCCGTTACTTTCCGGGTGAAGTAGCTGAACATGATCGCGGCGCCAAGATTTAAAAGCCCCCAGAGCGAGGTGATAATCGCGACCTTAAGACCGACCGCAAACATGGGCGAACTGGTGAGAGCCGCGATGCCGTTTTCAGACTGGGTGAAAATGAACAGAAGTCCGATCAGGGTACCGAAGAATCCGGCCGCGGGCGAGGCGCTCGAAATCGACTCATAAAGCGAGACCTCGTTGATATTCTCGACCACCTTATCGAAACGGTTGCGCATGTGCAGGTACAGATGATCGTAATTTCGGGAGTCATTAATTACCGTGGCTGACTGTTTCAGCACTTTCCAGAAAGCGCATCCATGATGCCGCTTCTCTGTGACCTTTCCGTAGAATTTTTTCCAGGTTGAAATGTCCTGGTCGAGAAATTCCTCGAGTTCCTTGTCGGTCGGATAATATTTGCTTCGTTTCACGGTTATCAGAAGGAAGGCAATAAACCTCGCAATTACAGCCAGGGTCAGGGCGGTTAGAATAAAGTATACCACCGTAACCACCGCACGATAATTGTCGTGCACGAAGTTCGAAAGGTCGAAGCCAACAGGATCGGTCTTTGCGACCTCTTCGTAGGCCTGCAGTTTCTTGTATTCCTTGCTTCCTTCTTCAACACCCGCCTTCGCTGCTTCAATCTGGTTGTTTACCTTCGTCAGCGCACTTTCCTTCATCTGCCAGATAAAAAAGAACGACAGTACCAGGACGACCGCTGTAACCCCTACCCAGAGCAGTGTCTCCTTGCGATGCAATTTATAAGTCGGTGACGACTCGTTCGTCTCGTCATAGAACTCGGACATCAAAACCTCCCACCCAGTTAGTGGATTGCTATAATAGATAGTATGTTTACGAATTTATGGATTAAGCTCAGAAGCTTTTGAATGACATTTGGAGATTGCCGCATGTTAACCTTTCGCTGATAATATCTTGACGCTTTCGGAGGCGCCCGATTGAGATATTATCCGTAAATTCCTATTTTCAGTTTATGCTTTTCGTAAGGAGAAATCTCCTTGGTACCCAACTCTAATTCTGTCTGTGAAACTTTTGCACAGTATCACCTTTATTTTTATCGCCAAAATGAAACAATATCTTTAGGCTTGATTCAAAGTTTTTTGAGAGAACCTATTTTATTGGAATAAATAAGGATAGCTGCGGTCAAAAAAGGTCTGAAATATAGTTAAAAACAACGATGATGGGTGTCAAACTGCATCAAATGGAAATATTGGCTGTTTCTACCCGAGAAATGAGATAAATAATGCCCCAAATGAAAAGCCCGTTTGGATCACAAACGGGCTTCATTAATTAGCTTGCTTTATTATCAGCAGTCGGGAATCGTATCGCCGTTGGTATCGCAGGGGTCATTCCCTCCGATGAAAATGAAATTAATGATCCAGACGGCATCACTGATATTTACATTAGTATCACAATTTACGTCCCCGCATGATGATACCGACGAGGAAATCCCCGAGACCTCCACATCATCAGTGGCGATATTATTAATATTGCCACCGATTACATAAACATGTGGCCCATAATGAACGCAGGCGGTCAAATTTCTTCTATCAAGCAGTGTGTCCGATTCCATAATCCAGGATTCCAGGTCACCATCGGGATTCATGTACGCACTTTCGATCGTATTGAGACAGCCTGAGCCATTATCCCCGGCCAAAACATAAATATGGCCGTTAAGGATTACAGATCCCGGACAGCCTGACCTAATATCGTTCATGGGTGATGCATATTGCCATTCGGCGAGACTTCCATCAGGATTGATTGCCGCATATTCGACCGAATTACGGTTATATCCACCCAGGGCATAGAGATAACCATTATGCGCGACAGCGGCGGGAAGCCAGCGATCGTCCAACATGGGATTAGTAGTAATCCATTCTCCCAATGAACCATCAGAATTTATATTTGCGTACTCGACACTGGTCAGGCCTTTTGTCGGATTACCCCCAAGAACATATATATATTGCCCATGAATCGCTGCTGCCGGGTTAACCCGTTGCTGCAACAGAGATGAAGTGGTCATCCACGTTCCCAGAGAACCATCAGGATTTATCTGAGCATATTGAACCGTGGTGGTCGGCTGATACGGATGAACATTGCCCCCGATCAGATAAAGATAACCATTATGGACTTCCGCTGAGGCTCCATATACGGGCAAAGGCAGTGTGTCATCTTCCATTATCCATTTGCCCAGGGTGCCATTCGCCAGAATAGGCGCACGTTCTACAGAAGCATATGGATCTGTGGCCCATTCCCCATGACCTCCCAGTACATAGATATAGCCATTACCGACCGCTGCAGCCGCTTCAATGCGATCAACGATCATAGAACTTGTGTATTGCCAATCAATAAGATCTGACTGCGAAAAAACAATTCCGGGTTGAATGACGAGGGCAATAATTCCACTTAGGATATTCCATTTTGACATATTATTTTCCCCATTTTTTATGGTTTTCTGGATGGTTAGATTCGGCCTTTTCTATTTCACTTGACTCATGTTTGGAGCCTATTGCCAAATCCAGAGCTTTAACAATTATTATCAGCAAATCCTATAAATAATACAATGCGGATGATACCCCTGAGTTGTATTACAAATTAAACATAAGTAGATTACAATGTCAATTAAATATTTTGGCAAAAAAAAGGCGGCAATAGCCGCCTATAAAAAATACCATTATAATGCAATCAGCAGTCGGGAATCGTATCGCCGTTGGTATCGCAGGGATCATTCCCTCCGATAAAAACCTGATTTAGTCTATTGGCAATCGGGAATACCATTATCATCCATATCGCACGGAGGATGTCCGCCGATGAAAATGTGATTTAGAATGTATACCGCATCACTGACATTAACAAAATAGTCGCAATTGACATCGGCAGATTCCAAAGGATCAGGGGCAGATCCCCCGATAAAGATAAAGTTAATAATATATACGGCATCAGAAATATTAACCCCATCATCGCCATTGGCATCGCCGCAAATATAAGGTGTAAGCCTATAAACCTGAATGCCGTCAGGTGGAGAGAACCTACTCCATTGTTCCTCAGTATCCTTCGCTCTAATCCGATACCGGTATGTTCCTGAGTGGAATTGAGAAAACTGATAGGATGTTATCTCCGATGAAAAGTAAAAAGATTGTTGACTGGCGATTACGCTAACCGGGAAGATATCATCAAAATAAATTCCCTCTTCTAATGTATGAGTATCCGTGGAATATAGCAGCCTTATAATAATGTTTTCTCCGACATAATCTCCCAAATCGCATTTGGCAAGCACCCATCCGCCCGAGGAACCTGTAATACCATGCCCTCGATTGAGATCATGAGGATCATATGTCGTGGTGAGATTTCCGGGGATACTCGCAAAGTTATCCCCATCGGTCGAGACCTCTACATATGCATAGTCATAATCTAATTCTATTTCATACCATGTATAAAAGATCAAGCTGTCCCCCGCCTGTACTTCAAATGGGAAATCGTATTGAATGTAGTTATCAGTATAAGCATCCATCCCGCCATAAAAGCTGCTGAGTCCGGAATGAGATCGTTCAGTAGAGACCGAAAAGCCATCGTTCAGGCAATAATCAAAGTTATTTGCAGAATCCGTTACCACCTCCTGGCCGTTCAGCTGCTGAATCTCAAAAGCAACCGGAGTATTAGCCGTATCCTCCAGGTTCCATGAAACCGTGTAAGCCTCTCCGGTGATGGCGCTGTCAATAACAGAAATTGATGGCGCATTGGATGGCCGCATCTGATATACATGGTCTGCGATTTCCGTAAGATAAATCATCGGATTCAGGTTTTCACTCAGAAGATCAGGAATGTCTTCTATTGGTGGCCAGAAACTGCCGCTGCCCACCTCAAATGTAAATGCAAAAGTTTTATTCTTTAGTGTCTGCTCCCCATAAAGCCAATCGTCACTTCCTCCATTAACATAATACAGTGTCCGAGCAATAGTTCCGGTAGTATAGCCGTTCCATGCAGCACAGCTATCCCCCATGGCCTGAAAGAGATCATGATCCGCAGTATAATAAATATACCATCCGTACGGCCAGAGAATCTTCGTCCCGTAGGAATGGAAGTAGACCGATAATATGATATTATGAGCAATATGGAAATCACGCATATTTTGGATTTCCGGTTCGGAAAAGGGCTCGGTTCCCCTATAGTTCACATTGCCGGGGTCATCAGAAGAGCCCAGGCCATTATATCCCCACTTGTAACCGAAATTCCGGTTTAGATCGACCCCGAATGTGCTGTCATAATTCTCTCTGCGGTTTTTTCGCCACAGGCCGCCACCCTGAGGATCGGTAACCTCATTGTAATAGTAGCCGTCAGGATTGACGCAAGGGACAATCCAGATTTCTCGATTGTCGACCAAATTCTGAATTTGGGGATCAGTAGAGTAATTCTCAACCATATAATTGGCATAATTCAACACCACCATGGGCGTTATTACCTCACGCGCATGTGTTGCTGCCGTGAATAAGACCTCTGCCTCTTCCTCATCAATATTGGGATTGTCAGATATCTTGATTGCCCACATATCTCGTCCCTCAATCGTCTGACCAAGATTATGCTTAGCAGAGACAATGTCCGGATGATTCGCTACCAGATTATCTATCGCAGCATTGATTTCCGACAAAGTCATATAGCCACCCATATCTTTGCCTGGATCGAGACCTGACTGGTAGAAACTAACAAGATCGTCATGCACAACCTTAGTGCGAAATCCCTTACCCTGAATCCCTTCCAGTTCCAAAGGAGATGTGATAACCTCAATGTAATTATCACCAATTGCACACTGGTCCAGATTCATTTTGCGCAATTCCATTAATTGAGCTTTGGATTCGAAATAAACCTTTATCTGCATTACCGGGGCGGGGGCGGGAGCGGAATGGAGACTTAATGCAAATAATATTCCAAGCAGCACCAATATGGAGCGCAGGCACCAATTATTCATTATGCCTCCCATTACAAATGTAAAAAATAGATTCTCTATAATGGCCTGCCCGATAATTCGGGCAGGTCATTAAAGTATAATTCAATTTCCTAACAATCAGGTGTCCCGTCGCCATTGGTATCGCAGGGATCGTTACCGCCTATGAAGATGTAATTGATAATTACCACGGCATCGCTGATATTTACATTGGTATCGCAATTCGTATCGGCCGCTTCGAGTGGATCGGGTGGGGCAGAACCCAGGAAGATATAATTTATGACAACCACGGCGTCCGATATATTCACATTCTCATCGGCATTGGCATCGCCGCAGATATAAGTCGGAATTGCAAATACTTCGGTACCATCGGCGTTACTGTAAGCGCCATACTGATCCTCGGCGTCTTTGGCCCTGACCTTATAATGATAAATACCGGAGTCTTTTTCCGCAAAAACGTAAGATGTATCTGTAGACGGAAGTGTGATGTAACTCTCATTTTCGAATATCGTAATCGGGAAGATATCATCAAAATAGATACCCTCTTCGGTAGTGTATGAATCAGTATCATAGGAGAGCCTCACCCTGATACTCTGGCCGACAAAATCCTCCAGGCTGAACTTCGCTTCCACCCAGCCGGACGAAGATCCGGTTATACCATGCCCCTGATTACTTCCATGAGGATTATATGTTGTCGTGATATTGCCCTCTATCGAAGCGAACTGGCCGCCATCGGCCGAAACCTCAACATAAGCATAATCCCAGTCGTTTTCGATATCATACCAGGTATAGAATTTCAGCGAGTCTCCGGGTTCGACAGCAAACGGAAATTCATACTGGACATAACGATAGATTCCATTTTCAGCGCCGGAGAAAAAGCTGTACAGGCCGGAATGAGTTCGGGCGGCCGATTTTATAAATCCATTATTGCTGCAATAATCGAAGTTTTCAGCCTCATCCGTGATCTCCTGTTGGCCAGTGAGTTCTACCAGTTCATATTCCACCGCCGGGTTGAGAGTATCCTCGTGTGTCCAGAAGACCTCGATATCCTGCCCCTCATCAATGCTGTCGGGAGCGCTGATAACAGGAGCAGCCGGAGCACGAAGCTGATAAATACTATCTGCAATTCCGGTCAAATATACCAGCGGCATATAGTTCTCATCAACAAGCTCGGGGATGTCCGAAACATTAGGCCAGAAACCATCCCAGTAATCTCCCACCTCGAATGTAAATGCAAAAGTCTTGTTCTTTAATGTCTGCTCACCGTAAATCCAGTCATCGGTAGTACCATTGGCCACATAGAGCCCCCAGGCCGGGGTTGGATTATATCCATTCCAGGTGGCCATGCTGTTGCCCAGCACCTGGAAAATGTCCTGATCTTCGGTGTAGAATTGATCGTAGCCCCAGGGCCAGAGAATTAGATCGGAGTATGAATGGAAATAGATTGAGATTATGAAATTCCTTTCATAATGAAAATCGCGCATATTCTGGGTTTCCGGCTCGGAAAATCCCATTGTGCCGCGGTAGGTTTCGTCTGAAGGTTCAGGAGATGAGCCCTCATTATCATAGCCCCACTCATAGGCCCAGTTTCGGTTCAAATCAACGCCATAAGATCCGTCGAAATTATGTCGGCGATTTTTGCGCCACATTCCTCCACCCAGCGGGTCGGTTACCTCGTTATGGTAATATCCGTCCGGATTGACACAGAAGCAGAACCAGATTTCCCGATTATCAACCAGACTCTGGATTTCGGTGTCCGTGGCATACTTCTGGGTCAATGAGTCGGCGAAGTTGAAAAGCACCAATGGAGTTATGACTTCACGGGCATGGATGGCGGCCGTGTAGAGAATCTCAGGCTCATCCTCATCGGTATTCGGATTATCGGAGATTTTTATCGCCCACATATCGCGGCCCTCGAGTGTCTGGCCGAGATTATATTTTGCCGAAACAATATCAGGGAAATTATCAACCAGCGAATCGGTTTTGGCATTGATCTCGGAGAGGGTCATATAACCGCCCATATCCTTGGGCGCCAGACGGGAGCGGTAGAATGCCTTGAGATCCTCATGCACAATTTCCGTCCTGAAATTTAGCCCCTGCAGTTCCTCCAATTCCTCGGCATCAGTTACGATCTCAACATAATCATCCTGGATATAGACAATGTCGAGATGCTGGCTTTTTAGCTCCAGAAGCTGATCTTTGGAGTCGATATAAACCCTGGCCTGCATGGTGGTTGATTCGGCCAGGCAAATGGATGAAGTCAGAAATAAGGTTAGAAGTAAGACTATTAGCGGAAATTTCTTCATTATAGGTCCTCCTATGAAGGCTCGCAGGAAAGTAGGTTGAATCCAGTTGTTTTATATAATATACGATGAAAGACGAATTTTGCAAGCTTAAGATGGTGATACCTGAGCGGACTGATAAGGCATAACGGATTTATCTCTCTCCAGATAATCTGCGGCAATATCAACCCGGAATATGCAGCCAATTTCATGTCCCATATCTATTTCAACGCTTCCCCCCATACTACTTACGAGTTTTTTAACAATGGAAAGACCCAAACCGGTTCCATCTTCTTTTGTCGTGAAGAAGGGCGAGAAGACCTTGATACGGTTTTCTTCCGCGATGCCCGGACCGCCGTCCTCGATTTCTATCCTGAAGGAATTCAAGGCGGTATTATGGCTGATTCTGAAATATACCAGTCCTTTTTCGGGCGAAGCTTCTATGGCATTTTTCAGAAGGTTTGTCATAATCTGGTCGACAGCCGTCCTATCGCAAATCAGATCGGGCAGCGATTCCGAAAAATCATCAATAACGGAAATCTGCTTTTTATCGGCCAGAGGCGCGAGCTTGCCTATTACGGAACACCCCACCTCAAAAAGAGAAAGCGGTTCGGGCGTTAATGCTGCCGGCTTGGCAAATGACAAAAAGCGCTTCAACATGGTTTCGCAATTTTCTGATTCCGATGCAATCGATGAGGCTATCTCCTGCACCTGCTTTTTATCCTCCATGCCCTTTTTCAGAATTTTGCTGTAGCCTACGATTGCCATCATGGCATTGCGCATCTCATGCGCCAGGCCCGCGCTCATCTCCCCCACCGCAGCCATCTTCTCCTTGAATGCGATTTCGGTTTGCAGTCTTCGCACCTCGGTTAAGTCTGCCAGTAGAAGAATTGC
Source organism: uncultured Ignavibacteria bacterium (assembly GCA_964496505.1). Classification (GTDB taxonomy): domain Bacteria; phylum Zixibacteria; class MSB-5A5; order JAABVY01; family JAABVY01; genus JAABVY01. The sequence goes on along the minus strand of CAZBZV010000034.1, from coordinate 32,964 downwards.
TCCAACCAGCCGCCCCTTATGGTCATACACCGGCGATCCGGAAATCCCCAGCATCTTCTCCTTACCGTCCGACCTGACATGTTTTTGTTCCAGACGTTCGGCAGGCGCTTTATCCTCCAGGATACCGTCCAGAATTTCCACCAACGATTTCATTCCCGCTAACGTTTCCCGATAAGAATTCCTCTCGATTTCGCCCTCGTCCAGCCCGAGGATATTTCGGGCGGAGCGGTTAAGATGAATCACACGTCCCTCGTTATCCACACCGATTAATCCCGAGAGCATACTTTCCAGAATGTACTGATTAAATTTTTCCAGACGGTCGGCGCGTTTTTGAGAATTATTATAAAGTTCCTGAAGTCTTTCCTCCTTCTCCTCCAGACTCACAATCGTGGCCTTGAAAGTTTCCACTATCTCTTCCACTGATTCACCGCTGGCCCTGTTTTCATCCTTAACCTTGCGCGCCTCATCGGCAATTCTCTTAAACGGATTCAGAGTCAGTTTCAAATAAGCATAGGCGACCAGCAGGACAGCCAGAAGCCCGGCTATCTGGAAAAGGTAGTTGTAATTCATGGCGGTGTTAACCAGCTTCAAGCCGGATGCATTTTTGAAAAACAGGCCGATCCAGTGAACGCCGTCAGAATCCCTGAACGGATACAATACCGCAATTTTATCGGCATCGCGCCCCTCTCCAAAACCACATCGCACAATCTCGCCGTCTTTAAGCTCTTCCTGTTTCTTGCTGGTAAGCGAAGTATAATAAGCTCTTACAAGTTCTCGATCGTCATAGTACTTATGATCAGGCTTTGCGGCCTTTTTTTGCAGATCAACCTCTCGCAGATATTCCGCTCTTACTACAATAGTGGAAGAGATAAGATCGCGGTACTTCAAGGTCGAACGCTTGAGTTCGATATCATCACGGACATAATCGATCAGCTTCTCAGCGCCGTCGGTCAATTGTAGATAATTATCCTCACGGTAAATGCTGGCCAGCTTCCCGCTGATCCTGAGCGAACTGAAGCTTATCAGGATCAGAAAAAGAAGAATCAAAAGCAGGGCGGTTTTAAGCTCGGTCTCGTAGGAACCGGCTACCTGCCTTGAAAACAGACTTTTGAATGAAAAACGCTTTTGATCGATATTCATACTTTAAATATCGACAGATACGGCTTTTAACTTATATGTTGTAGAAGCGGGAGATATATAAATTTATCAGGTAATCGCCGCAGATTATTGCGGTTACGGCTGCGGCGGCAAGAAACGGCCCGAAGGGGATTTTACGGCTTTCACGCACCGAATCTGAAAAAAACATTACGACAATCGAGATAACAAGCCCGATCACGGATGAGGCAATAAACACGAATAAAATCAGCTTCCATCCCAGAAACGCACCCAGCATGGCCGCCAGCTTTATATCTCCACCGCCCATGCTCTCTTTTTTGAAAAGCCAATCGCCCAGAAGAGCTATCAAAAGCAGCCCTCCCCCCCCGATTGCCATACCAAGGGCAGACTGGATTATGGTCAGATCGGGATTCACGAATGAAAATGCCAGGCCCAGCACGATGCCCGGATAGGTTATCTCGTCAGGTATGATATAATGCTCCAGGTCGATCATGAATATTACCAGGAGGGCAAGAGTGAGGACGGTATATCCTGCGAATTGCCATGACGCTCCCAGCCAAAAATAATAGCCCAGTACGATCGCTCCCGAAATCAGCTCCACGAAGAGATAGCGGGGCGAGATTTTTTCACCGCAGTACTTGCATTTACCGCGCAGAATCAAATAACTGAAAACCGGAATATTTAAATAAAACGGTATCGGTTTTCCACACGACGGGCAGGCCGAGCGCGGTTTTACAATCGACATTCCCCGGGGCAGGCGGTAAATAACCACATTCAGAAATGACCCCAGCACAAGCCCCATAAAGCCCAGGAAAATGTATACTGGAAGTGTCTGTGTCCAATCAGGTTCCATAATATTGTTTTCGGAAATGCGTGAGATAAATTTACTGCCGAGATATTATTGCATCTCACCCAGCATATTCATAGTCATCGAGGTGAACGCCAGGGCCGCAGTCTCGAAGCGCAAACGTCTGGGGCCAAGCGAAATCGGCAGCGCGCCTGCGGATTCTAATGTGATCTTTTCCTCACGGCTAAAACCGGATTCGGGGCCGATCACCAGTAAAATCCATTTTGGAAGAAGCCCTCTTAATGCAGTCTGAAGCGGCAGAGCATCCTTGTTGAGATCGGCATACAGGCAAACATCGTAATATTTCAGGCAGTTTTCGAAATTATGCGAGCGCCCGATATCCTTCATCTCCGGCAAAACACATCTCAGGGACTGCTTAATTGCGCTGATTCCGAGCCTCCGATGACGCTCGATTTTTTTCTCGATTCGATCGTCATCCTTTTTGATAATAGATTTGTCTGCGGTATAGTAGACAAATTTTGAGACACCCAGCTCGGTAGCCTTGGTAATAATCAAATCGAGCTTGGGATCCTTGGTCCAGGGAAGCGCCAATGAAAGCTTGGTATGAGGCTCGTTTATATCCAGATCGGTTTCTAATACCGTGCCCTCGGCACGCTGCGGCGTACTCATGGTAAGCTTAACCAGATAACGGTTACCGATACCATCAACGGCATAGATTTCATCCCCCACCTGCTTGCGGCAGACTTTGGATATATGATGACTCTCGTCTTCCCGAAATGCCATCTCTTCCCCGGTTACCAGCGAGGGTGGAATATAGAAATAGGTGAATGATTCCTGCACGTTATCAAGTCCTTAAAATGAAACACAACCATTCATTCTGCTGCATTATTTCCATATCGGCAGAGGTTCTCTTTTCGATGAACCCTGCCAGTTGATTTTTTTGATTATCCAGGATGCCGGACAAAATCATCCTGCCGCCCGGCTTGAGCGCCGTCATGAAATCATCAAACAGTTTAACAATTCCATCATAGATCAGGTTCGAAATTACGATATCATAATAATCTTTTTTGTCAACCTGTTCCATAGACCCGGTTCTGGCCTCAAAGACACCGGAGATATTATTCATCTCGGCATTCCCGAGAGCATTGGGAACAGCCTCAGGATCGATATCCAGTCCCAGGATTTCCGAAGCGCCCAGAATGGCTGAATAAATCGATAATACTCCAGAGCCGGTTCCAAGGTCGAGAATTTTCATCCTCGGCTCGATTACTTTATTGATTGCACGGAGACAAAGCTGTGTGGTTTCATGCTTGCCGGTGCCGAAAGCCATTTTAGGCTCGATCACTATAATTTTCTTATCCGGAAATTCCGTATTATCCCAGGGCGTTTTTATTACAAGATCGTCGATTATGACCGGCTTGAAGCCCTTCTGGTATTCGCTGATCCAGTCGATTTCCTTGATAGTCCTGGTTTTGATGCGTTCGTCAATTAGATTCTCAGGGAGTATCTTATTAAGTGCGAGATATTTTTTGATCCTGCCAATCTTGTCGTCTGGGCTGTTGTCTTCGGGGATGTAGCAGATTATTCTTATAAGATCGTCGAGGTCTTCGGTCACAAGACCGAAGGCAACTTCCTCGATAATAAAATTCGAAACCATCTCCTCATGTTCCGGGGAGACAGTTACGGCCACTTCAAGGTAGCCTTGCCCGGATATTTGTCCGGGCTTTTCAGACACCTAATGTCTCCTTCAGCTTTTCGAAGAAACTTTTCGAGGATTTGGGCGGATTTATCTTTTCATTTTCACCAAGCTTCTCGAACAGATTCTTCTCCTCGGGTCCAAGCTTGGTGGGAGTCCAGACTACAACTCGCACAAGCTGGTCTCCTCTGCCGAGACCGCGCAGATGCTTGATTCCCTTGTTGCGGAATTTGAAGATCTTGCCGGATTGAGTGCCAGCGGGAATATTCAGCACATCTTCGCCGTTCAGCGTGGGCACATTCAACCTGGCACCGAGAGCCGCCTGCGAGAATGATATCGGCACTTCGTAGACTATATCGTCGCCGTTGCGCGTGAAGTACTCGTGCTCTTTTTCCGTAATGACAACCACAACGTCGCCCGGGGGGCCGCCGCGATACCCCTGACTGCCCTCGCCCCTCATGGTAATATAATTGCCAGTGCTGACTCCCGGTGGGATTCTGACATTTAATTTCTTTGAGTCATCAACAAGCCCGTTGCCGTGGCATTCGGTGCAGAAGTCTGTGATAATTGTCCCCTCGCCTTTGCAGTAATCGCAGGGCGCTACACGAACCATCTGCCCCAGAAGCGACCTCGTCACCTGACGAACCTCACCTGAGCCCTTACACTGCGGGCAGGTCTTTTTGGCGGAGTCGTTGGCCGCGCCGCTGCCATCGCATTTCTCACACTTCTTTTTATAATCGACTTTAATCTTTTTGCTGACACCCTCGGCGATTTCCTCCAGCGATAATTCCAGATCTACCCGCAAATCCTGGCCGCGCTGGACATTGCGACCTCTGCTCGAAGTGCCTCCAAAGCCTCCGAATATATCCTCGAAACCTCCGAATCCGCCGAAATCACGCATGAATGCACGCAATGCGTCGGCCATATCGAATCCGGAGAATCCTCCGGCGCCAAATCCGCCGCCCGCGCCTGCGGACTGCTTCAGTCCGGCATGTCCATACTGGTCGTAGATTTGACGAGTCTGGGGATTCTTCAGTATCTCATAAGCCTCAGTGGCCTCTTTGAATTTATCCTCAGCCGTCTTATCGCCCGGATTACGGTCGGGATGATACTGAAAGGCCTTTTTGCGGTAGGCCTTTTTTATTTCTACCTCGGTGGCTTCCCGGGTGATTTCCAGAATTTCGTAGTAGTCACGCTCCGTTGTCATGATATCTTAAAACGCCCTTCCTATTTTTTGTCGTCGTCTACAACCTCAAAATCGGCATCGACCGCGCCCTCTTTAGACTCATCGCTTTTGCCTTCCTCTTCACCGCTACCGGGTTGCTCCTCGGCTCCGGCCTGCTGTTGCCCCTCGGCCTGAGCCTGCTGGTACATCTGCTCGGCGATCTTATGCGAGGCCTGCATCAAATCATCAATTTTCTGCTTGATTATCTCGGCCTGGTCGGTCTGCAACGAGGATTTTAACTTTTCCATGGCATCCTCGATATTCTTCTTCTCTTCATCCGAGACTTTATCGCCGTGTTCTTTCAAGGTCTTCTCTGTTGTATAGATAAGCTGGTCGCCCTGGTTCCTGAGGTCGATCAATTCCTTCTTCTTTTTGTCTTCTTCCTCATGTGTCTTGGCATCGTTAACCATTTTATCGACCTCTTCCTCGGAAAGCCCGGAAGAGGATTCGATTCTGATCTTTTGCTCCTTGCCGGTGGCCTTGTCCTTTGCCGAGACATTGACAATGCCGTTGGCATCGATATCGAATGTCACCTCGATCTGGGGCATGCCGCGCGGTGCGGGAGGTATACCCACAAGGTCGAATCGTCCCAAAGTGCGGTTGTCGATAGCCATTTCACGTTCACCCTGGAGCACATGAATCGAAACGGCGGGTTGATTATCCGAGGCGGTCGAGAAGATCTGGCTCTTTTTCGTCGGAATAGTCGTATTTCTTTCGATCAGCTTGGTCATCACGCCGCCCAGTGTCTCGATACCAAGCGAAAGCGGGGTAACGTCCAGAAGCAGAACATCCTTAACATCACCGGCCAGCACACCGCCCTGAATAGCGGCACCGATAGCTACGACCTCGTCGGGATTCACGCCTCTATGAGGCTCCTTACCGAAAATCTCCTTTACCGTTTCCTGAACCTTGGGCATACGGGTCTGACCGCCTACCAGAATAACCTCATCAACTTCAGAGGCCGAAAGTTTGGCATCCTGAATTGCACTTTTGCACGGTCCAACAGTGCGCTCGATCAAATCCTCGGTCAACTGCTCCAGCTTGGCGCGGGTCAGAGTCATATCCAGATGCTTGGGGCCGCTCTGATCTGCGGTGACAAAGGGCAGATTAATCGAGGTCTGATTGGTGGAGGAAAGCTCGCACTTGGCCTTTTCAGCCGCCTCTTTCAGGCGCTGCAGAGCCATACGGTCCTGACGCAGGTCGATTCCCTGCTCTTTTTTGAATTCATCTGCCAGCCAGTCGATAATCCTCTGGTCGAAATCATCTCCACCCAGATGCGTGTCGCCGTTGGTGGAGCGCACCTCAAAAACGCCTTCACCCAGTTCCAGGATTGAAATATCGAATGTTCCGCCGCCCAGATCGTAGACAGCGATTTTCTGGTCGGTCTTTTTATCGAGACCGTATGCCAGGGAAGCCGCTGTGGGCTCGTTGATAATGCGCAGAACTTCAAGACCTGCGATCTTACCCGCGTCCTTGGTGGCCTGCCGCTGGGAGTCATTGAAATAGGCCGGTACCGTAATAACCGCCTGGGTGATTTCGCTGCCGATATATTCCTCAGCGGTCTTCTTGAGATTCTGAAGGATCATAGCTGAGATCTCCGGCGGAGCATATTCCTTATCAGCCGCCTTGACACGGCAGTCACCCTCGGAATTGGCCACCACCTCATATGGAACAATCTTTTCTTCTTCCGATACTTCTGCATGCCTCCTTCCCATGAAGCGCTTGATCGAAAATACGGTGTTTTCCGGATTCGTTACCGCCTGACGTTTGGCGGGCTGTCCCACAAGACGCTCTCCGGATTTGGTGAATGCTACCACCGATGGTGTGGTGCGGTTTCCCTCGGCATTGGGGATAACAACCGCCTCATTGCCTTCCATAACAGCAACACATGAATTTGTCGTACCCAGGTCTATTCCAATTACTTTTCCCATTTATGCCTCCAAAAATTATCTAAATGTTTTCTGATTTAATGATTATTCTTCCGGCGGTTTGGCGACAGCCACCTTTGAATGCCTGACCACTCGCCCTTTGATTCTGTAACCCTTCTGCATTTCACTGGCCACATAATCCTCGGGCACCTCATCGGTGGGTGTGGTCATTACCGCCTCATGCAGTTCCGGATCGAAGGGCTGGCCCTCGGCCTCGATCTCTTCCAGTCCGCGCTCCTTCAATAGCGAATCGAACTGGTTGTATATCATCTCCATGCCTTTGAATATGGCCTCCGCATCGGCATCCTTGGCCGAGGCCAGGGCACGGCGGAAATTATCAAGTATATCCAGAAGCGATCTGATCAGATCCAGATTAGCGCTTTCGATCAGGTTCGCATATTCGCGGGCGGTGCGCTTTTTGTAATTATCGAATTCAGCCGCCAGCCGCAATAACTTGTCCTTTTGCTCCTCAAGCTCTTTTTCCAGCGCCTCTATTTTCGACTCTTCTGTTTCGACGGCCTCTTTAGATTCTGCTTGATCTTCACCTTTACCGGCGTTGTTCTTGTAGTCCACTTCTATTTCTTCACCCTCGTTATTTTCTTCCTGCTTTTCCGGATCTATTTTTTGTTCTTCATTAACAGGACGTTCTTCCTTCATATTTATACCCCTACTCTTTTGACAAAATCCTGCTTAAGACTTTCGATGTATAATCAACTATTGACATTAGCTTAGAGTATTCCATTCTGGTCGGGCCTATAACACCGATCGTGCCAGTGGTTTTGCCCGCTTTGTAAGTCGAGGTGACCATACTGCATCCATCCAGCATGCCCAGGTTGGCCTCCTTGCCGATCGTAACCACCACGCCCTCATTGATTGCCGCGGCATTCAAGGAACTGACGATTTTCTGCCTCTCTTCGATCAGGCTAATCAGCTCCTGAAGCTTTTCGGGATCGCGAAATTCCGGCTGAGAGGTGATATTGGGAGTGCCTATCAGATGCAAATCCTTATCATCCTGCGGCATAAAAATATTTTCAGCAGATTCGGTGAAAAGCTTGATAAGCTTTGGATCACCATAGGAGACATCACGAAAACGGTCGTGGATCGTTTCCATAATCTGCCCCAGAGAAAGGCCGCTCAGGCGTTCGTTGAGGATTGCCGCAGTCTCCTGTATCAGCTTTGGATTTACCACCGAATCGACTTCCATCACAACCGATCGAACCAGACCGGATTTCACGGCTGCCACAACCAGCAAACGGTTCTCGCCTACGGGGACAAGATCGAGATGTGTCAGGATACCCTCAGTGAAACGGGGCGCCATTGATACGCCGAGCTGCATCGAAACCTCAGATAAAACCCGGCAGGACTGCTCCAGAATTTGGTCGATGGCCTTGTTTCCAGAGGTAAGCTCACGTGCAATCTGTGCCTTCTCTTTCTTGGTCAAGGGCCTGATCTGCATGATATTATCGACATATATGCGATATGAAACCTCGGTCGGAATCCGTCCCGCGGAGGTATGAGGCTGATAAACCAGACCCATCTCCTCCAAATCCTGCAACGTGTTCCGAATCGTGGCGGGAGATACGCCAAGTTTGTACTTTGTGGCAAGCTTTCGAGAACCAACAGGTTCAGCGTTCTTGATGTAGCAGTCTATCAAGGCGCTTAAAATCTGCAGTTCTCG
>CAZBZV010000034.1:0-24503 GCA_964496505.1 uncultured Ignavibacteria bacterium | reverse complement strand
TTCTCGCGGTGACAAATCTATTTTCGGCATATCAAATTCCTCAAATCCAGGTCTCATCTTAGCACTCTGATTGCCTGAGTGCCAATTCTATATCAAAAAAAATAGGCTGTCAAGCCTAAACTTAAATCATCTTTCAACGCTTTATAACGATTTTGACGTGCAGAAGTTCGTATGAATTTTAATCTAATGACCTAACCAAACAGTCAACATCCTATTTCTTTTCGCTTTTCGCTTCTTTAGAACCGGAGCTCGAGGATCCCTCCTGCTTTTTCACCGGCTCTTTGGCTTTGGGAGCCTCGGGAACATATTTTTCACCTGCTTGCTTCGGTTCCTGCTTTTGTACTTCAGGCTCGCGCTTCGGCTCCAATCGAGTGGTCTCCTTCTGACGCTTCTCGATTTTATCATCGATACCATTATTATTCTTATCGGTAAAATCCTGATAATTGGCCTTCTCGCTCTTGTCGGTCTTCTGAGCGCTTTGAGCCTTGGAAGAATCGTTGTTCTTCTTCACCCTGTCCACAGCGTACAAACTCGATGACATGGCCAACATGAGTATGGTTACTATAATAATGGTTTTTCTCATAATATCACCTGTCTATATAAATTGTCGGCATTTCCTAAAATGTCAACATTTAATTTCACTAACCCTTTTAGTAATTGTTTCAAATCTCAAATTATTTGCCTCTCTTCGAACTCGATCCGCCGCTTTTGCTGCCGGAACTGCCGGATGATTTTGATCTCGTGCTTCCGGAAGATCTTGAGCTCGATCCCGAGCTTCCCTTGTAAGAACCGCTGCTTTTGAAACCGGAACTTCTTGAACTCGATGATCCGCGATAGGTACTGCCCTTGCTTCTTGACGATGACCCCGAGCTCTTATAACCGCTGGAGGATTTTCCGCTGCTCTTAGAGGAACTACTGCCGTATGAGCTTCCGCTTCTACTGGATGAACCGCGCTTATAGGAACTACCGCTTTTTCCGCTGCTGCCGGAATAGCCTTTGGAGCTCTTACCGTAAGAACTTCCCGATCTCGAACTGCTGCCATAATCAGATGTACCGTACGAGGTTCTCTCACCTTTCTTCTGAAATCTGGCGCTCGGCTCATAAGATTTGCGATTTTTATCAGTTTTGGAGCCACCGCCGGACTTGGATGGTTTTGAACCCTTATTGTAGGTACCGGTCTTGGAACCGCTGGTACCCTTGGTGCTCTTGGTTTTACCGCTTGAAGCGGGGCTCTTTTTATAGCCGGATTTATCCTGAGTCGATTTAGAGCTGCCCTTATAAGACTTTCCGTATTTCGAGCCGCCCTTGGTACCGGTTTTACCGGATGTGCCCTTATACGAGGTCTTGCCGTAAGACTGCCGCGTGTCCTTGCTTTGTTTGCTTGAACCGCTCTTATAAGTCGCTTTGCCATCCCTGTTGTATTTGCCGGAAGTAGAACTCTTGGTATAGGTTGTTTTACCGGTTTTTCCGCCCGCGGTATACTTGGCCGAGCTCTTGTAACTCAGCGACTTGGTCTTGGGATAGTATTTCTGGGCGGTCGTATTGTATTTGGCGCTGGCCCTGGTCGAGGTCTTCCATTTGTATTTGGAACCGCCCGCCTGGTACAGCTCATGGCTCAGGCCGCGCCTGATCTTGACCTTATCATGATAGTATACCGAGCCGCCATATACAACTCTGACATCCCACCAACCGATACTCAGCCTTGGAATGAAAAGCGGAGCATAGCCGTAGAAGACCCCATTAATCCAGATTGCGCCGCCGTGCGGATAGCCGATATACATGGTTCCGCACCAATCCCACGGATCCCACCAGGGATCGTAATAGACCGGACGGTAGTAATAGGGATGGTAGTGATGAACTACATGCACATCGTCATCGTAATAGGAATAATCATCATAATAGTAGGAATCCCAGCTGTACTGCCAGTTTTTGCGAACTTCGAAGAAAGTATAATCCATATCGCAGTTCATGACGCAGTTTTCGACCGGGAAATACTTGTGATTGATAAACTCCAGATACGCCAACGCCTCACGGTCGCTGTCGATCTCGCGCCATCCCTCCGGGTCGCGGAAATTATAATCCCAGTCCGGCACCATGAAATCCCGGTCGGAGGCTATGGCCTGCACGAATTCCAGCCCCGGAGGACCGTTAACCCGCAGAACATAGTCATCGTAATAGTCCGGAATCGTGTACACCACTCCACCCTCAACGAAGTTTTCGTCGCGGTAATCGTAAGGATAGAGCAGATTGATATTGCCCTTCGTGTCGAGGTCGTAAATCGTTACGAATGCGTCACGGTTGGTCCTGAAGTAGATTACCAAGTTTTCACCCTGGCCGAACGATCCGCCCTCTTCCTTGTTTGTCCAGACCTCTATATCAAGCGGTTCTCTGCCCTGTCTCTGACCCGGCGGAGTGTGATATATCTGCGCCATTGCCGTAGACGCAATCATTAAGACCGCCAGCATCATTGCGATCGTTATTGTATGCCTTTTCATTTCGATCACCTCTCTATATCCATTTCTTAAAATTATTTCTTATCTCTTCCGCCATAGCCCTCGGGACGATCCACTTCGGGCTTTTTCGGCAACAGATCATCCGGGATGACCTTAAGATCGCGATGGAACTCATAGTCGTCCCTATTAGGGTCATAGTTCCAGGGCTGATAGGCCCAATCGAATCTAACACGGAAATTTTCGTAATCAATAGCTGTAACACGCAGTTTGGCGTAATGATTATCCCAGGTCCAAATTATATAAGTGTGTCCAAGGATAATCTCCTCATATCCGATTTCACTCCATCCATCGGCTGGAGCCCAACCAACATCATCTAAAGAGCCCGTATAACCATAATCCTGAACATCTGTCATATCATCGGCAACATTTATAAAGAAAGTCGGGGTTGGATCTCCAAAAACATCATCAATAACGGCGTAATCGAACCAAACATCGGCTTCCACATCATCACCATCCAATATACTACCCTGGCTAAAATCAAAGGCCGATAGAGGCTTATTAGTGAAATAATCATAGGCTGTAACATTGAATCCTTCCGGGCGCGGTACATCATAGACAGTCTCGTATGAAAGCTCGGATTCGATTCCGTTGAAGCCGACCGAGGTTATAGCATAGTAGTAAACATCGCCGTTATCTGCTGAATTATCAACAAACGGCGGGGCATCCGCCTCACCCAGCCAGTCGTACTGGCCGAATTCTGTCAGTGAACGGTAGATCACGTAGAAATCGGTCTCCTCATCCTGGTTCTCTATCCACCAAAGCGTGACCTCATCGTCGCCTGTTTCGGAATAAAGCCCACGGGGAACGGCCGGAGGAGTATCCTCTCCGATAATATAACAATCTTCACAATCATCACAGCCGGAGATAAAAGCCGTTCCCCATGCCAGAAGGATTAGCCCAAAAAAAACTCTTGATAACACTACCGAAATATCTTTGAAACTTTTCATTTCTTCAATTCCTCCGTATTTTGTCAATTCGTCACATAATTATATTGCAAGCCCTGTGCCAAATACTTATAGCCAATTAAACACATCTTCAGCACATTGATTATCAATGAGATACGCCCCATCACTCAAACCATATTATTGGGCGCCTGCTCTATGCCAATATATACCCTGCACATTAATTGTGCAGCATAAAAATAACATGCATACTTTTTGTGTATACCTTTATTGTTCAAGCCCATGTAAATTAATATATTTACAAAGTTTACTGATACGATAAATTTTATCTTGATTTAATACATTTTAGGTATATATTATCTAAAACAGCAGATTGGATACACACCATTGCAGGAGGAATTAATGCTCAGGCGTTTTTCTGCCCTGGCATTCGGCATACTAATCATCATAAGCATAGCTCTCCCCTCGCAGCTTTATGGATATGAGAGAGATACTCTGTTTTATGACGATTTTTCCAGCGGTTCTATGGAAAACTGGCAGCTTATTCTGGGAGAGTGGGCGATTGATGACGCCAAGATGTGTATGCTGGAATGCGGCACATGAGGGGGCGGTGCACGAACACAAACCGTGAGTTTGTTTACATGGGATCAGGGGCTGATAATCAAGGTAAATTCAATTCTCCTGGCTTACGAGCCGGATAAGCTGCGAAGCATTATATGGTTCGATAATAATGCCAATTCCATTCTCATGCGCTACAGCTTAGACAGCAATCACCTGGCCATGGTTGCCATTGTCGGCGGCGAGGTGGTAATCGAAGACAGCGTATATATCGAAACCGAAGAATGGAACGGCACCGACGGGCTCTGGCATGAGCTCTCGATCGAACTGATCGGCGACCAGCTTTACGGGCTTCGTGATGAAAAGGTACTTTTTGAGGTCATCGATAGCAGGCTTTTGAATTATTCGCATACCGGGTATCTGGAGCTGTCCGGACTGAATGCCCAGTTATGTTTTGATGATATTTCCATTGTATCGCTGGTCGAGCCGCCGGTATTGTGCGGTGACGCCAATAATGATGCGTCTGTTAATGTCAGCGATGCGGTGAGTGTGATAAATTATGTTTTTATCGGCGGTGATCCGCCGAATCCGTATGAGGCCGGCGATACCAATTGTGATGGTACCGTCAATGTCTCCGATGCCGTCTGGATCATAAATTTCGTTTTCATTGGTGGAAATTCTCCGTGCGACACCGATGGCAACGGCGATCCGGATTGTTAGTCATGGCATTTTAATACCTCCCTTATCCCGCCTTTGAGCAAATCACTGGCGGGATTTTTTATGCCATGATTAATAATCTATGGTATAAATTTCAGGACATGCAGACCATCAGAGTCCCCCATAAAGATGATTCTATCGCGAACCAGAACGTCTCTTGTTCGGGCATCAACACCCCTTGTATAATGAGCTATTGGATGAGCTTTTGCGGGATCGGATATATCTAAAACATGAACACCGCCGTTTCGGGCCCCATCGGCAACGTAAAGATAATTATCCTCAACAAAAATCCGGTAAACATTGCCAATGTCAGTGCAATCGCCGAGGAATATGGGATTTGCCGGATCGGCTACATTGTAAATTTTGATTCCAGCCTGGGAAAAAGCCATATATGCTCGATTCTCATGTAGAAAAATATCTTCGACTGTGTGGGGAGTGTTTACAATGGAAATTTGTTGGGGATTGGATGGTTCAGATACCTCCATTATTCGAAATTCATTCGAACTGCCTACATAGGCATAATTCCCACTAATCCTTACACAAAATGCGCGGTTGATTGAGCCCGGACCATATTCAGCAATTAACTCAGGATTTGACACATCCTGCACATCATAAATCAACAGCCCTTTCCACGCATCTGCAATATACACATTTTCACTATCTGCCCAGATATAGGCAGGTACGCCACCAGTACTAACAATTGTTTTTAAAACCGGCTTGAGAACATTGGATACGTCAAATATTTGGAATGCAAAACGATGGGTATCCAGCATTAATGCGGGCATATAAACGTAATCGCCCGCCTTGAATATCTCGAAGGATGCTCCTTGAGGTGGATACCAGCTTACAATATAAGGGGATGCAGGTTCGGATACATCGACAATTTGGAGTCCTTCTCCCCACCCGGAAAGATAAATGTAATTTCCATCCATATGCATGCCCTCGGTAGATCCGGGAGAATTGTACTCTCCTAACCAAAATATGCCCGATCTGTGATGCTGATAAACATTCATATAATGAATTGAATCAGACAAATTCTCAACAATCACTTTGATCCTGCCCGATCTATCGATCTCCGTCATATTGCTCTCCGCAATTATTGTAAATGCACCGGGAGTAACACCGCTGTCCTTCAGCACCATCAACCATGGCGAATCAACTTCTATTCTCCATTCGAGTTGAATCGGATCGTAAGAACTTGTAATCTGGATTTGCTGGCTAGTACCGCCAGAATCCGGGGCGATCCATTCATTTGGCGATATTACAATGCTGCCCTCAGGCGGGGGCTCCATTGAGTTCACACATCCAATAAGTGGGATTAGAAAAACCAGAAAAAACAGATTCTTCCATTTTAGTTTTGGCAAAATAAAGTTTAATAAATGCATGCAGCAAGTCCCGAATAATGTGGTCCACTATTTAAGGCAACGTCCAAATTAAAATAAACTATGCAGCAAAGTCAATAATTATAGCTTCCGCGCCAGATAGGCCGTGTAATATATATCCTTATCGCGTTTGGGGCTTTGATAGGCCAGAAATTCGATCCATCTCAGAAGTTCGAATCCGGTTTTTTCGAGGTTGTCTTTAATATAGTCGAAACTGTGGCGATAAACAGTAATCGCCGTGCCCGGATCGGGATCTTTGGATTGGTCCTCGGGATCAAGTTGATATTTACCGGATTGCCCCGGCTTAATATCCTCTGCTGTGAAGCCGAAAATGCCGCCCGGCCTGATTATCCGAGCCGTTTCCTTAAAAATATCCGCTATTTCCTCAAAAATCGGAAAGACCGAAAGCGCCAGAGCATGATGAAACGCGTTATATTCATACGGATACGGTATATTCCTCAGATCGTGCTTTTGCAATCCCCAGGTGAAGCCTTTGTCCCGGCAGATATCCAGCATATTCTCGGAGATATCTATTCCGTAGATCTTAAGCCCCGCCCCCGCAAACGGCTCCGAGCTTAAGCCGGTACCGATTCCCATATCGAGAAGCGATTCTCCCTGATTAGTATAGGGATACGCAAGTCCGAAAATTATCTCCGGCCCACGCCAGTTGTATTCCTCCGCCTTCCGGTCGTAAAGATTATCATGAATGCTGTTCATATCACAATTATAAGCCGATTATAGATATATGTGTATATAAAATTACAATATTATTGAACTCTGAAAAAACATCAATGTTATTCAATACGAAATCCGACTTGATTTATAATATTTGTTGACAGATAAAAATAATTGGTTAACATACAGCGAGTTATATTAAAACTCTTCCGTATGGAATACCCATATTACTGCAATATATGCGAAGCAGGCTTTTAGACAGAATTCTATAATTATTTCATTGGAGGAATAGGGATGAAGAATATTCTTTTTGTTCTTTTGTTATCCGCATTAATGTTCGGATTGCTTTTTGGAGCGGATAATGAAGATGGATTTATGGGGCCGAATAATCTCAAAAACAATCAAACCCTGACGCTTTATCAGGAAAACGAAAAGGGTGTTGTGGAATTCGTGCAGGGCGAGCTTATGACTCAGAAAGCTGCCCGCGGCAATGAATTTCAAACAGCCTTAAGCTTTTTTGAGCAGCATAAAGGCGCTTTCAAAATGGAAAGCCCTGCCGACGAACTCTCACTTAAAAGGACTGATGTCGACTCCCGCGGTAAAATTCATACCCATATGCAGCAGACCTATGAGGGACTTAAGGTAATCGGCGGTGAAATGATTGCGCATTTCACACCTGATGGCTCGCTTCGAACTGTAAACGGAAATTATGAGCCGTATATTAAAATCAATCCTAATCCAAATCTCCTGAGTCCGCAGGCTGTTAACATTGCCTATGACGATTTACTTCAGGATTTTGGCGAGGGCAAACCGGGCGAGACTGAACTTGTGGTTTTCCCCTGGGATGGCGAGATTTATCTGGCCTGGAGAATATTTTTGTATTCCGACACGCCTATGGGACGCTGGGAATATTTCGTAGATGCCAGGTCGGGTGAAATTATTTACAAAGCCAACCGCATCATGAACGAAAATGATGTGGGCACCGGTACCGGCGTTATGGGTCTCCCCCGCAATCATATCGATACGGATTTCACCGGTTCAACCTATCAGATGAAAGATTTTACGAGGCAGTTGAACAATAATCCTCACGGGCATGACGGTTTAATGCCGGACGGTAATTATATTCAAACCAATATTGCGGGATCTACACTGCCGGGCTCGATCGCCACAGATGATGATAATGTCTGGGGCACAACCAGCACTCAGCAGCCGGCCGTTGACGGCCATGTTTACACGGCTCTGGTTTATGATTATATGGTAGAGCATTTTGACCGCAACGGTTACAATGACGCCGGCGCAAGCATGCTGACCATTGTAAATTACAGTGGCGACGGCGATAACAACGCCTACTGGGACGGCAGCAGAATCGTGATCTGGAGCTGGAGCTCGGGATGGCGTTCACTGGCCGGATGTCCTGATGTTATTGCTCATGAATGGGGACACGCTATCACCGAATATACTTCCGGTCTTGTCTATCAAAAAGAGCCCGGGGCTTTGAATGAATCATTTTCGGATATGATCGGCGCGGCGTTTGAGTTTGCACATGACACTCTGGATACCCCGGATTGGCTTATGGGTGAAAATGGCCGGACAACAGGTGAAGGATTTCGCGACATGGAGAATCCGCATAATAATACCGATCCGGATTATTATGGCACATCTGATCCCTACTGGATAGATGTTGAAAATTGCACACCTTCATATCTCAACGACTATTGCGGAGTGCATACAAATAGCGGTGTAGGTAACAAGTGGTTCTTCCTGCTTTCGGACGGCGGTACACATCACAGCGTAACCGTGACCGGAATCGGCGTCCAGAACGCCATGTCGGTGGCATACCAGGCCAACGCCTACTATTGGACTTCGTCCACTGATTATCATCAGGCAGCTTTGGCAACGATCTCCGCAGCCCTTGACCTGGACACAACCGGCACCTGGGCAACGCAGGCGTCTAATGCCTGGAATGCGGTCGGTGTTTCCACACCCGGACCTTCGGTCACGTTTGCCTATCCCAACGGCGTCCCGCAGACCTTGATACCGGGACAGACCACGACATTCGAAGTTGATGTAACCGGATTTTTGGGCGGAACACCTGTCCCCGGTTCAGGCATGCTGCATTATAGAATCAACGGCGGCACCTATACCTCGACTTCAATGACAGAGGTAAGTCCCAATAATTACGAAGCGACTCTGCCGGCCAGCAGTTGCGACAGCATTGTAGAGTTTTACGTTTCCGCCGATGAGCAGTCGAGCGGTACATATAACGATCCCGATCCCTCCTCCCCGCATTCGGCAATAGTAGCTACCTCGGTAACTACCAGCTTCGAAGATAATTTCGAAACCAATCAGGGCTGGACAGTCTCGGGAGATGCCACAGATGGCCAATGGGATCGCGGTGTCCCGGTCGGAGGTGGTGACCGCGGTGATCCCGCCAATGATTTTGACGGCTCCGGGTCATGTTATCTGACCGACAATGTTGATGACAATTCAGATGTCGATGGCGGTACGACGACCCTGATCTCCCCCACGTTCGATCTGTCGGCCGGTGACGGAAAGTTCCATTACGCGCGCTGGTTCAACAATGTTGCCGGTGCGACGCCCTATACCGATGTTATGGAAATCTATATCTCCAATAATAACGGCAGTTCTTGGACAATGGTTGAAACAGTCGGTCCAACCGGCTCCGAAGTTGAAGGCGGCTGGTATGAAAAGAGCTTCTGGGCGGGTGACTTCGTAACTCCCACAAATCAGATGAAGCTCAGGTTCGATGCATCCGATCTTGGCGATGGTTCAGTGGTGGAAGCCGGGGTTGACGATGTCTGGGTTAAGATTTATGAATGTTATGACTCCAGCCTGGTAATCGTTACCGATACTCTTCCAGACTGGACAATGAGTATGGGCTACTCCCAGCAGCTTGAACATCTGGGCGGCACCGGTGAAATCACCTGGACCGACAAGAACAATGATCTGATCGGAACCGGGCTGAGCTTATCAACAGGCGGTATGCTTTCGGGCACGCCCGCTGCGACCGGAGAGATCATCTTCACCGCGCATGCCGAAGATGAGCTCGGCGAATTCGACGAGAAAACATATTCACTCACCATAAATCAGCCGGTTGCCATCTCGACTGCAACCCTTCCGGACTGGACCGCGCAACATTCATACCAGCAACAGCTGGAATTCACAGGCGGTACTTCGCCCTATGCATGGTCCGATAAATATGGCGACCTGGACGGCACCGGGCTTAGCCTGAGCATTGATGGTATGCTTACAGGATCTCCGACCTCGGCAATGACGATTGATTTCACGGCTGAGATTAGTGACGCTGCCGGTTCGACTGATGAGATGGCTTACCAGTTCGAAATCAATCCGGCAGTAAACATAGCGACCGCATCAGTAGCCGACTGGACCGAGGGAATAGAATATTCGGCTCAGCTTAATGCGACCGGCGGTACCGGAACACTTGACTGGAACGATTTAGATTTCGGACTCGAGGGCACCGGACTTAGCCTTTCGTCCGCGGGCCTTTTATCCGGCACACCTAATGCATCCGGGCCGATCAGCTTCACGGCGCGGGCAATTGATGATGTTGGTGCGAATGATACCAAAGAGTTTAATTTCACAATCAATCCCGCAGTCGTTATCTCGACAGAAGGCCTGCCGGAATGGACGGTGGGTATGGAATATGAACAGCAGTTAGAATCGACAGGCGGTACCGGAAGCATAAACTGGAGCGATTCCGACAACGGCCTTGACGGCACCGGCCTAACCCTTTCACTGGCAGGCGCTGTTTCAGGCACGCCCTCGTCAACCGATCCGATCAGCTTCACGGCACATGCCGAGGATATCACCTCATCCTCGGATGAAAAGCTGTTTGAGATTACGATCAATCCGGCAGTGAATATCACAACCAACCTGGTTCCCTCAGGCCTGGTCTCTGAGGCATATTCTCATCAGCTCGAGTCAGAAGGCGGTACATCGCCTTTGGCCTGGACTGATCTCGACAATGATCTGGACGGCACCGGACTGTCGCTGTCCTCAGATGGCCTTCTTTCGGGAACTCCTCCTGATGCAGGAATATACACATTTACCGCACAGGTTATCGATGCCGCGGGAAGCGCAGATCAGCAGGAGTTCAGCGTGAATATTGGAGTCCCCTATATTTGCGGTGACGCAAATAATGATGAAGAGGTTAATGTCTCCGATGCTGTGTTGATTATAAACTATGTCTTTATGGGTTCTTCTCCTCCCGATCCACTGGAAGCAGGCGATTCCAATTGTGATGCCAGCGTTAATATATCCGATGCGGTGATGTTAATCAATTACATCTTCATCGGAGGGGAAGCCCCCTGCGATCCGAGTGGTGACGGCGAGCCTGACTGTTGATGTTTAGTGAATAATATAAATGCATAGAAATCCCGTCCGGGTAATCCGGGCGGGATTTTTTATTCAGGTTTGGAAAGGTCGTATTCTTTTATTTTCAGACGCAGGGTGTTGCGGTGGATTCCCAGAATATCGGCGGTCTTATTGAAGTTCCAGTCGGTGAAATCGAGAACCTTCTCAATATGCTCCTTTTCCACCTCCTGGATGCTTGGAATTTCGCTTTCGGTAAAATATTTATCCATCTTAGCCGTTTGATCTTCCACTGAAAGAGGCAAATCGGAAGCATCGATAACATCACCGCGCAATAACACAATCGCCCTCTCGATAACATTCACAAGTTCGCGGACATTGCCTGGCCACGAATAGCGCAGCAACAGATCTTTGGCTCTGGGCGTTATACCGGAGACTTTTTTATTTAACTTTTTGCTGAAATGTTCAGAGTAATGATTTACGAGCGGTATAATATCCTCACGGCGGTCTCGTAAAGACGGGAGTTCGATATTGATAACATTTAAGCGGTAATATAAATCCTCCCGGAAATTGCCCCTCTCCATCTCCGCCTTCAGATCGCGGTTAGTAGCCGCAATAATCCTCACATCGACCTTGATTGGAGTATTTCCGCCAACCTTCTCAAATGACTTCTCCTCGATAACACGCAGCAGCTTGACCTGGATATTAACCGGTATTTCGCCGATCTCGTCCAGAAAAAGCGTTCCCCGGTCAGCCAGCGAAAACTTGCCCTCACGTGCCGCCGTTGCGCCGGTAAAGGCACCCTTGGTATGTCCGAAAAGCTCGGACTCAAGAAGATTTTCCGGTATGGCTGCGCAATTGATAGTAACGAAGCGATTTTCGACGCGAGGCGACTTGCCGTGGATTGCATGCGCAACCAGTTCCTTGCCTGTGCCTGATTCACCCGTTAAGAGGACGGTTGTATCGGCGGAAGCCACTGAGCTCACGGTCGAGAGCACCTCACGCATCGCCTTACTGTTTCCTATTATGGAAAAGCCACCCAGGTTTTCCTTCAGCTCCTCCTTCAGGATCCTGTTTTCCTTCAAAAGGAAGTGCTTCTCCCCGGCTCTTCGAATCAGTTCCAACAGTTCATCCAGATTGACAATCGGCTTGGTAATATAATGGTATGCTCCCACCTGCATGGCCTGAACCGCGGTCTCGACTGTTCCATGCGCGGTAATCAATATAGCCTGCAATTCCGGATCGATTTCCTTCAAGCTTCGAAGTAACTCGATACCGTCCATGCCGGGCATCTTCTGATCCAATAGCGCAATTTCAAAATTACCGGCTTCGTATTTCTTGAGCGCCTCATCCCCGGAGCCGGCGGTCTCTATTTTGTAGCCCTTTTTGGAAAGATAATCGCCCAGCATCTCGCGCTGGCTTTTTTCGTCATCGACTATCAGTATTCGCAATGAAATCATAATTTGTATCTTGAACTCAATCTGTTAATTCAAATTTTACGATAACATGAGCCTTGATTGTTTTGCGTCCTTCGAAAACGTTTTCGCTCTTCGAGGATACATTTCCGGCTAAAACATTTAGGCCCGCACCTCCATATTCGATCGGCCTATGATACGGCGTACTTATCACCTCTTCTATGGAAAGCACTTTTCCGAGCTTAAGTCCGTAAAAGTCTGCCATCCCCAGAGCCTTTTCCTTTGCTTTCTTAAGCGCATTTTCTCTGGCCTGCTGATGGAGAGCTGAAGGATCGGAAATTTCATAAGCCAGCCCGCCGATATTATATATTTCGGCCCCGATTAAGGCGTCAACAAGCGGTTCATAATCCTCGATATTGTTAAGCGTAATGCATACGTTTCGGGATATATTGAAGGCCTCGATTTTATCCAACTTTCCGTCCTGGTAGTCATAAACCGGATTAAGTGTAAAGCTCGAAACTTCGACATCCTTATTCGAGATCGAGTAGAGCTTGAATATCTCCTTCACTTTTTCGATCTTTTGGTCATTTATATCCTTAGCCGCATCAAGGTCTTTATTGCGGGTTTGGATCATAAAGGAAAATGTCACCTGATCGGCATCGGCAACCACCTCGCCTTCGCCGGATACGATGATATAACGGCTGTCATCCGATTGAGCCAGAATCCCTGGACAAACCAGAAAGATAATCGCGATTAAAATGCCTGCTAACCTTGTCATCACACACCTCCATTTAAATCTAACTTCTAATAGATAGACAACTGAAGTGCAAAAATCATCAAAAAATATTAATAATATGAATAATAAAAAAGGACTTAATGCAGTCATTCTGAGGGAACGCAGTAACCGAAGAATCTCCTTGACTCGATAAAGATCCTTCGCTTCGCTCAGGATGACTGAGCAAAGTTCGCGATTTCTTGAAATGCGGTATTAGATCAGGCCACCGACTGCGAGAGCAGGCTGGACAAATCCTGCTTGAAATCCAATCCAAGGTCCTTCTGCAATTTCATAGCATTGATAAAGACCATAGCCGGATCGACCGGATAGCCCTCGTGGAATATAGCTTCCGGGTATTCCCAAATCCTGTGCAGATAATTGGAATAGATATTTAAAAGCAGGTCGAGTATAAACCAGTCCTCTTTCTGAAGCTGTCCCCGGATCAGTACCAGCTTTTCGCGCGCATACAACTCGTATTCCCGCCCCAGATGGTAGTATTCATCGATGAGCTTCCTGAAACGGTTGTCGATTTCGCCGCTTTCGTAATAATGAAAAAGGTCATTTTTGGAAATGCCGTAGCGTTCCAAAACCGTTTGCGGTATAAAAATGACGCCGTCTTTTGTACTGGAAAGGTCGTTGGCAATATCAGTTAAAGTATGCGTTATAAAAAACAGCGCCGCCAAATCCTCAGAGATAAACTCCGGCTTGAAATGCAGCGTGTAGCTTTCACCATCATTCTGTGAAGCCATAATATGCACATAATTATAAATACTGGCGCCGTAGGTCCAGCGGCAGTAATCACCGAATGTTTTTTCATCGGCCACGGCAATATTATCAAGATGGAAGTTAAGGGCATTGCTAAAATCCCGCCAGGGATGAGTGGGCATATTGAATTTGCTGAAAGAGTCGGAGAGCGCCAGGCAGATATCATGATCATGACATTTACCCTGACGGGCATCCTCTACCATGCCCTGCCACTCTTTGATCATCGGCCTTATTTCATCTTTATTAAGGCTGTCGATCGTGCTTTCCCCCAGCGAATCATGAATCTTGTCTATAATAATCCTGAATGATGCCAGAGTTGCGGCAATTGAATTTTTCTTATCTTCCGGCAGTATGCTGGCGGCCAGAAGCGGGTATTCCATTCCTATATGCTTTAGTGATCTGCAATATTTATAGCTGTTCTCTAACTCCATGTATCACCTTTCTGATTTTACAACTACCATACGAATAAAAACCCGATAATATTGGATGTTCTTAATCCACATTACATTTTTTTGCACATGATAATTATTCTGACCAAGACTCACAGTTTCATTAATGTGAATAAACCGGGCAGAATGGCATAAGTTCCCATTTGATAATTATTTAACCGTATACTAATTACTTCCCAAAAAATCAACAAAAAACCCGCCCGAGATTTCTCGGGCGGGTTGCGATTAGAAATATTTCCCCATTATTCCAGTGCGCATTGCGGAGCCGGCGTCCCCATGAAAACATGGTTTATAATAACCATGGCATCAGTTACATTTATTCCGCCGTCCCAGTTGGCATCACCCGAAGCCATCGGATCAGGCGCGGGGCTGCCCTGTACGAATATATAATTTATTACATATATTGCGTCGCTAATATTCAATCTGCCGTCACGATTCGCATCACCGCAAACCTCTTCCAGATCGGAATGATAGACTAACTGACCATCACTTTGCTCGGCCGTATATTTGAGGAAGTACAGGTCTTCCAATCCTTCTGCCGAACCGCCCTTCTGGAAGGGATTGATCGGATTTCCGAAATAGTGCATCAGGTTGACACCGCTCAAGGCAAACTTGTCGGACAGGCAAATCTGCCAGTCTGTGCAACTGGCCGGATTGGCTGGATCGCAGTCATAGTTCCAGCCGGTCGGGATATACTGATTGCAGTCCACACAAACATCACAGATCATATCCTCGGTACTGGCATTCTCCAGCCCGTCGGTATAGGTAATCACATAACGGTTGCATTCGCCGTCAAGCTCCGGAAGCTCGCAGTGTGACTGACACATCGCAGCCGCCAGCGGGGTATCGTGACGAGGTCCCGGGATAGCATCGACAGCGTCATGTAATGTCTGCGCATCGGAGGTGAAATCCTGGGCCAGGACCACGCCCTCGGAGGAGTTGAAATAATAGATCGCAACCTCGAAGACACCGGGATAATCGGCATCGTTCATATCCACAAGCTTGTCGATTTCGGTATGCGCAAGCTCCTTGGCCCTTAGTATTCTGGATTCACCGAATGCGTTGGTCAACGACATCGAGCCGGTGCGATCCATAGTAAGCACAGCCCAATTCGGCTGCATCACAAATTCGATGCTGAATGAGGCCTCGCAGAACTCCTCACATTCATCGGTGCAGACCATTGTGACCTCAACTGTCTCATCACCGGAAGGCGTATAGCACCAGTTGCCATCCACAAGCTGGCCGGGACCCGAGACAATCTCACAACCGATCAGATTGCCGTCAACATCCTCGGCGAATGCCGGCAGACAGACCTCAGTCGGCGTACATTGAACGATCACGCCGCTTTCGGGAACGATGCAGGACGGCGGAGAATTCATCTCAACCGTAACCATAGTGGTGCAGGAGGCGCTCTGTCCGAATGCATCTGTTACGGTAAATATGATTTCATAATCACCCGATCCGGTGGGGGTGAAAAACACGCTGCCGTCTGCATAAGTGCCGATTGAGCACTCGATTGTCTCGATATTATCTTCGGCATCAAACATTTCGAATCCGGCTATCTCAACCTGATCCTCACCGCATGCCAGCATATCCATATCGCCCGGGCAGGTTACCTCGGGGGGAGTATTAGCGCAGTACACTCCCAGAATCATATCATTATGGTCGAAATTCGAGGAGGTATGGTTATCATCGATATAGACCAGATAATGAAAATCTCCGGTGACGCTGAAGTTCTCGGTAGGACATTCAAATGTAAAGGTTTTACCCATACCGATGTAAGCGCTCACATCGTAAACCATAAACCACTGATGATCCTGTGCCAGAGTGCCTTTGGAGAGAGTTGTTTCGGAAAACAGAAACGAGTCATCGCCATTATAAATCGAGTCATTATTGGTATCGTTATGCAGCCAGAGCCCGATCTCGGTTGAGGGATCAACCGAGGTAAAGGTAGAGAAGCCCTCGCTATGGCCGCCGCTGAAAATCAGGGTGCGATTATCACCAACTCCGATATCCGTATAGAAGCCGAAGCGGTTAACATCCTGCCAGCCTGTATATTCCTTCAAAAGCGTCCATTCCTGATCCCCCTGACAGAGAAACAATGTGAGACTGGTGATATTATCCGCGAGCGGTGTCAAAGTATCATTATCCACTGTCAGAAACGGCTCGAAGTAGGTCATCGGGGTTTCATTCATGTTATGCCGGCCGTCATAATCTTTTGTGTAAACCGGCACACCGCTATTATCATTGCCGGTGTCAGCCGCATATACAAACCCGCACAGGGCCAAAATTAAAATCATAGCCCCTGAAAAAGATGTAATTTTGCGCATTACTCCTCCTGTATAAGTCAAATTATTATCAATCAAAATCCATTGCAGCAAACTACCTCACCCGTGAAATTATCGCCACGAGTTCCTGGTCCCAAAATTCATCTGCATGATGTGTACTTGTTGCAAGTAATCACCTCAAAATTAACAATCAATATGATTTTTGTCAAGATATTTCAGGGTGTACGTTACAAGGAATTGTTTAATAATTCACAATAACTTACAGGAATACATGGGATTAAAAACCTGAAGACTGACAGATTCGGACATGCGATTTATTTAATTTTATTGACAAAATTCAATTATTCTGTAGTTTTTTATCAGCCGCCTTTCTGCCTCGCAGATTTAAAATCTGCGCATGCAGACTTTTATACCCCACCGTGGCATTCAACAGGAGGATAAAATGAAGATATTTATATTTATTTTGGCAGCAATTGTTTTTGTTACGTCCATATCCTCGCTTTTTGCTGACTGCCAGGGCTTATGCGGAGATACAAACAATGACGGTGCCGTGAATATCAGCGACGCGATCTGGCTGATTAACTATATTTTTTATAGCGGCCCTCCCCCCCAGCCAGTATTGGCATGTGGTGATGCCAATACTGACGGTGCTTCGGCCATGCAGGATGCTATTTGGATCATAAATTATGTATTTGTGGGTGGAAATCCACCCGGAGATTGCTCGCCGGGGAACTGGGAGGGTACAGGCGGGGACTGCTGCCCGTTTTAGAAAATAAAAGGCCTTTAATAAGGAGTATATAACATGAAGAACAAATTTATAATACATGTAATTATAATTGGCATCCTGATAATCGCGTTATCTGCTCCATCCCAGGCGCAGGCGATTATCTCTGTAAATAATCACAGCTTTGTTTTTGAAGGCAATGAATTTGAGTCCGACACTTTGGTGGATACTCTAATTATCGCCAATGGCGGAGATGGAGTTCTGAACTGGGATATAAACTGGAATGAGTCCTGGCTGACAGTCACGCCGATATCGGGAATTGCTCCCGATACTGTCGAAATAAAGGTCACGGCGGAAAATTTAAGCGGTGCCGGATACAGCGAGATTATCCGGATATATTCCGAGGAGGCCTCCAACAGCCCGCGACGCGTATTTGTCACATTTATAGTCGAGCCCTTTGAATGCAGCGGCAAATGCGGGGACGCCAATGAGGATGATGTTGTGGGTGTGAGCGATGCCATCTGGATTATTAACTATGTGTTTATAGGCGGAGGAGTGCCCTCACCTGTTTTAGCCTGTGGCGATGCAAACGGAGACTGCTATGTAAATATCTCCGATGCTATCTGGATTCTGAACTATGTTTTCACAAGCGGATATCCTCCGGCGGAATGTTGTGTCGGCGGCTGGGATGGCCAGGGAGGCAACTGCTGCCCGTTCGAATCCTAAGAAATAAAATCGATTAGACAACCAAAGGCCGGCATAATTGCCGGCTTCTTTTTTGCAGAGGATTATATGCTAATGCCGGAGGCCGGAATCGAACCGGCACGGTAGTTTAACTACCGAGGGATTTTAAGTCCCTTGCGTCTACCAATTCCGCCACTCCGGCATTGGTTAGGATACGGCTTGTGCCATATCGCGGGACAGGAAATATCTATATTCCAAACCGTTTAAAGTCAAATACTTTTTAGGACGTTTGATTATATTTTGCGGATTTGCAGATGTTCCGGAGTCGGTTTTATCAATTGCCGCCCTGGATTGGCTCAACTGTCAGCACTCCCGCCTCGAATTCAGGCGACAGAAATATATAGGAAGAATCGGAAAAGCCCAGCTTCGAAGACTTATTAATAGTCGCGGTATCGATACTAATTTCTTCGGCGGGAGCATTGCCCCAGATCCAGACATAAATGGTAAACAGCATCCCTGACCCTGAATCAACCGCCTCGCCGACACTGGGATAATACCAGAACAGCACCTGATGTTCATCCTGATGGATTTGTGAGCCGGAAAAATCATTCAATTCCAGACGGCCGTCGATAAAAGAAACCGAATCGATTGTAATAAAATCGCTTTTGAATTCCAGCGGTATCACGATTCCGGTCAAGGGCTCCTTATTCTGGAGGTAAACCTCGAGCCCCAGCCGTGAACCGGCTTGAGCCGTATCGCTCTGAACCCAGACGATATTGTTCAAAGCCTCAGGCTCTTCAGCCGGCCCGGTCGGATCATCATCCGAGCAGGCAACAACCAGAGCAAATATAAAAATTGCCAATATTGCGAATCGCGACTGCATAACTTGAATCTAACCTCTAATTCAATTAAGGTCAATAAACTTTTGATATTGTATAATTAACGTAATTAATTTAATGCGGTTTTAACTAAGTTACGCAGTTTTCTGTTTTATTTTTTCATCTGCAAGTTATTTTCATAAATTGTGTCTGACCCATTAAGAACAGTTATGAATGATCCGGAACTGATAAAGGCTGTCGGCCAAAAAGACAATAGCGCATTCCGCATGCTGGTCAACCGGCATCAGCAGAAAGTGGTAAGTCTCGCCCTCAGGTTCACACGAAACCGCCAGGATGCCGAGGATATTGCCCAGGATGTTTTCTTCACTATCTGGAAGAAAGCCAAAAAGTTCAAGGGCGATTCGGCGCTGTCCACATGGATTCATAGAATTACGGTAAACACATCCCTGAATTTCCTCAGAAAACACAAACGCGACAAACCGGACTATGGCGATGAGAGACTGGCATCCGAAGCCGCCCCGGCATCCTCCAGCCCGGATAAATCCCTGGAATCTGAGCAAAATAAGCAAATGCTTTACGACGCTCTTGAAGAGCTTCCGGAGAAATACCGTATTCCATTGATATTGAATAAATTAGAGGGCTTGTCTTATAAAGAGGTGGCGGAGACATTAAATCTGTCGGTGCCGAATATCGAAACACGCATCCATCGAGCACGCAAAGCCTTACAGGAAATCCTGATAAAAAAGATGGGGTAAATGCAAGTTTTGGAAAATATCTGTGTCAAAATAGACGAAATGAGGTTGATATGAGAGATTGCAAGGAAATAAAAGAAAGGCTGACCGAGTTCATCGAGGGTGAACTGGAAGACTCTCAGGAAAGAGACTTCAGGAAACATCTGGATGAATGCGAGGAATGCCGCGCAACTTATAAAAGGTTTGCGGCGGTTTACAATTCCGCTGATCAGCCGCAGGAGTTCGAGCTCTCCCCCGATTTCATGGTCCGCCTGGAAGAGAGGGTGGAAAAGTATGAGGATGAGAAAGTATCGCTTTCTGAGATCTGGGATTTCTTCACCGGCAAAGCTCGTCCCGCAATCGCCTCACTCGCCTTAATTGGCGCTATCATCGCCGGATACTTCCTCGGAAGCGGGGCAGCTGTAAGAGATTATGCTGTCGCAAACGGCGAGGAGATCACCTTAAGCGAATATTACGGCATGGATTATTTCGATCTCTCGTCAGATCTCGCGGTGCCTGAAATTTATTATGAAATAACCAGCGAGGGGGTGCAGGATGAGTAAGAGGGTATTTCTGTTCCTCGTGGTGGTACTAACCGTCATAAATCTGGCGGCCACCGCAACGATTCTTTATGAACGCTGGTCGAAAGAGCCGCCCAAGCCTCCCCGTGAATGGAGTGGCGATAAGCCTCGCCATCCCCTCAGGCAAAAGCTCGATTTGACCGAGGAGCAGATCGAGCAGATCGAGGAATCGCGCAGCCAGTACTGGGAAAATGTCGGCCCCTCGATTCGGGAGTATCGCGGGATGCATAGATCGCTTATGGATGAACTTATGAGCGAAAGTCCCGACATGGTGATGATTGACAGTATCATAGTCGAAATGGGAAATATGAATATTCAGATCAAGAGACAAACCATACAGCACCTTTTGCAGGACCGCGATATATTCAATGAAGAACAGAGACATCTGATGATGCATACATTCATGCAGCACATGGACAGTGAGTTCGACCGGCCCATGTTTCATGGCTTCCGCAAGGATCACGACCGTCGCGGCAAGATGCATAGAAGATATTTTGATAACGATTCTGTACAGGATAAAAAAGAAGAGAGAAACGATAAAACATCAAATGGAGGTGCACTATGAAGAGGCACATAATTATTTTTACGGTACTGGCATTGTTCGTATTCGGACTTTCAACCGCATTTGCCCAGCCCCGCGGCCAGAGATGGGCCGACCGGGATGATATCCCGGAGTTCACATCCGAGCAGCGTGAGCAGATGGCCGACCTGAGAGTGGAACATCAGAAAGCCATGATCCCGCTTCGCGCCGACCTGAGACTTTTGCAGGTTGAGCTGCGTGAAATGATCCGGGATGACGCCGCGCAATCGAAAATCAACAGCAAGCTGGATGAGATCGGCGCACTCAAGATCGAGATCAGCAAACTTCGTATGCAGCATCATCTCGCTATGAAAGATATCCTGACCGACGAGCAGAAGGAATTTTTCAAGGATCATCCCCGGATGATGAGACACCTGGGAGATGGAATGCGCGGTGACAAGGGCAATCGTGTCAAGGGATTTCGTGGACATAATCGTGATTGTGGTCCCGGCGGTTTTGGACGTAATTTCGATAATGACGATAAAGGATTCTGGGGCATGCGCGGCAACGGTGCACGCGACTGCTCCGGCCCCTGCATGAGTTTATAACTCTCGACTTACAGGTGCCCCACTGCGTCAGCGGTGGGATGCCAGACGAGTCCACCGTATAAAGGTGGATACCAGCAACACGCCTATCAAGGGATTGGCCTTCGGGCCTTTCCCTTTTTTCGTGTTGGTATAAATGTGCCCTGATTTTTGTGCTGGGCGCATCCCCCTGCCCCCGGAGGATGCGAGAGGATCTCTCATAAGTGAGCTTTTTCAGAACATGGATTTCCTCCCGCTTCGTGCGCGGCGTACGTCCGCGTGCGCCGCGTTTTTCAATGCGCGGTCAGGAATCCCTTCCTGACCGAAATAATGTGGCAGGAAAGGATTCCTGCCACCGCTATAAGCCCTATTAAATACCGTGAGTATCAAGAATATAATCTAGACCCTCAAACAATGAGTCCAACTTACGCTCAAGTTTGGCATCTTCTGTGTGATTCGCCTCGTGGGCAATAAAACCAGCCAGATCCTCCAGCTCGTCCAATGTGTATGTTCCCACGAGTTTTTTGCTGTCCGGAACTCCATGTAGACGTTCAGCATATTCAGGATCGGCAAAGGTGTGATCCAGAATAAGCTCCCGGTCTTGTGTAGTCATTTCCACTTGGATTTTTCCGTCAGGTGTAATTTCATGTTTTCTCGTTTTCTTTTTCCTGAGCATGAACATTTCGGATGCTCCCTTTAATCAATGATAATTAGGCTTTCGTCATCTCCATCTCCACAAATATGGATTCTTGCACGGCCGATTTTAATATAATATGATTGTCTAACGAGTCAATGACAATAGCCACAGATCACAGTGTAGGTCAAGCCCTGAAGGGGCTTGACAGATTCATACAAAATGTCAATTTCACTCCGTATTATATATCTCCGATTCCTTTACAGCTTTCTGATAAAAGTTGGCGGCCATTTCATAGATTTCCTGCGGTGATAATCGATTTCGATCGGGAATAAAAAGGCCATATTTTTGAACTCTCTCAATAGGATTAATCCATTCCCTATAATCCCTTTCTCCTTCCGCAGACTTCAGCACACACATCGCTCTTATTGTATGAGTTATGATGTACTTGATTTCTTTATTCGATGACAAATCTTCTATCTCTTTTTTTATTAAATCATGGTTCTGCTCAGCAAACTCAAAATGCTCTTTATCCAAATTTGATTTTTTTGCACTAAAGATTTCATTACATATTGCAGCAGATAATTTTTTTGCGAAATGTAAGTCGTGGTTATTATGAATACTATCAGCAAGCTTGACAAATAATCCCATTTTAACCGCGTCTATCGCCTCATGCATTTCTTCAAAGAAGTCTTGTTCTGCCGCATGGAAAAACTGCAATTCTTCATCACTCATTGACTGCGGCGAATTTGTATTGTATTTATTCTTTGATCCCGAAAATTCTTCATCCTCTTCACCTTTTGGCCTAAACACATAGACCAAAGCAATCAAAACAAAAGCAATTGCCAGTGATATTAACATGATAGTCAAAAAAATAGCCTCCTAAAATGAAGTTAGCTAACTGAACTATATGCTCATGCCTCTTATCAAAGCGTATCCAAACCAAGCTCCCTTGGATCATATAGATCTTTATGTATGTCCATATATTTTTTTAGTTTGACATCTAGTCTAACCGGAAGTTTCCTATCGAAATCTACAGTATCCGGATCACAACCACAATCCTTGAATTTTTCTAATCTAAGCAATATAGAATCAATGCTGCGATCTCTCCACTCTCTGAATCCTCTGGCCCAATAAATTATATTCATTACAGCTCCGCCACTATACCAGATATTTGGTTCTTGATCATTATGATTGATCCCTGCCTGTAGTGAATCTTCAAAGATTGTATTATTTCTTTGAATCCATAACCTAAAATCTTGGCATGCCTCTTTTGCCTCTTGTCGCTTTTCTTTCATAGCAAGCTTATCACTTGGATTATAATGGATCAAAAGAAGGGCAATTAATCCAAAGACAGAAATCTGGATGATTAGAGACAATAATGCTTTTGCGACGCTTGTGTCTTTTTTCACCTCTCTAACTCTGTGATAGAAGTTTGCTATGGCAACTCCAATTATCGTGAATACTAGATATATCATTAACTCATGCATTTAATTGTTCATCCTTTTCCTCAACACAATATCCTAAAATAGCGAAGCTAATTTGTTCTCTTGAATATAATCGCCTAATCCAATAATGATATTTGAAAGGTCTACGATCACTATTTGCAGGGCAAAAATTGCCATTGAGAGCATAAGTGTTTCTTCCATTTCGTCATAAATCCTTTTATATGGTTCAACTCTATGAAATATCTTACCATAAAAAATTATCCGTATTATATCATCAGATGAGAACGCCTCAGATGCACTAACGGTCTTTAACATCATTTTCCGGGGAGGCGTTTTGAGAGTTTCTCCATAATCAGCATGTACCCTTTTTAAAATATCCTTTTCTCTATCACATTTGGCTTTTTTAATTAACACTCCAATAATTTTATAAAAATTAGTCCTTTCATTTTCTGCATATATTTTTCTAAAGTCCGTAAGAAAAGACTTAAATCGATCGCTATCTATTTGAGTTATGCTTAACTTGCTTTCCTCAGGAATCGTGGAAAAATAGGCAGAATATTTCATCGTAATATTTTCAAACTCATTAAGTGCTGAGGAGCGCATCATTTCCATCGCTATTTTGCAGTACTCCTCAATATCCTCTTTATTTGCACTCATAATTTTGGCCTTTTATTTCGTGAGCGGCGTACGTCCACGTGCGCCGCGTCATATTTCAAAAGCCGTTTCCCAATTAGGCATCTCTCAAATGTCTACACCAATAACTATAATAAAATCTTAAGATTTGGCAAACAAAAAAAGCCCGATCTCGGGATCGGGCTTATGTATCTCAAAATAGCATGGTAGTCGAAGTATCGGAGAACGACCTAGGTGTTTTTGCTGTCTTGCCGTGTTATGACAGCTCAACACACCGTCTCCTTAGAAAGGAGGTGATCCAGCCGCAGCTTCCGCTACGGCTACCTTGTTACG
>CAZBZV010000033.1:0-45852 GCA_964496505.1 uncultured Ignavibacteria bacterium | reverse complement strand
TGAAAGGTTACGCTACTTTTTTGTCAATTTCCACAACTTTTGTAATTAACTCTCCTCAAAATTGACCCCTTCATCATTTTTTACTTCCTTTCATCTCAATCAATTGATATAATGAATATAACATTTCATGCTTTCAAATGACAGTCTGAATTCAGCTTAAATCAAATAGACAATCATTCTTCCCCTTTCCCCATGCTTGGCAGTTCTTTAGTAAGGTACCTTCTTATATGAAGATATTAGCATTCTACTTCAGCCTGCCCTGCAGGTATAATGGTTACATAATGATTCTCTCAATTGTTAACTGCTACAATTTATCTACGAATTTTCAATCTGGCCTTTTTGGTTAGATTACTTTTTACAGGGAATGGTGTCTATTTTCAGAATTCCCGAAAACAACTTCTGAGACAGTCTCAAGAGGTCTCCCTTTTTTCCCACCGGGTGGCATGCTCAAATTTATTTGGGCGTGCTGTATTGGATATATCGAACCTGCCCAAAGCGAGTTTGGGCAGGCCACCCATATATTCGTGCGTCGTGTACGTCCCCGTGCACGACGATAGTCAGCGCGCACCGGGAAGCGAAATTATTCTGATCCATGATTAAGAGAAGAATATCCCACCCCTTTTGGGCCTAAAATCGGCCCATCGGGATGGGGCACCCGAGCGAGTTTGGGCAGGCCACCCAGATATTCGTGCGTCATACACGTCCCCGTGCGCAGCTTTCACCGGGCGCACCGGGAAGTACGGCCGGCACGCGTCATTAACACCAATAAAAAAACCGTCAGGTTTGGGTCCTGACGGTTATTGACCAACGCTGTTTCTTCAAAGCAGATTAAATAAGACCGACCAAGGGGCTTTGGCCGGTCAGGAGGAGAAACAGTTTATATGGAAAGCCCTTACAGGGTCTGATTCTCAGCAGAGAGGCTCATGTTTCAGAACCTCTCCTAACCTCTCGAACCTTATTTCTTGTTACTCAAGCCACTACCAAAGTAGAGTCTTACCTCTTTTGCCCGTTTGGAGTAAGCTCCAAAAGTAACTATCCATGCATTATATATATCAAACTTTGTGCCAAATGTTTCACTCAAAATGCAAAATCGTAAGCGCATATCGCACAATATGTTAACATTTTGTGGAAAATACCGCGCAAATTCCCAAACGCATAATATGCGCCGTTATAGTCGTGTCGAATTCTCCTGAATTTCGCAAGGCATTGTACAACAATCACTTATGAGGTCGCAGGGAATGCGGGGGATAAAAGAAGAGGGAGTACTTTCTGCTTGGCAAGGCGGGGAAATATAGAACTTAAATGCTTTTGGCTTCATTTAATGGGGCCAACCAGCAAGCACTCCCTGTCATTCTGCGCTAATAAAATAACACTTCCAAATCAGAAAGCAAGCGGAAAATGCAGTGTTCATGCGGTTTTGCTACAATATTACTCCTGATAATTTTCCTGAAGGATAGTAAAAAATCAGGAGGTTAATTTGATTAGAATCAAAAAGTTAATCGATATTTTCAGGCGCGATTGGGGTAAATCATCGGCAGAATCTGCGCGAAACGAGCTTCTGGAAAAAGACACGCTCGCAAAATTTACGGAAAAACGGAGTTTGAAAAAAGCGCCCAATGATTACGGTTATCAGATAACTCTTCCGGCGGGAGATACGCTCCAGAAATCGCGTGTGAATCTTTACCGCTTTTTGATCGATACGATTCCTGCGCTCAATGCCGCAGTCTGGACCTGGACCTCGCTATCGTCCTCGCCGATCAAGATCGAGATCACCGGTACCGAAAACAGTACGTCAATCGAGAAAGCAATGAGAGTGGTTGAACGGATGTTCTCGCGAGCATATGATAACCGCTACCAGAAATTTTCCGGCGTGGATGCTCTTCTGCTGGAATATTTCACCTCGCTTTATTCCACAGGGGCTGTGGCCGGGGAGCTTGTAGGACTACCGGGCGGGGATGGTATCGACTATTTCTATTTCATCGATCCGGCCAGCCTGGGATTCAAGATGAGGGATGGTATCTGGCGGATTTATCAGCAACAGGAAAATAAGAAGGTCTGGCTGGATCAGGGCTCGACCTATTTTTACGGTCTCAAGGCCGACTCGGTGAATCCGGGCGGCAATTCGCTTTTGAAAAGCATACCGTTTGTGGCACGTGTGGAACAGCAGATGATACACGATATGCATAAGAGTATGCATAACGCCGGATATCACAGGATTCATGTCAGGGTCACGCCGCCGGATCGACTGCCGGGCGAATCGGAGAAAAATTATGTCAGCCGTGCCAACACATATTTCGAGAAGACCGCCTCGATGTTTAAGGACTTTCGTCCCGAGGATAATCCGATAACATGGGATGATGTCGGGATCGAGTATATCGGGCCGTCCTCGAAAGTCTCCTCCACCAATTCATGGTACATGAATCATCGCGCGGTGATCGAGGATATCTGCGCGGGCACACATCTGGCGCCCTTCATGCTGGGCTACTCCTACGGTACCACACATAACTGGGCCATGTTCAAGTATGAGCTGGTGCAGAGAGAGGTGAGGTCGGTACAGAGGGCGGCGGCAGGATTTCTGGAGTGGATGGCTAATCTTGAGCTTGCGCTTAAAGGATTTGATGTCGGTTGTCGGATCGGCTTTGCCAATGAAGTGGTCTATGGCCTGAAGGATAAGATGGATGCGGAGGAGGTTCGTATCAAGACCATAATCATGAAAAAGGAGGCGGGGCTTCTGGACAATGAAGAGGCCAAGCGTGAGGCTGAAAACGGAAGGTTCTTGTTGTGATGGTCATATCGAAAAAGAACCGCTGGCGAATTGCGGTAACAGATCCGGTGTTTTTTGCACGGGAATTTCTTGAGGTCGAGCCGCATGAGGGGCAGATCAGGTGGCTTATGAATTCGAACCGTCCCGAAAATCTCTTGCATACCGGCAACCGCTGGGGCAAGAGTCTGGCACAGGCGATAAAGATTTTGCATCGGTGTATCTTCAAGGTCAGGAATACGGCCTATGATAAATGCGGGAAATATAATGCGGTCAACTGTTCGATTACCATGGATCAGGCGAAGATTATTTTCAATAATGTGCAGAGACTGATTAAAGGCAATCCGTTAATGGAAATGCTGGTCAACTGCGTGCGCTACACACCACATCCCCGGATTTATTTCGGCAATGGAGCAGTGTTTAGCTGCCGTTCGACTCAAAGGCGCGGAGAATATATCCTTGGCAATGACTATGATTACTGCTGTTTTGACGAGGCGGCATTCGAGCCGGAGTTCGATTATGTTGTCAATGAGGTTTTGATGCTGCGTCTGGCGGATCGCGCCGGGATGCTCGATTATGTATCCACGCCCAAAGGCAAGAATTCCTTTTACCGCAAGGCCGAGGACCTGAAAAAGATTCCAAAGTATGCTTATGTTCAACAGGGCAGGACCGAGGAAAACCGGTATATCAGCAGAGAGTTTATCGAGCGCAAGAAGATCACGCTTCCCAAGCTCAAGGTCAGGCAGAATCTTTACGGCGAGTTCGTGGATACCGGCCAGGAGTTTATCGGCGAGGATTTGATAAGCGCGGCGATGCGTGCCTCGACGGGACTATCTGAACCTGAGCAGGGACGTGAGTATATTACCGGATGGGATCTGGCGAGAAAGTACACATACACGGTTGGAGTTACTCTCGATGTAACCGAGCGGCCGTTCCAGCTTGTAGCGTTCGAGAGGTTCAAGGATCGCGAGTGGAATGATGTTTACGCGGCTATTCGAAGACGAAAGCAGATTTATGGCGGAAGAGTTGTGGTCGATTCGACCGGGCTGGGGGATGTGGTTATCTCGGAGATTTCAGATGTGGGTCCCGAGGGATTTAATTTCGGCAAGGGTGGAGGCAAGGCCAAGACCGAGCTTTTGTCGAATCTTGAGCAGTATCATGGTAAGGGGGAAATCGCTTATCCATTTCTGGAGCAGACCGGTTCTGACGGAGAGTACTGGTCGAATCTGCAGGAGTTTCGTGAGGCGTCATGGGATACCGAAATCTCCGGAGATTTTTTAATGGCGCTGGGTTTAGCGTTATGGCCGATGCGGCTGACCTCAGAGGAGATGGAGCGAAAGCCCGTTGATCCAAGGCTTTCGAAAGCATAAATAAAGAAAGGGCTCTCTCCCATGAGAGCCCTTATATATACCATGCACTGCGCTTAAATTCTATTTAACGTCTGATTTTGCGATAGAGAGCCATAGTGCCCAGGCCGAGTCCGAAAAGAATAGTGATGGCCGGTTCGGGAATGGCAGGGACAACTTTATCACCATCGCCATAACTGTCATCCATAAAATCAACGCCGGTCATATCAGTAAAGGTGTTGTCAAAATAGCTGCCGTTGACCGAATTGTAATTAACATTGGATGCAAGCCAGGAGTCTGAGTCCCAGTCGATTTTATTTGCATTCTCGATTCTGATTCTGTCGGAATTGCTGATCTGATATCCATAGGCATTGGAAAACGACAGGCAGAGATAGAGAATAATCGTCAAGAATGCGATACCAATCAATTTCGCCATTTCCTTTGATTCTCTGTCAATTCTCTCTCGTCTAATCATGATAACCTCACAGGCTTTATGTTCTGGCCCTGATAAAAGCAAGCGTTGTGCCATACTGCCGGATTTCCGGGAGAGAAATACCTCAAGTAATTGCTATTCATAAGCATAAGTCAAAATGATATTTCCTTAATAAAAGCTGGAAAAGAGCCATTTTTGCAAAAATTTGCATAGAATTCCTTCACAAAAGCTGCAAATCAAATTCACTCTCGGAGCGGTGTTGAAAGCATTTCGGATGGCTATTTGAAAGGAGGAGGAGAGCATGAATTTATACGGCCGTCTGATGGTCAATTTATCTGAGGAGCGCGATTTCGACCGGGAGCGTTTTGCAGATATAATCAATACCGCTGTAAAGCCGCCTCGAAATGTAAGCGCTGAGGATATCTATGTGCGGGCGATTTATCTGGTATCAAATAAGGTAAATTCGTACGGGGGCAGGTTTCCCGTTGATGAACTTTCGAATTTATGTGAGCTGTTAATCGATTCGCCCGTTTTAGTCGGACATAATAAAAGCGATCTGCCGATAGCAAGAAATTTCAAGGCTGAGGTGATTGACAGGGGCGATGAGAAATGGGTGAAAGTCTGGTTTTACTGGCTGAAAGAATCGGGGGGCAGTAAGGCGCTGCTTTCGAATATCGATGGCGGGATTTACAAAGAGGGCTCGATCGGCTTTATATTTTCGAGGCCCGAATGCAGTATTTGCGGGGATGATATTCGCAACTGTGCGCATGCGCCCCTGAAGCGCTATCCAACCGAAAGAGGAGAGCAAATCTGCCACTACGATTACCGCAATATCGAGAAAGTTCTGGAGACATCGCTGGTGTTCCGGGGAGCGACTCGGGATACGAGGATGACTAATGAGTTAATTGCTGACGTGGCGGCCGAAACTGCGGAATCGGATTATAATCGTTACAAACTTAAACGGATTAAGGATTCGGCGATTATCGAATTCGGGCACGAGGACATTCCCTTTACCGTGATCTTTCCGCAGTTCAACCTTTCATCTTTGAAGGCAAAAAAGTCGCTGGTAGGTTATCCGGTTTCAAGGGAAAAAGAAAGCCGTTTGAACCTTAGGCTGGATAAGCTGAAGGGTAAACAGGAATCGGGAGAGCTGGAAATTGCGAAGAAAACCAGAAACGGCTTTCATCTGAATCTCAAGGGCGAAATATTGAACGGGAAATACCTGATCCGTCCGGCCTTCTGGGATAGAAAGAGATTGATTCTGTTTACGAGGCTGGCCTAAGATTCTTCCTCTTCAGTCAGAGGTTCGGACTCGATCAGGAGTATATGCGACTTCCCGAATTTGCCGCTGGAGTACATGCGTACAAGGCCAATTCGCGACACAAGATATTCGGTATCGGTTTTGATAACCTCGTCAGTTCCGCGCAGACGGTATTCGGATTTCACGATATGTGCGGTGTAGGCGCCGGCGGGCACCACAATGTTTTCGGTACCCATGTAGGTGCGGGTTATCTCATATCCGAAGCCATAATTCAAGTAAAAGATGATCTGTTCTTCATTGTCGCGGTATAGCGGAGGTACGTAAAACGACCAGCTCTCATCAGGGCGGAGACGGTCGGGAAATATTTCGGGTATGTTTATGAAATAGAAGAGGGAGTCATGCCCCTCGATCTTCTGGTAGAATCCGGTCATCGCTACAGACTTGGTGGTAATAATAAGCCGGGCCAGTTTTTCAGAGGGGAATCCGATATCATAGGTTGTTTGATTACCGGAGATATCCTCGGTAATCAGGGTGACCAGGCTGGTATCGACATCAATCGTGAGATTGGGGGTGTAGCTGTAGATGCTGTCGAACTGCTGATAAAGATTGGCATGACTTAAATCCAGCCCCAATAATGATTCGGTCCTGGCCGGAACACGATCGGCCGAAGT
Source organism: uncultured Ignavibacteria bacterium (assembly GCA_964496505.1). GTDB lineage: Bacteria > Zixibacteria > MSB-5A5 > JAABVY01 > JAABVY01 > JAABVY01. The sequence goes on along the minus strand of CAZBZV010000033.1, from coordinate 39,380 downwards.
GGTATCGTCATCCTCGCAGTAGACTAAAGTGAGGAAAAGACATAATGCTACAAATAAAATGGTAAACGCCTTCATAAACACAACCTCTCTTTCTGAGGAGAAAAATAAGATTATGGAAGTACCCGTCAACAAAAATAATGCGCATTTGAACCATATACAGCCGGCCAAACTCAATTTTCTTCTGGCGCTGGTTCTGACATTATGCGGTGTGCTGGCCGGATATTTCGCCACGGTCTACGAGATCAAGATGAACCTGGCACACAAGGCGGAAAACAGCGCGCTCGTGAATCTCGAAAAGCGGGTACTGAGCCTGGAAATATATCTGAAGGAGCGGATGGTCACCCGCGATGATTTCTATCTCTTCAGGGAGAATTTGGAAAAGAGGTTCAGTCAGCTTGAGAATCGGGAATTCGAATAAAGGGAGAGGATATGGAAGATGTGATCGTCAGCCTGCTGGAGATTTCGAAGCACTTGGATGAATCAAACCTGGGAGAGTTCGATTTCGGACAGCTCAAAGAGACGCTCGTGAAATTCGAGGAGAAAGCTCCGGGTATGCTTCAGATGCGCAAGGACTATCGTGTCCTCAGCAATCATCTGATGCTGAGCGTGATGAGCAGAATCAGGGCTTTAAAGAGGACCGGGGATCATAGGGCATCGGCTTTCTGGGAGGAGGAAATGGTAAATTCAAGCCGCCTTACTCCGCAGAGATTGATCGAAATCGATAACCGGCTCAAGAAAGAGCTGAATTACGTGCTTTCGACAAGACCGAATTTCCATCGGACAGTAGTCGGGAACGGGAAGAGGTCGGATGAGAAGGATTTTAAGATCGGAGGGTAGTCATGATTTTGATTATTGCGCAGGGTCACAATCCGGTCTTCGACCGAATCAAGACCCTGCGCGACAATTGACGACATTTCAAGCATTCTGTCATTCTGAACGCAGTGAAGAATCTGATTGAATCGTGAAAGATTCTTCGGTCACTTCGTTCCCTCAGAATGACATGTAATTCAAAAGTTTATTTTTTGCGTGGATTCGATCAAAAGTCCAAATGGCATTTGATACTAAAAAGAAGTTTTACGAAAGGAGAGGTAGATGAGTGTTAGAGAGCAGAATCTTGAAACAGTGGCGCCTGTTTTTGCCACATTCTCGATCCATCAGACGGGCGGCGAGGATGACCTTGCAGATTCGGATATCGGGAGCGCGGTAACATTGACCGGCGATTTCGAAATCGGCCCGGCAACCAATGGCTCGATAGTGCTGGGCAAGCTGATAGCGTTATCGCTTTCGGATATCGATACCGGCAGACGTGTGGCCACAGTGCAGATCGGGGGAGTGATAACATTACCGATCACAACCACATATCCCATGGTCGGTGACAGAATAGTCGGTGGAGCCTCCGGAACAGTAAAACAAGCGCCGGCGCTGGCCTCGAATGATCCGGCCGGCGGCAATATCGCCCGCGGCACGGTGCTGGAAGTTAACGGGACATCATCATGTACAGTCTATATGCCATAAAGGAGATAAGATGGAGAAACAAAATCTTGATGAACTGGGAGTTCCGGAATCATTTCTGGAATTAATCGAAAAAGAGAAAAAGCCCGAGGGCAAGGCTGACCTGACTCGTGCCTCGCAGATCAAGGTCGACCGGGATACATATCTGGAGGCGCAGGCCCGCGGCATGAGCCTAAGCGAGCTTCTGGAATCAGACGGCTACGATCCCTCGACAGACAATTCGCCTCTGGACGCATTCGAACGGCAGCTTGCGTATCATGGAATCAAGGTTGCCGGTCGTGATGCTATCACGGTTGAGCAGTTCTTCCAGACAGCCTCGTCCTTGATGCCGGAATTTATCATGCGCGAGATCAAACGCGGGATGGAGCTTCGCCCGGAGTACAACCGCCTGATTGCGGCCTCGTCGAATATAAATTCCAGCCGCTACACACCGCTGTACATAGATACATCCCCGACCGATACCAGGCTTTCACTGCGTCAGATCGGCGAGGGGTCGGAGATACCGCAGATTCACATCACAGAGCAGTTGAACACGATAACCGTGCCGGATTACGGGGTGGCGCTCAAGACCTCGTATAAGGCGCTCAGGCATCGTTCCACAGCGCAGTTCAAGGTCATTCTGTGGTATATCGGTTTTCGTCTGCAGGCGGACAAAGTAGCTATGATTGCGGATGTGATTCAAAACGGAGATGGCAACGAAAACGCGGCCCAGGTAGTGCAGGCAGACAGCTCCGGCACCCTGGACTATGATGATTTCGTGAAGTTCTGGGTGGAGTTCGCGCCGTATGAGATGAACACGTTGATCTGCCACAAGGATATGATCCGCAAGATTCTGAATCTGACCGAGTTCAAGGATCCGCAGGCCGGGTTCAGGTTCCAGTCCTCCGGCAAGCTGGTGAATCCGCTGGGAGCATCGCTGGTCAGGTGTGACGAGGTTGCGGAAGATTTGATTGTCGGCCTGGATCATCGCTTTGCGGTTGAGGAGGTTATTTCTCAGCCGCTGATGGTCGAATTCGATAAGATCATCGAGCAGAAATTCGAGGAGGCTGTGATCTCCGAGTCAATCGGGTATGCCAAGATTATATCCGAGGCATCGATGGTTCTGGATACGGTTTACGCTTAATTAAATCAATCGGCCGCCTCTTTATATGGAATGAAAAGACAAGAGGCGGCCGCGGAGTTATATTATGCTGAAATTAATCAACAATTCAACAGCGTTCTACGGGACCGGATTGTCGCTGCAGAAGAAGCTGTTCAAGATCAAAACCGGATCGTATGCGGGACGAATTGTGGCAATCTATCCGACCACGCCCTCGACAATCATGTTGTCGTATTCAGATCCGCCGTATTTGTCATGGTCGACGCCGTATCATGTGACGGCCGATTCGGCTGATTATCCGGCGGGATGCTGGATGGATACGAACGGCGATATATATGTGGCTTATACAGCGGATACCTCGCTGAATCTTATGCACAAGAAACTGAATTTCGTGAATGGCTACTGGTCGGCGGGAAATATCGCCACGATTTATAACGCGGATTCGAACTATTATCCCAGCCTCTTCAAGGATCACTACGGTCGGTTGTGGGTTTGCTGGACACGGTTCTCCGGCGGCACGTGCAGCCTGAATATAAAGATTTCGGTGGACGAGGGTGATACGTGGGATTTTGGCCCGGATGATGAGGGCCTGATTCTTGCCACCGGGCAGAACTCGATATTCAGCAGGTTCGAGTTTCTTTCCACCTATCTGTACTGCTTCTACACGATAGACGAGAACCGTCTGGCATATAGGCGCTTCCACATGAACGGCGCAACATGGGAGTCGGAGGTGGAGCTTTATAACGGCTTGGGGCTGGGTGATAGTTTTCATACCTCTGTTTCCGACGATCTGAAAATCGCACTGGCGTTCGCGCCCGAGGGAGATCTATATTTCAAGGAATTTGACGGGGCGATCTGGAGCGGAAATATTCAGATCGACAGCGATGTCAGTGTGGCGCCGGCGGTCAAACATAACGGCTCGACCGCCTTCGTATTCTACGGCAAAGAGATCGGGCCGAATCAAAATCAATTCTACTACAGTATGAAGAGCGGGAACGGATTTACCTCGCCCTCGAGTGTGACCGGAGCGCTGGCGGCATTCGACAGGGTAATTTGCTATCGTCCCGAGGCTATGGCCAAATATTATGACAGGTCTGCTCCTGCTTCCAATGACTCGGGCGCCGATGTCTATCATCCGGATTCAGGGAAGCTTTTGAAGGATGAGGGGGACGCGCTTCTTCTGGGGCAGTTCGAGAAGTTCAGCCAGATCCATGTTTCGCTTTCGACCGCAGGTTCGGGCGGCGCAGTGACATGGCATTACTGGGACGGTTCCAACTGGAAGAATTTCGAGCCGGTCTCGGGGGAATACAATTTCGACTCCACACCCTCGCGAATCCGTCTCTGGCAGGATGCCTGCGATATGCCCTCCGACTGGCAGTCATCTGTGGTGGCAGGGCATTCCAAGTTCTGGATCAAGATCGTGGTTTCCTCGGACTTTGCCGCGGCGCCGGTTGGTTCACAGATAACCTCGGCAGAGGACCTGCCGTTTGTAACGTCACTGTAAAGGGGTAAACGATGGCATTTACGAATATTACGATTGTACGAAAACATCTGGCCGAATTCAGACGGCCGCAAAAGCTGGTGGAGAATCTTCTCTTTCGTTTGAGCGGGGATGAACCTCTGGAGCTTCCGCATAAGGGAATCAGGATCGGAACTGAAAAAGTCAAGGGCAAGGAGTTCAATCAGCCCCAGTCCGAATCCATTACAATTGCTGCAAACCCGGTCAGCCTGGGACATTCGAATCTGGTGGGGGATAGTGTGGTGGCGGCAAGTGATCGGTCGCTGACAAAGATTTATCGCGAGAATATCGATTATCTGGTTGACTACTCTGCCGGGACTGTCTCAATAATCGAGGGCGGCGAGATCGAATCGGGACAGGAAATCACGGTCTGGTACTATCATTTCCGTCTTTATCAAAAGGACGCCGACTACGCTATCAGCTACGCCTCCGGTAAAATCACCCGGCTTCCCGAAGGCAGCCTTGAGGACGGCCAGATTGTATGGGTGGACTATGAGATCGAGACCGGGATTTTCTCGGATGAGATGATTACCCGTTCGGTCGAGGAAGCGCATATGATCGTGAGCGGATGTATAGCAGAGGAGTACCTGGAAAGCACCGACAGCCTTCTGGAACTGGCCGAGACCTATATCGCTCTGGAAATTCTTGCTCGAATGAAGGGGCTGGAGGTGATGCAGTCGACTTATGTGAATCCCTCGGTCAAAAGCTCGTTGGGCAAGGAATATCTGGAGCTGGGACAGTCTTACCGCAGTGAGGCCGACAGGATACTTGTCAGGTTTGGAGCAACCTCCGAGGGGCTTACCACCGGGTTTAAGATCAGGAATAATCCATAGGATAGAAATGAGGTGAAGAATGACAGATACACTGGCTTATCTGCGCGGGCACAGGCTCTGGCTGATACGAGATTTCGTGGTCTGGGGCCAGATGTCGGCGCATGAGTTCTCGTTTTTGATAACTACGCTGGATCAATCGAACAAGCGTATTATGTTTTTGTCGGTGCCGCTGGGCGGGGATTTGCAGAAAGTCAATTTCTCTGACCTGATGGATTTCAGGGGCAATAATCTTCCCGAGAATTTATCCAATCCCAAGGTTGTACCCCTGCCCAAGACCGATGTGGGAACCGTGGTGGTGGGCAGAGAGGACGCCGGATCATTTTCGATAGCGAAGACATCACAATCAGACGCCAACGGTATCTGCGATCTTCTGGTAATGGAGGTGGGATAAAATGTATACGGTTGTAATGAATATCTGCCCTAAGTGCGGACAGATTGTTATCGATTCTCCGGACAGAGTGCATTTGTGCTGTCCGGTCTGCCGCAATAGCTGGAGGATTTATCCGGGCGGAAAAATCGAGGCGAGGCTTTCATAGTGGCGTCGAAAAAGAGGGCTTCAGCAAAAAAGACAAAAAGCAAAAAGAAGGCCGCGCCCTCGGAATTGAGCGATCTTGAGGTCCTGCAGGAGATTCAGGATGATATATTTTCGCGGCTCAAGGAGGGGGATTATCAGCCCAAAGTGGCGGATTTAATCCGTGTGCTGGAAAATAAACATAAGCTGAAGCTAAGACTTAAGGGTGACGGCAAGAAGAATTTCTGGGATCTGGTGGAGCAGATTCGAAGGGAGGAACTTGAAGGAGATGAAGAGGAATAAAATCAGCCTGTTCTGGGCGGTCTGTCTGGTACTTTTATGCCAGAGCCTTTTTGCGGGTGATATCGCTTATATAGTGGGAGATACCGCGACTATCGGCGGGGATACGATTTTCGTGCAGAGGATCGAAAACAGACTTGGTTACGATGTGCGCTTGATCGATGATGATGCGGTGGATACGTTCTCGAACTGGAGCGGTAACTTCATTGGAATAGTCGTCTCTGATCTTGCCTATTCCACCAAAATGCCTGCATTGCGGGATACCGCTGTGGGAATTTTCACGATGGACAGATATACTGATAATGAGTTCGGGCTGGCTAATACAAATTATCGTCCGGGCGGACATGGCAGGCATTTGGTTAATAACAGAAATCTGGACTTTATCTGCGCACCGGAAGCGGATACGATTTTTCCATATCAATACGATAATCAATACCTGTACTATTATTGGGACCTGGCTGAAGGGGCTATAGTGCCGTTTAACACTCCTGACTTCGTATCGCGTGACACTGCCTGCGTGATTCTACTGGATGAGGATTCGATTACGATTGACGGCGACAGTGCTGTCGCAAGAAGAGCATTCTGTGGTCTTTTCCGCAATCCGGAAATAATGGATTACTGCCATTCATGGAGGCTGTTCGACCGTCTTGTGGCCTGGGTGTGCGAGGATACCGCAAATGGCGGGATTGTGGGATATGATTGCTGGAGCGGTCATCTGGATATCGACGCCTGCTGGTGTGAGATGACCACAGCTCAAAACGATTCGTCAACATATAACACTGAATTCAGGTTCGGCTTTGACCTGGACGATATTATCAGTTTCTGGCGGCTGACAAATCCGCAGAGAAAGGAGCGTAATGGGTATCATTGCGACAGCCTCATCTTAAGTTTTCCGATCTTTGCACTGGGGATAAACGGCACTCCGCCGGATACGATTATGGATGTGCGCTATACCGCATACCGGATTATCAGGGATGAGAAGTGGCATGGCCCGCCTCCCAACTCCGGCGGCGATCCTTATGAGCTGGATTCGACTTGGGTTACGCGCTGGGATTGTGTGTCGGGAAATTCGCCGGTGCCGTGGGATACGCTCGATTTGAGGGCGGGTTTTGATTATGACGCATTGGCGCTGGACACATTCAGGTTGAATTATCCCGAGGATTCTATCGGGGATACTGTAAGCTTTATGATTCCGGGTTCGGTCTTCGATGCATGGGCTGACACCTCGGAAAATAACGGCCTGGTTTTGAAAGTCACGGCGGTTTATGATTCGCTTTCCAATGTGGAATACAGCGCGCATGCACCGATTGAAAATGCTCTCTCGAACGGGATGAGGATTAAGGCCTGGTTCAGTCCGGTGGAAGAATCGGAAACAGGATATGTGCCTGATGTGATCGGCGCGGGAATTATGGAAAAGCCGGGAAGAAAGATAGTCAGATAAAAACAGGGGTACGATGATGATAAAAAATAAACTGATACTTTGCGGTCTGCTTGTAATTATTTTGAATATGGCTTCGGGATTGAAAGCGTTCGATATTTGTCCCGAAGTTGTTGGTAATATCGAGAGTGACAGCATAGTACTGACATTCGAGACATTCGATACGACAGCTCTGCCGTTGGCCGCCAATCCCGACAGTCTGAAGATACTTCGCTTTGGCCCGGATGGAAGCCGTCTGGATTCATTAGGCGAGGATGCATCAAATGTCAGCAATATTCGTGAAGGCAGCTATGAGGTCCGCTTCAGGGGATCGGATGCTTCGGGATCGAAGGGCAGATATTCGATTCGAGCGTATGCATATATCGGGGGACAGATCAGAGGCGCCTCTTCCGGGGGTTATTATGTTAAAGAGGGAAACTGGGATGATCTTGATTCCACCAGTATTTATGCCAAAGCGGCGCTGGACACATTGCGGGACGGCTTTGCCAGCCAGCTTAATCAGTCGAATCTGGATGCTCCTGTTTCCACGAGATCGACCCTGACCGAGGCGGACAACATAGGGATTAACTGGCTGGATATCGATAATGCCACCGCTGCCCAGGTTTTTCCAAGTACGATGTTCGGTAATGTGCTTGGCGTTGTTAATGTGGATACGGGCAGTATTGCCAGATCGGTCTGGGATGACGATCTGGTCGGTCAGAATTCCCGTACGGTGGATCTGTCTTCATGCGGGTCGGGCAGCGGAGCGTATGCATGCAGTCTGTATGTCTTCAACTCGGCGGATTCGTCGGCATTACAGGGAATCAGGGTGCGCTTTTTGAATGCATCCCAGACCGCGACCGAGGCTGTGGGCACCAGCAATTCGGAGGGCCTGGTTGTGGCTTCTCTCGACGCTGCGGAATATCGTGTCTGGGCTTACAAGGCGGGAATCGAGTTTGCGAGCCTGCCGGATTCGATAGAGGTAAATTCGCCCTCGGCCATTGATACGATCTGGGGCAGCGGCTTTGATCCGGGCGAACCGGTTTCCCCGAATTTATGTCGCGTGTTTGGATGGGTCTTTGATCTTTCAGGGTATGGCATCTCGGGTGTGACTGTGATGGCGAGGCTGAACAAATCGTCAGTCAGATATGACGGTTCGATGATCTCGCCGTTTTACCGCACGGCCTCCACGGACAGCACCGGTTACTGGTATCTGGATTTGATACCGAGTGAGAATCTTGAGCCCGTGTGTGAGTACGAGATTGTGATTTATTATGAGTCGGGACGGATTGCCCGCAGGCGGGTGGAGGTGCCGGATCAGGCAAGCTGGGAGATGGGCTGGTAAGTATTGTCTATTAGATGTGCAAAAGCAGGGAAAAACCCGAAGCGAAGCGGAGTGGTTTTGCCTATTTGTTTTCAAGCAAAAGAGGATTGGCAGAATCACTTCACTCCGCTTTGCTCCGTTTCGGATTCTCCCCTACAGTTTTTGCCAAGATGGCTATTCACAAATGTCATACTGAGCGAAGCGAAGAATCCGTTTGATTCGTTAAAATTCTTCGGTCGCTGCGCTCCCTCAGAATGACGCCACGGCTTGGTTTTCATGTCCATATGATTTTGGGCAGGCCACGCATAAGTTAGTAGTGTTTTAGCGGCGCACGGGAGGTGCGCCGCTTACAAACCCATTTCGAATGTTCAGGAGGGATAGAAGTATGTTTGAGTTTTTGAATTTTGAAAATGCCGTAATTGCATTTCTGGGACTGGCGGTTATATTTGTCGGCAAGAATTATCTCCTGCCGTTTTTGAAGATCGAAAGCCGTCGAAGATATGCAAGCTGGATAGCGCATATAGCAGATGAGATAACCGATGATCTGGTGAGCCGGTATCCGGAAAACCGCTGGCTGAAGTTTATCGATGATTCGGTTGATAAGCTGATGGATATCTGCGGTATAGAGAAGGAGGTGGCCTCAAGGGCGGTCAACTCGGCCCTGAGAAGAAAGAGGCTGGAGCCGAAAACATAAGGGTTAAATACCTTCGTTTTGAGGGGATTTTATTATCGGAGTGTCATTTTCTTTTCGTAATTTATTAAAATACGGGAACAATAATGCATATAAAATAGTAGGGTTAAATAGATTATAGTTTTGCTTGACTTGCTTTGGAGTTTTGTATAAAATGAAAGTTTAAACAGGGGCCCATAGCTCAGTCGGTTAGAGCAACTGACTCATAATCAGTGGGTCGCAGGTTCGAGTCCTGCTGGGCCCACCATTAAGATTTGTGCGGGCAATTGGCTCAGTTGGTTAGAGCGTTCGGTTCACATCCGAGAGGTCACAGGTTCGAATCCTGTATTGCCCATTTGAAAACAGCAGGGCATGGAGTGCATGCTTAAAATATATATTAAAAAGATGGAATATTGTTTAAGCTTCAAACATTTTAAGAAGTTTTATAAAACCTGAAAATGCGCCTGTGAAAACGGGTGCATTTTTTGTTTCTATAAGGTGGAGACGGTCATGCAAAAAGATATTGAACTTCTCTTAAAAATGCAGGAAATCGATTACTTTATCGGCGAACTCGAACGCTCCAAGGATTATATTCCGGATATGATCGAGAACCTGAAAAAAGAGATCGACGAATGCTTTGAATCTTCACAAAATTACGGCGAACGCCTGACCGAAGCCAGGAAAGAGATGAAAAATATCGAGCTTGAGGTGCAGAGCAACAAGGATGCGCTCGACAAATATCAGCAGCAAATGCTAACGATTAAGACCAACAAGGAATACGATGCTTTGGTCAAGGAAATCGATGAGTGCAAGGAGACGATTTCTTCAGGGGAAGACAAGATACTGATGCTGATGGGGGAGATCGAGGAATTGGAAAACAAGGTCCAGGAGTTCGAGGGCAAATGTGATGATGTGAAGAAAGAGAATAATGCCCAGCTCGAGACCTTGCAGGAGCAGATTGACTCGGTCGAGGAAAAGCGCCAGATTAAAGAGGATGAGCGCAAGAACCTGCAGGTGCGGATACCTCGTAATGTTATGAATGTCTACGAACGTATTCGCAAGGGCCGCGGGGGTATGGCGGTGGTCAGCGTGAAGAAGCGCGCCTGCGGAGCATGCTTCAAACAGCTCGAACCCAAACTGATTCAGGAAATCAAGAAGGGCGAGCGGTTGATTACATGCGATTCCTGCGGGAGGATTCTGGTCTGGACCGGAGAGAATGGGGATTAAAGAACTGATTTGAAATGACGGGTGTTTGTCGGGGTGACGCATGTATGTCAGGGTGACCCAATCTTTAGATTGGGAAAACTTAAACGCTAATGCATGTCATCCCAGGCTGAAGCCTGGGGCACCCGGTTATTATAAATTGTCAAATCTCAGAGAGATTTGACCTACAGTGAATAGGAAAAGTGTTTTTTGAGAAGCAGGACGTCAAATCCCTTCAGGATTTGACCTACGAGAGATAAAGGAAGATGGAAGATAAGATTATCGGGACAGCGTTAACATTTGATGATATTCTTCTGGTGCCGAGGCACAGCAAAGTGCTGCCGCGGGAGACGGATGTGAGCACTCGTTTAGTGCGGGATATAACACTGAATATACCGGTGGTGGCCTCGGCAATGGATACGGTCTGCGAGGCGGAACTTGCCATAGCGCTTGCTCGTCAGGGCGGACTCGGCTTTATCCACAAGAACATGTCGCCGGAACATCAGGCTGCGGAGGTGGACAAGGTCAAACGTTCGGAGTCGGGTATGATCGTCAATCCGATCACACTTCCCCCGGATGAAGTGATTGGCAAGGCGCTGGAGTTCATGGAGCGCTTCTCCATTTCGGGAATTCCGATTACCGAGAACAATAAGCTGGTGGGAATAATTACCAACCGCGACCTGAGGTTTCATCGCAACCTGAACCTGAAGATTTCGGAAGTGATGACCAAAGATGACCTGATCACGGTGCCGCCGGAAACCGATATAGAAGAGGCCAAGGACCTTCTGCATGAAAATCGAATCGAGAAGCTACCTATAGTCGATGAAGAAGGCTACCTCAAGGGCATGATTACGGTCAAGGATATCATGAAGAAGATCATGTATCCGAATGCCTGTAAAGATGAGAAGGGACGTCTTCGTGTAGGCGCGGCTATTGGAGTTTCCGAGGATATCACAGAGCGCGCACAGCTTCTGGTTGATGCTGATGTTGATGTGCTGGTAATAGATTCATCCCACGGTCATCATCAGGGTGTTTTGGATGCTGTCGAGAAAGTCAGGAAGACTTTCCCGGATGTTCCGCTTGTGGCAGGTAATGTCGCTATGGAAGCGGGTGCGGAAGCCTTGATAAAGGCCGGAGCGGAGTGTGTGAAAGTCGGTATCGGTCCCGGATCGATATGCACCACACGTGTGGTGACAGGCGCGGGAGTGCCGCAGGCAACTGCCATTATGAACTGTCACAGGGCCTGCGAGAAGCATGATATTCCGCTTATAGCCGACGGCGGTATTAAGTATTCCGGTGATGTTGCCAAGGCGATTGCCTGCGGGGCGGATTCTGTGATGATCGGTTCGCTATTTGCAGGCACCAAGGAGTCGCCGGGCGAGATCGTGCTGTACGACGGCCGTTCGTATAAAGTCTACCGTGGTATGGGTTCGATCGAGGCGATGCGCAAGGGTTCGGGCGACAGGTATTTCCAGCATGACGAGGATATCAAGAAGCTGGTTCCCGAGGGTATCGAGGGCCGTGTGCCCTACAAGGGCGAGCTGGCCGAGACGGTTTATCAACTCATAGGCGGGCTTCGCGCCGGTATGGGAGTCTGCGGAACCAAGACGATTGCCGATCTCAAGCGTGATGGCAAGTTCGTGCAGATTACCAACGCCTCGCTTTTCGAGTCACATCCCCATGACGTGCAGATCACCAAGGAAGCCCCGAATTACCGCGCCCGGATGTAGGATATAAAATTTCGCGGCGCACGAGGATGTACGCAACGCACTAGAATATGGGTGGCACGCTCAAATTAATTTGGGCGTGCTTTTTTAATATCGTATGCAGGGCAAAACCCGAAGCAAAGCGGAGTGGTTTTGCCTATTAATAGTGCAAAAATCGAGTTAGGCAGAACCGCCCCGCTCCACTACGTTCCGCTTCGGATTCTGCCCTACCCAGAAAATTATCCTGCCCAAAGTGACCCCCGGTTGGTGCTAGGGAATTTCGCGGCGCACGAGGACGTACGCCGCGCACGAATATGAATCCGCCGGATTGGACAATATTCTGAATTCCGCATATCCTAATCCCTTGTTTTTCAAGAGGTTTAGTGAGATAATCTGAACAATGGCAGGGATGCACGCATTATATAATGTAAATGCAATTATTAATTTCGACTGATACAAAGCAAAAGGAGGACGGCAGATGGCTAAGAAAGTAAAATTGGAAGTGAGTTTTACCAGCAGAAAAGCGAAGCCGATGGTGTTTATCGATGACAAGAAGCTGAGCTTCAGGGGCGGGATCGCGCGTCCCACAGTGGAGCTCGGCCAGAAGCATATGGTGCACTGGTATGTCGGCGGGACAAAGGGCAATGTTTATGAGATCGATATCTCCGCGAGCGGACGGTATGTGGTAACGCCCAAGCGTGTATTCAAGAAGCCGTTGAAGTACAAGATGAAGGATACGATGGAGGTCGGCGGACGTAAGTTCGAAGTGCGCGAGAAACGCCCGAGCGAGATTTAGATGTTTTGTGCCGGGTTTCAGGTGCCTGTTTACTTGTTGATTACGCGGCGCACCGGGAGGTACGCCGCGCACGATAGAATTATGATATGGGCGGCACGCCCAAATTAATTTGGGCGTGTTTTTTAGTATCATATGTAGGGCTAAACCCGAAGCGAAGCGGAGTGGTTTTGCCTATTAAAAGTGCAAAAACTGAGATAGGCAGAATCGCTCCGCCCAATTTCATTGAGCTTCGGAATCTGGCATATGCGTCTGTCTTTTTGATTTTAAAAGAAAATCACATAGACATAGGACTTAATTTGGATTTGGGGTACCGGGATTAATCCTTAACGCAACGTATAGAAAATCCATAATGCTTATAGTCATGACTACGGTTAATAGTACTATAATCAAAATAAAGCAATCGGCGCCATGCCCGATCTGTATCATATTCTTCAATATACCAAAAATAGGCGTGAGAACCTTTTCCATTAAAGTAATCAAGATTATTGGAACGATATCCGGCAGGAAGAGCTGAAAAACCGCTCGCGTTAGTTGCGCCTGTATTTGGATCTGTCCAATAATAAGTACCAGATTCCTTTAGTTTTCCACCTTCATCCGTGCCACGCCAACCGATGTCATCAGCATCCTCCAGGCTCATTCCCAGGTACATTTCCAGTTGCTTCCAATCGTCATCCGTGGGTACATGCCATCCTTCGGGGGCTATATTTCTGCTATCGGTTGCTGCATACCAGTTGTATAATCTACCATAGGTTTCGACATTAGCAGGATTATTATCATATTCACAATATGCCCCGCTGGTAAGTCCTGACCATTCGGCATTATTTATAACATTAGGTATAGGATCACTATTACGATATCTGGTAACCTTGAGGTTCTCTGCCATCCACCATTGGTCACCTATTTTTATCGTTTGATACACATTCCCTTCTATATCCATCACCGTGCCGGTTGAATCGGTTTCTGTTTCCTCGATATAATTTCCATGGAAGGTCAATGTGTCATCGGCAGCCAGAGTCAACTCAGAATCAGCTGGAGCAATCCAACCAGGTACATATCCCCAGTTTATGGTATAGTCTCCTGTATTCAAATTTGATAATGTGTCATCCCCTGTCCCCATTTGACTAAATTCACACGGCCCGACTAATGACCACGGTGCGTTGATACTGTCAGGTTCAGCATTTATTAAAATTGCGCCCATGTAGCCAATAGGGTAAATCCACTCGCCTATGCGGTATGTATAAAGATCCCAGTCTTTATTAATATCAAGACCGAGAATGTGGCAATCTATACTTATTCCGGCGACCGCCCTTAGAATTGCATCCAGAAAAAAGTTCAAATTAAAATCACAAGGATCGGGGTTAAGCGAGGCCTGGAAAATGAGTCCGGCTTCTCCCTTTATATAAGGTCCAACCACACCATATAGACGGCTTGACAGGCCAAGTGACGTTCCCATTTCAAAATTAAATTCAGTCGAGAGCTGCGGCGGGACATAATTAAAATCCTTTTGTCCCTCACTAATCATATATTGAGAGCCGTTATCCCATCCAAAGCCATAGCGCAACTCTTGCGTATAATCGATTCCGGTTTCAACTGTAACGCTTAAATTGCCATCAATATGTGCCTCTATTGTCAGGGTGGGAACAATCCATACTACCCCTCCGACAGGTATTGCGGCACAATGAAACTCAGCCAACTTTTTTACCAGCTTGGAGCCGAATTGCCATTCTATACTGGCAACCAGGTCGAGATTAACACTTTCATCCGTTTCGATAGTAGTCTCAAATTTTTCCAATGTCCACGCAGAAATGACTATCTCAGTGAAAAGCCTTGGTGTTAAGGAATAATTACCTTCGAGTTTTATCTGGTCATTAGTTGTATTGTAATTTCCATCTTGATCGTACATGACGGCGGATAAGTCAACATTGAAGGAGCGGTCATTTTTGTCCGAAAGATAGTGGACTCCGGGGGCCAGCTCGAAGTCCGTGAGTTCCGACGGCAGCAGTTGATGCTCCTCAGAGATATCCATCGATTCGAAGGCCTCCATAAGAGCGGCTGCCTCTGTCTCAAAGATTATCGAACTCCCTTGGATAGTTTTTGCTGTTGCTCTCCTTAAAAAACCATAAGGGGCAGTATTGTTATTTTGCCCAATTATTATATCTCCAATCTCAATTTCCTGGGTATAATCTGATGTCCCGTCAAGCGTTAATATGCCGGTTAGAGTGTCGTATTCTTGAATAGTGGATAAATGATCCTGCGGGATAATTTTTGTGGTTGCTGGTATCTGAAAACATATTGGCACAGGACCATTGTTAAAAACATAATTGATTACGTAGACCGCATCACTTACATTGACTTCCGAATCCCAATTTGCATCCCCTGACTGAATTGGATCAGGCTCAGGGCCATCAGTAAATACATAATTGATAATCCAGATCGCATCACTAACATTAGTTATACCATCAGAATTGGCGTCCCCGCATATATAGCTGGCTTTTAAATCAGTAATCTGCAGGCTGATGAGTGAGATTATAGCAATAATTAAGATCAAATGTTTTTTCTTTTTCACGGTCTAGCTCCTTATATGTATGAGATTACATTCTCAAATCTAAAGCATTCAAAGTTTTTATCCAGTTAATGACAGGAAGATGACAAATCTCAGATTTTCATTGAAATTTGCCGGAAATCTGATATTCAGTCCTGGTCAATTAAGCAAGCCCACGGGTAATTTGCGGGTTTGTCTAAAAATATTAACTTCTTTATTTAAGTCAAGTAATATGTCTATTATGTGAATTATGATGCATTTTTCGGAGATCTGTATGGTGATCAATCAACCCTGGGCTATAACTTTATTTATGTTATTTTTAAAGGTTTAATCCAACCTGGTTTTGAAGAGGAGATTTGCCAAAAAATGGCGGTTTTATTGCCAAAACATCTATTGACAAGTTAGGGGCGATTTATTAAATTCCCGCACAATTTTTGGTGGAATTGAAAAACCAGGAGTTAATCTCGTGAAAGAATACAATATTGATCAATTGCGCAATATCGGACTGGTCGGCCATGGTACCTCCGGAAAGACAACATTTGCTGAAGCTCTGTTGAATATCGGCGATATCACCAGCCGTGTGGGAAAAGTCGAAGAAGGTAATACTGTTTCGGATTATACGGAAGAGGAGATTAACCGCAAAATCTCGATTTCAGCCACCGCCCTTAATATCGAATACAAGGGAAACAAATTCAATCTGATAGATATGCCCGGCTATGCCGACTTTGTCGGCGAAGTTGTAGGCGGGCTGCGTGTCGCGGATGTGGCCGCGATACTATTCGATGCCACCGGCGGGGTTGAGGTGGGCACCGAGATGGCCTTCCGTTACGCGGATAAATATGGTACACCCAGATGTTTTATCATAAATAAGATCGAGAAAGAGCATGCCGAATTCGGATCAAAAGTACAGATTCTGCAGGATCATTTCGGCATCCATGTTATCCCGGTTCAGCTCCCGATCGGAGAGGGCCTGAATTTCAAGGGTATAGTCGACCTGATTAAGATGAAGGCCTTCAGCTTCGATGACAGCGGCAAGGCCTCGGCTATGGATATTCCCGACGATATGAAATCGGCGGCGCAGGAAGCTCATGACAAGCTGATCGAAAATATCGCCGAATCGGATGACGCTCTTCTGGAGAAATTTTTCGATGCCGGTGAGCTTTCACCCGAGGAAATTCAGTCGGGCCTGAAGAAGGGAATCAGCGAACAGAATATTTATCCGGTATTCGCGGTGTCATCACTGACCCTTGCGGGCGTGACGACATTTCTGGATTTTGCCCAGGAATACTTCCCCTCACCTGCCGATTTCGGCGAGGTTAAGGGGTTAAAGCCGGATTCAGAGGAAGAAATCAGCCGCCCTGTATCGGAGGGCGCTCCCCCGGTTATCTTCGTGTTCAAGACAGTATCCGAATCGCATGTGGGCGAATTGGCTTATTTCCGTGTCTTCACCGGTTCGGTCAAGCAGGGGGACGAGCTTTATAATACCACCCTGGAGGATACCGAGAAGGTCGCCCAGATATATAATGTCAATGGCAAGAATCGTAAGGAAGTTACCAAAGTCGGTCCCGGCGATATGGGCGCATTCGTAAAACTGCGTAAAACTCATACCGGCGATACGCTGACTGCCAAGAATGACCCCCTGATGATACCCCAGCTGGAGTTCCCGGAACCTGTGGTTGATGTCGCTATAACGCCTATCAGCAAGGGAGATGAGGAGAAGATCTCCGGCGGTCTTGGCAAGCTTCATGAGGAGGATCCGACCTTTATGATGAAGGTTGATCCGGAACTGAAGCAGACCTTGTTGTTTGCGCAGGGCGAGCTGCAGATGGATATCATATTAAATAAGCTCAAAAAGCGTTTTGGCGTGGAGGTCGCAACCGAGAAACCCCGAATACCATATCGTGAAACGATCAAAGGCAAAGCCGAGGTGCAGTATAAATACAAGAAGCAGACCGGCGGCAAGGGACAGTACGGAGATGTGCATATACGTACCGCTCCCCTTCCAAGGGGAGAGGGATTCGAGTTTGTGGATGCGATTTCGGGCGGCGTGATACCCTCGAAATTTATACCTTCGGTTGAGAAGGGAATTGTCGAGACCATGGCCGAGGGTTCTCTGGCCGGTTATCAGGTGGTGGATTTGAAGGTTGAACTGTTTTACGGCTCGTATCATACTGTGGATTCCTCGGATATGGCCTTCAAAATCGCCGGATCGATGGCATTTAAGGATGCATTCATGAAATCCAGCCCGATCCTATTGGAGCCCATTTACAATCTCGAAGTTATTGTGCCGGATGATTATACCGGAGATATCATGGGTGATGTCTCCTCCCGCAGAGGCAAGATTCTGGGTATGGAGCCGGAAGGCCCCAACCAGCTGATCAAGGCCCAGGTGCCGCTGGCAGAGCTTTACAAGTATTCCACCAGCGTACGTTCCATGACCCAGGGACGCGGCGTATTTTCCAGGAGTTTTTCGCATTATGAAGAGGTGCCGCGCGAAATTCAGGATAAAATCGTGGAAGAAGCCAAGCGGGAAAAGGAACAATCTTAAGCGATTTCCGTATTAAAAAAGTCAAATGTTTTTGTTGAATTCGCTTTTGACCGGAAGTAGATTTTCGCAAATAAGGCTGTGTAAAATAAAAGGTTAGATAGAAGAGAGTAAACCATCTGCTTTTAGGAAAAAGAGGGAGGTGATGAGGGAAGTTATACACTGCTACAGTCATCGTATTCAAAGTATATTATTTTTACAAGAAATTAAGAAAACCGTATACAAAAAGTTGCTTTACAGCAAGGAGGCAAAAAAATGAAGAAGGTATTGATCTTCGCAGCGATCTTTATGTTCGGCGCTTTCTCGATGGTTAGCGCACAGGCTGATCTCCAGGGTATGTTCAATGTTTCACCGTTCGGCGGTCTGGGACTTCCGATGGGCGATCTGGCGGATGATGACTTAGAAAATGAAGATGGTCTTTATCGTTCTATGGGTTTCAAGTTTGGTGTATCAGCTGAATATTTCTTCACTCCGGCGATCGGCGCTGGACTGGACTTTCTTTATGCAATGCATGGAGCCAAGGAAATTGAGGAAGGCGGCGAAACTTTCGATCCCGGTGACAAGCTCAATACGATGAATATCGGCGCCCATGTTAAATATGTATTTATGATGGAAGGTATGCTTCGTCCTTATGTTATAGCGGGCGGCGGTATGACAATGAATACCTTGAAGGATGTCCCGCTTGAGGTTGATGAAGATGGTAACATTACAGAAACCGCCGAAGTTAAGCTTGATCCCAAGCTCTACTTCATGGGCGGTGTCGGCGCCATGTACTGGGTCTCTGATATGATCACCGTCTTTGGAGAACTTGGCTTTGATTATCTAATGACTGATGGTTCCGGTATTGAGATTGATGGTACCGAGGTTCCTGATGAAGAAGTCACAGCCAACTACTATTTCCTCGACTTCAAGGTTGGTATCAATATCTGGTTCGGTGGAATGGAATAATATCCGATAGAGATATATCATTTTTTAAGCCCCGCATTCGCGGGGCTTTTTTTATGCGGGCGGCCTATCGTTTTTTATTGACATCTTACACTTTCCATTTTAAAATCGAATAAGCAACACATGCAATTGAGATCATGCATTCTTTTGATAGAATTTAGCTGAAAATAGAGCACTTCAATCTCGGGAGGAAATGTGAGAAAGAAATTTATTATCCTGGTTCTTGTGACGGCCTGTATGGCATCATCCGTATTTGCACAAGAGATTAATTTGAGAGGGCTATTTGATGCATCGGTATTCGGAAGCATTGATGTACCGACCGGTTTTACCCAGGCAGATCCGATGGATGCCGGTTTAAATCGCAAGCTAGGATTTGATTTTGGAGCTGCCGGTGAGTATTTTTTCAGCCGCAATTTCGGGGGAGGAATCGATTTCTCATACGTTTCATTTGCCTCAGATGAATTCGAGGGACTCGAGTCCGATGACAAACTCAATATTATAATGATCGGAGCCCATTTCAAGGCGGCCTATCCACTGGAAAATATGATAATTCCCTATGTTTCGGCCGGGGCGGGTCTGGCAATGCCGAAGTTAAAAGATGCAACCTCTGAGTTTGGCCCCGAAACTGTTGATATTGATATTAAGGATCAGATCTATGTTGCCGGAAATATTGGAGTAATGTATTTCGTCTCCGATATGATTTCTGTATTTGCAGAAGGCGGAGGCGCTTATGTGCCCACTGAAGATGCTGAGACTATGGTTGAAGGTGAGCAGGGGGATCTGGATGGAGCAGATTTTCCTGGTAACATTTCATTTGTTAATTTCAAGGCCGGAATAAATATTTGGTTTGGGATGGCAGAGTAAGCTCGCGAGTTGAAAGACATCCTGGATTGGAAGCCCCATTGTTTGATGGGGCTTTTTTTATATATGAGGGATCGTTTGGGTATTTTGCCTGTTGCAGTTTTATAAAAGGATGGGAGTTTTTATGAGATTTAGAATTGCTATTGCGCTTCTTTTGATTTTCTCACTTATAATCTGTTCCACATCATTCAGTGAAAGCATGCGCGGAAGCATAGTTTTCTCGCCTTATATAGGTACCGGCATTCCGGTCAGCGATTTTGCCGATGATGATCCGGATAATCCGGACGGGCTCTATCGTCAGACCGGACTCAAGTTTGGCGCGGCGGCCGAATATTTTTTGGGAGCGCGATTATCGCTGGGAGTCAGTTTTATGTATGCAATTTTCGGCGCGCAGGAGGTCGAGGGATTCGAA
The DNA here is from genome assembly GCA_964496505.1 of uncultured Ignavibacteria bacterium. Taxonomy (GTDB): domain Bacteria; phylum Zixibacteria; class MSB-5A5; order JAABVY01; family JAABVY01; genus JAABVY01. Next base: position 19,185 of record CAZBZV010000033.1, on the reverse strand, counting down.
ACCAGCGGCGACCTGAAAACATTGATGTTGGGTTTGCAGGGAAGATATCTCTATGAAAGATTTACGAGGGCAAAACCGTACGCCGTGATCGGATTCGGACTGACCACAAACAAAATTAGCGATGGCAGGTTCAGATACGACACCGATATCGGCGACTATAAGCTTGACACCAAGTTTTACATCAACGGCGGACTTGGATTGCAGTATAATCTGAAGCCTTCGATTTCGTTATTTCTCGAGGGCGGGCTGGATATTCTGCTGACCCGGGATGCGCAGATCAATATTGACGGAGAACCGGTGCGTGACCCGGAGACGGATGAGCCTCTCGAGATTGGATCTAATTATTATTTCATCGATTTTCGAGCCGGGGTAAATTTCTGGTTCGGCAGGGATGAATAGCATGGTTTACCCGGCATGATTATAATGGATTCAGGCCGCCCGGATTAATCCGAACATTCCGGGCATAATCATGTTGTTATAAATAAGCAATGGCAGTACGTTTCATTGCTTGGATTCGCAGAGTCTTTTGGCTTAAAAGGGAGAGCATTTATCTTTTCGCAGAGAGGAAAATCTCAATACATTTACATTAAATTCCACCGGGGATATTAACCGGGTTGCGTATTTTTGTGCCTGATATCTTCTGAGGAGGTGATCGATTGCAGCTAATATACTGGGGCATTTCTATTCTGGAAATTAAAGGACTAAAGTAGTATAAAAGGAGGATTCAGTGAAAAAAGTATTAATTGCTACAGGAATTCTTTTGATCTTATCGTTCGGCTCTGTTTACGGCCTTGATCTCGAGAAGAGAGTGATGGCCGGGGTATTCGTGGATTACGGCTTCGGCTTCGGGGACTCGTTCGAGGAATACTCGTTCGGCGATCCTGATGTCGGTACGATTACAGTAGATCCCACCCTTGGATTTTCTTTTGGCGGCCAGGTAACATACGGCCTGACTGAAAATATCGCGCTTTCGGGTATGGTTGACTGGATGCAGTGGAAGCTGGACATAAGCGAGGACTATGAGGATTTTGAGGACCTGGAAAACGAAAGTGTTATCGCGATCAATTTCAATGGTATGTACCTGTTTCAGATGGAGTCGATGGTGACGCCTTTTGTTGAAGCGGGCCCCGGGTTTTATCTCTTTTCGCAGGAAGGTGCCGATAACAAATTCGGCTTTGATGCCGGAGGCGGCATCATCTACATGTTCCAGGAGCAGATCGGTGTCGAGCTGGGCGCGCGCGGCCATATTATCTTCACCGAGGACAACAGCACGACGCTGGTTGATCTCAGGGTCGGCCTTAAATATCTGTTTGGAAGAGAATAGTAAGAGCGATGTGAGTTATATAAACTTCCGATTAAAGAAATGAGTGCAGGTTCACAATCTGGATGAAATCGGGACCAAGACCCTGCACAAAGAATAAAAAAGCAAACCACATACTGCACAAAATTACCCGTCTGTAATGGGCGGGTAATTTTTTTAATCCTGATAAGGAATATATATGGTAACCCCACAGATACCACAAAAATAGTCCGATGTCGTTTTAAGCATTGACAATTCGATGGTCAGTCGGTTTATTTTTAGGTGCAGCCACAAATAAGTTGATTGGCAAAAATAATAATCACAAGGGAGGTATTATGATAAAAAGTGTGCTGGCATGTGTGCTGGTGATTATTCTCGGCACAGCTATGCTCTACTCGCAGGATGCCGGTAACAACGGGGGATATTATGAGGGTGATGAGATAAGTTCCGCAGATGAGTACCGTCGCAATCCGACCCGGATGAATGCATTATCGCTGGGCGGCCAGATGCTAATGCGTTTCAGTGGGGATGAGTTCAGCGGCGACACAAACATGGATTTCGTGCTCGCGCCGGATATTTATTATTTCTATCATCATGGTTTCGCGGTGGGCGGAATCCTGCAATTAGAAAAGCACTCAGGGCATTATTCGGATGTGGATTTGTTCGGTTTCGGTGTGGGGGTGCGTTATTATTTTAATCTGTATGGTCACCGCAGGTTTTTGAGTCTGAGGCTGTCGAATGTGTTCTGGATCGGCGGAATTGGCGGAGATATTCAGTTCAAGTACGGGCTGGGTTATAGCGAATTTTTAACCTCAAATCTATCGGCTGAGTTCAGCCTGGATGCCAATTTTTATGGTTTGAAAGATCGATCAGAGATTAAGCCGTGGGGGGATGAGCTCAGGTTTATGATAGGACTCGGTTATTATATCTATTAGGGAGGTATTTATGAAACGGAAGATGATTACCTGGTGCGCAGTGATCGCAGTTGTATTGCTGTCAGGGCCGCTTTCGGCGGCTGACAGCCCGATTGATCCCGGCGCCTTTACTCTGGGCGGGTCTCTTAGGTATTCCGGGTTCTTCGATGATGATACCGATGTTTACGCTATATTGCTGATGCCGGAATTTCAGTATTTTATTTATCCGGGCCTGGCGCTTGGGGCGGATGGCTTCCTGGATTACTGGCATTATCCCGATCGCAGCGAAATGCGATATGGAATCGGTCCGTCAATAGCCTATTATCTCGAACTGGAAAATGTGAGCGGATTTCCATTTGCAAAGGCGGCTGTTATGTACAGCCGTGTTGAAATCGAAAGGCTTTATACTTCTCGGGATGAAAATGATTTTCGCTGGAAAGCCTCTCTGGGCTACACATATATACTCACCAGAAATATTGCCATCGTGGGAGCGGCAGACTATACTTATGAGCGAGCATTTCTGCTCGATTTCGCACTCGAATCCGAATGGCGTGAGGTATTCGGTTTTTCGGTTGGACTGAAGGCATTTATATATTGAAACGCTTTTTAACTATTGACAATTGCATATTTCCTGTTGCATTTTAGGGCTGAGCCCTTAAATTATATTAAAATCAGGTTAGGACCTAAGGAGAATAAATATGTCAGGTCATTCAAAATGGGCAACCATTAAACGCAAAAAGGGTAAACTCGATGCCCAGCGCGGCAGAGTGTTTACCAAGCTGATTAAGGAAATATCAATTGCGGCCCGTCAGGGCGGCGGCGACCCGGACAACAACCCCCGTCTGCGGACAGCCATAAGCACTGCAAAGGCCGCAAATATGCCTCAGGATAATATCAAGAAGGCGATTCAGAAGGGTACCGGCGAGCTTCCCGGGGTTACATACGAGGAAACCACGTACGAAGGATACGGTCCGGGAGGTGTTGCGGTTATTCTGGATGTGGTAACAGACAACAAAAACCGCACGGTAGCCGAGATACGCCATCTCTTTTCGAAATATAACGGTAATCTGGGTGAGACCGGATGTGTGGGCTGGATGTTTGATAAGCGCGGACAGATTATGGTCGAGAAGGCCAAAGCCGATGAGGATAAGCTGATGGAGATCGCGCTCGATGCCGGCGCCGATGATCTGGTTAATCATGATGATGCCTTTGAAGTGGTGACATCATTCGAGACATTCGAGAAGGTTAAGTCGGCTCTGGAGGAACAGGATGTCGAATTTCTTGAGGCCCAGGTTGCAATGATTCCGCAGACTACGGTCAAAGTTGAGGGCAATAAGGCGGAGTCGATGCTTAAGCTGATGGAAGCTCTGGAAGATCATGATGATGTCCAGAATGTATATGCCAATTTCGATATAGATGATTCGCTGATGGAGAAGCTGAGTGCCTGATGAGATGGTGATTATGGGAGTGGATGCCGCTCTGTCGGTGACCGGAATCGGAATTCTAAGGGCGGGCGGCGATGATATGGAGGTTATTCACACCGAGCTTATCAGAACTTCGGCCAAACAGCCTCTGCCGAATCGTCTCGAGAAACTGCATGATTCGGTCTGTAGTCTGATAAATGAGTTTAAACCGAATATCCTCGCTCTTGAGGATATTTTTTATTCAAAGAATGTCAAGATCGCTCTCAGTCTGGGGCAGGCGCGCGGGGTTATTCTTCTGTCCTGCGCACAAAACGGCCTCAGGCTCGAGGAGTTTTCGGCGCGTGAGATCAAGCAGGCGGTGACCGGCAACGGTGCGGCATCAAAGGAGCAGGTGGCTTATATGGTAAAGAGTCTCCTGAATCTTCATGGAGATTTCGAGACCTTTGATATTTCCGACAGCCTTGCCGCAGCCCTGTGTATGGGATACAAAATTAACAGTCCTACTTTGTCATGATAAGTTATGTTAAGGGAATACTGACTGAGAAGTCTTTGAATCATGCCGTGGTCGAAAGCACCGGCATTGGATATTTCCTGATTATTTCCGCCAACAGCTACCAGAACCTTCCCGATATCGGGGATAATGTATGCCTGCAGGCATATATGCAGATGTCATCCCAGTCCGACCAGATAAATCTATACGGATTTTCCGGTACCGAGGAGCGCAGTCTTTTCAAGACATTGATTTCGATTTCCGGAATCGGGGCCAAAGGCGCTATTAAGATCCTTTCGGGGATTTCGCCAGGGCGTTTTGCCGAGGTGGTGGCCTCGGAGGATGTGGCCTTTCTGACCAAGCTTCCCGGGATCGGAAAAAAGAGCGCGCAGAGAATTATAGTAGAGCTTAGAGAGAAACTTCCGGCGCTGACGGATAAGAAGCAGGCGGTGCCGGGTATAGATACTGACAGGGCCGAGGAGGTTATTCAGGCTCTGATGACACTTGGGATGAATGCCCATGAGTCGAGAAAAGCTATAGAAAAGGTTATTGAAACGGCGGGTGCGAAAGAGGCGAGGATTCTCCCTACCGAGGAGATAATTCGCAGAGCGTTAACAGCAGGCAGATAGACATCATCACACTTCGCCCGCCTGTTTAAAGGGGTATCGAGATGAAATCCATAGCTGTTGTTTTTTCAGCTCTGGCGGCCGTTTTTATCTTAACCGCATTTGTGGATATCGCGGCTGCTCAGGAAATCGAGGCTGTGTATGGCAGACAGGTGTCGTTTTACAGGGGGGAGTTGTTCTGGTTTGTCGAAGGAATAAATCAGACCGAACTGGGTTATGACGACGGCAGTGCGGAGATAGGTCAGTTCGTCAGCGCCAGTCCGGATGACCCTGTAGCCGCCGTCAGATTCGATTCACTTGCCCCACCGTTTTTCGTAAAAGCCGCGAAGGTGTTTGCGGCCGATGCAGACTGCTTCCCCGATCTGCCGGGAGACCAGTTTACGCCGTTTTATATCTGTATGCACAGGGACAGTTCGGGGCTTCCAGGCAGAATGATAATGCAGGAGGAAGCTGCAGCAAATCCGCAGGACTGGGAGTATGGAGGAGTATGGGTTGAAGCGGAGGTGAACGGGCTGCGGGTTGAAGATACTGTTCTCTGGGCGGCTATGCAATGGCAGGAGGAATTTCCGGCAAATCCGCATTTCGGTCTCGATTTGAGCACTACAACACAACATTCATACCACTCCATAATAAATGCATCGGGCGAGCGGATATGGCAAAAATGCAGCTGGGGACAGTTTATGATCCGGTCGGAGATACTCTGCAATGATATCGACGGAAGCCTGACAATCGCTCCGGGAGCTGCTATGCCTGACAGCTTCAGGATATATAGTTCCGGTCAGTCGGTGGTGTATCCCAGTGAGGAATTCTATGATACTACTGTTATCAATCATATGCACTGCCGCGTCAAGCTCCCCAGCCCGCAGAATTATTTTTGTGTGACCTCGTTCAACAATGGTGTTGAATCTGAATCTTCAGAAATTGTCTTTATTGAGGGAAGCACATTGAAGAGAGCTGATGTCAGATTCGAGCCGGATTCATTTCAAATTCAAATGAGGCCGGAATCGGATACATGTATTCAATTGATATTGACGAATAAAAATGACCGCAGTATAAATTACAGATTTGCCGGGGCGGATATTCTCACGGAAAAGATTTTTTCTCCCGTTACCATCGGCTTTGTGCCCTCCGAGGGCGATATTCCGGATGATTTTGCGGATACCGTAATGTTGAATATTCACACCAATTCAGGAGTTTTAGGAGAATATTCAATCGACATTAATATTGAATTGTGGGATTCTGTGCAGGGATATATGGATGAGAATTACCGAATTGCGCTTGAAGTGGGCGATTTTACGCATGTCGAGGATGATCCAAATGTCGTGCCGGAAGAGTTTTATCTGGGGCAGAATTATCCCAATCCGTTTAATAATTCCACGATAATACCCTACAAAATGCCTCGGGATGGCTTAGATGTTACTCTTCAGATCATCAATATAAAAGGGGAATTAATTCGTGAATTCGATTTAGAAAATTCGCAATTCGGCAGCATTCTTTGGGATGCCTGTGATAAATCGGGCAATAGGATGCCATCGGGGGTATATCTTCTGCGGGCGAAAAGCGGAAATATTTTTCAAATTCGTAAGACAATGCTGCTGAAATAAGAATTTCCTGTGCAAATTTTGCAAAAACCTTAGAAAATCTCAATATACCCCCTAAATATTTACATAAAAAAGACTTGACATATCGGTCAATAAACAGTTCTTTAATAGTGAAGCAGAAACTTTACCTTCATCCGTGGATCATCAAGTGCCCTTTCGCTTGGTCTTTTGAATATAAAAAATATATACTTATACGTCGATAAACGTGATATGCTAACTTATACCTTTTGGGAGGTGTTATGCGAAAATTTTCCTGTATAATGTTGGCCTTAATCCTCTCGATCTGCATGTGGAATATTGCGCTTGCGGATTGGAATCCGGATGACGGCCACAAGATGCATTTTCCCCAGTTGCCGGATTTGACGGGTTGGAATGTTAATGCCACTGCTCCGATTGTACTTGCCGATGACTGGATGTGTTCGGCGAGCGGTCCGGTTACGGATGTGCATTTCTGGGGATCGTGGATGGGCGGTATGGAAGGTCAGATAATCAGCTTCAATCTCAGCATCCATGCCGATATACCGGCCGATCCTCCCGCTCAACCTTACAGTAAGCCGGGAGTGACATTGTGGGAGTATGAGATTCCGTTTGAATGGGTCATCGCCCAGCCGTTCAGCTCAGATTTGGATGAGGGCTGGTATAATCCTGCAGACGGTTTTTTCAATTATCCCGATCATAATACTTATTTCCAGTACAACGTTTTCCTGGATCAGTACCTGGATCCCGCAGACCTGTTCGTTCAGGAAGAGGGGACTATTTACTGGCTTAATATTTCCGCAACTGTGGCTGATCCTGCTATAACTCAATGGGGCTGGAAATCGACTCAGGATCACTGGAATGATGATGCGGTTTGGGCCCTATGGGGTGATTTAAACTGGATCGATATGTATGAGCCCCCGGACTTTATCCAATCGCTTGATCTGTCGTTCGTGATAACCGGTCCGGAAGAGATGGGCGCCTGCTGTTATCCCGATCCGACCAACGGCTTTTTGTCATTATGTGTGCAGACGACACAGAACGATTGTATCAACAATCTTCTTGGTGTCTGGGAGGGCCCCGGGACAACCTGCCTTGGGACAGAGGCGTGTTGTCTGCAGGATGGATCGTGTGTTGATGCCGATGCGCTTTGCTGTGTAAACGAGCTGGGCGGCAATCCTCAGGGACCTGGCACGGCCTGCAGTGCGTTTGAGGCCTGCTGTTTCCCCGATGGTAGCTGCGGCGATCTCGATCCGCTCTGCTGTATAGACCAGGGCGGTACTCCTCAGGGGCCGGGTACGATGTGTACCGGACCTGTGGCCTGTTGTTTGAATGACGGCAGTTGCATTATGGTTGACCCGGAATGCTGCGATGATCTGGGCGGCTTCGTATCACCGTGGAGTACAACATGTCTTGGAGACAATGATGGTGACGGCACCGACGATGCCTGCCAGGAGCCTCAGGAATTCGGCGCCTGTTGTTATGATGATATCGCCGGGTTTAAAAGCATCTGTGTTGTGACGACCCAGGATAGTTGCGTAAACTACTATTTGGGCAATTACCAGGGTGATGGCTCACAGTGCGGTACTGTTCAGGCCTGCTGTCTTCAGGACGGCACCTGTGTTGACGCGGATGAATTCTGCTGTATCAACGAGCTGGGCGGCACACCTCAGGGCGCCGGAACTGCATGCACGGCAATTGAAGCCTGCTGTCTGCCGGATGGAAGCTGCCAGGATCTTGATCCGTTATGCTGTATTGATCTGGGCGGCGAACCGCAGGGTCCGGGCACACAATGTACAGAGCCCGAGGCCTGTTGTATGCAGGATGGAAGCTGTAGTGATCTTGATCCGGTGTGCTGTGATGAAATGGGTGGAACTCCTCAGGGGGCGGGAACTGCCTGTAGCGCTACTCAGATCGCCTGCTGTCTGCCGGATGGAAGCTGTCAGATGACCGATCCGATCTGCTGTGATGATCTGGGCGGTACGCCTTCGTCATTCAGTTCGACCTGTCTCGGTGATTTAAATGGCAATGGCGTTGATGATGCCTGTGAAGAACCGACCGGAGCTTGCTGTTATGATGATGGTACCTGCACGGTTGAAACTGCCGCTAATTGCGCCAATCTTGCCGGCGATTACAAGGGCGACGGTACGATATGCCGCGGCGATTCCGATGGTGACGGCAATGATGATATATGTGACGATCCGTGGCCGAACCACAAGATGCATTATCCGCAGCCCCCGGACGAAACCGGCTGGGATGTGGAAGCCACCATGTACCCGCTGGCGGATGACTGGCAGTGCACCGAAACCGGATTTGTCAAGGATATTCATTTCTGGGGATCATGGAAGGACGGTATTGAAGTACCGATTGATTATTTCATTGTCGGTATCCATTCGGATATACCTGCCGATCCTCCGCAGATACCCTACAGTCAACCAGGCGATCTTCTCTGGAGTATGGATGTTTTTGAGTTTGAAGTAGTCCAGTATGCTCAGGCTCCTCTGGAGGGCTGGTATGATCCCAGCCAGGAGCTTGTCCTGCAGGATAATCATGATACATATTATCGCTACGACATTTACCTGGATGAGCAAAACTGGTTCCCGCAGGAGGAGGGCACAATATACTGGCTCTCGATACAGGCGGTTTTGGCGGATCCCGGAGTAACCACCTGGGGCTGGAAGTCCTCCTATGAGCATTGGAATGATGATGCGGTCTGGATGGATATGGCAGGAACGGGATGGATGGAAATGTATGAGCCGCCCGATCCGATTGCAAACGCATTCGGCGTAATCATGGGACCGAATAATACCCTGATTGACGGATTCGGAGAGAATGCCTACGGAGAGGGCTGGTACAGGTATCCCACCGACTGGTGGAATATCTGGTTCTACGACCATCCATTCACCTACGACCGTTTCAAGGATATACATCTATTTGTTGATCTCGTGCCGACTGCTCCGGATGCCAGCATAGTACTGGCAATCAACTGGTCGACAGATTTATGGTCGCTGGAGGGTAATCCTCCCGGACCGAGACGTCCACCATTACCGGGTGATGAACCCGAGCTTGATTATATCGGCCGGCATATAGTCTATCAGGGCGAGGTTGTACCCGGGCCGATGGAGTTCGATTATACTATCCCGGATTATAATCCCGAATGGGTCTCGGTTGATATCATGGGTCAGAATTTCGATATTCCCGGTGGTGTGATAGAGCATGACTGCCGTTCCTCTCTCGATCTGGCATTCGTGATTACCAACGGGCCGCCGTGCAGCGGCAAGTGCGGTGATGCCAATGGTGATGGAGGAGTTAATGTTTCTGATGCGGTCTGGATCATAAACTATGTCTTTATCGGCGGAGCAGCGCCGATTCCGCTGGCCTGCGGCGACGCCAACAGCGATTGCACGGTTAATGTTTCTGATGCGGTCTGGATCATTAATTATGTCTTTATCGGCGGAGCGCAGCCGGGCGACTGCTGTCCGGGCGGTCCCCTCTGGCTTGACGGCGATTGCTGTCCGTTTACGCCGTAGTTTGGACACGATCTAAGTAATTATGAGAGGGCGGTTTAATGCCGCTCTCTCAAATTGAAACATGATAAGAAGAGCGGCGAAAGTGGGCTGCCGCTCTGAATCTATATATACCAAAAGGATAAATGCCATTCCGATCTACTAATCGGAATGGCATTTTTTGGAAATTGCATTGATATTAAACATATTTTGGCGATTCCCTATAAAAAGCTAAGCATTTATACCGAAAATATAATAAGATGGTTACCTCAAGTACGCAAAACACCAAAACGAATTTGGGGATTACCCTGATCCGTGAGATTGAAGCTGCCATCAAGCGCTTCAACATGTATCCGGCAGGGCATCCCGCGTCTAAAAATGCGGCCGAGATTCCGTTTAATACGCTGAAAGCCATGTTTTCGGATACACCCCAGGTGATAATCGGTATTCTTGAGGGAAAGCTGGCGGTAAACGGCAAATCAGTTGAGGGGATTGGCGGTAGAATCACATTAGAGGAAGCGCTTACAAATCTTAACCTTCACAGTATATCAATAACCTCCGAAATCACTCTCCCGGATTTGCAGAAATTCCTGGAATATTTTATCGGCAAGACCGGGGGTAAAATCGATTGGAATAATCTGGAAGAGTTCATTGCCAAAAACGATATTTCGGGTATTGCGGTTGACGAACTCCGCTATGAGCTGGTCGGTAAAGATCAGACGATCGTGGACGGCGACGCTTTCCTGGGGGGCGGAGAGGGCTCAGGGGGCTCCGCTGCTGGAGTTGCAGTCGCAGAGCTTTTTGCTGATAATCCCGAGTTGATCCTGGGACTTCTGGCGGATAAAAATTCGGCCAAAAAAGGGATATCGGAACGGTACGCTCATGCCATTGATTTTGATAAGGTTACCGAGGATATCGAAAGCGAGATCGGCGATCTTTCCGACGAGCAGATGATGAAGATAATCACCGCCGGATTGAAGGAGAATATCCGGGATGATGTGGAATACGACGAAGTCGATGTTCAGGATACTCTATTCAAGATCAATGATTTGCTCGAAAAGCGCAATAAGGCGGAGCTGGTTCCAAAAGTCAAAAAACTGGCCGAAGACCTGCACCTGATCGATGACAGATTTATAAATATGATCCTCGACAAGAAATATTCGCGTAAGAAGCTGGCCTTCGAGGAGCTGGAAACGGCTCGTGAAGCTCTGGAACAGGGCGCCATGCTGACCGGAAAGATGTCGCTGATCGCAAAGCGTCTGGAGGTCTATGATGATCAGACCTACACGCAGGATTTTATCGGCAGCCTGGTAAAGAAGCTAAACAGCGATGATGAGGGCTGGCGTGAAGTTGCTGACGGTTTTGACCAGGTACTTGAAGGAGCTGTCGAAAGTGAGAGCGATCACTGCTTAGAAGAGCTATATAAAAAGATACTGGAGAGCCTGAAGGATTATAATCTCAGCGATGACAGATTCCAGTATTATATGGACAAAGCCAAAAAGCTTATGGGATGGCTTTCGGTCGAAGAACGCCTCAATAATTTGAACGATCTTTTTGACGTTGTCTCGGTTTATACGTCCAAGGAGCTGATGACCTCTCCGGATAAGCGTCAGGCGGCTCTCGATTTTTACGATCGGGTCGGCACTAATGAGTTCACCGGGTCTCTGATAAAGCTTCTGGAGAGTAAATTCGAAGCGCTTAATAAGCTGATATTCGGCATACTGGAGCATATTCAGACTCAGACGGTGACGCTTAAGCTGTGCGAATATTTAAGCTATCATGACCGGGCCATAAGACTTTTCAATATCCGTCTGCTTTCGGAATTTAAGGAACTCGCCCCACGGGCATTCGAGCTGATAATATCCGATAAGAAGCTCAGGGATCGCCCTGCCGGACAGAATCTTCTGGAGACCGAGAAATGGTATAAGCTGAGAAATATTATCCTGATTTGCGGGAACATTGCCACCCCGGAAGCGATAAAAATATTAGAAGGTTTTGTATCTGATCCCGATCCTCGCATAGCCGAGGAGATGATCCTGGCGTTAGAGAAAATTAAAGCGGAAAAGGCTTGCACTATGATCACCTCATACCTTTATTTCAACGACAGCAAGATACGGCTGCGCGCCGCGGTTGCGCTTGCGAATGTTGGTATTGATGATTATTTCGGGAAGCTGGTCGAGGCCTTCCGGCAGGAGACCGAGGTTCAGGTGCAAATGATTCCGATTGTGGCTCGTCTCGGGCAGGAAAAATCCCTGCCGTTTTTCAAACAGTTGTTAATGGATCAGAAGGATTCGGTCTGGAAATCTTTTCTGGGCAAATCCTCGGATGATTTCAAATTACATATCCTCTCTGCCTTAAAGAAGATACCTTCCCAGAAAACACTCAAGCTTTTAAGCGATTACAAGCAGACGTTTGGAAAAGGCCTCGGTTCGCTCTTCAGGAGTAACCGTGCGCTCGTAGCATTGGAAGAAACTCAAAGATCGATTGAAACCAAGCTCGAACATCAGGCCGTTCAAAAAAAATAGGATTTGCTTTGAATTTTAAAAAGACAATCATCATAATAACGGTTATCCTGACCGTGTTTCCGGCAGTTCTCTCGGCCCAATTTTATTTTGGCAAGAACAAGGTCAATTACGAGACTTTCGACTGGAGCATACTGGAAACCGATCATTTCAAGATTTATTTCCACGATCAGACGAGATGGCTGGCAGAGGTTACCGCTCATTATGTGGAAGAGAGCTATGATTTTCTGGAAAATAAATTCAACCATCATATTTTCAAGAAAACCCCTCTTATAATATATTCGTCGCCCAATTATTTCACGCAGACCAATGTGATTCCGCAAATCCTGCCCGAGAGTGTGGCGGGATTTACCGAGTTCTATAAAGGGCGTATGGTGGTGCCCTTCGATGGAAGCTTATATGACTTCCTGCGGGTGGTTCAGCATGAGCTGGTGCATGTTTTTACTTATTCCAAGCTTGGTTCGGTTTTACGTGATCACAAGAAGCTCAATCTCTATGGGCCGCCGTTATGGTTTACCGAGGGAATAGCGGAATACTGGTCGCGTCCCTGGAGTTCCGAGGCGGATATGATGATAGCCGACCTGATGATATCCGGGAGCTTTATTACATATGATAATATCTATGCTATCTCGGGTACATTTCTGATGTACAAGGTGGGCGAATCGCTTTGTAAACTTATCGCCGAACAGTATGGCGAGGATAAGCTTCTGCTTATTTTCGAGAACTGGTGGAAGCATAACTCCTTCGAAAGCGTGGTTGGTTATACGACCGGAAGGCCGCTCAAGGAGATTTTCCAGGACTGGCAGTATCATCTGAAGAAGAAGTATTTCCCGACCATGGCGGAATCGGATTATCCCGGCCGCTTTTCCACTCTGCAAAGCGGGCGCGGATTTTTTGTTAAGCCGATTATTGCCGAGTATCATACAGACACCGGCATTGTTCAGGAGCTGATTTACAAAGCCAATCAACTCGGCTATTCCGGAATCTACAAGCGCGCTTTAAACGGCAAGAAATCCGAGGAGAAGGTTGTCCTGAAGGGCGAGCGCTCCTCGAAATTCGAATCGCTGCATTTGATGCGTTCGGCGATTTCAGCCAATAAGCTGGGCGAGCTGGTGTTCGCATCCAGAAACCATGACCGTGATGCGCTCTACTTTTTGAATCTGAAGACAGGAGAGTTCGAGAGAACAAAAAAATTCGACAGCCTAATCTCGGTTGTCTCACCGTCGATTTCGCCGGATGGCAGTAAGGTGGCGTTTGCCGGGGCGAAGAAGGATGGCCGTTTCGACATATATATATATGATGTTGGGCGCGATCATCTGGAACGAATTACGCATGACTTTTACAACGACAGAAATCCCTCATTCTATCCCGATGGAAGCAAGCTGGTCTTCGTTTCCGACAGGGGAGCATACGGCGAAGAGGGTTATACGAATATATTCGAACTCGATCTGGAAACCAAAGCGATAACCCAGATAACATTCGGCAAACATAAGGATCTTTCGCCGAATTACTCCTCTGACGGCAGGTGGCTTCTTTTCAGCTCCGACCGCGGCGGGAGGACAAATATACATGCCATCGATTCGGCAGGAAGTATGTACAAAATCGGCAACACGCTTACCGGGTGTTTCGATCCCAGGTTTTCGCCCAACGACAGCCTGATAGTATTCTCGGCTTTCCAGGAGTACGGCTTCCAGATTTATACCATGCCGTTCGAGGATTCCCTGATGCAGCCGTACGAGCGCGAGGAGCCGGTTTATGCCAGCTGGGAGCCGAAAACAGTCTCGGGACATTTTATCTCGGGGATTGTGGAATATGAAACCGATTACTCTCTGGACATAGCCCAGTCGGCGGTGGCTTATGATGTAGTCTATGGTTCGGCCGGAGGTATTCAGGTCGGTCTTTCGGATATGCTGGGCAACAGCCGTTATCATTTCCTGGTATTCAACACCGCCCAGGAGAGATCGAGTTTCTTATCATCTTTTAATGTGGCGGCCACATATATGAATACCGAACACAGGCTGAATTATGCCTACGGTCTGTATCATTTTTATGACGAGTATGACGATCCGGCTGAGGGTCTTTTCGCGGAGAGAATTTATGGTGGTATGGCGAGTTTAAGCTATCCCTTCAGCAAATTCAAGCGCATAGAATCAAGAATATTTTTACGTAAATCGGAGAAGGATTTATTCTTTCCCGGCACTTATCGTGATGCATATCTGACAACAGTCTACCTTTCATATGTAAAGGATAATTCGATCTGGGATTATACCGGGCCCTTAGACGGCTCGCGCTATATTATCTCGACCGGATTTTCGTACGATCTCAAGAGTAACAGCTCTTTCAACCGTCTCTTTATGGTAGACCTGCGCAAATACTTCCGTCTCGGCAAATACTCGGCTTTTGCAACACGCGCCTGGTATTATACCTCGGGCGGCAGAGAGCCCCAGAGGCTGTATTTCGGCGGAAGCTGGAGTCTGCGCGGATTCGACCGCAGGGAATGGTACAAGCGCAATATTTTCCTGCTCTCCAACGAACTTCGTTTTCCGCTTATAAACCGTCTGCATATCGGCCTGCCGGTAGGGGCAATCGGATTTACGGGGATACGCGGTGCGATTTTCGCCGATGTCGGTTCGGCCTGGGGAGATGATTTCGATCAGATGTACGGCGCATTCGGTTTAGGCGCAAGGGTGGCATTGGGATATTTCCTGGTGCTGAGGTTCGACTTCTCGAGGACTACCGATTTCGAGAAGATTTCGCCTAAGTGGGATTTCGATTTCTGGTTTGGATGGAATTTCTGATGAAGAGAATTATTATATACATATTGATGCTTTGCATGGCTGGGGCGGTTTTGTCCTGTTCACCGACCTTCAGGAAGTTTAAATATATCGACAATGCTCCTCGTGAATGGAAGATGTTCCGCAACAGCCTGGATGGTTATTACCAGAAGGGAGTTTACGGCGCGGATATCAATAAACTAAAGTGGAAAGCTGACCTCAAGGCCAGAAGTTATTCCACGCCGGTAGCAACCGAATCTTATGTGGCGGTTGGCGCTCTGGATTCACACCTTTATTTCTTCGACCTGGAAAGCGGAGAGAGGATCAATATCTATAAGTTCAAATCGCCGTTGTCGGAAAGTCCGATGATTTCGAATAAGATAATTTATGCCGCTACGGGTCCTGACAAGAATTATCTGGCCGGATTGAATTTGATTACCGGCAAGTATGTTTTCAGGGAAGAGATGACCGATGTCAGCTCGCCGGTTATCGCGGATGACAAGTCGATTTATATCGGCGATTATACCGGACGCTTTATCTGCCTGGACAAATATGTGGGCAAGATATTCTGGGAATTTCAGACAAACGGTCCCATTATGAATGCGCCCGCGATTAAGGACGGCAGGGTATTCGTGGGATCGCTGGACGGGAAGCTGTATGCCTTTGATGCCGCTTCGGGTGATCTTCTCTGGAGTCATGATCTCGGTTCGGCTGTTATGACCGCTCCGGCTGCGGATACGCTGGTTTATGTCGGCGCTTTTGACGGCAGTGTTCATGCGCTTCGTGCCGATGACGGCTCGTCGGTTTGGTCGTTTGAGACAGGCGGGCATGTTCTGTCGTCTCCGGTGATTGATGATGATTATCTTTACATAGGTTCTAACGACAAGCATTTCTACTGCCTGGATAAGGATAGCGGGGCTGAAATCTGGGCTCATGAAACAGATGGAATCATAAATTCCACGCCGCTTGTGATGGAGGATGCCGCGCTGATTACCAGTGGCGACGGCAAGTTGTACCTGCTGGACAAGCTGAGCGGCGGCCTGATATTCTCGTACGAGACCGAAAATCAGATTAAATCTTCGCCGATATATTTTAACGGCAATATTTTCGTTTCTTCATTAGATCAACATCTATACTGCTTCAGCAAAGAATCTCCTAGATCTGCCAAAAAGTAAATGCCATAATGTCATACTGGCAGGGTGTAATGCAATAATGGCATTACGTGTGCCATTTTGGCATCCTTCTATTTTTTATAAATTTCCTTTCAGAATTTATTTCGTTGGGCTACAATGACTTATGCAATTCGTAAAAAGTTGGCACGGTAGTTGTTTATATATTTGTGCGAAAATGAAAAAAACGAAAAGCTTAAAGATAAAAGATTACGAAACAAGGAGGTGTTATTATGACACTGATTAGATGGAGACCAACAAGGAATCTTGAGAGCGTTCAGGACGAAGTAAATAGAGTTTTTGAATCATTCTTCAATGCTCCGATGCGCCGCAGAGGTGAGGATGTCGGCGGCTGGTACCCGGATGTTGACGTTGTAGAGAGCAAGGATAATATCGAAGTTCAGGTTGACCTGCCGGGTATGGAAAAAGACGATATCAAGGTTTCGGTCGAGGATAGTGTCCTGACCATCAAGGGCGAGCGCAAGGCCATGAAGGAAGAGAAGGAGAAGAATTATCATCAAATCGAGCGCACCTACGGCACATTCACCAGATCGTTCTCGCTTCCGACCTCGGTCGAAGGCGAGAAGATCAAAGCCAACTACAAGAATGGTGTGCTGAAGATCGATCTTCCCAAGGCTGAAGCTGTAAAGCCCAAGGAAATTCCGATTGATGTTTCGTAAGAGTTTTAAGTGCTCCTGAATCCTGATAGAAGGTGTAGATGGAAGAGCCCGCCTCGATATCGAGGCGGGCTTATTCCCATCAGCTGAAAAATAGACAATAAATGTTAATTTGATATAGAGAGGTGATTTAAATGGGTAAAGTAATAGGTATAGACCTGGGTACCACCAATAGTTGCGTATCGGTAATGGAGGGCAAGGAGCCCAAGGTTATCCCCAACGCTGAAGGCGGCCGGACGACGCCGTCGGTGGTAGCCATATCCAAAAACGGCGAGCGCCTGACCGGCACTGTGGCCAAACGTCAGGCGATTACGAACCCGATGAACACGGTTTTTTCGATCAAGCGTTTCATGGGCCGTAAGTACGCCGAGGTAACAAGCGAAATCAAGAACTATCCATATAAAGTGGTTGAAGGCGCCAATGGCGAGGTCATGGTTGAGATGGAGGGCAAGCAGTATGCTCCTCCGGAAATCTCCGCTATGGTGCTTTCCAAGATGAAGAAGACCGCCGAGGAATATCTGGGCGAGAAAGTAACCGATGCGGTTATTACCGTACCGGCCTACTTCAACGACTCACAGCGTCAGGCCACCAAGGATGCCGGCAAGATTGCGGGCTTAAATGTGCTTCGAATTATCAATGAGCCTACTGCGGCCTCGCTGGCCTACGGCCTGGATAAGAAAAACGATGCCAAGATCGCGGTCTATGACCTTGGCGGCGGAACTTTCGATATTTCCATCCTGGAGATCGGAGATGGTGTATTCGAGGTCAAGTCTTCCAATGGCGACGGCCATCTGGGCGGTGATGATTTCGATAAACGCATCATCGACTGGCTGGTTGAGGAGTTCAAGAAGGATCAGGGCATTGATCTTTCGCAGGATCCGATGGCGGTGCAGCGTTTGAAGGAAGCCGCCGAGAAAGCCAAGATTGAATTGTCCTCAACCAATGAGACGACAATTAATCTGCCGTTTATCACGGCCGACCAGAGCGGTCCCAAGCATCTGAATCTGACTCTGAGCCGTTCGAAATACGAGCAGATGGTGGAAGACCTGATCGAGCGTACAGTGGGGCCATGCAAGGCGGCTTTGGAAGATGCCAAAATATCATCTTCCGACATCAATGCAGTGGTGCTGGTCGGCGGTATGACCCGTATGCCGAAAGTTGTCGAGACCGTGAAGGAATTCTTCGGCAAGGATCCGCATAAGGGCGTGAATCCGGATGAGGTAGTTGCGATCGGCGCGGCTATTCAGGGTGGAGTCCTGACCGGCGATGTCAAGGATGTTCTGCTTCTGGATGTTACCCCGCTTTCACTCGGAATCGAAACACTGGGCGGAGTATTCACCAAGCTGATCGACCGCAATACGACTATTCCGACCAAGAAGACCGAGATATTCTCGACCGCTGAAGATAACCAGACCTCAGTCGAGGTGCATGTGCTTCAGGGCGAGCGTCCTATGGCCTCCGGTAACAAGACGATTGGACGGTTCCATCTGGACGGTATACCTCCGGCGCCTCGTGGAGTACCTCAGATCGAGGTTACCTTTGATATCGACGCCAACGGCATCTTGAATGTTTCGGCTAAGGATAAAGGTACCGGAAAAGAGCAGAATATCAGAATCGAGGCTTCCTCCGGTCTGACCGAGCAGGATATCGAGAAGATGGTTAACGATGCTAAGGCTCACGAGAATGAGGACCAGAAGCGTAAGGAAGAGATCGATGCTCGGAATAACGCGGATAACATCGTCTACCAGACCGAGAAGAACATAAAGCAGTTCGAGGATAAGCTGGACGAGGATACCAGGTCCAAGCTGAATGCGGCTCTCGAGCGCACGAAGAAGGCGATCGAGAATAATGACGTGGCCGAGATGAAATCGGCTTCGGATGATCTGCAGAAGATCTGGTATGATGCATCCTCGAAGATCTATCAGCAGCAGGCCGGCGCCCAGCAGGGTCAGCAGGGTCCTGAAGGCCCCGAGCAACGGGCCCAGGGCGGACAGGAAGACGATGCTGTTGAAGCCGACTTCGAGGTAGTCGACGACGACAAGAAGTAAGAGATAGATGAGCTGGCAGGAAGGGATTCCTGCCAGCTCACTTGAGTTTTATTGCGCGGCGTAAGTCTCGTGCGCCGCGTCCGGGTGGCCGGGTCAAACTCTGTTTGGCCCGGAATACAACATGCCCAAACGAGTTTGGGCATGCCACCCATGATCGA
>CAZBZV010000032.1:0-46249 GCA_964496505.1 uncultured Ignavibacteria bacterium | reverse complement strand
ATGGAGACAATGGCGTTAATGCCCAGTATTTGACCGCTGATTTTTCAGATGAATACGACTGGGCCAATATGCCGGCCAGTTGCGACGGCGGATGCAACTCCGCTCAGAGAGAAGCGCTGGCGGAACTGTCTTACGAAGTGGGTGTGGCGCATAATATGGATTACGGCGTTGATGGCTCCGGTACCTGGCCTGATAAAGATGTCTGGACCGATTATTTCCGTTACGATCAGTCTATCGCGACAGCCAACCGAAGCAGCTATAGCGCCCAGGGATGGTTCGATTTTATAGCAGCGGAAATTGACGCGGGCCGTCCGATGCCCTATACGATTCCGACTCATGCCATCGTCTGCGACGGCTGGAGGGTTGCGGGAGCATATAATCAAATACACATGAATTATGGCTGGGGCGGATACAAAAACGCCTGGTATATCGTGGATAACCTTTATTACCCGGGTGGACCGGGAGCGGAATACTTGTTTTATAATGTTATGCCTGTGCAGGATGCCGATGACGATGGCTTTCTGAATGATGAGGATAACTGCCCGGTTGATTATAATCCCGGACAGGAGGATATAGACAACGACGGCGTGGGCGATCTCTGCGACAACTGTGTCAACGACTACAATCCGGATCAGGGCGATGTCAATTTAAACGGAATCGGTGATGTGTGCGATCCGGATGCCGACAGCGACGGCGTTCCCAATGAAACCGATAACTGCTGGCTGGTCGGAAATGTGGGGCAGGATGATAATGATGAAGATGGCGTGGGCAACGCCTGCGATAACTGCCCGGATACGCCTAATCCGGAGCAGGGTGATGTCAATGGTGATGGTATCGGTGATGCCTGCGACGGTGAGGTTCATATAACCGGGGATGAGCCGCCCGACGGATATTACAGCTACAATTACTTCTATCAGCTTGAGGGTGTGGGCGGTACGCCGCCTTACGACTGGAGCCTCGTGTTCGGCGCCCAGATACCTTACGGATGTATGTTCAATGGCGGCGAGATCGGTACTATTACAGGACAGCCGATCTATGTTTCGACCTTTGTCTTCAAAGTGCAGATGATTGATTCCAGCGAGCCGCCGCTTGTTGATACAGGAGTTTTCGTTATCACGATTCATGACCCCGATTCAATCTGCTTCGATGAAGACGCTGACGGTTTCGGCGATCCCGGTCATGAGGACAATGAATGTCCGCTCGACAACTGTCCGACGGCATATAATCCGGAACAGCTCGATGATGACGGTGACAGTATGGGGAATATCTGCGATCCATGTCCTCTGGATGTCGAGAATGATGCAGATCAGGACAGCGTTTGCGAAAGCGAGGACAATTGTCCTAATACATATAATCCGGATCAGCTTGACAGCGACGAGGACGGTATTGGCGATGCCTGCGAGGGCATGTGCGGGGATGCCAATGGCGACGAGCAATGTAATGTTTCCGATGCTGTTTATGTGATTAACTATGTCTTTATCGGGGGTGATCCGCCCGATCCGATGAGCACCGGCGACACCAACTGTGACGGCAATGTCAATGTCAGTGATGCCGTCTGGATTATCAATTACGTGTTTATCGGCGGCAGCGTTCCCTGCGATACGGACGGTAACGGCGAACCTGACTGTTAGATCAGATCAGATTATTAGTCGATATAAAAAAAGCCCGTTCGGAAAATCCGAGCGGGCTTTTTCGTTTCAGAATAGTTCTTTTATGGAAGCTCCACTGTCTTCGGAGACAGCATCCATTGCAGCGTCCACTTCTTGTTTTCATCCTGCTCCAGGCAGAAGACCGAGGCGCTGTGTGGATCGAAGAACTCATCATCCTTTTCCTTGCACAGCAGATGTGTCGCCAGACGCGCAACATGCGGCATATGTCCTACTATTGCAACGTCATCAGCGAACTCGCCCCCGTTCAGACGGTCAATCCAGATTTTGGGATCATCTTTTGGCTTAAGCCCCTCAGCCTCCTCCGGTTTCGAATCCGGATTTGTGTGTTCTGCCAGAAGTTCAGCAGTCTCTTTTGCACGCGCTTTGCCGCTGTGGAAAATATTTTTGATACCTTCCATGCCCCTGTCTGCGGCAAGGGAGCCGGTCTGCTTGATCTCCTGACGGCCGATTTCAGTCAGCGGCCGATTAGGATCTTCCTCTTTGGATTTGGCCTCTGCATGTCTTACAATGTAAAGTCTCATGATTAATCATCCCCTTTGTTTAATTATCATAAGTTAGTTAAACATAAAGCTTTATGATAACATAATAAAATCTCTGATTATTTCAAGTCTTTTAAGAAAAAAGTAGCAAGTTTGTTTAATCCACAAGAGTTTTATGCTAAAGAATGCTATAATGAAGATAAAATTAAAAGCCTGTACTAAGAAATATACAATAAAAAAAGAGAGATTATTTTGCGAAGTACAATTTATAAATTATTGACAAAGCCCGAAAAATAGATTATGGTTGATACCTTTTAGAGAGGGTCTTTAATGATTTATTCAATGACAGGATACGGGCGGGCCGAGTGTGAGAACAACGGGCGTCGGATTTTAATCGAGATCAACTCCCTTAACAATCGTTACTGCGAGGTGATGATCAGGCTGCCTAAAACTCTTTCGCATCTGGAGTCATCATTAAAAGAGATAGTGCTTGAAAAAGTAAGGCGCGGCAAGGTCATTATTGTGGTCAATATCGAGGAGTCGTCGGAATCTCTGGCCGCCAGGCTGGAGTTGAATAAAGATGCTGCCCGGATGTATCATAAAATCTTTTCTGCTCTGAAGAAAGAGCTGGATCTTCCGGGTGAAATCGATATCAACCATTTTGTGGGGCTTAATGATTTGATTCAGCCCTCTGAAGAAGAGATTGATGAGGACAAACTTAAGAACGAAATAATCTCCTGCCTTAAGCCGGCTCTGGAAGATTTTATGAAGATGCGTGCGGCGGAAGGCAAAAAGCTTCTTGAGGATATTACCAGGCATATAGATAGAATCGAGCAGTCCATGCTCGAGGCCGAGGCCTCGGCCAAATCCAATATCCGTTTATATCACGAAAAATTAGAGTCAAGATTAAAGGAACTTTTGACAGAGGTGCCTGTATCGGAGGAGATGGTTGCCAATGAAGCGGCTGTTGTTGCGGATAAATCCGATATTACCGAGGAATGTGTGCGGATCAAGAGCCATCTGGAGATGTTTCGGGGGGCTTATAAATCGGACGAGCCGATCGGGAAGAAGATGAATTTTATACTTCAGGAGCTGTACCGCGAGGCCAATACGATTGGTTCTAAATCGGTATCGGCCGAGATTTCCAGAAGTGTGATTAAGATGAAGGAAGAGATTGAGAAGGTCAGGGAGCAGGTTCAGAATCTGGAATAAATGTCTGTGCGCAGGAAATACATCAAAGGTCCCATGCTGGTGGTGGTCTCGGCGCCCTCGGGGGCGGGCAAGACCACAATTTGCCGTGAACTGCTTAAGCGTCATAAGAATATAAAGATGTCGGTATCAGCCACAACTCGTCCAAAAACAAGGGACGAACGCCAGGGCCGGGATTATTTTTTCATGAAAAATAAAGAATTTGAAACAAAACTGGAAAAAGGCTGGTTTGTGGAATGGGCTAAGGTTTACGACCATTATTATGGTACTCCTGTGGAACAGGTGGAAAAGCATCTGGCCAAAAAGAGGGTTGTTTTGTTCGACATTGATGTGCAGGGTGGACGCTCGATCAAAAATTCGTATCCTGATGCTGTGACTATTTTTATACTTCCGCCAACGCTCAGCGAACTTAAACGTAGACTTAAGACGAGGAAACGTGATACCAAAGAAGAAATCGATAAAAGGCTGAATCACGCATTAAAGGAAATCGAGATGCGGACGAAATATGATTACACGGTGGTTAATAAAGATGCGGATGCGGCGATCAGCCAGGTTGAATCAATATTGGAAGCAGAATCATTGAAAACATCCAGAAACATAACAAACAAGTTTTAGCCATTTTCATGGGAGGATCAAGGTGGCACATATCAAATTAGATGAAATCGATAAGGTGATCAGCAACCGCTACGCCGCGGTTATTGTCGCCGCCAAACGCGCCCGGCAGATCAATGCCGACCGGGTCGCCAAGCTTGAATTGATGCCGGAAAATGATGAAATCGACATCGATCCGCGCAAGGTAACAACGCGTGCGATCGAAGAGCTAATTGACGGGACGACGAAGATTGAGCGATAAGAAGAAGAAAAAGACAACCAGGCCAAAAGCAAAGAAGAAGGCAGAATCCAAATCGACTACCGATCTTCTGGTGGTGGAGTCTCCCACCAAGACCAAGACACTCAAGAAGTTTCTGGGGAGAAAGTATAAGATTATGGCCACCAAGGGGCATATCATAGACCTTCCCAAAAGCAAGCTGGGTGTGGATGTTGAAAACGATTTCGATCCCAATTACATGGTCATCAGGGGCAAGAAGAAGGTGATCGATGAAATCGCCAAAGAGGCCAAAAAATCCGGCAAGGTCTATCTCGCGCCCGATCCCGACCGTGAGGGAGAAGCAATCGCCTTTCATCTGCATTCCCGTCTCAGCGGCGTAAACGATAATATCTATCGGGTGACCTACAACGAGCTTACGAAAACCGCTGTCAAAAAAGCTCTTGATGAGGCCGGGCCTATTGATGATGGCAAGGTTATGGCCCAGCAGGCGCGGCGTATTCTCGACCGTCTGGTAGGCTATAAGATTTCACCGATCCTCTGGAAAACTGTTCTGCGCGGCCTTTCGGCCGGACGAGTGCAGTCGGTGGCGCTGAAAATTCTCTGTGCCCGCGAAGATGAAATTGACAAATTCGAGCCCGAGGAATACTGGAGGGTAAAAGCAGCGCTTTTATCGGGCGAGGAAAATAAATTCCATGCCATGCTGCATAAAATCGACGGAGAGGATTTCAAGATCGGGTCCGAAAAGGAATCGGATAAAGTCTGTAGTGAAATAAGACAACAGGAATTCACGATATCTTCGGTCAAAAAAGAGAAGAAGAAAAGAAACCCGTATCCGCCCTTTATAACCTCGACTATGCAGCAGGATGCCTCCAATCGTCTGCGGTTCGCCCCGCAGAAGACAATGTATGTGGCGCAGCAGCTTTATGAAGGTATCGATCTGGGCAAGGCCGGTTCGGTAGGCTTGATTACATACATGCGTACCGATTCGGTACGTCTTTCGAACGAAGCGCTGGGTATGGCCCGAAACTTTATCAAGGAACGCTTTGGAGACAAATATCTTCCCGATTCGCCGCGTGTCTACAAATCCAGAAAATCCTCCCAGGAAGCCCACGAGGCGATTCGTCCCACGTCATTGGAATATCATCCGGATGAAGTGAAGGGATTTCTTACAAGGGACCAGTATCGTCTCTACAATCTTATATATTCCAGATTTGTGGCCTCGCAGATGGTGCCCTCGATTTATGATAATATCTCGGTTGAAATAGAGGCGGGCAAGTATCTTTTCCGCGCCAGCACTTCGCAGCTCTCATTCGACGGCTTCCAGAAGGTTTATAAGATTTCCAACGGCAATGGTAAGAATTCCGATGATGAGCCCCAGGTTCTGCCCGAATTGGAAGAGGGACAGAAGGTGAAGCTGGAAGAGCTTTTCCCGACCCAGCATTTCACGAAGCCGCCTCCGCGATTTTCCGAGGCCAGCCTGGTTCGTGAACTTGAGCAGAACGGTATCGGACGTCCCTCGACCTATGCCCAGATTATATATACGCTGAAAAACAGGAAATACGTCAACACCGAGAAACGTGCACTAATTCCGACCGAGTTAGGGCGCACGGTTAACGGCATACTGAAGGAACATTTTTCGCATATATTCAATATCGAGTTTACCGCCCATATGGAAGATGAGCTGGATAAGATCGAAGAAGGCAGCGACAACTGGGTGGATGTGCTCAGGGAGTTTTACGCACCGCTTTCAGATACTCTTGATGAAATCGAGCCGAAGCTGAAGGAGATCAAGGCCCGGACTCAGGAAGAGACTGATGAAGTCTGCGAGAAATGCGGTTCGCCCATGGTGGTCAAATGGGGACGTAATGGCAAATTCCTGGCATGCAGCGCCTATCCGGAATGTAAAAATACCAAGCCCTTAAACGGCGAGAACGGTATCGAGGAACTCGACCGCGACTGTCCCAAATGCGGCAACAAGCTTGTCCTGCGCAGCGGACGATTCGGACGTTTTATAGCATGCAGTACATATCCCGATTGCGATTATACCGAGGCTGTTTCGACCGGCGTCAAATGCCCCCGTGAAGGCTGCCAGGGTGAACTGGTGGAGAGACGTACTCGCCGCGGAAAAACCTTTTACGGATGTTCAAAATATCCCAAATGTGATTATGCGGTCTGGAACAAGCCGGTCAAGAAGGAATGCCCCTCCTGCGGCCATTATTTCATGCTCGAGAAAAATACCAAAAAAGACGGCTTGCATTTTAAATGTCCGGAATGTAACTTTGTGGAGAAAGTAGAGGAAGAGGAGACGGCCGAAAGGCTGGAAAATGCCGTTAAGTAAAAAACATCTCGAGCAGTTTATTGAATATCTCAAAAGTGAAAAGAATTATTCTCCCCAAACCCTTATAGCATACCGCAAGGATATCTCCGCCTTTCAGGATTTCTTCAGGAAGCAAAACCTGAACCAATCACGTCTCAACAAAGAATTTTCAGATAATTTCAGGCTATTTCTTCAATATTTACGTTCCAGGGAAATCAGTAACAGATCGATAGCCCGAATGCAGTCGGCGCTTAAAAGCTATTTCAAATTCCTGCATCAGACTAAGATTCTAAAGAGCGACTGGGGCTCGCGTATAAAGCGGGTAAAATACTCCAAACCTCTGCCCGAAGTGGCGTCAAGAGATCAGATCGCGGAGATACTGGAGCTTCCTACAGGCGACAGTTTGCAGGAAAAGCGGGACCGTGCGGTAATGGAGCTGTTTTATTCGACCGGTATGCGTCTGGCAGAGCTTGCCGGACTTTCATCCTCGAATCTGGATTTGAATGCGGGTATGCTGCGGGTAATTGGCAAGGGCAATAAAGAACGTGTGGTGCCGATTGGAAGAATTGCGCTCCAAAGCCTGAAGCAGTATATTGAAAAACGGGATCAGGAGCTTGATAGATATGATGCTGATGCGGTTTTTCTGAACCGTCAGGGTAAACGTCTGACCGCGCGGTCGATCGCACGAATAGTGCGCAAGTATTCCTCGGCCTCCGGACTGATGAAGAAATTTTCGCCGCATTCGTTCCGGCATGCATTCGCCACACATCTATTGGACGGCGGCGCCGATCTCTCGGCGGTCAAGGAGCTTCTGGGGCATGCCTCACTTTCGACCACGCAGATTTATACTCATGTCTCATTGGAACGGCTGAAGGCAGTATATAAGAAATCTCATCCGCGAGCATAAAAGGAGCATTTATGATATATCATGCCACAACGATTCTTGGAATCCTGCATAACGGCAAGGCGGCTATTGCCGGTGACGGTCAGGTTACCCTGGAAGATACGGTAATGAAAAAAACCGCCAATAAGATTCGCAAACTCGACGATGACAATATCCTGGCCGGATTTGCAGGTACCGCCGCCGATGCCTTTACATTATTCGGACGCTTCGAGGGCAAGATCGAGGAGTTCGGCGGCAATCTGCCTCGTGCCGCGGTTGAGCTTGCCAAGGAGTGGCGCACAGATAAGTACCTGCGCCGCCTGGAGGCGCTTCTGGTGGCATTGAATAAGAATCACGCGCTGGTGATTTCAGGCGATGGTGATGTTATCGAGCCGGATGATGGGATTGTGGCCATCGGCTCAGGCGGGCCGTATGCTCTGGCGGCTGCGAGGGCATTGATGCAGAACACACGCATGAACGCAGAGAAGATTGCCCACAAGTCGCTCGAGATCGCGGCTGAAATTTGTATTTATACCAATGATAATATTACGGTTGAAACTTTATGATTTGTGCCAGGCGTATCTCCCAATGCAGCCTGCGGATGCGGTGCACGAGAAGAGGCTGTCCCGCAGAAATGATTTTTCTGAAGTTCTGTCAGTTCCTGCTCCCGATGAAATCGGGAGTGTGAACTGACAGTACCATAATGTTTTGAACAAGACAAAATTACCATACATGCCGTCAGATCACAATTCCGTCTGCGACGGAATCAGGATCGAACGGAACTAAGAGATCGCATGGTCACAATCCCAATAAATCGGGATCAAGACCATGCGCCACAAGAAAACGATATGGTTGAAAATATTTACTTTTACAGGGTAACAGGAGACCGCCAGGTGTATATATATTCGGATAAAGGCCTGGCTAAAGTACTTAAAGGAACAGAGTCGGCTGACTTTCTTAATAAGATAAGTGCTCTTGATTCTGAAAGCGCACAGAAGCTGATGAAGGAGTCCGCTGCATCATAGTTCCGTCCGTTAAAAGGTATGGCAAAAAAGATCGCAATCATAGCTGGACCGCTTCTGGCTCTAATCATTATCCTCTTTTTCGATCTCGATCCTGATAACAGGGGCGTTACTCTTACCGCTGCAGTTGCTGTCTGGATGGCTGTCTGGTGGATTACCGAGGCAATCCCGATTGCAGCCACCGCGCTTTTGCCAGTGGCGCTCTTCCCGCTTCTGGGCGTGGCTGAGGGACGAGAGATCGCAACCAAATATTTCAACCATATCATCTTCCTTTTCATGGGCGGCTTCATAATAGCACTGGCATTGCAGAGATGGAATCTGCATAAACGGATTGCCCTCAAGATCATGCTGATAATCGGAACAAGTCCCTCGCGGATTATTCTCGGCTTTATGGCGGCCTCGTTCTTCCTTTCGATGTGGATTTCCAATACCGCTACTGTGATGATGATGCTTCCAATTGCGATGGCTGTTATTGCCAAGCTTGAGGACAGCTTCGAGAAGCGCGGGGTGGATAAAGTCGCTACCAGTTTGCTTCTGGGAACCGCTTATGCTTCCTCGGTGGGCGGGATGGCAACTTTGATCGGAACTCCGCCCAATCTGGCATTCGCAAAAATATTCGAGGAAACTTTCCCCCAGGCGCCGGAGATATCATTTGCCGGTTGGATAATATTCTCTTTGCCGATATCATTGGTGTTCTTCTTTATCATCTGGGCTTTCATGTCGTTTAAGGCTCGCCTGGGCAAGGGGCGCATGAATGCCGACAGGAATATCTTCCTGGAAGAATACAAAAAGCTGGGACATTTTTCATACGAGGAGAAAGTGGTACTGGTCGATTTTTTGATCCTGGCCTTTTTATGGCTATTCAGAAATCCGATTCCTTTAGGTGATTTCACTATTCCCGGATGGTCGAGCCTTCTTCCGGTGCCGGATTTTATCGATGACGGAACTGTGTCTATTACCATGGCCCTGATATTGTTTCTGATACCATCTAAATCGCGCCCGGGACGGATGGTTATGGACTGGAAGACTGCAGTATCATTGCCGTGGGGAATTGTGATTCTATTCGGCGGTGGTTTTGCATTGGCGTATGCCTTCAAAGCCTCCGGGCTTTCGGTCTGGATCGGAAGCCAGCTGGGCGGGCTTTCGACCCTGCATCCACTTTTTATTATTGCAGTCATCTGTCTGACTATGACATTTCTGACAGAATTGACTTCAAATACGGCAACGACTCAGACCATTCTGCCGATTATAGCCGGGGTGGCGATTGGAATAGGCATAAATCCGCTGCTTTTGATGATTCCCGCAACTCTTTCCGCATCCTGCGCGTTCATGTTGCCTGTGGCGACTCCGCCCAATGCAATTGTTTACGGTGGTGGACGGTTTAATATTGCCGCCATGGCAAGGGCCGGGATTGTACTTAATTTTGTGGGAGTGTTTTTGATAAGCCTTGGTTTTTACTTTGTGGGGCGAGTTATTCTGGGTGTGGAACTTGGCGTCTTCCCCGACTGGGCGGTTGCGCCCTGAGGCATATTTTGCCCGGATTCTAATCTGCTTGACTTTGCGTAATTATACCTTACATTTGGGGGTTTATGAGGTGAAAATATGAAAGATGAATTGACTCCGAAACAGATAGTTGTAGAACTTGACAAATACATCGTCGGCCAGGATCAGGCCAAAAAAGCGGTTGCGATTGCGCTTCGCAACAGATGGCGCCGTCAGCAGGTGACCAATGAGCTGAAGGACGAAATCCTGCCGAATAATATAATTATGATCGGTCCAACCGGTGTGGGCAAGACCGAAATCGCCCGGCGCCTTGCCTTTCTGGCGCATGCACCCTTCATCAAAGTTGAGGCTTCCAAATTTACCGAGGTCGGTTACGTGGGGCGTGATGTGGAATCGATGGTGCGCGACCTTACCGATTTGGCAGTAAACATGGTCAAGAAGGAGATGGGGGAGAGCCAGCGCGAGAAGGCCGAGAAAATTGTGGAAAAGCGCATACTGGATATACTCATTCCTCCGCCTCCACGCAAGACGCATGTCAGCGCTGAGGGCGAAACTACCGAGATACCCCCCGCCGAGGATGAGTCCTGGAAGAGGACTCGTGAGAAGATGGCTGATCTACTGGCAAAGGGCGAACTTGACGACCGTGTGATCGAAATCGAAATGCCCAATAACCGTTTCCCGATTGTGGAGGTTTTCTCACCCATGGGAATGGAGGAGATGGGGATCAATTTGCAGGAGATGTTCTCGGGTATGGGACCTAAAAAGAGCAAGCGCAAAAAGCTTACCGTCGAGGATGCGCGCCGAGTTCTGGTGCAGGAGGAGATTGGACGGCTTCTGGATATGGACGAGGTGGTCGAGAAGGCCAAATTCAAAGTCGAGAATTCCGGCATAATCTTTATAGATGAGCTCGACAAGATAGCATCCAGCGAAGCCGCAACCAGCAGTCCCGATGTTTCCCGCGAGGGCGTTCAGCGCGATATCCTGCCGATTGTTGAGGGCAGTAATGTTATGACCAAGCACGGTATGATCCGCACCGAGCATATACTCTTTATAGCCGCCGGGGCGTTTCATGCTACCAAGCCCTCCGACCTGATTCCCGAACTTCAGGGACGATTTCCCATCCGTGTCGAACTCGACAGCCTCGGTAAGGAAGAATTCATTAAGATACTGACCGAGCCCAGAAATGCCCTTGTCAAGCAGTATATCGCCCTGATGGAAACCGAGGGGGTAGATCTCAATTTCGACAAATCCGCTATCGAGGAAGTGGCGGAGATTGCGGATACTGTCAACACGCGATCGGAAAATATCGGGGCGAGGCGCCTGCATACGGTGATGAACAATCTGCTCGAGGAAGAGATGTTCGGTCTTCCGGAGGACGGAAAGAAAAAGATCAAGATCACCCGGGATAAGGTCTCCAAACGCCTGGCAGAAATTGTCGAGGACGAAGATTTGAGCAAGTATATTCTGTAAAGCAAATGCAATCACCGCGTATTATGCAAAAAAACATACTGTCAGTTGATTTGGAAGACTGGGGTCAGTCAACATATGATCTTAACGCGCCCATAACCAATTATGTAGTAGAGAATACCTCAAAGCTGCTTGACATATTCTCGCAAGCGAAAAGTAAAGCGACCTTTTTTTGCCAAGGATTGGTGGCAGAAAAATTTCCTGAATTAATAAAAAGGATTCATCAGGCGGGGCATGAGATTGGCACCCACGGCTGGTCACATCGCTCAGTCCAAGAATTGGGACAAAAAGGCTTTAAATCTGAATTGTATAAATCCGTTAAAATCCTTGAAGATATTATTGGAGAAAAAGTGCACGGGCATCGCGCCCCTGATTTTTCAATCGACATTAGAAGTGACTGGCCTTTTGATATAATAAGCGAATGCGGACTTGAATATGATTCGAGCGTATATCCAATATATGGCAAAAATTATGGTTCACCGGATTGCCCCTTGGGGCCGTTTAAACTGGATTCAGGATTGTGGGAAATACCATTATCCACCTATGTGATTTTGGGAAAGCGCCGTGCCGTTTTGGGCGGGGGGTACTTTCGCATGTATCCCTATGCCCTGAGTGAATATTTTCTTCGCGGCATTAACAGGCAGAATCGTCCTGCAGTGATCTACCTTCATCCCTATGAGATCAATCCGGCCGAACTACGGGGGCGCGGCATTGGGCTAAAGACACGAATTCATCAGGGATTATTTCGCTCATTGATTCCGGGAAGACTTATGAAGCTTTTGGCTGATTTTTCTTTTATTCCAATAAGGAGTTATCTTGAAAATGAATGATTCAAAACAGGTTAAATCATATTTTGAACGGGCCTCTCAGCTTTTTAATTCGGTTTATACCGGTGAAATGTCACCACTTTCCCGTTTTCTCAATAGGATTTTGCGCCGTGATATGCGAGAACGGTTTCTGCTTACTCTGCGTGAAGTGCAAAAGGAAAGGCCGCAATCATTGATAGATATCGGCGTTGGTCCGGGACAGTATCTCAAGGCCTATGTGGAACTCGGTGTACCTCAGATTATCGGCCTGGATTTTTCTGAACCGATGCTTGATTTGGCAAAAAAGCTTGTAGGCACGCCGCCCGAAGGAGTAGAGGTCATCTACACCGTTGCTGATTTTACGGAAGCCGAAATCAATCAAAAGTATGATATCTC
The DNA here is from genome assembly GCA_964496505.1 of uncultured Ignavibacteria bacterium. Classification (GTDB taxonomy): domain Bacteria; phylum Zixibacteria; class MSB-5A5; order JAABVY01; family JAABVY01; genus JAABVY01. Next base: position 33,668 of record CAZBZV010000032.1, on the reverse strand, counting down.
GGTTGCTATGGGCGTGTATGATTATATTGCCGAACCGCAGGATTTTCTGCTCAAAATGAAGAATATTAGCAATATCTGCGTGCTGGCAAGTTTCCCTTCAATCTCGATCTGGCGCACACCTATCAGGAAAGTGCGGTATGCCTGGAAGCGCTGTCCGGTTTATTTCTACAACAGGGCTAGGATTGAAGCTCTGGCGGAAAAGGTTGGTTTCAAGGAGATTGAAATTATCAAGATCAAAGGCAGCGGAATGGATTACTTTGTAAGGTTTGACTGCTGACAGGTCATCTATAATAGCTTTTCCAGTTTCTTAACCAATTCTCTAGAAATCGAATGTCGGTTGAATTGTTTTATCAAATGCTGCCTGCCTTTTTTGCCCCACTCTGTTAGTTTTGGAGACTCTCGCATCTCCAGGATACCGGCGGCAATCTTCTGCGGATCTTCTTCGGATACCACAAGGCCGGCATCAGAGCGCCGGACGATTTCCGCACCCTCGCTTTCGGCACAGTGCAAGATCGGGATTTCCATCGACATAAGCTCGAAAAGTTTGGCCGAGCGCACGACCCTAAGACCTGGCAAATTTCGGTGTATCACGATTCCGATATCAAACAATGATAGCAAAGCGGGCAGTTGAGCATGCGGAATAGGATCATGGAATTGAACATTATCGAGCCTGTTTTGCTCCGCATATGCAGTCAAACGTCTTTTCTCGAAACCATCCCCGCAAAGCATGAAGACAATGTCTTTCTCTGATTGAAGTATTTTGGCTGCATCAAGAAGGAGCCGCAAGTTGTGATTGCGTCCATGTAAACCGGAATATCCTACCACAAATTTACCCTCAGTTTTGTATTGTTTTTGAAGTTCGAGTGATGGCTCTCGAGGGCTAAACAAATCCGGATCGGCCCCGTTCGGCCAGAGAATCGGGTCCAACTGGGGAAGGCGCTTTTTAATATCTGCAAGCACACCTTCGGTCTGCCCTGTAATGGCCGCGCTGTCTAGCATAACTTTATTCTCGAAGGCAGCGATTTTATCCAGAATGAATCTGGAATCAACAACTTTCTGTTCTTTCAACTGGCTGGTCCAGAGATCGGCGATATTGGTTACAAGTCTGGCATTCCACTTTTTGGCCAGCTTGCGAGCGGTATAGCCCAGAAAGGGGGGAGGATACTCCCACAGGACAAGGTCGGCCGATTTAATTTCGCGTATGCCGACATTGAATGCAGTCAGCGCGAATGTCAGATATGATAATGCCAATGAGGCGGCATTTCTGGATTTGTGTACATACAGCCATGACCTTATGACCTCGATTCCGTCTATATTTTCTCTGCATTTATAGAGGCTTTTGTAATCCTCGAAAATCTCGCCAGTGGGATAATTGGGGAGTGCGGTCAGGACAGAGATATCATGACCGCGTCTTTGAAATGCATTTGCCAGGGCATGAATCCGGTTCTGCGCCGCACCCATCTCCGGTGGAAAATACTGTGTCAGTATAACCGTTTTCATAGTGCGGAAATGCTCAGGTCCTCTTGATGCGGATATCGCCGGCGCCGCATTTGGCAGTTATCCGGAGTTTCTTTTCCGCGGAGTCGTAGTTGTTGTCGATATGCTCTTTTTTGGCAGGGATGCCGCTCGATTCTTCGCCGAAAATTCGGATATCTCCAATACTGCAATTGCCTGATACTTTGCACGGAATATCCTCCCTGATAACAAGATGTATATCTCCGAAACCGACAGATGTATTAATTTTATTTTCACCGGACATAAGTTCGGTTCTCGTGAGATAGATATGTATATCGCCGAATGTAACGCTGTAATCCAGCCCCTTGGAATCGATTGATTCGGGGCTGACGTCGATACTTCCGAATACCTTTTTGCTCGATATCAGAAAGACACCTTCCGAGTCAGACTTACCCCCCCGGGCCTGGTTATATATTATCCAGATGCCCAGAATAATGAGCGCCACAGGCCAGAGATCGCCGATTAAATCCCAGAATTCGAAGTCTATTGCGCCGGTCTGGTCCAGTAAAAATAAAATCCCAAAGACAATTAAAAGCAGTCCTATGATTACGGTTGCAAAGGTTCCCTGCATATCTCAACTCCATTCAGGATTGTTTTTGTAGTTAATATCAGCATTGAATATAGTTTTTTAATGTCATATTTCAAGATAATTATGTTCAATAAGCCCCCATAAATCAATCTGCTTGACAGTAATGATAGAAAAGATATTTTAGGCGATCAGAAATTGAAAAATACAAGAAAAGGAGATTAAAGATGACCAAGGATTTTCTGCAGATAACCGATTTTACCCGAGAGGAAGCAATAGAGCTTTTACAGTTCTGCAAGAAGATGAAAGATGGCAAGGTTGCGCCCAAACCTCTTGAGGGCAAGACTGCCGCCTGTATTTTCCACAAAGCCTCTCTCAGGACCAGAATATCGTTCGAGGTCGGTATCAATCAGCTCGGCGGAAATTCACTTTATATCACCGACAAGGAGATCGAGCTGGGCGTGCGTGAATCGATTTATGATGTGGCCCATGTGATGTCACGTTATGTCGGCCTGATCATGATCCGCACCTTCGATCACAAAAATGTGGAAGAACTGGCCGAGCATGCCACGGTGCCTGTAGTAAACGGCCTTACCGACCTGACCCATCCCTGCCAGGTTATGGGCGATATTTTCACTTATTTCGAAAAAACAGGCAATTTCGAGGATATTACCATAGCATTTCTGGGCGATGGGAACAATGTTTTCAACTCGTTCGTAAACCTTGCCTGCCTTTTCAAATTGAACCTCCGGCTGGGAACCTCTCCTAAAACTCTGCCCAACCAGGAGCTTCTGGACAAGGCCAAGAAGGCCGGGAAGTCGAAGATCGAAATCCACCACAATCCTAAAGATGCGGTTAGGGATGCCGATATCATCTATACAGATGTGTGGGCCAGCATGGGCCAGAAACATTTAGTCGAGGAAAGGGCCAATCTGTTGACCGAGTTCCAGGTTAACAACGATCTTTTAAATGATGCCAAACCGGGTGTGATGGTTATGCACTGTCTGCCGGCCAACCGGGGTCAGGAGATCACCGATGAGGTTATGGACGGCTCTCATTCGGTGGTGTTCGATGAGGCCGAGAACCGCCTGCACATTCAAAAAGCTATTATGGCTACGCTGCTTGAAAATAAGACCTGATGTAAAAATATTTAGGAGAGGGTTATGTATAACAAGAAGTATTTGGGCGTGTTGACCGTGCTGTTTGGATTGGGATTTGTGCTTTTATTTACGATGTTCTGGGCATGCTCATCCGATAGTACCGGCTCGACAATTGTGCAGGGCGATTTGAATGATCCGGCCTTCACCGCGGTCAGGGGAGATGTGGATGATATGGTCGATTCGATCCTTCATAACATTCACAATCCGTTGACGAATCCTTGGGGATTTCCTCTGGATTCCACTACTCTGAACGATCCGGATGATGATATCTGGTGGGGACCGTTAAATCCGGAGGACAGCGCGGATTATAATTATTCCGACGGCTGGCATACGATGTATGTACTGCATTTAAGCGCTTCCGGAAGTGAGATTTACTACGACAGTATGGCCTTCTTAGTGAGTGGCCATTTCTGGGAAAGCCCAGCCCCGGGTGTGGATGAAATCTGGTATCGCGGCTCTTACTCGCTTGATAACAGCACAGAGGATGAGGATCTGGTCTTCGATTTCACCACTCGCGTGGATATCCAGAATGTCAGCAGCTACATTGCCTCGGCCACTGGAACCGCCGAGATGGTTACAACCCGCTCTTACAGCGAGGGCTCTTCAGATATAAGCGAGCAGTTTGATTTCGATGTCACCTTCGATAATGTCGATCTTACCCGTGACAATACCGCCGACTGGGACGAGTACACCCAGGTCGGGGGACAGTTTACAGCCGATATGACCTATATGGTTGAGACTACCGAGGGAGACGAAGTCGAGATGATGGATGAGGAATGGGTGATTGAGGTCACCTTTAACGGAACTGTTTCCGAAATCAAAGCCACCAAGGGCAATACGCAGTGGACCTTTGATCACAATCTGTAGAATATAAATCAAGTAAGCTAATTAAAAGCCTCCGCTTCCAGCGGGGGCTTTTTTGTATGCTCTTTTCGAAGAAAAATCTTGCAGAATCAACGCAGCTCTTTTACTTTCCCAAATTCTGGAGGAAAATATGAGAGAAGTGGTTAAATTCAGCGAATGTTTTGTCTGCGGCGATAAAAACTCATGCGGGCTGAAGGCGAAATTTTATGTGCAGGAAGACGGCTCTGTGGCGACTGAATACAAAGTCGAGAAGGAGTTTGTGGGGTATGCCGATGTTCTTCATGGCGGGGTGCTGGCCACGCTTCTGGATGAGGTCATGATCAAGGCGATTCTTAAAGATGATATCCTGGCTGTAACCGCCTCTATGGATGTCAAGTTTAAACGGCCTGTGTATGTCGATCAAACGATCAAGCTTCGGGGTAAAGTGATTGGCAGCAGGGGACGTGTCTTTAAAACCGAGGGTGTGGCCGAGGTCGAGGGTAAAACAGTAGGCACTGCCACCGGAACTTATGTAAAGGCTAAGGGAGAACTGGCCGATACCCTGAAACGATCGCTTGAATAACGTCTGGCTGCATATATATGCAGTGAATTTCATAATATTGGTAATTGCTATATATTCTGCAATTATCCATGATTTTCTGCATTGATCTCCACAACCGTAACTCAAACATTGAATTACCTTACTTCGCACAGGCAGATTTGGCTTAAAAAGCGCGCTGCTTCCTATCGGCATAGTTTTTGCAAAATCTCCCTCAGAGGTGTTTATGAAATTATACTTCTTTGGTAAATGCTCCAGTGCCTTTAATGATCAGCCCGGGAGAGGGATAATCAGTATTATGATGCCCGATTTGGGGATGATGTACCGTACACAGTTCGAAGGCGGTCAGAAGGAATGCGAGTATACGGCCGCGATTATGGCGGTGAAATTCGTGGAAAAAAACAAGGACCTACTTTCCAAACAGAAAATACAGATTCTTACGGACGCTTCCGGGTTGATTGAGGAAATCAATCATGATGCACCGGTATCTCCCGAAAATAAGATCTACCGGGATACTGTGCTGATGTATCTGAAGAAATTCGATATGGCGCTTTCATGGGTGCCGCGCTCGGAAAACCGCGCCGCCGGCCTGGTGCCGGACCTGCCGCCTTTAAAGCTCAAGCTCGATCTTGATTTCGACTTCGGGCAAAAGGGAAATGACTCGGCATTGGGAGCCAACAACGGCGGCAACGGGATTTTCTGATTCCGTTGATTTCTCAATATTACTCTGGCAATTTTCAACATTAAAATATATAATCGGGGCATTTGAAAAAGGCATGGGAACATGTGTAATGGATGCCTGTTTAAATCTTGAACAGGCTCTCGGAAAATACAGGGAATCTAATGATGGACATAATAAAGAAGCTCGCACTACCGATTCTGACAATATTTTTACTTATAACGGGAAGTCTTCATGCCCGGGAATATCAGGTTGAAAAGGTAAAATCATGGCCGTCGCGTGCCAATCTCATGGGTTCGCCTGATGGCTATATGTATATTACGCAGTACAAAAGAGTAACCGGTTATTCATCTTCATCCAACCGTATCCTGAACACTCGTATCAAGGGAAATGAAAAGGTGTTCACCTCTCCCGGGGGCAATTTCTGGGCGGCCTCGGAATTCGTGGACCGCTCAGCGACACAGTATCGTGTGATACGGCTTTCTATGTATACCCCTCAGGGGAAAGGGCTATATTCCATTGACGATCCGAATGCGTTGAAATTCATACTCAACGACAGCTCGGCGCATATGGTTGGAATCGAGGGCACCGAGGGTCTGCCCGAAACGATTTTGAATTTTTACAGCTCGTCCGGCAGTCTTGACGGGACATATAAACTCACTCATTTCCTGGGCGGCAAATTCTGCGGCGACGGCAGCCTGTTTTTTGCGTACAGCGCCGATTCCGGCCTGTATGTCTTCAATCCCTCAGGTGAAATGCAGTACAAGCTGAACAGCGGCCGTAATTTCGCGGCCAGCAATGACGGCAGATTGGTGCTGGCCTCAAACGGCGGACATCTGCATCTGTATTATCACAACAGCATGACCAGCTTTGCCGAGGTGAACACCTTAAAAATCAGGGAAATCGTCCTCTCTGATGACAATACGGAGGCGGTCGTTATGTCGGATGATCATGCCGTATGTTACAGCGTTCCCGACCTTAAGCCGATTTGGCAGTATAATCCGCTCCATAAATCTCATCATTTGAGCTCCTGTGATTACAACGGCAAAACCGGCAGGACAGGATTCGGGATAGCGATAGACAGCGGTTCGGATTTCCCCTTTTCGGAAAGATATAATACTGGCAAAGTCGTTATAATCGATTCAGAAGGTAAAACCCTGGGTTCCGCCGATGTTTCCTACAGCAGTTGGAGCAAAGGCTTTCCACGAGTGCAGTTTTCTGATACCGGCAATATCCTCTGGATAATCTCCCATTACGATTTATTTAAGATTGCATTAGAATAGCAATATGACCTTTTTGTGCAAACTGTTGCAATAGATTAGGTCTACTATAGCTATGATGTTAGGCACCGGCCTTTCTGCAAATTGTCAATATATTGTGTTGTAATACAATAGGTTATAACTCCGCATTAATGTAAATATTTAGTCTCATTGAAAATCTGCGGCATAGGCTTTGCTTTAATTTTGAGCAAGGAAAATTAAAATGTTGCCTTTTCATTTGAACATACTACCCCTGGAGAAGATGATACCTGTCGAAAAGGCTGTATCGTCGAGAATCCCGGAAATCAAAAGAGAGCTGGATCGCACCGGCCATGTGGCAAACCCGCTTCTGGTCTCCCATGAGGAAAATGGAAAATACCTGCTTCTTCACGGAATCAACTGCTTTGAAGCCTTGAATGCTATTGGGATTAAAAATGCCGTGGTTCAGGAGGTACCTACTCATTGCAACGATTCTCATTTCCTGGCCTGGTATCATCTGGTCAAAAATTTCAATCTGGAATATCTCAAGGGGCTGTCGGAAATTCTAAGGCTGGAGCTGGAAGAGATTGATTATGATTCAGTCTGGCAGGAGGATGATGAGATCAGCGTTAAGTGCATGTTCATGGACGGCAAATGTTACCGGATAATTCCCGGGTCGGACAATTTGATCGGCCGGATAGCCTCGCTTGCCAGCTTTATTGAGTCGTACCAGGCCTTCAGCCCGCACTTGAAGATATATCCCGACAGGTTGATTGTGGAGTCATCTGAGCTTTTCGACCTGGGCTCGGCACTGATTCTTCTCCCTGCCTTAAGCCATGATCAGATTCTGAGGCTGGCCGATGAAAAGGTCCTTCTTCCGCCTGACTGCCTTAATATCTGTGTCGATAACCGCATAGTCGGGCTCGATTTTCCTCTGAGGGTGCTGAATTCCAGCGATGATGCAGAAGAAAAGAAGCTGTTCTTAAAAGAGCTTTTGCGGCTGAGGATGCAGTCCGACAAATCCACTGTTTATGGGGGCAAAGTCTACTTTATGGGCAGAGCACGCCGCAAATATACCAAATCATCCGGCCTCGGGGAGAGAAACTTTCCCGATTCCGGTCTTTATCTGGAATGATTGATTTGGTATCGTTACACAAGCCCCCACAATCAAGATGCAGTAATTCAGAAAATTCAAAAGCCTTCACAGATCTGAAGATTTATGCTTCGGCCTGATTCTCCATACCCTCGAGCTGCTTATAGAGCCTGGAGACTCTCCTCGAGACAGTATTTTTCTTGAAGACTTTGGCCTTGGCGGCACGATCCATAATCTGCTGGGCCTTGCGGAGTTTCTTCTCTTTGTCGTCACGGGACTCGGCCTGCTCGAATTCCTTCAGAGCGCTCTTTATTCTTGACTTATAGGTTCGATTTCGAATATTTCTTTTGGCCGAAGTCCTGATAGCTTTCTTTGTCGCTGAATGATGAGCCAAAAAACACCTCTTTCTTAAAATTTTAATCGCATAAATATAGACTTAAGATTATGTTTGTCAAATGGAAAATAGTCCCAGCGCCCATAAAAGCATAAGATCAGCCGGCAAAGTTTCTGCAGGAACTTTGGCGTCGCGGATACTCGGATTGGTGCGGGAACAGGTTTTTGCATACCTTTTCGGGGCGGGCATGGCTGCGGATGCCTTCGTGGCTGCCTTCAGGATTCCGAATCTTCTGCGGGATATGTTTGCCGAGGGCGCTCTCTCAGCGGCGTTTATACCGACCCTCACTCAGAAATTGACCAAAGAGGGCAGGTCGGAGGCCTACAGAGTCGCCCAGATTTTCCTTAGTTTTCTTTTGTCGGTTGTTACCCTTATCGTTGTGGCGGGCATAATCTTCGCCCCTGAGGTCGTGGAGCTAATTGCGGGCGGTTTCGGGGATGTGCCCGGCAAGCTCTCGCTTACCACCGATCTGGCGCGGATTATGATGCCGTTTCTGCTATTAGTATCGATGGCGGCGCTGGTGATGGGCATTCTCAATTCGCTGGGAATTTTCGGAGTGCCCGCTTTTGCTCCGATGCTTTTGAATCTGGGGATGATATTCGCCGGATTTTTTATTTGCCCTTTTTTCGATCCTCCCATTATCGGTATGGCAATAGGCGTTATTTTGGGCGGCCTGGGACAGCTTTTGTTTCAGGTACCCTCGGCTGTAAAGCAGGGCTTCAGGTTCAAGCTTAATTTCAACTTCACCGATCCGGATTTCAGGAAAATTATTTTGCTGATGATTCCAATGGCGGTCGGTTTTTCCGCCACTCAGATCAATGTCTTCATTGTCACGCGAATTGCCGCCTCGCTCGAGCAGGGTGCGGTGGCATATCTGAATTACGCCTTTCGCCTGATGCATCTTCCTCTGGGTATGTTTGCGCTTGCGATAGCGACCGTGACTCTTCCCGAGATCTCCCGTTATGCCGCCCTTGATAATCGCTCTGATATGGCCAAAGCGTATATGCGTTCATTGAAGCTGGGGCTGTTCCTGGTAATACCGGCTTCGGTGCTTTTAATATTCGGGGGTAAGGCGATTATTGCGGTGCTTTTCCAGCATGGCCGCTTCGAGTATTCCGATACTCTCGGGGCTGCCTCGGCTCTGGCGTTTTATTCAATCGGGCTTATGGCATACGCCGCAGTCAGGATAACCGTGCCTGTATTCTATGCCTTCAGGCAGACAGCACGCCCGATTGTGGCCTCGATATTTTCGGTAGCGATAAACATTTTTCTTTGCTATATGCTCAAAGACAGTCTGGGATTCAAGGGTCTGGCGCTGGCGGCCTCGATTTCCGGCTTTGTTAATATTACGATTCTGGTTTTTATGCTCAAAGGCCGCCTCCCGGAATTTAAGCTTCTCCCGCATATAAAACCGCTCGGCAAAATCCTCTTTATCAATGCCGTGTTGACGGGCTTTCTTTTTGTATGGGACAGATTCCTCACGTTTAATCTGCAAGACGCCAATCTTGGAATCCGCATAATTAATTTGCTAATTCTTCTTTCAGGCGCTATAATAATATACATAGCGCTGGCAAAACTGACACGCATCGAACAGCTTAAGGGCCTGCAGGAGATCTTTAAGAGGATTAGGTAAATGAAGCTCCCGGCATTTTGGAGCGCTGTTCTGTTTGTGTCCGGAATCTGGATCGGACGGTCAATACATATTCCGGATATGCTCCTTTTTCTGATAGCATCCATCTTTTTCATAGCCGGTTTGGTGGTATATCTAAAGAATTATCATCAACTTTCGTGGATAATTGTTGCCGGGGCGCTGTTTATGGTCGGATTTTTTCGAATCGGTCTGGAAATATCCGATATTGCCGCCAATGATGTTGGGCAGTTCAATGATCTGGGTGAACGAGTCGGCATAAAGGGCGAGATAATCAGGGAGCCGGATATAAGGTCGGATAAAACGCTTTTGACTGTCAGGGCCGATACGATCTTTATGGATGACAAAAAGATATCGGTCTCAGGAAGGGTGCTGGTTCGGTTGAAGTACCTGTCCTCGGGATTCAGTTATGCCGATTATATCAGTGCTCGCGGCTTTTTATCAACACCTTTTTCCGCCCGGAATCCGGGATCGTTTGATTATCGGAAATATCTGGCTAACAAAAAGATTGGCAGCATATTATATATTTCCCGTCCCGATGATGTAAGGCTTTTGCAAAAACAGAGCGGTAATATTTTTTTGACAAAGTTAGTTATACCCCTCAGAAAGTATATCCTCAACATTTTCGATAATCATATCGATTCACCCCAGAGGGCTTTGATCGCCGGATTCCTGATAGGCGAAGTGCGTTTTATACCGCCAGAGGTACATCAGAATTTCCGCGACACCGGGACATTACATCTGCTTGCTGTCTCCGGCTCCAATGTCGCACTTGTAATAGGCACGGTTGAACTTATTCTGCTTCTGGCATGGGTGCCGTCAAGGCAACGGCATATTATCGCACTCTTTGTGATAATCATTTTCAGCTACCTGTCATATAATCAGCCCTCGGTGGTGAGGGCTTCGGTTATGATATCGCTTTATCTTCTGGGACGGCTGGCCTATCGCAAGGTTAATTATATCAATATATTATCTATGGCGGCGATTTTGATCCTGGTCTTTGAACCGCTGATGCTCTGGGATGTCGGATTTCAGCTTTCCTTTGCCGCGACATTCGGCCTGGTTTATTTTCTGCCATTGATATACAGGAGACTATCGACTGCCGGATCAGTGCGCAAAAAGATTCCCGGCTTCATATTGATGACATTTCTCTCCTCGGCGGTTGCACAGCTTGCGGTGGCTCCTATTCTGGCCGCCAATTTCAACACCATACCGATCATAGGATTATTCGCCAATCTGCTGATTGTGCCCCTGGCGAGTATTGCTGTCATATTATCTCTCTTTCTGGTTTTTCTGGGATGGTTTGGTCCGCTGGGAAGCCTGCTTGGATTTATCTCAGATCAGGTTCTGGCATTTACCATAAACTGTGTTAATTTCTTTGCGGAGTTCCCGTTAGCCAAAATCGCGATTGCCTCACCCGAATGGTATATGATTGCGCTTTATTATCTGGCGCTGATACTGGCGTTCAGGCTCCTTAAGGATATGAAGAACCTGAAATATTTGATAATAGTTGTATTTGTTTTCGTGAATATCAATATCTGGCAGGGAAATCTTGATGCCTACCGTATGAACCCGCATATAACCGCCCTTGATCTGGGAGGACATCCCACAGTGCATATAAGATGCTGTGATGGAAGCGATTACCTGATAAGAGAAATGCCCGATGAGGATTCTACAGATTATGGTCAGAAAATGCTTAACTCATATTTGATAACCGCGGGGGTTGCTGTTGCTGAAGATTTATCCACTCAAAAGCGGCTTGTGCCGGAGACTTTAGATTTAATGAATGATCCTCAAATGGAACGGGATTTGATTTCGCTGTTGAAGCTGTCGGAAAAGGACAGCGTTTTTGGTGCGATATATAAACATGCGGGTCATACCGCACTGATTTTATTGTCTCACAAAAGATCTTTAGATGTCAAAGATGCTGCCCACAACCCGCAGGCGTTGCTTCTTCCCGAGCCGGGATATATTACCGATGAATTTATTGATTTAATTTTGTCCCTTTCACCGAAAATACTGATTTTTTCCGGTTATGAATCTCTTTACCGGATTCCTCCGGGTTATAACCTGCTAAAAAAAGAGCTTTCCGAAAAAAATATCGATTTTTACAATGTGCGTGAATGCGGCGCTGTGAGAATTATGTTTGAGGAGTCCAAAATCAGCATAAAACCAATGCTTGAATGCGATTAGGATAATCTGTATAAAAATAAATCAGATTATTGGAAATACCCCATAACAGCCAGCGTTTCTTTTTGTGTTAAATCCACTTTATTCGTAAAGTTACCCCCCTCATATCCCGATAAAATTAGAGAAAGAGCAGGTCGTCTATTTGAAAAAAACAGGATTGATCCTATGAGCTTTACCGGAAATCTTAAGACGGTAGCGTTTCCGGATATTTTGCAGTTGTTGTCAAGCGGAAAGAAGACTGGAATTCTGGTAATAACGAAAGAGAATATCCAGAAAGAGATCTGTTTCAAGGACGGCAATATAATCGGGGCGTACTCCAAAAATGCCGAGGAGGATTTTCTCGGCAATCTGCTTTTAAAGCAGGGTCGCATATCCAAAGTAGATCTTGAGAGGGCGCTTTACCTCCATAAAAGCACCGGCAAGAAACTGGGTATGGTGCTGGTGGATATGGAACTTTTCGACCGCAAGGAAATCTCAAAATGTCTCAAGATTCAGGTTGAGGAAATAGTCTTTAACCTGTTTAGCTGGCACGGCGGCGAATTCATATTTCAGGAGGGCAAGCTTCCCCAGGATAAGGATTTATTTGTCGAGCTAAACACCATGAACATGCTCATGGAAGGTACGCGTCGAATCGATGAATGGGTCGAAATTACCAAGGGGCTTCCCAAGGACAACGAGCTTCTTAAAGTAGTATTGGCCCCCGAGTCGAAATCCGGAGAGGTAACCCTTTCACTCGATCAATTCCAGGTTCTTTCGCTGATAAACGGCGAGCGGACGGTACCGGATATAGTTATGGAATCGCCGGTGGGCGAGTTTATTACCAAACGCGGTCTTTTCCAGCTATTGAAATCGGGATTGATAGAGGTTAGCGGGATCAAGAAAGAGGCCAAGGCTGAAAAGTTCGGGGATGATGAAAGTCTCTGGTGGCTCCTGTTGAAGCTTTACACGAGCAGTTTTGCTGCAATCAGAAGACAACTGGAAAAGAAGCTGGGCGCGGATAACGAGAAGGTTAACGAGCATCTGGCGCGTTACAGCACCGGAGTCTGGGGATATTTCTCGGCCTCGGGTTCGTCGGATTTCCATACGACTTTCAACAAATTCAAAAAGACCGTTCAGAAGATCCCCAAGGATGTTCAGGCATACCGTCTCTTAAGCGGCCTGAACCAGATTCTTTCGGAACAGATGAGCATGGTCTACTCGCTTCTGGGGGCCAATGTCCGCCGCCAGGTGACATCAGAAATCAAGAAGGAAATAGCCATGCCGCTGGCAGAGAAACGTGAGATCAATAAAAAATTTGGTATAGAAAAAGATTTGGTAAGAGCCCTGACCGAATATCGTCAGGTCAAAACCGGGTGAGGTAAAGATGTCTATAAGCAGGTTATTAATATTTGCCCTGATAGCTTTGATTCTAATGCCGTGCACTCTTATGGCTCAGTCGGCTGAAGGCGGCTCTGCCGGTGTCGGCCTGCTGTTTAACGGGCTTATTTTGCTGGTAGTATTGGTCTGCTTTTTCATGGCAATGAAGGTCTTCTCGCTTCTTCGCGGGGGCGAGCTGGCCTCCGGATGGCAGATGCTGGCGATAGCATTTATTGTACTGTGCCTTGGCCAGTTAATCGAACTGGCATCCACGCTCGAGATTGTAGGTCTCAATCACGCAGTGGTTGTGACTGTCAGGCTGGCAGGCGTGTTCCTGCTGCTTTTGGGAATTGTCCGTATTAAAAAGGTTCTAAGTTGAGGCACTCAGGCGATGCTTCCTTCCGGAAGGAGATGTAATGCTTAACCAAGCTGCCCTGGATGAGCGCATAAGCAAATGCAAAAGAATCCTGGATGACAATCCGAATTCGCAGATCTTTGCCGCATTGGCCGACGCTTATCGCAAGAATGGAGATCTGGATAAGGCTTTTAGAGTATGCCGGCAGGGCCTTCGACTTCATCCTGATTACGGCGCGGGACATTTGATTATGGCTAAGATAAATTTCGACCGCAAAATGTACGACTGGGCTGAAAGCGAGTTGAAGGAGGCGATTTCTTTCGACGGCCGGACACGTGCAACAGATTTGCTCAAGGCCAAAATAAACACCAGGCAGGGCAAATTAAGCGAGGCGCGGGTTCTTGTCAAAGAACTGCTTGCGACTGACCCGCAGAACGAAAAGCTGAAGGAGCTTTTGGAGAAGATAGAAAGAAACCGTCTGGAACTGAACAAGAAAAAAATAGAGTCCAAAAGGCTGTTGGAATCCCGGGCATTCCAGGATGATTCAGAGCCCGAACCGCGAAAACAGGAGGGCTGGCAGCGTCAGTTGAATTCCAGCGAAGCCCTGCACAAGATTGCCAGCTTTCCGGGCATGAATGCCTGTTTCTTTGCCGATCAGAACGGTTTGATGGTGGAGGCGGATTTGCCCGAATATTTCGATCAGGATTCCTATGCCGCGCTGTCGGCCGAGATATACCGATTCGCAAATGAAAATGTGGGGTCAATCAGATTCGGCCGAGTTAAGCAGGTTCTAATTGAGCTGGAGGACGAAAAAATCTGGATGATACATGCCGGCAGACAAATCCTGGTGCTGGTTTTGGCGGAAAACGTGAATCTGGGCTCATTGAAATTGAAGGTGTCCAACGTTCTGGCCCGGATGGCTGAGATATAACTGAGGGGAAGATATGCAAAATAGAAAGCAGGAATACAGGCATGCAGTTCTAATGGCGGCTATTATCGCGGTGGTGCCGTTGATATTTTATCCGCACAGCCTGGGACTGAAGTTTAATGTTTCGCCTTATCTCTTTTTATTGATCGAACTGGCTTTCTACTGGATTGTATTTTCGATTTTCCTGAAAGGTGCAACGTTCAATAATATTTTCATTTCCGGTACTTTATGCCTGTTCGGACGGCTGGCGACCGGAGTTGTCTTTGCGCTACTGGTTGTACTCATGCATGCCACTTCTCTTGGAGAGGCATTTGCGGCGGGAATTTATAAGTATAAGCCGGCCATGTTTCTGCAGGTAATCTCATTCCCGTTTATTTTGATGCCGATTCTTAAGCGGTTTATGAATCTGGAGGTCAAGGAAAAAGCGCAGGCTGTATTCCAGACCGCCGATCAGGTAATTTCCGAGCCGCCCAAGCCCCGGGCCAAACCAGCCTCCAAGGCGCGGATCGATAATATGAAGGACCGCAAGATTATCGGCCTCAAAGCGGTCGTCAACAATAAACCGTTTACGGGATTCGACGAGGCTCTCAAATATGTGGGCGAGCTTTCCGCTGTGCGGTTCTCCCTTTTGATAGATTCGAAAGGGCTTCCGGTATCTTTCTTCGGGGACAACAAGAGCCTGCGTGATCTCTGGTCGGCGATCGGCAAGTTCCTGGTGGATAAGGTCCACGAGCCCCTTATGCGCGCGGGAGAATTCGAATTTGAGGGCTTGGAATTGACTCTCAATATATACAGAATTCATATGGTGAAGGTCGAGGAGTTGTATCTTTTCGTTGCCGCCGATAAAGAATCAGGGGAGACCGAAAAAGTAAGAGTAGCCCAGGCGGCCACTATGGTTAGAAAAATTTATCAAGAACGATATAGCATTAAGCCCGATATTAATGCTCGGGAGGAAAGTTATGTACCAAGTTTTAGCTGATTTAAATCGCACCTCCGGGGTGACCGGGAGTATGGTGGTGGGCGAGGACGGAATAATTATCGCCGCCGATATGGATACAGTCGATAAGGACGAGGCGGTGGGAGCCCTGGCGGCGTCTATAACTGCCTCAGTCAAGAAATCGCTGGAGCGCCTGAAACAGAACGATCTGGCGCAAGTCACCATCGAATCCGAAGGCGGTAATCTGTTTCTGACCGCGTCACGTCCGGGAATTCTGGTGGTCAAGACTGAAGAGGATGTAAACATCGGTCTCGTTAGACTTGAAATTCGAAACGCATTAAATCGTTTAGAGTCCTAAGGAAAGGCTGGGCTTGCATATATGGTTGCAATCAATTATGCCAACAAAGAAGTAAGCTGTAAAATTGTATACTATGGTCCGGGACTCTCCGGCAAGACCACGAACCTTATATATATACACAGCAAGGTGCCTGGCACCACCCGCGGCGATCTTATCAGCCTGGCCACAGATGCGGACAGAACACTCTATTTTGATTTTCTGCCCATCAACATAGGATCGATTAACGGTTTTACGACCCGTTTTCAGCTCTATACTGTTCCCGGACAGGTATTCTATAATGCCACCCGGAAGCTGGTGCTGCGCGGTGTTGACGGCCTGATTTTCGTGGCCGACAGCCAGCGGGACAAGGCTGATGAGAATGTGGAAAGTCTAAATAACCTTTTGGAGAACCTCGAGGATTATGGATATGACCTGAACAAAATCCCGATGGTGCTTCAATATAATAAGCGCGATCTCCCGGATACAATGTCTATTGAGGAGCTGGATAAGCTCTTAAACAGCAATAACTGGCCGGTGTTCGAAAGCGTGGCTCACAAGGGAACCGGGGTTTTCGACACATTGAAACTGATTATCAAGATGATTCTCGAGAAGGCTCGCAAATCCGATACGGCCAAGAAGATTGAGGAGAGCAAAGCGGATGATACGGCTCCTCAGGCACAGGCCGGATCGGAGGCGATCTCAAAACCGGTTGAGCCGCAGACCGATAAAATTCCGGTCAGGCAGGAGCCGGAGCCCTCCCCCGAAAAACCGGCGGCAGAGTCTGCGCCACAGAGCCCGGAGCCGAGCTCGGCTCCCGAGCCAAAACCGGAACCATCATCTGTGCCGCAAAGTCCCGAACCTGCGCAAACTCAAACTCCCGAGCGCAGAGAATCCGAACCGCAGAGGATTGCGGCCGGCGCCGAATCCGGTTCCACCGCGACTGCTGTGGCCGAGAAGGTCAAGGGGGAGCATCAGGAAAGCGAAGCTCCCATGACGAGTTTCCAGACCAATGAGGATTTTGATCCCGGGAATGACGAAGGCTTCGAAGAAAATATGATGGCCGAAAGCCATGCTGCGGAAAAGAAACAGCAGATCCGGGCGACCGACGAAGAGGAGAAGTTCACCAGTGATCCTCAGGTTTACGAAATAGATGATTCGCCGGAAGAAGAGTCCCAGTCTGCCGAGGCAGATGAGGAACCAGAAGATAAAGAAGAAATAAGCGCCGAAGAGTCCGAGGATGAGGAAGTCGATGATGATGTAGATATGTTCGAGCTTCCTACCAACCGGCCCAAGATGGCAGCATCAATGAAGGTGAAGCAGAACAAGAAGAAGAAAAAGGGTTTCTTCCTGTTCCGCTGGCTGTTCGGCAAAAAATAGATCAGGAGGTAAAAAGTGGCAGGTGACGGTTTGATAGTCTATCAAGAGGAGACTGCCAAAATCGATGGAGCTCTCAGAAAGCTCCTGAAGGGTTCCGAGGCCAAGTGTGCTCTTCTGGTTGATAAAGATGGCCACTTGATTACCAGGCAGGGGTTCACGCATTCCCTGGACACAACTGCACTGGCAGCCTTATTGGCGGGCTCATTCGCATCAACAAAAGAGATCGCCCGCCTTGTTGGAGAACCGGAATTTTCGGTGCTCTTTCATCAGGGCAAACGGGATCATATCCATATGTCTCTCATCAATGAGAGAACAATCCTGGTGGTGATTTTCGATGACCGCACCACTATCGGTATGGTCCGGCTTTATTCAAAGGAAACGGCGGAAGAGTTGAATCAGATATTTGAGGCGGCGCTTTCGAAAAAGGGCGAAGATGAAGACGGCCTCGCGGATGATTTTGCCGATTCCGCTGAAAGCAAATTGGATGACATTTTTCAGGATTAATTAGCAGAAGGATAAGATGCCTGGCGATCTTGGAACAATGCTGGTTACGGCCGGCAAGATCACGGATGAACAGCTAAAAAAAGCGCAGGATATTGCCAAATCCGGCGATGTGCGCCTGGATCAGGCGCTGGTGAGAATAGGCGCGCTTGAAGATACCGATGAGATTTCGGCTTTTATCGGCAAGCAGTTGAACATCGGCGCTCTGCGGCTTCAGGATATCGAGTTGAATCCTGACGTGGTCAAACTCATACCGCTGGATATTGCCCGCAAGTTCAATGTGATTGCGGTCAGCAAACTGGGTAAGACGCTGGTGGTGGCTATTTCGGATCCGAACAATATCTATGTTCTGGATGCGATTAAGTTCATTACCGGATGTTATATCCAGCCTGTGATATCGCCTCAGGATGCGATCTCCAAAGCTATCGACAATTACTACCAGGAGGGCGGAGGATTCTCGGATGTCCTCAAGGATATCGAGGATTCCGACCTGGAGCTGATCGAGCAGGACGAGGATGAGGCGCCCAACGAGCAGGATCTGGCCTCACAGGTTCAGGATAAACCGCTGGTCAAGCTGGTCGATTCGATTATTGCCGATGCGATCAGAAAAGGCGCTTCGGATATTCATATCGAATGCTATGAGAAACGTATCAGGGTGAGGTTCAGGATCGACGGCAAACTGCAGGAGATGACGCCCCTGCCGTTCAAATACCGGGCCGCGATTATCTCCCGTGTCAAGATCATGGCTGATCTGGATATCTCAGAACGCAGGCTGCCGCAGGACGGCCGTATCAAGGTCAAAGTGGCCGGACGGGCCATCGATCTGCGTGTATCGGTACTGCCGACTATCTTCGGTGAGAAGGTGGTTATGCGTATTCTGGATCCCAAGTCGTTGATGGTCGATCTGACCATGCTGGGTTTCGAGCCGGAGTCCCTGAAGAATTTCGAGAAAGCGATCCATCAGCCCTACGGCATTATCCTGGTTACAGGACCGACCGGTTCGGGTAAGACCACCACGCTGTATTCTGCTCTGAAGCAGATCAATACCCCCGATGTGAATATTATGACTGCCGAGGATCCGGTCGAGTTCAACTTCGACGGTATTAATCAGGTGGCGGTCAGATCGGGTATCGGCCTGACATTCGCGGCATCGCTGAGATCGTTTCTACGTCAGGATCCTGATATCATAATGGTCGGTGAGATTCGTGACACCGAAACCGCCGAAATCGCGATCCGTGCCGCATTAACCGGTCATTTGGTATTCTCGACCATCCATACCAATGATGCCCCCTCGACCGTGAGCAGGCTTACCGATATGGGCATACCGCCGTTCCTGGTGGCATCCTCGACACGGTTGATTATGGCTCAGCGAATGCTTCGAAAAATTTGCCAGTCCTGCAAGAAAGAGGTGGAGGTTGATGACGATACGCTTATTAAACTGGGTGTTCCCGAAGATCAGGTCGCCGATTTTAAGGTCTATGACGGGGTTGGCTGTTCGGATTGCAATGATACCGGTATGTCTGGAAGGACAGGTATTTTCGAGGTGATGCTGCTAACGCCCATGATGGAAAAGATGATTCTCGATAAGGCAACGGTTCCGGAGATCAGGGCACAGGCGATAAAAGAAGGTATGTTGACTTTGCGTCACGCCGCCCTCGCAAAATTAAGAAAAGGTATCACCAATATACAGGAAGTTATGTCGAAATCTTCTGAATAAGGAAATAAAAATTTAGATACGAGGAAACAATATGGTATCACTGCGCGAGCTTTTGGAAATCATGGTTAAAAAGGGCGCATCCGATCTGCATCTAACGGTTGGAGCTCCCCCGATGATAAGGGTAGACGGGAAACTGGTTAAGCTGGAATACGACAGGCTCGGTCCCGAGATTACCAAGAAGCTGGCTTATTCAATGATGAACGAAAAACAGAAGCTGAAATTCGAAGAGAATTCCGAGCTCGACCTGTCATTTGGAATAGAAAACCTATCCCGTTTCCGCTGCAATGTTTTTGTGCAGAGGGGTAATGTGGCCGTATCGATGCGGACAATCCCATATAAGGTGAAGTCATTCGAGGAGCTGGGTATTCCCAAGGTGATACAGGAATTCGCCAGCTATCCTCGCGGACTGGTTCTGATTTGCGGGCCGACCGGTTCCGGTAAATCGACCACCCTGGCGGCTATTATAGACAAGGTCAATCGCGAGCGTAATGATCATATTCTGACAGTCGAGGATCCGATCGAGTATCTTCACAGGCATATCGGGTGTATCGTGAACCAGAGGGAAGTTCACGCTGACACCAAGTCGTTTGCCTCGGCTTTGAAGTATGCCTTGCGAGAGGATCCAGATGTGGTGCTGATTGGCGAGATGCGCGACCTTGAGACAATCGAGGCGGCTCTAAATATATCCGAGACCGGCCATCTCGTGTTTGCCACCCTGCACACTAATTCCGCCGCCGAATCGATCAACAGGATCGTGGATGTTTTCCCGACCAATCAGCAGGAGCAGGTCAGGGTGACTTTATCGTTTGTACTGCAGGCGGTCGTGGTCCAGCAGCTTATTCCAAAAATCGGCGGTGGAAGGGCTCTGGGTATGGAGATTATGACTGCCACACCCGCAATTCGTGCCATAATCCGGGATGATAAGATTCATCAGGTCTATTCCTCGATCCAGGCCGGACAGAAATACGGTATGCGCACGATGAATATGTCGCTGGCGGATTTATATCTGTCGCATAAGGTTACTATCGGTGATGCGGTCGGGCGAAGTTCGAATGTGGATGAATTAAATGAGATAATTTCACGCAAGACCGAAATGTCGGTGAAAGTGTAATGATTGAAAAAGCAAGGAGGTAACCTTGCCAACTTTTGAATACAAAGGCAAAGCGGCTTCAGGAGGACAGGTAACCGGCTCGTATAAAGCCAAAAACAAGGCCGACCTGGAGAAGATTCTAAGACAGAATAAGATATTCGTAACTTCGATTTCACGCAAACCGACCAATATAAATATTAAGATCGGTACTGGAATTAAGAAGATCGAGATCTCCCGCTTTACACGACAGTTCGCCACCATGATCGGAGCCGGGCTACCTATGGTACAGTGCCTGGAGATTCTTTCGCAGCAGATGGATTCGGCGGAGTTCCGTAAAATCATCGCTGAAATCAAGGAATCGGTACAGTCGGGTACTACCCTTTCGGAAGCCCTGAGCAAACACAAAAAGATATTCGATGATCTTTTCGTTAACATGGTCGAGGCCGGTGAGACCGGCGGCGCTCTGGATGTGATCCTGATTCGTCTCGCCAACTATCGCGAGAAGGCCGACGCCCTGGCGCGTAAAGTTAAGGGCGCGATGGTATACCCGATAGTTGTTTTTGTGGTGGCCATAGGCGTGACACTGGCCATGCTGAAGTTTGTGGTGCCGACATTCGCCAAGATGTTCACCAATCTGGGCGGAAGTCTTCCCGAACCGACACGGATTGTAATGGGAGTGTCGGATTTCGTTAACGATTATTTCATGTTAATGATCGTAAGCCTGATAACTTTTATAGTTGGGTTCAGGTTCGCCCTGCGAAAAAAACAATTCCGGCTTTACTGGGATGCGTTTAAGCTTAGACTGCCGGGATTCGGCAACCTGATCCGCAAGACAGCGGTAGCCAGGTTTACCCGTACTCTTGGGACACTTTTGTCTTCCGGTGTGTCGATTCTGGAGGCGCTGGAAATTACAGCCAAGACCGCCGGCAATACAGTTATCCAGAATGCGGTGCGAAGATCAATGCTCTCGATTGCTGAGGGTGAGACCATCACCCAGCCTTTGAAGGAATCGAAAGTGTTTCCCCCCATGGTTATTCAGATGATCTCCGTGGGTGAGAAAACAGGCGGACTGGATGAGATGCTTGGCAAAATTGCCGATTTTTACGACGAAGAAGTCGAGGCGGCGGTGTCATCGTTAACATCCCTAATTGAGCCCGTAGTGATTGTCTTTATCGGTGTGGTAATCGGCGGTATTATGATAGCCATGTATATGCCGATGTTCGACATCATCGGTCAGATCAAATAATTTCGAATTCGATATATTGGGCGTCCCTTATACAGGGCGCCCATATCTATTGTTATGAATAATAAGAAAAAATCCTATGGTCAGGATCTGAAAACCAGTTGGTTTTTGCCGCTGCGCCTGGCCATATTTTTAATAGTTGTGGGCGTTGTTCTTCTGACTCAGAGACACGAGTCGGAAATCTATACGCCATTTTTCATTTACAGCATCCTGACGCTGGTTTTTCTGTCTGCGCTGGCAGTGAAAATGCCGTCCAGAATGCCTCGACTGAGCCAGGTTCTGGTCTTTTTGCAGATTATTTCCGAGGTTCTTGTTGAGGCGGCAATCATAAAGGCGACCGGAAATATCACAAGTCCCTTCACGGCCTTGTTCTTGATGACGATTGTTTCTGCCGCCCTGACCTACCAGTTAATCGGTACCTTGCTGACAGCTACGATGGCCTCGGCCTCATACGGGCTGGTGATACTGACAAGTTCCGGCAAAAAGTTTCCGCAAGCTCTGGACCTGGATTTCATCCGGGGCGTTTACAGTTCCAACGACGAGCTTTTCTATACGCTTTTCCTTTATATATGCATTTTCTATCTGGTTGCCTTCGTATCCGGATATCTCTCTCAGAAGATAAAGAGCAAGGAATCGGAACTTCGCAAGGCTTCCGAATCGCTGGCAAGGGTAAAACTGGAAACAGACGAGATTCTGAAACATCTTCATTCCGGCCTGATAACAATAGATCATTTTGGCCGCATAATCTATTTCAATGAGGCGGCCGAGAGGATTACCGGGTTTACCGAGGAAAAAATCAAGGGAAGGAATTGTCTTGAGGTGTTTTCCGAGAGGATGCCGCAGTTTTCGGAAAAAATTCTCTCGGTATTGAAATCTTCGCAGCATGAACAACGCTGTGAAATCAGCATCACCGATAAAGACGGAAATGAAATCCCAATCGGGATATCAACATCAGTCCTCGAGGATGATATCAAAGGTGTGCGCGGTGTAATCGGTATCTTCCAGAACCTGACCGATGCTAAGAAGATGGAGGAGAAGATGCGGCACGCCGACCGTCTGGCGGCGGTAGGTGAGCTCTCTGCCTCGATTGCGCATGAGATCAGGAACCCCCTGGCGTCGATATCCGGTTCAGTGGAGCTTTTAAAGCAGGAACTGAATCTGGAGGGGGAGAACCAGAGACTGATGAGCCTGATCGTGAAGGAGTCCAGCCGTCTGAGCAATATCCTCACCGATTTTCTGGTTTATGCCCGCGTCAAAACGCCCAATTTCGGTAAAGTAGAGATAAACAGGCTGGTTAGCGATGTAATAGAAGTTGCCCACAAGCATTCATCCTACAGTAATTCGATCAAGCTGGGAAGTGAATCAGATGATACCACAATTTACGTATCCGGGGATGATGAACAGATCAGGCAGGTTATTCTTAATCTGGTCGTAAATGCCCTGGATTCTATCGAAACTGAAGAGGGAGAGGTCAATATCGGAATCGAGGGCGATTCGCAGATATATCCGGATCAGGTAATTATCTCTGTCAGCGATAACGGCGGTGGGATGACCTCCGAGGTCAGGGATAAGATTTTCACCCCGTTTTTCTCAACCAAGAAGAATGGTACCGGCCTGGGCCTGGCCATAGTCAGGCGTTTGGTCAACAATATGGGCGGGAAGATTTGGGTGGAAAGCTCTCCTCACGGCGGAACCACCTTCAAATTTACTCTGATTAAATATTTTAAGGGCATGAATTCGACGGATGATAATAAACATAATATTCCACAAAATGCTCTTGAAGGCATGACTTCCGAATCGCCTCCAATCCACTAATCGTCTTTCCGCAACTCTTTTAATTCCCATAATTTTGTAGACTGCTGCAAAAATTATTTGTACCTCTAAATTATGTGGTTTATCCGGCTCTATTTGTGAAAAAGATAACAAAAAAGACTTGACAGTATTTCGGCTAAGTATATATTTGCAATTTAATTTTTGGATGTGGTGCCGGACAAGAAAAATGATAAAGTTTCCCTTTACGGGCAGCTTTCGATGCTTGTCGCAATACCGTTTTTGCTTGCGGTAGGGCCAATTGTCGGATGGTTTATCGGCAAGTATCTTGATGAGTGGTTAGGAACAGAACCTTATTTAATGTATCTATTTATTATTTTTGGCTTTATTGGCGCGGGAAAGGAAGTTTACAGCCTCGTTAAGAGAGTTTCAGAAAAAGTTTGAATGCATCTATGGGTCTTGATTTTATAAATAGAGTCATCAAAACCACGCTCCTTTTCGGGGCAATCGTATTTTTATTCGGAAGCTACTATTTCGACTGGATTTACAGTCTCGGCATCTTCACCGGTGTTCTGTGGGGCTGCGCCAATCTCTGGTTTATCAGACAATTTACAGTCAATTACATTACCGCAGGCGACAGGGACGCCCGCAAGCTGGCGCTTTTTGCCCTGATCAAATTCCCGGTTCTCTACGGCCTGGGATTTTTGATCCTGTGGCTGGGATGGTTTCCGGTGGTTTCTTTCGTGATCGGATTCAGTCTGATATTTTTGGTGGTTGTGTTCAAGGCTCTGGGTATGCTTCTGACCGAAGGCGGCTTAAAAAATTTTAACTTAATTGGAAAACGGGTTGAGGGATGATTATTCCTGGTATAACAAATCTGGTTAGCGCTCATGCGGGAGGCCCTCCGGAGCTTCCGCACTTCATCGAGTTCCTGCATATCTATCTGACAGGACCGTTTGTCAATTTTCTGTTTGAGTACAAGGATGTTATCTTCGGATTTCTGGTACTGATCTTTATGTGTGTCGTAGCCATGAGGGTTTATACCAAAAGGTCTCTGCATCCGGGGAAATTACAGAATGTCGTAGAGATGATCGTGGAGGGATTCCAGAATTTCTTCATTTCGATCCTGGGCGACAAATGGGGACGGCATTACACCCCGTTTCTGGGTACCCTGTTCATGTACATTCTTTTGATGAACTGGTTTGGCCTGATACCATTCGGTAAATCCGCAACCGCCAACTGGGCCACTACGGCTCCTCTGGCGATCATAGTTTTTCTGTATGCACAGTATACCGGTATCCGGCGCATGGGAATTATGAAATATCTGGATCATTTCGCAGGTGAGCCCAGGAGCGTGATAACATGGGTGCTGGTACCCCTGAACCTGCCGATTCATATAATCGGTGAGCTGGCCAAGCCGCTCTCGCTCTCCTTGCGACTTTTCGGCAATATCACGGGCGAGGATGTTCTGCTGGCGGCCTTTACCGGCCTGGGCGTGATGGTTCTGGCCTTTATCGGTTCCCCGGTAGGAATTCCGCTCCAGCTACCGTTCTATTTTCTGGCTTTATTAACATCGACTATACAGGCGTTGGTATTTACGCTTTTAGCGGCGGTTTATTTCTCGATGATGCTGCCGCATGAGGAACACGAAGAACATTAACTTTTAAACAACACCGTAGGAGGATAGATGGATTTCTCGACTGCTTTATCGTTTTCGTTGCCAATCGGCCGCGCGCTGGCCGCTATCGGTTCAGGTCTCGGACTGGGACGCGCCGTTGGATCAGCAATGGAAGCCATGGGTCGTCAGCCGGAAGCTGCCGGTAAGATTCAGGTCGGTATGATTATCGGTGCCGCTCTGATCGAAGCTCTGACGATTTATTCGCTGGTCGGCTTCTTTATTCTGTCTGGTAAAATTGGTGCGCACTAAGAAAAGTTTACTGTATGGGATGAAGCATCAGGCTTCATCCCATCTGTAAATGCTTTGCAAAGGAGTTACCGTGGAGGATATCGGCAAATGGCAAATGCTCTTGACGCATGCCGTCGGTTTTCTGATCGCACTGTGGATTCTGAAGAAATTTGCCTGGCAGCCTATCAATAACATTCTTGAGGAACGGCGTCAGAAAATACAATCGGATTTCGACGAGGCCGCCGAGGATCGCAAAAAATCCCAAAAGCTTCTGGCCGATTACGAGGAGAAGCTGAAGGAGATCGATGCCGAGGCTCGCAGGAAGATTCAGGAGGCTGTGAAGGAGGGTCAGCAGGTGGCGTCAGAAATCAAGGATTCCGCTCGCCAGGAATCCCGTGAACTGATTGAAAAGGCCAAATCTGAGTTGCAGCGTGATGTTGAGAAGGCCAAGGTTCAGCTTAAGGAAGATATGGTTCAGATGACTATTGGCGCTACCGAGAAACTGATCCTGGAACGGCTTGACGACCAGAAACATCGCCAATTGATTTCCAATTTCATTGAAGACGTGGAGAAAGCATAGTGATTTCTTCAGAAGTTGCGAAAAGATATGCCGTCGGCCTGTTTGAGCTGGCGCAGGAAAAAAATATGATCGATACGATCGCCGATGAGATGCGGTCGATCGCTGAAGTTTGCAGGCAGGACAAAACGCTATTGAATTTTCTGGCGGCCCCGCAGATCAGGGATCAGGATAAGGAAGAGGTCGTGAAGTCTGTCTTCGCGAAACGGGTCTCAAAGCCGGTGGGAAGGTTCCTGGAAATTATCATAGCGAAACGCAGGAGCCAGTTCCTGGTCGAAATAGCAGAAGCCTTCAATGATCTGGTTCTGGACAGCCAGGGTTTCCTCAAGACTCGTGTGGAAACGGCTATTGAACTGACCGAGAAAGAGGCCAAAGCCCTGCAGGAGAAGCTGGAAATGAAAACCGGCAAGAAAATTCTGATGTCGAAGGCTGTCAAGCCGCAGATTCTGGGCGGGATGATTGTCTATCTCGGCAGCCAGATCATAGATAAATCGATCCGGCACGATCTAAGTATTCTGCGAGACAGGCTTTTGGACCTGAAAGTGCATTGATATTATCGGCGTTTTGATATAAAGCTTTTTTGAAAACGATTTTTCTTGATATAGACGGAGATTAATATGGGATTAAAACCAGAAGAAGTAAGCTCCATAATCAAACAGGAGATCTCCAAATACGAAACCAGTCTAAAGATGGAGTCGGTGGGAACGATCCTCCAGATTGGCGACGGTATCGCTCGTGTTTGGGGGCTGGAAGATGCTATGATGTCGGAGCTTCTAATGTTCCCCGGCGATATTATGGGACTGATCCTGAACCTCGAGGAGGATAATGTCGGTGTGGCTATCTTCGGTTCAGATACGGATATTAAAGAGGGCGATACGGTTAAACGTACCGGCAGAATCGCCTCGGTTCCGGTCGGTGACGCCCTGGTAGGCCGCGTCATAAATGCGCTCGGTCAGCCGGTTGACGGCAAGGGGCCGATTGTGACCGATAAGTATCGTCCGACAGAAGTCGTGCCCCCCAACGTGGTTCAGAGACAACCGGTGAAAGAGCCGGTACAGACCGGTTTGAAAGCTATCGACTCGATGATTCCGATCGGAAGAGGACAGCGTGAGCTGATCATTGGCGACCGCCAGACCGGTAAGACCGCTGTGGCTATCGATACGATTATAAATCAGAAAAATTCCGATGTTTTCTGTATCTATGTCGCTGTCGGTCAGAAGTCCTCTACCGTTGCGCAGATCGTGGATACACTGGAAAAGCACGGCGCTATGGAATACACGACCGTTATTTCCGCGCCTGCCACCGACCCCGCCCCGCTGCAGTATCTGGCTCCCTATTCCGGATGTGCCATGGGCGAGGAATTCATGCACACCAAGCGCCATGCGCTGGTGGTTTACGACGATCTTTCCAAGCATGCCAACGCTTATCGTCAGCTCTCGCTGCTTCTGAGACGTCCTCCGGGACGTGAGGCTTATCCGGGCGACGTGTTCTATCTGCATTCACGTCTTCTGGAACGCGCCGCGAAATTGAGTGATGATCTGGGCGGAGGATCATTGACGGCTCTGCCTGTTATCGAAACCCAGGCGGGTGACGTGTCCGCGTACATCCCGACCAACGTTATTTCGATTACAGACGGCCAGATATTCCTCGAGGGCGAGCTGTTCTACTCCGGTATCCGTCCCGCTATTAACGTAGGTATATCGGTATCCCGTGTAGGCGGTAACGCTCAGACCAAGGCGATGAAGAAGGTCGCCGGAAGACTGCGTCTGGATCTGGCTCAGTATCGTGAGCTGGCCGCTTTCGCGCAGTTCGGTTCGGACCTCGATAAAGCCACTCTGAGGCAGTTGACCCGCGGTGAAAAGATGGTCGAGATTCTGAAGCAGAATCAGTACGAGCCCATGTCGATGGAAAAGCAGGTTATGATAATCTGGGCCGGCGGTCAGGGATATATGGATGAAATTCCAACTGATATGGTGAGGACTTTCGAAGAGGAATACCTGAAATTTATGGAATCGGATTACCCCGATGTAGGTCATAAGATTGCCCAGGAGAAGGTTATCTCCGAGGAAAATGAAAAACAGCTTAAGGCCGGCACAGAGGCCTTCAAGCAGAAATTCATGACCGAAAAGGGATTATCAAAAGGATAGCTAATGCAGTCACTGAGAGATATCAGAAAACGAATCCGTGCTGTTGAATCTACCAAGCAGATAACCAAGACTATGGAGATGGTCGCTGCCGCAAGGCTCAGAAAAGCACAGCAGCAAATCGAATCGTTTCGTCCCTATGCCAGGAAGATGCAGGAGATGCTGGCTCATCTTTCCGAAGCATCAGGTTCGGTGGAGCATCCTTATTTCGAGCAGAGGGAAGGCAACAAGGTCGCGCTGGTGGTGGTGTCCTCCGATAGGGGCCTGTGCGGTTCGTATAACAGCAATATCTTCAGGCGCGCTAATCAGTGGGTTGCGGATCATTCCGATCTGGATGTCGGCCTCGTTCTTGTCGGCAAGAAGGCGATCAATCTCTATAAGCGCCGCGATTATAAAATCTTAAACAGATACCAGGATTTTGACGGCAAGGTCGATATCGGCAAGGTGCGCGAGATAACCAATTATCTCTCGGAATCGTTTATCTCGGGCGATGTAGATCGAATTGTATTTATATATACCGCTTTTTTATCTACGGCCAATTTCCAGATAACGGAAATGCAGTTTCTGCCGATTAAGGCCGAGTTCGAGGCGGAGGCCGAAGGGGAAGAGTCATCTTCGGCCGGAGAATATATTTTCGAGCCCGATCCTGAGACTATTTTCAAGCAGCTTTTACCCAGCTATGCGCTGGTGCTGGTGCAGATGGCTATTGCCGATGCAATAGCTTCCGAGCATGGCACTCGTATGCTGGCTATGGGTTCGGCCACAAAGAATGCGGGGGAGATGATCGATCATTTGACCCTGCAGCGCAACAAGGCCCGCCAGGCCAGCATTACCAATGAATTGCTGGAGATCGTTTCCGGCGCTGAAGCGCTCAATAAGTAGCACGGTTTTGTAAAGTTAAAACGCAACCCTTGCACGGGTGCTTTGCATATAGATTTGAGTCTGAAAAAAAACAATAATTAATAAAGGAATTGCAATGGCAGAAGAGAATGTTGGTAAAGTGCTACAGGTTATCGGGGCAACTGTTGATTGCCAGTTTGATTCCGATAAATTACCTAATATTCTTAATGCGATCAAGATCGTAGATAAAGAAAAAGAGATCAATCTGACTGTGGAGGCCGCCTTGCATATCGGCGACAACATGGTTAGATGTATTTCTATGGCATCTACAGATGGTCTGGTGCGAGGCATGAAGGCTGTCGATACCGGCGAACCGATTGCCGTTCCGGTGGGCGAGCAGGTGCTTGGAAGAGTATTTGACCTGGAAGGTCATCCTATTGATGAGAAAGGGCCTGTTTCGGAAGGCACCGAGACCAGGCCGATCCATCACCCGCCTCCGTCATTCACCGATCAGGATATCGAGACCTCGATTTTCGAGACCGGTATCAAGGTGATCGATCTTCTCGAGCCTTACGCCAAGGGCGGCAAAGTTGGGCTGTTCGGCGGCGCAGGTGTTGGGAAGACCGTTATTATTATGGAGCTGATCCGCAGTATCGCTTCCGAGCACGCCGGTTATTCGGTATTCTGCGGTGTGGGTGAAAGAACCCGTGAAGGTAACGACCTCTGGCTGGAGATGACCGAGTCAGGTGTTATCGACAAGACCTGCATGGTCTTCGGCCAGATGAATCAGCCCCCGGGCGCCCGTCTTAGAGTGGGACTTTCCGGCCTTACCATGGCCGAGTACTTCCGTGATGAGATGCATCAGGATGTGCTCTTGTTTATTGATAACATCTTCCGTTTCGTGCAGGCCGGTTCCGAGGTGTCCGCGCTTTTGGGACGTATGCCTTCGGCGGTGGGTTATCAGCCCACGCTCGCGAATGAAATGGGCGCTTTGCAGGAACGAATTACCTCCACCAAAGCCGGTTCGATTACTTCGGTGCAGGCGATATATGTTCCCGCGGACGACTTGACCGACCCCGCTCCGGCCACGACCTTTGCGCATCTCGACGCTACCACGGTGCTTTCCCGTCAGATTGCCGAGCTCGGTATCTACCCGGCGGTCGATCCGCTCGACTCCACCTCCAGGATTCTGGATCCGAAGGTTGTGGGCGATGAGCATTATAAGGTCGCTCGTGACGTGCAGATGATTCTCCAGAGATATAAGGACCTTCAGGATATTATTGCCATTCTGGGTATCGATGAACTCTCCGAAGAGGATAAGCTAACTGTGTCTCGGGCCAGAAAAATCCAGCGATTCCTTTCCCAGCCGTTCTTCGTGGCCGAGCAGTTTACCGGTATTCCCGGCAGGTATGTACCGCTGAGCGAGACCATTGCCAGCTTCAAGGAATTGGTGGAAGGCAAGGGTGATGATATGCCCGAGCAGGCCTTCTATATGGTTGGAAACATTGACGAGGCTCGTGAAAAAGCCGAGGAAATGAAGAAAGATTAGCCTATGTTTAAGCTGTCGATAGTATCACCTGAAAGAGTGTTGTATGAGGATGATGTCGAGTCTCTGGTGGCCCCCGGGATCGACGGTTATCTCGGCATACTTTCTAATCATGCTCCCCTGATAACATCTCTGGTGACAGGCAAGATCGAGATTCGCGATGTTCACAAGAAAGAGAAAATAGCCGCTATTTCACAGGGCTTTCTGGAGGTCTCCAACAACACCGCCACTATTCTCGCGGATGCGGTGGAGTTTGTCGAGGAGATCGATCTTTCCAGGGCTGAAAGCGCTTTGAACCGCGCAGAGAAAAGGCTGAACATGGATTCAGGTGATATCGATCTGCCCCGGGCACATAACGCCTTAATCAGGGCGAAAAACAGGATACGTCTGGTTAAACAGGTTAAGCAGATGGGCAGATAGAATATAAAAAAACCCGTTCGGGCGAACGGGTTTTTTACTGTGCTTAGAGTAGGGTTGTGCAGGGGTTTGGGCTATATCTTATAAAGAGCAGGTTGCCTGTTTAATGTAGTCACCTCGTTTTCATCTTCAATCATTCTGCCTCATTGTTTGCTTCTGGTGTTTATTTGTGCAACTTGTGTTCCATTCCAAAACATTTGTGCAAAATTTTATAAATGCATGATAATCATGGGCTTGTTGAGGTATCTCTTTCTGCGCACCTATTGAACACCTTCATTAATGCTCTTTTTTATGGCTGAAATCCCATATCTATTGGAATGAATCCCTGTCATAATAGTATGTGTTCAATTATTGATCACACCCTTACCTGCCGAAAAAAAATAAAACCCGCTCGGGCGAACGGGTTTTGCTATACTAAGAGCAGGGCTGTGCAGAGGGTTAGAATTTATATGTGGAAGAGGTCTTTTCCGTTCTATTGGCCTCCCTGGGATAAACCAAAGTATTTAGAGAAATGTGAAACGGGGATATCCACTTTGCCGTCTATGACCGGGGAAACCGCCTCCAGCTCAAAGCTGAAAGCTTGTGGATTAAAATAATACCATTCCACCCGTTCCATGTCCTCGTCATTGAAAAGATCCTTATTGAGGATAAGATGGGCCTCGGGCGAAAACTCCGTACCACGTGGTCCGAAAGTAAACTGCAGCACAGTTCTGCCCGGCACGTTGATTCTTTGCACCGATATAGATATCTGAGTCTTTGAGTCTATCGAGTTCTTTGGTACAACAAAATACGCTTCCTTATCGGGCTCTATATCGATTGGAATCGTAGCCCCGATCTTTGTAATAACCAGCTTGCTGACAGCGATATTGTCCGGTAATATAGGCGGATTAGGATTTGTGAAAATTTTCTCAAACTCTGCTATAGAAAAATCCCCGGTGGATTCAGGCTTATTCGGCAATTCAGAACAGCCTGTAAAAAGAAAAAATCCAAATATTATTAAGATAGATGTTGCTAACAGTAAATACCCCTGACTGCGACTTCTCATAAAATCTCCTCTCTGTTATTCAAAGATTCCCTAAATCGCACTTAATTAGAGCAATTCCTGAACCAATTTGAAACAGTTTGTTTAGATATTGTCAAATCGTCTCAGGACATGTGATTGCAGACAGCCGGAATCGGGAAGGTTGAATGGGCAAAAGGCCATTTTTTATTGGATTATTCCAACACATTGAAGGAAAATTCCGAATAAAATCATAATACTGTTCAAAAAAAGGAACACATCAACAGCATAAGTTGTTGGCCGGTATTAATTGAGGGGAACCTTTTCAGGGCAAAATTATCAAAAATATGGGCGTATTAGTGCTTGACATTTTCTGATTATAATGTAAATTTTGCGTTTAATTATTTCCGGGATTAGAGGAGTTTTATGAAAACGTATATACCAAAGCTTTCAGATCTTAACAAGACATGGTACGTTGTGGATGTCGAGGGTAAGGTGCTTGGGCGCCAGGCCGGTCGAATCGCCCGTATATTGATGGGCAAGAACAAGCCGCAATATACACCTCATATGGATGCCGGAGATTATGTTATTGTGGTAAACGCGGGCAAAGTGGTCATAACCGGAAAGAAGATGTTCCAGAAACGCTATTTCCGTCACACCGGTTATCCCGGCGGTTTGAGATCGAAGACCTTCGAGCAGATGATGCTCTCCAAGCCGGAAGATATCATCCGTTCGGCTGTGAAGGGCATGGTTCCGAAAAATCGTCTGGGTCGCAAGATGATGAAGAAGCTGTTTGTTTACCGCGGCCCCGGGCATCCGCATCAGGCTCAAAAACCCGAGCCATTGGAATTGTAATCAATCTGGATTTGAAAGGATAATATGGAAGAGCAGATCATAGCTACCGGGCGTCGCAAAACGGCAGTAGCTACAGTCAGGCTGAAACCTGGCAGCGGCAAGTGGAATGTCAACGGGCGCGAGTTGCGTGATTATATTCGCAATCGTCAGATGTTGATCGACCATATCTACGAGGCCTACAAGGTCACCGAGACCGAGGGTAAGTTCGATGTTTTCTGCCGCACCAGGGGCGGAGGAATCAGCGGGCAGGCGGGCGCAATGCGCCTGGCGCTGGCAAGAGCATTGACGAAATATGATAACACGCTTCGTCAGCCTCTGAAAGAAGCCGGGCTTCTGACACGCGATCCCCGTGAAGTCGAGAGAAAGAAATACGGAATGGTGAAAGCACGTAAGCGCTTCCAGTATTCCAAGAGATAAAATTTTTCAATTAAACTATTACGCACAATCGCTGACTTCGGGGGCGGTCATCCGAAACAGGATGTCCCCCGAGGGATGACGCGGTTGGAGGAATTAACCAAAGGAGATCTACATGCTTGATGTGACTATCAAGGACCTTCTCGAAGCAGGCGTGCATTTTGGACACCAGACTCAGCGCTGGAATCCCAAGATGAAACGCTTTATTTTTTCCGCCAAAAGCGGCATCTATATCATCGACTTGAAGAAGACCATGCTCTCGATGGAGATGGCCTGTCATAAGGTCAATGAGATTATTTCCCGCGGCCATTCAATTTTATTCGTGGGTACCAAGAAGCAGGCCCAGGATGTCATCTATGAAGAGGCCATGCGCAGCGGACAGTTTTATGTTACCGAGCGCTGGCTGGGCGGAATGCTCACCAATTTCCAGACCATTAAGAACAATATCAAGCGTCTCAAAGACCTGGAGAGGATGAAAGAGGACGGCACCTTCGACAAACTGGCCAAAAAGGA